>CAZJHD010000014.1:0-92515 GCA_964545855.1 uncultured Planctomycetales bacterium
GCGGCCGCGTCCTCGCCGCCGGCGGCGAGCCGGTCGCCGGCGCGCGCGTCGCCTACCTCGGGAGCCGTCTGCCGAGCCTCGGCGCAGGGCTCCGCACGCCCCAGGAGGTGGCGGCCGAGACCGACGCGTCGGGCGCGTTCCTCCTCCGCGGCGTTCCGGCCGGCGAGCGCGGCATGGTGGCCGCCCTGCGCGATGGCTTCGCGCCGGGGACCGCGGCGCGCGAGCCCGACCACGACCCGAAGGACGCCTTCACGATCTGGATCGCGCCGGGCGGCCGCATCGTCGGCCGTCTCGTCGACGACGCCGGCGCGCCCGTCGAGGGCGCGACGATCCATTCCCTCGGCAGCCACTTCGCCGCCTACCTCGTGGAGGTGGAGTACGGCGAGCCGGCGACGACCTCCGCCGACGGCTCCTTCGCGCTCGTCGACGTGGCGCCCGGTCCCGTGCGTCTCGCCGTCGAGGTGTCGGGCCATCGTCCGCCGACGATCCCGCCCGTCGACGTGCATCCGGGAGCCACGGTGGATCTCGGCTTCTTCGTGCTGGAGCGCGGCACGACGATCCGCGGGCGCGTCGTGAAGCCCGGCGGCGAGCCCGCCGCGGGCGCGTCGGTGACGCTCACGTTCTCCCTCGGCGGGAACCAGATGGAGCCGGGCGTCGGCGGCGCGCGGCCCGGCGATCGCGGCGAGGCCGTCGCCGACGCCGAGGGCCGATTCGCGTTCCCCGGGATGGGCGGCGGGCCCTACGACCTCGAGGCGACCTTCCCCGACTTCGCGCCGGCGAGGAAGTCGCGCCACGTGGACGACGAGGAGCCCGTCCTGCTGAAGCTGCGGGAGCCGGGCGCCCTGGAGGGCGAGGTGCGCGACGCCGTCACCACGGAGCCGCTCTCCGCCTTCACGATCGGCGTGGAGCGGGCGCGCATGATCGCGCCGGGGATGACGTTCCCCGAGGCCGTCCGCGAGCATCGCTTCGCGGCGGGCGCGGAACCGGGCGGGGCAGCGCTCCCGCCCGGGACCTTCCGCGTCGACGACCTGCCGCCCGGCTCCTACACCGTGGTCGCGCGCGCTCCGGGGCACGCGCCCGTGCGCCGCGAGAACGTCCGTGTGCGATCGGGCGCGCCGGCCCGCGAGGTCTTCGAGCTGCCTCTCGCCGTCACCGTCTCCGGCACCGTCGTCGACCGCGCGACGAAGCGCGCGCTCCCCGGCGCCCACGTCACTCTCTCCGGCGGCTGGGCCGAGATCTTCCGCGAGGACCTGCCGACCACGAGCGCCGACGAGCGCGGCGCGTTCCGTCTCGACGAGCTCGCGCCGGGAGACGTCACGCTCTCCGTCACGCTCGCGGAGCACGCCCAGAGCGTCGTCGCCCTCGGCAGCCAGCCGGCGGGCGCGCACGTGGAGGGCGTCGTCGTGGAGCTGTCGGCGGGAGGCGCCATCGAGGGCGTCGCCTTCGGCGAGGACGGCCTGCCGATGGCCGGAGGACTCGCCACGATCATGTCGCTGCAGGTGACGGAGATGCGCCAGGCGACGCTCGACGCCGAGGGCCGCTTCACGGTCGCGCACCTGCCGGAGGCCTCCTACAACGTGTCGATCCTGCGCGGTTCGTTCCTCGCCGACTCCACGAGCGGCAACCCGGCCGCGATGCTGCAGGGGATGCGCTTCCAGATGGTCTCCGTCACCGACGGCGAGACGGCGCACGTCGTGCTGGGCGAGGCCATGGGACGCAGCGTCACCGTGCGCGGGCGCATCGTCGCCGGCAGCCAGCCCGTCGCGCACGCGCTCGTGTCGGTCGTGACGACCGGCGGCGGCGACGAAGAGTCGAGCGCGCGCGTCCGCTTCGCCTCGGCCGACGAGAGCGGGCGCTTCGAGATCGCGGTGCCACCGGGGAGGACGCTCTTCACGGTGCAGCGCATGGGTGCGACGCAGAGCGGCGTCGAGGAAGCGGTCGTGGTGCCCGACCGGCCGACGCACGACGTGACGATCCGTCTCCCGATCGGGTCCATCGAGGGATCGCTCCGCGGCGCGCGCAACGAGCCGCTCGCGGGCGTGCCCGTCCTCCTGTCGACCGAGGGTGGCGAGTCGGCGTCCCTCATCGGGAGCTTCGGCCAGACGCATTCCGACGACGAGGGGCGCTTCCGCTTCGAGAACGTGCGCGGCGGCCGCTACACGATCGCCGCCGGAGGCGCGCTCGCCTTCGGCCAGAGCGCGTCCGTGTGGGGGCGCGAGTCGCGCGAGGTGGACGTCGCCGAGAGCGAGGCGCTGCGCGGCGTCGACTTCGTGCTCCGCACGGGAGGCTCCATCGCCGGCACGGTGAGCGGTCCCGCCGGTACGCCCGTGCCGGGCGCGTCGATCTTCCTGCAGACCCTCGAGGGGCGGTCCGTCGCGCGCATCTCCGACGTCTTCTCGAACGCGGCCGGCGGCTACGTGGCGCGGGGCATCGCGCCGGGGAGGTACCGCCTGCTCGCGCGCGCGCGCGGCTACGCCATGAGCATCGTGGAGCCGCTGGAGGTTGCCTCGGGCGCGGAGACGGCGGCCGACGTGGCTCTCGTCGTCGGAGCGCCGGTCGTGGCGCGCGTGACCGGCGCCGACGGCGCGCCGCTGCCGGGCGCGAGCATCGACCTCTTCGACGAGGCGGGGCGACGCATTTCGGGCTACGCCGGTGTGGCGGAGTTCGCCGAGTACTTCACGGAAGGGCCGCCGGCGCCGGGCGACGTGCGTCTCGGCAGCCTCGCGCCGGGCCGCTACCGCGCGCGCGCGACGGCGGCGGGCCACGCACCGGGCGAGGTGACCTTCCTGGTGGCGGGCACCGACCCGCGCACGGTGCCGATCGCGCTCGGAAAGGACTGAGGCGAAGGGTTGCCCGACACCTGTTCTCGGAACGCCGAAGCGCTTCGATTCGTCCTCTCCGTCAAGGTTGGCTCGCCGCCGGTGGCGCCGTGAACCAGCGGAGACAGATCCCGAAGAGCGTCCAGAGAGCGATGCCGGCCAGCACGTACGTATAGGGCGGTGGGCTCTCGGACCGAAACTGCGCGACGTGAGTCCGCGCGGCATCGAGGGCGATGTAGAGCGTGACGAAGCATCCGATGCTGCCTGCCGCCGCACTGATGAACCGCAGCCATCGCCGCTCGCAGAGGAGAGCCACGATGCAGGCACTGGTCGCGAGGAGCATGGCCACCCCCGTGAGAGCTCCCGAGAGCTGCATCGCGACACCTATGTCCGCATGCCAGACGGCCCACGTCCAAAGCGCGAGGAGTGCGAGGTAGATGGCATTGACGACCACCGTGGCCCAGATCACGTAGCGACTCCACGACGCACGGCGCGCCGGGCTCATGCGAGATCCCGGAGCGCCGTCCGCAGCAACGGGAGCATCGACTCGAGACTCGAGACGCTCACGCTCGAGTCGCGCGGTGCGAGCGTGTGGGACCCGAGGAGCGAGTGCTCAGCACCGACGCCGATCGACACGGAAGTCAGATCTCTGGAGTCGTGGTTCGGCTGCACCGGGATCCATCCACGCCAAGCATTCGATCGTGAGCCCGCCAACGACGTCGAGTCGTCCCGAGAGCCTCGAGTGCTCCGGGACACGCGGTCGAGGCTGCCGTCGTCGTGCCCCGACCGAATCACGCCAAGTACCGCCAAGTGTGGCGGCGCGGCGCGATTCCTGGTCCACGCTCGGATCCTACAGCGGCGTCCATCGGGGAATCGCGCGCGGCGCGGCGCGGTTCGCGGTCGGCGGGTACGCTCGATGGACCCGACTCCCCGCCCATGCGCCACTCGCGTTCCTTCGCCGCCTTCGTGCTCGCTTCGGTCCTCCTCCTCGCCGGCAACGCCGCCGCCGAGCTGCGCCCCGACCAGGTGCTCGTCGTCGTGAACGACGCGTCGCCGATCTCCGTCGCGATCGGCGCCTACTACGCGGGCGTGCGCGCGATCCCGCCGCAGAACGTGCTCCACCTGGCGGGGAGCACGCCCTCGACGGAGACCATCACGCGCGCGCAGTACAACGCCGCGGTCCGCGATCCGATCGCGGCCTACCTGCAAGCGACGGCGCCGGCGCTGAAGGACCAGGTGCGCTGCATCCTCCTTACGAAGGGAGTTCCCCTGCGGGTCGCGAACACGACGGGGAGCGGCATCTCGCAGACCGTCGCGTCCGTCGACTCGGAGCTCACCCAGCTCTTCACGGGGCTCGTGCCCGCGAACGGCCACGAGGGCTGGCTCCCGAACCCCTACTACGGCTCGCCCTTCGGCTTCGAGCAGTTCGCGCCCGTGCCTGCGCCGGGGATCAGCTACCTCGTGTGCCGCCTCGACGGCTACGCCGACGCGATCGACGGCGCGACGGGCGTGCCCGTCGACGTGAAGAACCTCATCGACCGTGCGCAGACGCCGGCGGCGGGCGCCTTCGTCCTCGACGGCGACCCGACGAAGGTCGGCGGCTACGCCCTCGGCGAGTCGTGGCTGAACGCCGCCGACACGCAGCTCGCCTCCATGGGTCTGCCGTTCGTGCACGACACGACGACGGCGTTCGTGAAGGACCAGCCGGCGATCCTCGGCTACGCGTCCTGGGGCAGTAACGACTCGAACAACGAAGGCCCCCCCTACTACGGCGCGATCGGCGGCTCCACGGTGCCGGGCGCGTTCCTGCCGGGATCGCTCGCGACGGACTTCGTGTCGACGTCGGCGCGGACCTTCGCGTGGCCGCCGAGCTACGGTCAGTCGCTCGTGGCCGATCTCATCCGCATGGGCTGCACCGCCGTGAACGGCCACACGGACGAGCCCTACCTGAACGCCGTCTCGCAGCCCGACCGCCTCTTCCCCGCCTACGCGCGCGGCCTCAGCGTGGCCGAGGCGTTCTACGGTTCGATCCAGTTCCTCTCCTGGGAGAACGTCGTCGTCTGCGATCCGCTCATGAAGCGCAAGCTCGTGGCGTCGCAGGTGCTCGCGGTCTCGCCGGCCTTCGGTCCGCAGGCGGGCGGCACGACGCTCACGATCACGGGGAAGAACTTCGCTTCCCTCGGAAGCACCACCGTCACCGTCGGCGGCGTGCCGGCCCAGGTGACGAGCGTCTCCGCGACCTCGATCGTCGCGAAGTCGCCGCCCCGCGGGCCCGGCCCCGCCACCGTCGTCGTCACCGACCTCGGCGGCAGCGCGGCGGCGCCCGTGCCGTTCCTCTACACGCCGGCCCTCATGACGGCGCAGCCCATCGCCACGATCGGAGCCAACTGGAGCTTCACGATCACCGGCCCCTTCTTCGGCGACGCGTGGACGACCTTCGAGGGCACGCCGGCGCCGCCGTTCCCGATCCCTCCCTTCGGCGACTTCCTGCTCGACCCGCTGCAGCCGATCGCGGAGCTCGTGTCGGGGACGATCCCCTCGCTGCAGAAGCAGCAGACCGTGACGCTCCTAGTGCCGAACAACCCGCTGCTGCAGGGCACGACCCATCACCTGCAGGGCCTCGCCGGCGGCGGCATCACCGGCGCGGGGACGTACCTGCTGACGAACGGGATGACGGTGGTGGTGCAGTAGCACGCCGCCACCGGCCGACGATCGGATCGCCGGTCCCGTGTCCTTCAGGCGGTCGGGGTCGAGAAGGTCTTCGTGAATCGCGGAGCCGCGTGGACGGCGTTCGCGTGCGCTCCCCCGACGAGAGACCTAGCGCCGGCGCCGTTCAACGCGGCACAGAGATCTCTGAAGTCGGGGTTCGGTTGCACCAGGGTCCGTCCAGGCGAGGTGCTCGAGCGTCAGTCCCCAGACGGCGACGAGGCGCTCCGCCGGGCCGACGCGGCTCCAGAATTCCCGGTCGAAGGATCCATCGTCCTCGCCGCGCCGGATCAGACGGGACGTGCCTCGAAGCCGTGCTGCGCGACGCGATTCCGGGTCCACGCTCGAATCCTACTGCATCGGGGAGGACGCGCGACCGGCGTGAAGTCGGCGGCGCGCCGGCTGCGGCGTCGCTCCTCGGTCTTGACGACGATTCCTCGCGCTCGCCTTCGAAGCCCTTCTTCGCCGTCCTGCTGGATCGCCGGGCCCCGCCTTCGCGAGGATGCGCCGCCCCGGGCGCCGGGGATCCATGACTCGCCTCGCCGTCCTCCTCCTCTTCTTCCTCTCGGGCGCCGCGGGGCTCGTCTACCAGATCGTCTGGATGCGCCAGCTGACGCTCGTGCTGGGCGTCACGTCGGAGGCGGTGGGCACCGTCCTGGCGGTGTTCATGGGCGGGCTCGCGCTCGGCTCCTGGGCCATCGGCCGCGTCGCCGACCGCGCGCGATCGCCGCTGCGGCTCTACGGATGGCTCGAGCTGGGCATCGCGGCGAGCGCGCTGGCGACGCTGCCGCTCCTGCAGAGCCTCCCGGCCCTCGTCGCGCCGTGGAAGCACGCGACGGGCGGGCTCTTTCCGCTGCTGCGCGTGGCGATCGCCGCCGCCGTCCTGCTCGTGCCGACAGCGCTCATGGGCGCGACGCTGCCGCTGCTCCTGCGCGCCGTCTGCCGCACGCGGGAGCGGATCGCCCGCGAGTCGGGGCTCCTCTACGGCGTGAACACCCTCGGCGCCGTCGCCGGCACGCTCGCCTCCGCGTTCCTCCTCGTGGCGGCCCTCGGGCTGCGCGGCACGGCCTACACCGCCGCCGCGACGAACGCGGTGGTCGGCGTCGCGGCGCTGTTGCTCGCGCGCCGTGCGGCGCCGCTCGACCACTCTTCAACGGATCGGGCACCATCGGATCGCGCGCCAACGGATCGGGCGTCGGCGGATCGCGCGCCCGCGGACGCTGCAACTCCCGACGACCGACGCACCGCGCGCGTCGTCGTGCTCGCCTTCGGCGCGTCGGGCGCCTTCGCGCTCGCCTACGAGGTGCTCTGGACGCGCTACCTCGTCTACGTGCTGGGGGAGAACTCGGTCTACGCCTTCGCGTCGATGCTCGCGTCGTTCCTCCTCGGCATCGCGCTGGGGAGCCTCCTCGCGTCGTGGCTGGCGGACCGCGTCGAGAACCGGGTCGCGCTCCTCGGCGGCTCGATGGTGCTGCTCGGCGCCGCCGCCGCCACGACGGTGACGCTCATGGGCGTCGTCGCGCGCGACGAGTCGGCGCGCTACACGACGGATCCCTTCTGGATCGTGACGGCGCGCCAGCTCCTCGCGAGCCTCGCGATCCTCGCCGTGCCGGCGACGCTCTCGGGGTGCACGCTCGCCATCGTCGCGCGCATCCTCGCGCGCGACGTCGCGTCGATCGGCCGTGTCGTGGGGCGCGCCTACGCGACGAACACGCTGGGCGCGATCCTCGGCGCCCTCGCCGGCGCCTTCGTCCTCCTTCCGCGCCTCGGACTCGTGCACGGTCTCCTCGCGCTCGCCGGGGCGAACGCGCTCACGGGCCTCGGTCTGCTGCTCTGGCGCGGCCCGCGCGGCCGCGCGCCCTGGACGGCCCTCGCGACGGGCGCCGTCGCGGCGGGCGCCCTCGCAGCCGCGTTCTTCCTCGCGGCGTCGCCGCGCGAGCTGCTCGAGCGGCGCACGCACGACCGGATCCTCTACTCCGCCGACGGCCCCGAGTCCTCGATCGCCGTGGGCGAGGCGGTGGGCGGGATGCGCTCGCTCTTCGTCGACGGGGAGGAGCAGGCGGGCACCGACGTCGACGGGCAGATCCACCTGCGGCTGCTGGGACATCTCCCGGCGCTCTTCCACCCCGATCCGAAGGACGGGCTCGTCGTGGCCTTCGGCGCCGGCGTCACGACGGGCTGCCTGCTCCAGCACGACCTCGAGCGCGTCGACGTGGTGGAGCTGAATCCCCGGGTGATCCGCGAGGCGTCGGCGTTCTTCGAGGACGCGAACCACGATCCCGTCCACGACCCGCGCTTCCACGCGATCTTCGACGACGGCCGCAGCTACCTGCTCTCGACGGATCGCACCTACGACGTCATCACCTCCGATCCGATCGACCCCAACGACGCGGGCACGACGAGCCTCTACAGCCGCGAGTACTACGAGCTCGTGCGCTCCCGCCTGCGCGAGGGCGGCGTGGCGTGCCAGTGGATCACGAACGGCTACGGCTCCGAGGCCTACCGGGCGATGCTGCGCGCCTTCCAGCTCGCGTTCCCGAACGCGTCGATCTGGTACGGCTCGGGCACGACCGTCGTGGTGGGCTACCGCGACGCGCCGCGCGTCACCATGGCCGACCTGCGGCGCAAGCTCGCGCGCCCGCGCGTCCGCGCGAGCCTCGACTTCGTGGGCATCGACTCCGCCGAGACGCTCCTCGCGATGCTGCTCGTCGGTCCGGAGCGTCTCCGCGCGGCGCTCTGGGACGACGACCCGTCGACCGAGGAGCGCGTCAACAGCGACGACCGGCCCTTCCTCGAGTACGTGCGGCCGGGGCCGACGCGCGACGACCCCGACGAATGGGCGCTCCTCCTCGGCGGCCGCACGCCGAACCGCGGCGACTGGGTGGCCGGCTGGACGCCGGAGGACGAGAGGGCCGCGTCGTTCGCCTACGACGCCATGACGACGCTCCTCGGTCCGCACGGCCTGCCGGCGGCGATGCCCGCGCCGGTGGGCTCCGACGCGCGGCTCCTCGAGCACGCGCGCGCCCGCGAGACGCGGAACCGCGCCGAGCTCGACGCCGTGTGGGACCTCCTCGGCCGCGACGTCCCGCGCGTGTACCTCGTCATGACCGGGATCGATCACGCCGAGCCCTATGGGGTGACCGACGAGGCCGTGCTGCGGCGCTACGACGAGGGGATGGCCGCGGGCTTCGAGGCGTTCGCGGCGGGCGAGCTCGCGACGGCGGTCGACGCGTTCGATCTGGTCCTGCTCGCGTTCCCGAACTCCGTGCGCGCGCGGCTCCTCGTCGCCGCCTGCGAGGAGCGCGGCGGCGATCCCGTGGGCGCGCTGCGCACGCTGCTCGCCGGTGCGTCCGAGGCGGACTTCGGCGAGCTCGCCTATTGGACCTTCGACGCGCGCATGGCGCGCAAGATCGGCCTCGCCGCGATCAGCGCCATGGAGGAGGGCGACGCGCGCGCGATCGGCGAGGGTCTCGCGCGGCTGCTGCCCGCCGACGAGGAGCGCCCGGCGAAGCGGCCGACCGACCCCTGGTCGCGCGACGCCGCGCGCCGCGTCTGGCCGCCGCGCCCGCGTCCGTCGGGCGACGCCGTCGCCGACCCCGACGCGTGGCGTCTCTGGTGGTCGGAGGCGCACGACGCGCTGCGGATCCGCCCCGGGCGCTTCGCGTGGAGGTGAAGGGGCGGCGGCGCGCGGCGGCGCTACTCCGCCGCGCGGCGCAGGCGCTCGTCGGCGGTGAGCAGCTCGAGACCCTCGAGACGTCTCTTCGCCTCGAGGAACGTCGCGAGGTGGATCGCGTCGAGCGCGCGGAGGCCCGACTCCGGAGCGACGCGGCCGGCGAGCGCGCAGATCGGCTCCGAGACCTCGAAGAACTCGCAGCGCCGGAGAATCGCCTCGACCTCGCGCTCGCGATCCACGAGGGACCCTTCGGAGGCAGTACGAGCGCGCCGGAGTCGAAGGAATGCTCGGTCGACCTCGACCTTCGTGAGACGCGAGGTCACGAGCTCCGTCGCCCGCGCGATCGCGTCGTCGATCTCCGCCGAGGTCCCAGCCTCGATGGTGGCGCGGAGGATCGCGGATGTGTCGAGGTAGAGCGCGGCGGTGGACACGGTCGCTCAGGTCCGATCGGCGCGTAGCTCGTCGAGGATCTGCTGGACCGTCCCTTCCGGAAGACCGAGCGTGCCGTGCTTCCACCTCCATCCCTTCTTCGGGAGCGCCGCGCGCGTGATCTCTCCCTTCGCCGCGAGGTCGTCCAGGATCGCCTCCATGTCGTCGTCCGGCGGCGCGAGCTGGCGCCGCGTGGGGCGCAGCTCCGCCACGACCTCGTCGCGCTCCGTGACGAGCACCGTGTCTCCCGCCTTCACGAGGCGGAGGTAGTGGGAGAGGTGCGTCTTCAGCTCCTTGACGCCGACGGCTTTCATGGCGCGAAGGGTAGCCCCCGGTGGTCACCGCGGCAACCGAGTCGCCGCGCGCCGCCGAACGGCCGATCGGGAGGCCGGGCCGAGGGTTCGCGCGGTCCGACCGCCGGCTGCTCGGTCTGCTTCGTCCCCTTTCTCGACCGTGATCCGTAGGGCCGGCCCGCCATGACCTCGAGCCCTCGCCGAACCCCGCTCTTCCGACTCCTCGCCGCAACGTGTGCCACCCTGCAACTCGCGGCCGGCGCGCTCGCGCAGAGCGCGACTCCCGACTTCCCCACGGACCTGCGCATCCGCGGCCGCGTCGTCGACTCGTCGGGCGCGCCGGTCGAGGGAGCGCGGGTGACGATCGGGGCGCCCAGCGCGCCCCACCGGTCCGCCCTTCCGTCGTCGAGTAGCTCCGCAGATGGTCGCTTCGAGCTGCGGCTGTACTTTCGCTCGCATTGGGCCCCGATGGCGCTGACCGTCGAGGCCGAGGGCGCCTGTCCCGCGACGGTCAAGGAAGTTCCCGGGCGACTCGGAATCACGGACGTGGGCGACATCACCGTCCTACGGCCCGGGAGGATCGAAGGGCGCGTTCTGGATCCCCGTGGAGAGCCCGTGGCGGGAGCGTGGGTGTTCTCGGGTGAGGTGCCCGACTGGGCGACGGACTCGACGTTCACCGATGCATCCGGAGACTTCACGCTCATGTGCTGTCACTCGTGTTTCGGGCGCATCGGCGTTGTCGCGGAGGGCTACGCCGATACGAAGAGTGACTACTTTCGCCTCGCCGAGGGAGCGACGGCCGAGGTGAACCTCGTCCTCGGTCTCGAGACACCCATCGAGGGAATCGTCGTCGACGGCCAGGGCAGACCGGTGCCCAACGTCCGTCTGAATGCGCACACCTGGATCGTGGAGACAGCACAGCGCAGGCCCGTCCTCTCCGACGCATCGGGCCGATTCCGCGTCCGGGGAGCCCGGATGCCGGTCCCGCGCGTCGCCGTCGACGACTCTCACTGGAGGGAGTCGCGCGAGCAACACGCCGGACCGCCGACCTCGAAAGAGAGCGCCACGTTCCTGCGGATCGTGGTCGAGCCGCGCAGGGACTCCATCGTCGAGATCGTGGCGCGATGGCGAGACGGAGCGCCGTTTCCGATCTCCGGGCTCCGCGCTGTCCTCGTCCAGGAGCGCGGAAAGCCGGGCTCTGGCGAACCTCACGAGTTCGATCTCGATCTCGCGCCGGCGAGTCCCGAGGTGGAGGTCGTCGCGCCTCACCGATGGAGGATCGCACGGCGAACAACCGATCGCTGGAGCTCGTTCACGGTCCTCGGCCCCGCGGCCTCGGAGAGCGCGCCGATTCCGGCCCCTCGACTCACGGACGCGCCGATTCCGAACCTCGAGGTCACCGTCGATCGAGGCTCGCGTGTCTCCGGCGTGATCGTCCGCCCCGACGGCGAGCCCGCTCGACTGTGGAGGGTCTTCCTCGATTCGGATCAGAGAAGCCGGGAAGCTCTGTCCGCCGCCGATGGCCGCTTCGCGTTCCTCGGAGTTCCGCCAGGCTCGTGGACGCTGAGAGGAGGAACCTGGGCGATCGAGTGGACCGACACGGAGTCGGAGCCCGCTTCCGCCGAGTCCCGGCCGACCTCGGAGTTCACCCTGCAGGCGTCTCCTCTGCTGCCGATCACTGTCGAGGAGGGACGCGACGTCGACGATCTGACCGTTCTCGCGACCGCGCCTCCCTCGATCGCCGGCACCGTTCGGCGCGGGGGAGTTCCGTTCCCCGACGCGCAGATCGCGATCG
Source organism: uncultured Planctomycetales bacterium (assembly GCA_964545855.1). Classification (GTDB taxonomy): domain Bacteria; phylum Planctomycetota; class UBA1135; order UBA1135; family JACQFD01; genus CAZJHD01. Next base: position 11,716 of record CAZJHD010000014.1, read on the forward strand.
TCGATTCGGCGCTCTCGTGGGTCCTCGGGCTCACACGCACCGACGCCGAGGGACGCTTCGAGGTCTTCAACTCGATGCCACTCCTTGGGCAGGAGGTCCAGCTCGTCGTGATCGAGGGACCGGCCTGCACCGACTCCCTTCGCTCGTTTCAGACCGAGCTCGAGGGTCGGCGGGGCGACGCGCTTGCGACGGCGATCCTCCCTCGGGGCGGCACGACTCACGTCGATCTGCAGGTGCCCGATCTCGAACCCGCCGTCGTGCATGGCTCCGTCTCGCTGCACGGCCCACAGCTCTCGACGGCGCGCGTCGAGCTTCGTCACGTCGAGTCGAAGCGGCACGTCTCCACCTGGACCGACGTCGCCGGCCGTTACGAGATCCACGTCCGGTGGAAAGGACCCGCGGAGCTCACGTTCACCCAAGTCGGCAAGTCGGAGTCGAAGCGCGTCGAGCTCGATCTCGTTCCCGGCGGGACGATCGTGCGCGACGTGGAGCTGTGAGGACGAACGCGAAGAGTGTCAGGAGCGCATGAGCGAGAGCTTGATCTCCTGCAGATCGACGTCTCCCACCTCCACCTCTCCTTCCCAGTGCGAGCAGCCCTCGGCGTCGACGAGGAGGCGAACTCGCCCGGGTGGCACCTCCGCTTCGAGCCAGGGCGCCGCTCGCGCGAGCGCGGACGCGGCGCGCGCGCGGGAAAGCGTGTTTCCGGCGGCGTCGAGGAAGACAAGCGACGTGACGACGACGGCCTCCCCTTGGTCGACGACGCCCTGGACGCGCACGCGCGTGCCACGCGAGAACCGGAGCTCGATCCGCGCCGATTCCCCCGCCACGAGCGATAGGCGCTCCGACCGCGCGAGCGGGCGACCCTCGACGTCCGCGAGGACGAAGAGCTCGCCCGGCACGACGCCGCGAAGGCGCGCGGTACCGGACGGAACGGCTCGAGCCATGGGCTCCCGCGCCTTGGGAGGCTGCGGACCGCCGGCGACGACGGCGTAGTCCCACGCATCGGGACGCGGGCGGCCGTCCCGATCGACGACGTCGGCGACGACTTCCGCGCCCTCGACGAGAGAGAGCTCGACGGTCGTCGTCGCACCGGCGTGAAGAACGACTCGCGAACGCTCCGCCGGAACGAGGAACGGACCGCGGCTCCACTCGTCGTCCGGCTGCACTCCAGTGCCGACCTCGTAGGTGCCGGGAAGGAGATCGGAGATTCGGAACTCCCCCTGGGCATCGCTCACTGCAGCTCCGGAGGAGGTGAACGCCGAGCCGTCGCCGCCCTCCGCAGCGCACGCAAAGACGATCACTCGCTCGAGCGGCCCGCCATCCCCCGCGCGCACGACACGCCCTCGGATCTCGCCTCCCGGAGGGATCGCGACGTCGAGATCGAGCTCCGGTTCGTCGAGCACGGTCGTCGCGAAGCGGTAGCTCGTCGAGGAAGCACCCGGCGAATCGCTGTGCCCGACGCTCGTGTTCCCGATCGCCAGATGGATGGGACCCAGCATCGCGTCGGCGAGGCCGAAGCGGCCCTCCGCGTCCGTCCTCGCGCCGCCCAGAAGGCTGAACGACCGAGGGACGGACCGATCGTTCACGGCCTCGACACGCACCCAGACGCCGGCCACCGCACGCTCCCCGATCCGGACGCGACCGCGGAGCCGGCGTCCCTCGGGCCGATTCGCGAAATCGACCGTCGTCGTCTCACCGCTCCGAATCACGACGGTGCCCGCGACGGACCGCCGCTGGCGTCCGGCGATGGGCCGCGCGGATCGGAGTGGCTCGTAGGCATTCACGGTCCATACCCCCGCCGAGAGGCCTTCGACTCGGAAGCGCCCCTCGGCGTCCGTCGTCTTGGCGCGGAGCCCATCGGCGACGGGGTGCATCGGCTCACGTGCGAGGAAGTGCAGTTCCCAACCCGAGTGCGGCCGCCCCGCGGCGTCGACGACACGGCCTGCGCACGAGCCACCGCGCTCCATCGGGAGATCGCCAACCTCGACCGTCGATCCGGCGACGAGACGCACGACGGGGGAACTCGTCGGCACCCGTGCGTCGTGCCGCGCAACGACGACGGCACGATCGAGCGGCTCCACGTCGTGGATCTCGAACGACCCATCGGGCCTCGACGACGCGCGTGCCGGAGGCTCACGGATGCGAAGGACGTTCCTCGCGAGATCCTCCACGTCGAGCCGCACGGCTGCGAGAGGAGCGCCCGACGCACCGTCGACGATTCGACCGCGGATCGTCGCTCCGCGTCCCATGCGGACGACGAGATTCGCGCCCGCCGATCGGAGGTCGACGTCCTGGAGGGTCGACGGCGCGTAGCCGGGCGCGACGACGACGACTCGATAGACCTCCGGTGACCGATCGCATAGCTCGAATCGACCGTCGGCGGCGCGAAAGGCCACGGCTCGATCGCGCATCGAGGGGAACTCCACGCCGCGGACGCGGAGGGACTGTGCGTGCATCGTTTCGACCGTGAAGACCGGGACCGGCTCCGACGTCTCGGCGTCGATCACCTGGCCCCGCAGCGCCGGACGCTCCCGGAGGACGATCTCGAGGTCCCTCGTGCCGGCCGAGACGTCCGTCCGCTCGGCGCGCCCGAATCCCGCACGGAGCGCATGCACCTGGAATGGACCGGGGCCAAGTCCCTGGAGGCGGAACGTGCCGTCCGGTCGGGTCCAGGCCACCTGATGGTTCGCGTCACTCCACGAGGAGCGCTCGGTCCGATCGGTGCGTCCGCGCGTGCCGTGCGTCGAGACGGCCGCGGTGGGGACGCCCTGCCCTTGCGTGTCGACGACGCGCCCCTCGATGGAGTACGTCTCGGGCAGGGTCCACCGCACGGACAGCCCGTCGTCCGTGTCGTCGACGACGAAGCTCTCGAGCTCGTTGGGGAGCTCGGCGCCGTCGAGCGTGACGAGGACGCGATGCGCGCCGGGCGCGAGGTCGCGCAGCACGAAGGAGCCGGAGGCGTCGGACCGTGAGCTCCGGCCCGCGAAGGCGAAGAGGCCTTCGGCGACGAGATGGAGCCGGACGAGCGCGCGCTGGATCGGGCGCCCGGCTGCGTCGACAAGCGTGCCGGCGATCGATCGACCGCGCGGGAGATCGATCGCCGTGCGCACCGGCGCGTCGGTGCGCCAGGCCTCCACGACGACGACCGCGGGACCGCGGCCCGCCGTCACGGCCGCGATCGAGTGAGGTCCCGGAGCGAGACCGCGGATTCGGAATCGCCCCTGCGCGTCGGTGAGGGCGAGAACGCGGCGCCGGTCGAAGCGCCGTCCGCGCATCAGCGTGGCGGGCTCTGCGCGGACGATCGCGCCACCGAGGGGCTCTCCCGATTCCGCGAGGACGCGACCCTCGATCTCCACCGCCGGAGAGAGCTCCAGGAGGTGCTCCGTCGCGAGGCTCACTCGATCGAGCAGAATCGGCTCCGCTGGCTGGCAGCAGCAGCCGTCGGCCTCCGCCTCGAGCTCGACGCTCGCGACGTCGTCCGGAAGCGCGATCTCGAATCGACCGTCGGCGCGCGCCTCGACGCGAAACGCGGGAACGTGCGCCAGATGCTCCCCCGACTCGCCGAGACCCGCCGCGCGCGCGGCGGCAACGAGGCTCACGTCACCGATGACGTCGCGCGACGGATCCCCCGTCCAGGCCGTCACGACGGCGTTGCGCGGCGGCGCGTCGGACCCGGCGAGGACGACGCGGCCGCGGAGGAGAATGGGAGAAGCTTCCGGAGCGGGCATGGCGCCGTCGGATCAGCGGTATCTGCTCCGGTTCTCGGCAACCGTGGCCGCGTCGCCGTGCCACGCATCGCGACCGCCCCGCCAGGAGATCTGCGGCGGCGCTCCGAAGATCAAGCCGTTGCGCGACCTCTCGGCGACGTCGACATCCGCTTCGAGGCGAAGATCCACCGTGAACTCGTATCCCACGGCGGGCTTGCCGTCCTTCCCCTGGTACTTCCGCTCGATCAACTCGATCCGATCGACGAATCGGAAGGGAGCGATCTCTCCTCGCGCGTCGAGCCCGCGGAGGATCGCGAGAATCGTCTCCATCTCTGGAGAAGGCGGATCGTCGTCCACTTCGGAGAACCTGCGTCCGACCTCGATCGTTGTCCGAGCACCTTGGATCCCCACGTAGACGGTTCCGAAGAGTGAATCGGGCGCCGCACGCATGACGTCGGGCATCTCTCGCATGGATGTCTCGAGCGCCGCGCGCGCTTCGGCTTCATGAGCCCGGTCGACGAGAACCGTGTGGCTCCGGAAGAATCCGCTTCCGCCCGCGAGTCCGACCGGCGCGAGCACGTGATGAAGGTGCTCCCGGAGAATGCTGTCGTAAGCAGGCACCGTTGCCACGGCAACCGAGCCGCTCTCCACGATCGGCGCGGGCATGGTCTCCGGAGCCTGCGCACAACCAAGCGCCATGAGGACGCTGCCCAGGACGCACGCCACGCGGAGCCGGCTCATCGCGTCATTCTCTTCTAATGGCGCGCCGTCGCGGAAGCCGCTACTCGCCTTTGCGCATCAGGGAAGCTGCGAGAGCAGCGTGCGCGCCGGCACGACGCAGGGGTCGGTCCGACGGAAACCGTCTGCGGCGACGTAGGGCAGGTCGAGCACCGCCTGGAACGCGTGCCGCGCTCCCGTCTGGCGCTGGAAGTGCGCCAGGTGCGGGCTCAGGTCCGTGTCGCCGAGCTTGGCCTCGACGAGGAACCAGGGCTTGCGGTCGCGCACGACGAGGAAGTCGACCTCGCGCTTCTCCTTGTCGCGCAGGTAGCGCAGCTCGAATCGGCCGAGGCCGAGATCGGTCCACGCGTGGACGGCCTTCAGGAGATGGCACGCGACGAAGGTCTCGGCGCGCGCGCCCGGGTCGTCGATCCCCGACCAGTCCGTGAGATACCACTTCGGCTCCTTGCGCAGCGCCTTGGCGACGTTGCGGAACCAGGGGCGGAGGAGGAATCCGTGGTGGAGCGCCTCGAGCGCCGCGACCCATCGGCGAATCGTGTCGACGGACATCTCGATCTCGCGTGCGAGGCTGGAATGGACGAGCGTCGCGGCCGAGCGCTCGGCGAGGAGCGTCGCCAGGACCTCGATCCGCCCGAGCTCCTGGATTCGCGTGAGGTCGCGCAGGTCCTCGCGTACGAGCTGCTGGCGGCGGAGCTCGCGCCAGCGGAGCGTGAAGCGAGGGTCGCGATGGACGAAGGGCTCCGGGAAGCCGCCGTGCTCGCGGAGGGCCTGGAAGGCACTCTCGGCGAGCGGCTCCGGAGCGCGCACGAGACTCTCGAACGGTGCCGGATCGGCGAGCTCGCCGACCGAGAAGGGGTGCATCCGGTAGAGGAAATAGCGCCCCATGAGGCTGTCGCCGCCGCGCCGGTAGACGTCCATTCGCGAGCTTCCGGTCACGACGATGCGGGCGCGATCGGCGAACCGGTCGAAGAAGCCCTTGAGGAAGCTCTTCCAGCGATCGTGCTTGTGCAGCTCGTCGAACACCACGACCGGCGGGCTCTCGGCGAGGCGGTCGAGGCCGAGATGCTGCGCCACCGCCTTCGGCCCCTGGAGAACGAGCCGGCGGTCGTCCGGGTCGTCCCAGTCGAGGTAGGTCGCGTCGCTCGCGGTCTTCCGCGCGGCCGTCGTCTTCCCCACCTGGCGCGGCCCCGTGAGGAAGGCCATCTGCCGGTTGCGCGCGAGATGCTCCGCGAGCATCCGGGAGTAGAGGCGGGGAAGGAGCGTCACGTCGGCGGACCGTTCGAGGCTGCATCGTAAAACGGTCCGGACCATTTTACGATGCGTCGTCGAATGGTCCGGGGCGGCGGGGAACCTCCCGTGACCCGGGCCCGACGCGCGGCCCGTCGGATCGGCGCCGCCCCCTACTTCTCCAGCCCCAGCTTCTCCAGCTTCGGCGTGATGATCGCGCGGCAGTAGCCCTGCTGCTTGTTCGCGCGGTAGTAGTCCTGGTGGTACTTCTCCGCGGGCCAGTAGCGGCTCGCGTCGGTGATCTCGGTGACGATCGGCGCGCGGAAGGAGGCGGCGGCAGTCTTCTTCGACGCCTCGGCGGCGGCGCGCTGCGCGGCGGAGTGCACGAAGATCGCGGAGCGGTACTGCGTGCCGACGTCGTTCCCCTGGCGGTCCTTGGTGGTCGGGTCGTGGAGCTTCCAGAACCAGTCGAGGAGCGTCTCGAAGGTGATCTTCGACGGATCGAAGGTGACCTGCACGACCTCGGCGTGGCCGGTCCGCCCCGTGCAAACGTCTTCGTAGGTGGGGTCCTCGATCTGCCCGCCCATGTAGCCCGACGTCACGTCGAGCACGCCGTCGAGCTGCTCGAGCACGGCCTCGACGCACCAGAAGCAGCCGGCACCGAAGGTGGCGATCTCGGTGGAGGACGAGGACGAAGGACGGGACGTGGCGTCGGGCATGGCAGGGGTGAACGTCTGGTAGATGATGGGTTCGATCGGTTCGCGCGCGCAGGCGAGGAGAGCCGCGGCGGCAAGGAGTGCGAAGAGCGCGCGCGGGAGACGAAGAGTCTGCATCAGTCCTGCCTCGAACGGAGCCACGCCCGGAAGCGCTCGAAGTCGTCGGGGAGCGGCGCCTCGAAGGTGACCTCCTCGCCCGACACGGGATGCACGAACGTGATGGCGCGCGCGTGGAGCAGGTGGCGCGTCGTGTGCGGCGCGCCGTCGGGGAGGAGCGTGCGGCCGCGGCGCGGCCGGTAGACGCGGTCGCCGACGATGGCGTGACCGAGCCACGTGAGGTGCACGCGGATCTGGTGGGTGCGCCCGGTCTTGGGGCGGCAGAGGACGTGGGAGAAGTCCCGGAACCGCTCGACGCTCTCCACGAGGGTCGCGCTCTCGCGCCCGCCCTCGGCCATCACCGACATGCGCGTGGGGCGCGCGGGATCGCGGCCGATCGCCTGCTCGATCCACTCGGAGTCGAAGCGGAGCGTGCCGTAGACGAGGGCGCGATACTCCTTCTGGACGATGCGCGCGCGGAACTGCTCGCGCAGGAGGTGGAACGCCTCGGCCGTGCGCGCCAGCACCATGACGCCGCTCGTGTCCTTGTCGAGCCGGTGGACGATGCCGGGCCGGCTGTCGCCCTGGAGCGACGGCAGCAGGCCGAAGTCGCGCTGCGCGTAGTCGGCCACGGTGCCGCGCGCCTCGCGCTCGTTGCGGTGCGCCGCGAGCCCCGCCGGCTTGTCGATCACGAGGATCGCGTCGTCGACGTGGATCACGCGGAACTCGGGCGGCATCGTGCCGTCGTCGGCGACGCGCGGGGCGAGCTCCACCTGGATCCGATCGCCCTGCTGGCAGAGGTAGCGCGGCTTCGTCTCGCGGCGGCGCCCGACGCGCACGAAGCCTCCCTTCACGAGGTCGCGCAGATAGGCGCGCGACTGGTCCGGCAGCAGCTCCCGCAGCGCCTTGTCGAGACGCAGGCCGTGGAGCGACTCGGGGACGATCACCTCGGCGAACGCGTTCGCTGCGTCCGGCTTCAAGGGCTGGGGCGTTCCAGGCATCCGCACAAGGATCGACGGGAGGGCCGTGAACGACAAACCCCCCGTGCGGGCGACGGGGGGCGACAGTTCACGCGAGCCCCTCCAGGTTGCGCCGGAGGAGATCGAGCTCGCGCTCGATCTCCGCGCGGCGCGCGCGCTCGCCGGCGACGATCTCGGGATCGGCATGCTCGACGAACTTCGCGTTGGCGAGCTTCGCGTCGATCGACCGCAGCCCCGCCTCCACCTTCTCGGCCTTGCGGCGGAGCTGCTCGACGCCGGCGGTCACGTCCACCTGTCCTTCGAGCGGGAGATAGATGGCGCCGCCCTCGAACACGTCGACGCCGGACCGCGGCGGCCGCGGCAGGCCGACGCCGACGGTCGTCGCGCCGAGGCGGGCCGCGTCTCGCAGCCACGGGAGGCTCTCGCGCAGCACGTCGGCGGCGCGCTCGTCGTTCGCCGACAGCACGGCGCCGTCGGGCGTCGCCGTCGCGGGAAGGCCGAACACCGCGCGCAGATTGCGGATCGACCGCAGCCCGTCGCGGAGGATCGCCGTCCGCGCCTCCGCATCGGCGTCGCGCGCCGAGGCCTCGGGCGTCGGCCACGGCCCGGCCACGAGCGACCGCGGCGCCTCCGCCGGCAGCGCCGGCAGCACGACGCGGTGGTAGACCTCCTCCGTCAGGAACGGCACGAAGGGATGCAGCAGCCGGAGCGTCGCCTCGAGAGTCTCGAGAAGCACCGCGCGCGCCATCTCGCGCTCCGTCGCGTCGTCGCCCGTGAGGCGTCCCTTCGCCGTCTCGAGATAGTGGTCGCAGAAGTCGTTCCAGGTGAAGCGGTAGAGCTCCTCGGCGGCGTCGCCGTAGCGGAGCTCCGCGAGGGCGTGCGTCACCGACTCGACGACGGCCGCGCGCCGCGAGCGGATCCAGCGGTCCTCGAGCCGCGTCGCGCCGGCAGCCTTCGCGCGCGGCGCGCCGTCGAGGTTCATCCCGAGGAAGCGCGCCGCGTTCCAGACCTTGTTGCAGAAGTTCCGGCCCTGCGTGAACTTCTCCTTGGAGAGCTTCAGGTCCTGGCCCTCCTTGGTGAGGATCAGGAGCGAGTAGCGCACGGCGTCGGCGCCGTGCTCGCGGATCATGTCGAGGGGGTCGATGCCATTGTTGAGCGACTTCGACATCTTCCGGCCCTGCGCGTCGAGCACCGTGCCGTTGATGTAGACGGCGCGGAACGGGACCTTCCCCGTGAACTCGAGGCCCGCCATCACCATGCGCGCGACCCAGAAGAAGATGATGTCGCGGCCGGTGACCAGCAGGTCGGTCGGGTAGTAGGTCGCGAGGTCCGGCGTCTCGTCGGGCCAGCCGAGGGTCGAGAAGGGCCAGAGCCAGGAGGAGAACCACGTGTCGAAGACGTCCTGGTCCTGCTGCAGCGGTGTCTGCCCGCACGTCGAGCAGCGCGTCGGGTCGGTCATCGCGTCGGCGGCGCTCGGCACCGTCATGTGCCCGTCGCCGCACCACCAGACCGGCACGCGATGCCCCCACCAGATCTGCCGCGAGACGCACCAGTCGCGCGCCGCGTCGAGCCACGAGAGGTAGAAGCTCTCCCAGCGCGGCGGGTGGAAGCGGATCTCGCCGCGGCGCTGCGCCGCCGCCGCCTTCCTCGCGAGGACCGACATGCGCACGAACCACTGGTCCGAGAGGTAGGGCTCCACCACCGTGTCGCAGCGGTAGCAGCGGCCGACGGCGTGTTCGTGGGCGTCCGTCGCCTCCAGGAGACCCTTCGCCTCCATCGCCGCCACGATGCGCTTGCGCGCCTCGAAGCGGTCGAGCCCCTGGAGCGACGCGAGGTCGAAGTCCTTCTCCCAGGGGAACGCGCGTAGCTGCGCGAGATCGACCGTCGCCTCGGGCGTGAGCACGACGGTGCGCAGCAGGGACTGCCGCTCGCCGATCTCGAAGTCCGTCGGATCGTGCGCCGGCGTCACCTTCACGGCGCCCGTGCCGAACTCGCGCTCGACGGCCTCGTCGGCGACGACGGGGATCTCGCGCCCCACGAGCGGCAGCACGAGGGTCTTCCCCAGGAGATCGCGGTAGCGCTCGTCCTTCGGATTCACCGCCACGGCCACGTCGCCGAGCATCGTCTCCGGGCGCGTGGTCGCGATGGCGACGTACCGGCCCGGCTCCCCCTTCACGGGATAGCGGAACCGCCAGAGGCTCCCCTTCGCCGGCTTCTTCTCGGCCTCCTCGTCGGAGAGCGCCGTCAAGCAGCGCGGGCACCAGTTCACGATGCGCTTGCCGCGGTAGACGAGGCCGCGCTCCCAGAGCGTGCAGAAGGCGACGCGCACGGCGCGCGAGAGACCCGGGTCCATGGTGAAGGCGTAGCGCGACCAGTCGAGCGACTGCCCGATGGCGCGCATCTGCGAGCAGATGCGCTGCTCGTACTGCTCTTTCCACTTCCAGACCTCCGCCACGAAGGCCTCGCGGCCGAGGTCCTGGCGGCGCTTGCCCTGCTTCTTCAGCTCGCGCTCCACCACGTTCTGCGTCGCGATGCCCGCGTGGTCGGTGCCCGGGAGCCACATGGCCGCGCGCCCGCGCATCCGCTCGAAGCGGATCGAGACGTCCTGGAACGTCTGCTGGAACGCGTGCCCCATGTGGAGCTGACCCGTCACGTTCGGCGGCGGGATCACGATCACGTAGGGCGCCATCCCGTTCTTCGCGCGGCGGTCCGGCGCGAAGTCGCCCGACGCCTCCCACTGGAGGTAGAGACGGCTCTCGAGCGCGGAGGGCTCGTAGCGCGGAGGGAGCGGATCGGACATGGGTCGGGATCTCGGGAAGCCCGCGCCGGACGGGCGGGGCGAAGAGGGTCGCGAAGCGCCCGGGCCGCCGCAAGGTCGCGGGCCGTGCCTCGCCGTGCTTCTGGAAGTGGCCTCCGCCGATCGCCACCATGCGCGTTCCGCTCTCCCCACCGGGCAGGACGCTCCGGCATCGTCGGCCATGACTCCGCCGCTCCCCGTCGAACGAGCGCCGCTCGCACCGCTCCACGCGGGCGCCTCCGTGGGGCCCTACGTCCTGCGGCGGGAGCTGCGACGCACGGTGGTGGGATCGCTGTGGCTCGCGCACGAAGTGGGCGACCCGGGCAGCCAGTCGGCGGTGCTCGGCCGCAAGTCGGCGGTGCTCGTCCTGCCCGACGACGTGGAGCTCGACCCGGGCTTCTGCAGCCTCGTGGCGCACCGTCTCGAATCGCTCGGCCGGCGGAAGTCGCACCCGGGCATCGCACGCTCGCTCGCGATCGCGCCGGGCACGCGCACGGCGGCTCCCTACGTGGCGATGGAGTTTCCCGGCGAGAAGACGCTCGCCGACGTCGACCGCGAGCGCCGCGCGCAGCGCGGCTCGCTCTTCACGACGGAGGAGCTCCGGGCGATCGCCTCCCAGGCGGGCGACGCGCTCGATCACGCGCACCGGCTCGGCGTGCGACACGGCGCCTTCGGCCCCGACTGCGTGTGGATCCTCGAGGACGAGACGAGCGACGTGTCGAACGCGCGCCTGCGCGTGAGCGAGTTCGTCGTGACACACGCCATCGCCGCGCGGATGGCGGCGCGCGCCCGCTCCTCGAAGGCGGCCTGGGCGGGATCCGTGCGCTCGGAGCTCGCGCGCTACGAGGCCTGCGCCGCACCGGAGCTGCTGGAGATGGCGGAGCCGACGCCGCGCTCCGACGTCTACTCCCTCGGCGCGACGCTCTACTGTCTCTCGACGGGAGTGGCGCCCTTCCCGGGCACGGAGATCGAGCCGCCCGACACGGGCGACGCGGCCCTCGACCTGGCCGTGCAGCGCGCGCTCGCGAGCGATCCCGACGAGCGCTTCGCCTCCGTCGCCGAGATGCTGGCCGCCTGCGAGATCACGCCGGCCGCGCCGTCGGCGATCGCCGCCGAGGAGAGCGAGGCGCTGCAGCCGACGACCCTCGCGGCGGGGCGCAGCCTGGAGCCGAGCGACGTGGGGATGCGGACCATCGAGCTCACGCCGTTCCAGGCGCGCGTCGTCGTCACGGCGACGGACCACCGCGTGCTGAAGCAGCCGGCGAGCCGGCAGAGCGTCGCCGTGGCGGTGTTCGGCTGGGTCGCCGTCGCGTCGCTCGGCCTGCTCTGGTACCTGTCGGGCACGCAGGAGAGCCCCGCCCTCGCGAGGCTGCGCGCGGAGGCCGAGGGCTACCGGGCCGAGAACACGCAGCTCCGCGACGAGAACCAGAACCTGCGGACCCTGCGGAGGCCGACGCCCGTCCGCCGCGCGCCGGAGCTCCTGGCGCTCCCCCTCGCGGCGCCGCTGCACTTCGGGCGCACGCCCGTCGCGCGCGGCGAGTTCCGGAGCTTCTGCGAAGCGACGGGGCGCCCCATGCCCGAGCAGCCGCCGGGGAGCGACGAGTCGCCGGTCGTGAACGTGTCGTGGCACGAAGCGTCGGCCTTCTGCCGATGGCTCGGCGCCGACTACCGGCTGCCGCACGCGAGCGAATGGGAGGCGGCGCGACGCGCCGAGGTCCCGAGCGCGTCGCCAGCGCCGATGTTCCCGTCCATCGCGGAGTGGACCGAGGACGCCGCCGACGTCGGCAGATCGGGTCTCGGCTCGGAGCTGCGGCGCCTCGTCGTCGGAGCGGGCGACGGAGCGTCCGGCGATCCGCGCGGCCGGCTCCCGTCGTCGCGCGGGAACGACGTCGGGTTCCGCGTCGTGCGTCCCGTCCTTTCCATCGCGGAGTCTCGATGAGCGTCCCCGATCCGAGCCTTCCCGCCGAGTCGCTCTACGAAGGGCTCGCGCTCGGATCGATCGTCCTGGAGAGCGAGCTGCGCCGCGGGCTCACGAGTTCGGTCTGGACCGGCCGCGACCAGGCGGGCCAGGGCCGGCGGGTCGCGCTGCGCTTCTTCTCGCCGTTCCTGATGGCACGGAGAGACCTCGCGGCGGAGGTGGCCGCGGCGCTCGAGCCTCTCCTGAAGCGCGTGCGCCACCCCGTGCTGAACCGCGTCCTGTGGTTCGCCGAGGGAGCGCCGGGCGTGCCGCCCTACGTCGTGCAGGATCTCGTCGAAGGCACGACGCTGGAGGACGCGGTGAACGCGCGGCTGCGCGTGTCGGGCGCGCAGATCGGCGACGACGAGCTGGCGCACGTCGCGCGGACGCTGGGAGAGGCTCTCGGCGCGCTCCACGCCGCCGGCACGGTGCACGGCGGCCTCCGCCCGTCGAACGTCTTCCTGCCGGCGTCCTCCTCGAGCCTCGTGGGCGCGCGCCTCGTCGTGACCGGGTCGTGCGTCTCGTGGTGCCTCGCGCGCGCGCTGCGGCGCACGGTGGCGGAGTCGGACGCCGCCTGGGCCGAGGAGGCGCGGCGCGCGCTCGGGCTGCGCGCGCCCTTCGTCGCGCCGGAGACGCTCCAGGGCGCCGCGCCCTCGATCCGCTCCGATGTCTACGCCCTCGGGAACGTGCTGCACTTCCTCGCGACGGGGAAGGCCGCGTCGCCGGGGAAGCCGGCCGCCTCGATCCAGCAGAACCGCGACCCGATCCGGCGCGCGATCGCGGCCGCCCTGGAGCCCGACCCCGCACGACGCTTCGCGACCGTGCGCGACATGCTGTCCGCCGCCGACGCGCTCTCCGGATCGAGCCGGTTCCTCGGATCGACCGTTCCCGCGGAGACACCGTCACCGGCCCAGCGGCCGTCGGCCCTGGAAGCGCGCGCGCGCGGGACGTCGGGCGTGGTGCCGACGCCCGCGGAGACGCCCGCGCCGGCGGAGCCCGCGACGTTCGAGGCCGCGGAGGCGACGCCGACCCCCGCGGCGGCACCGGGCGGCACGAGCGTCGTGATCGTCGGCCTCGCCGTGGCCGGCTGGGTCGCCGCCGCGGGCGCGATCCTCCTCTGGGCGCTGCAGCCGAGCCGCGTCGCGGCGCCAGGGGCCTCCGATCCGGCCCTTGCCGCGGCGCAGGAGGCCCGGGAGAGGAAGGCGGCGGCGGATCTCGACGCCGCGCGCGGCGCGCTCGCGCGCGTGACGTCCGAGCGCGACCTGCGGCTCGCGCCCGAGGCGGCCGACGCCCTGCGCTCCTCGGCGAGCGCCGCCGAGGAGCGCGCCGTCGCGGCGGAGCGGTCCCTCGAAGCGGCGAAGACGCGCGCCGACGCCGCCACGTCGGAGCTCGCCTCGCAGCGAAGCAAGGCCGCGGAGGCGGAGGCGGCGGCGACCCTGCTGCGCGACGAGCTGCGGACCGCGAGAGACGAGCTCACGGCGCTGCGCACGGCTGCGGCCGATCCGGCGGCGGCGACGGCGTCGAGCGCGCTCGCCACGCGGGCGGAGGCGGCGGAGAAGCAGGTGACGGAGCTGCAGGGGAAGCTCACGTCCGCGGAGACCGCGCGCGACGAGGCGCGCCGGCGCGCGGCGACGGCGGAGGGCGAGCGCGATGCCCTCGCGGCGACGGTCGCGCGGCTCGAGAGCGAGGCCTCCGGTCTGCGCCGGGATCTCGCGAAGGCCCTCGAGGCCCCCGTCGCTCCCGTGCCCGTCGCGCCGAAGGGGCCGTCCCTCGAGAAGGTGAAGGAACTCCCGGAGTTCGCGGGCCTCGCGCTGCTGCGGGTTCCGCCCGGGGAGGTCCCGATCCGGGAAGGCGCGCGCCCGGTGCGCGTGTCGCACGACGTCTTCGCGTGGCCGACGGAGGTCTCGCGTGCGCAATTCCGAGCGTTCTGCAAGGCGACGGGAGCGCCGATGCCGAAGCAGCCGGACGTGCCGATCGCCTGGCGCGCGATCGTCCGCGAGGACGACCTCCCCGTCGTGAACGTCCTGTGGCGCGAGGCGCGCGCCTTCTGCCTCTGGCTCGGTCCCGGATTCCGGCTGCCGACGGAGGCCGAGTGGGTGTCCCTCGCGTCGGACGGTGGGAAGCGGCTCGACCCGATCCCGCTGCACGTCGCCGGCGCCACCAACCCGGAGCTGCTCATGAACACCTACGAGAGCCCGCACAGCGAGCAGCGGCGGATGGGTGTCTCGAACTCCCCGTGGCCGGTGCGATCGAGCTTCCCCGACCGTTCCGACATGGGCGGCCCGGAGCTCCGAGACCTCGATCGCGCGCCGCAGAACGGGCTCTTCCACGTGACGGGGAACGTCTGGGAGCTCTGCCTCGACGGCTGGTACGACAAGGATCCCGTCGCCATGGGGCTCGCGGGCGCGGAGAACCCTTGGCTCGTCGTGGACGCCGGCACGCGCGCCTTCGCGGCCCGCGGCGGCTCCTACCGCGAATCGCGGTCGCGCTGCACGCTCCAGGCGCGCCTCTCCGTCGGGCTCGACGACCGGCAGGAGAGCGTCGGCTTCCGGCCCGTCTGGGCGCCGTCGGATCCGAGCGCGCGGTAGCCGCGGGTCCGGGGATCCCGTGACACGCCCGCGTCGCGTCCTCCTCGTGGCGAACCCCATCTCGGGCGCCGGCCGCAACCGCGTCGCCGCGCCGCGCCTCGCCCGCGCGCTGGAGGAGCGCGGCGTCACGAGCGAAGTGGCCTTCACGGAGCGCCGCGGCCACGCGGTCGAGCTCGCCGCCGGCGCGCGCGCGCGCGGATTCGATGCCGTGGTCGCCGTCGGCGGCGACGGCACGCTGCGGGAGGTGGCCGAGGGGCTCGCCGGTGCGCTCCCGGCCGCCGTGCATCCGACGGGCACGGCGAACGTGCTGGCCCGCGAGATCGCGATGCCCTTCGACGCGCGCGGCACGGCCGGCGTGATCGCGGCGGGCCTCGTCGAGACGATCGACACGGCCCGCGTCGGCGCGCGCCGCGCTCTCTTCGTCGTGGGCGCCGGTCTCGACGGCGCGATCGTGCATGCGCTGGAGGAGGTGCGTCGAGGCGCCATCTCCTACGCGAGCTACCTCCGGCCCATCGCGCGCACGCTGCTGCGCTGGCGTCCGGCGGCGCTGCGCGTGCGAATCGACGGCGGCGAGGCGCTCCCCTGCGCCTTCGCCATCGTGTCGAACACGCGCCACTACGCGGGGCCGTGGGTGCGATTCGCGCGCGGCCCCTCCCTGCAGGACGGCCGCTTCGAGGTCTACCGGTTCGAGACGCCGACCCGCGGCGCGCTGGTGGCGGCGGGCCTGCGGGGCCTCCTGGGCGCGCTGCCCGGCGGGCGCGTCGTGCGCGATCGCTGCGAGCGCGTGCGGATCGAGTCGGACGCACCGGTGCCGGTGCAGATCGACGGCGACGCCGCCGGGTCGACGCCCGTCGATCTCGTCGTCGAGCCGCGTGCCCTCCCGCTCCTCGTGCCGCCGTCGTTCGCCTCCGCGGAAGCGCACTGAGGCGCCGCCGTCCGGGTACCCTGCGCGCCGCCATGAAAACGCCGCGCTCGGTGCGGGCCGGATCCCTCACGCTCCCCGATCCGGACGCGCCCTTCTTCCTGATCGCGGGCCCCTGCGTCATCGAGAGCGAGGCACACGCGAGCGACACGGCGCGTGCGATCGGCGAGATCGTGGGCGCACGCAAGCTGCCCTGGATCTTCAAGAGCAGCTACGACAAGGCGAACCGCACGTCGGGGACGAGCTTCCGCGGTCTCGGCATCGCGAAGGGGCTCGCCGTGCTGGACGGGATCCGCGGCGCGCTCGGCGTCCCGGTGCTCACGGACGTGCATCTCCCCGAGGAAGCGCGGGAGGCGGGCCGCGTCGTGGACGTGCTGCAGGTGCCCGCGTTCCTGTGCCGGCAGACGGATCTGCTCGTCGCCTGCGCCGAGACGGGCCGCTGCGTCAACGTGAAGAAGGGCCAGTTCCTCTCCCCCGAGGAGATGCGCGGCGCCGTCGAGAAGGTCCGCGGCGCCGGCAACGAGAACGTCCTGCTGACGGAGCGCGGCACCTTCTTCGGCTACGGCCGGCTCGTGGTCGATTTCGCGGGGCTGCCGGACCTGGCCGCGCACGGAGCGCCCGTCGTGTTCGACGCGACGCACGCGGTGCAGCGCCCCGGAGGGCTCGGCGACCGGAGCGGCGGCGACCGCACGCGCGTGCCCTTCCTGGCGCGGGCCGCCGTGGCGGCGGGTTTCCACGGGCTCTTCCTGGAGGTCCATCCCGATCCCGATCGCGCTCCCAGCGACGGGCCGAACATGGTCCGGCTCGCCGACCTCGGACCGCTCCTCGACCAGTGCATCGCGATCGCGACGGCCCTGCGCGGAGATCGGCCGAAGGAACGCTGAGGGAGGTCGCACGCACGGGCGCGGTTTCCTCTCCGCGCCGATTCGCGGGATGGCGAGCGACGGGTGCTCCGTCGGACGCCGCCCTCCGGCGCGCCGCGCGCTGCGTTCTCGCGAACGAGCGTCCCGGACGTTGCCCCCACGCCGCCTTCGAGGAATGCGTACGCTGGAGCCGCCGCCGCGACCGTGGAGCCTTCCCTCGACCCCCATTCCCCGGAGCGTCCGGACCCTCCGCCGCCGAAGGACGGCGTCGAGGGAGGATTCGAGCTCTCGGCCGAGCAGGTCGCGCGCTGCCTCACGGAGTACGAGGTGGTGGGCGTGATCGGATCCGGCGCGATGGGTGTCGTCTACGAGGCGAACCACCGGCCGCTGCAGCGGCGCGTCGCTCTGAAGATCCTCCCGCCGGGGCTCGCGGCGCGGGAGCTCACGATCCAGCGCTTCCTGCGGGAAGCGGAGATCGTCGCCAAGATCCACCACGAGAACATCGTTCCCATCTACGACGTGGGATCGAAGGCGGGGCTCCACTACATCGCCATGCGCCTCGTGCCCGGCGTCTCGCTCGATCGCGCCGTGGCGGCGGCGCCTCTCTCTCCCGAGGAAGCGGCCACGGTGGGCGTCGGCGTGGCGCGCGCGCTCGCCTACGCGCACGCGCACGGGATCGTCCACCGCGACGTGAAGCCCGCGAACATCTTGAAGGAGTCGGATGGGCGCGTCTCGCTCACGGACTTCGGCCTCGCGCGCGTCCAGGGGAACGGGACGATGACCGAGTCGGGGGCGCTCGTGGGCACGCCCAACTACATGAGCCCCGAGCAGATCTCGGGGACGCGCGAGGAAGTGGACGGCCGCTCCGACATCTACTCCCTCGGCGCGACGATGTACGAGCTGCTGGCCGGCGAGCCGCCGTTCCAGGAGCCGACGACGGCGGGGACGCTGCGCGCGATCCTCGAGCGCAATCCGCCTCGGCTCCGGAAGGCTCGGCCCGACTGCCCCCACGCCCTCGACGTGATCCTCGACAAGGCGATGCGGAAGGATCCCACCACGAGGTATCCGAACGCGACGGCCTTCGCCGAGGACCTGGAGCGATTCCTCGAGGGCAGGCCGATCCGCGCGCGGCGCGAGGCGCCCTGGATCCGCGCCGGCCGCTACGCGCGTGCGCATCGTGGCGTGGTCATCGCGGGCTCGATCGCCGTGATCCTCGGCGCGGGCCTCCTCGTCGCCAGCCGCATGGCGATGGCGCAATCGGGACAGGCGGCCCTCAGCGCCGCGCGCGCGGCCATGCAGGAAGCGACGCCCGACTCGGAGGAGTCGGTTCAGCGCGTACTCGATCTCCTCGGCGAGGCGCACCGCAACAAGGCGACGCGTCTCGACGCCTGCTTCGCGCGCGCGGAGTTCGCCCACTGGGTCGGGTCGGAGTCGCTCCTGCGCGTCGCCAAGGCCGACACGGCGGAGATCCTGGTCTCGAAGGAGAACGACGTGGCGGCGCTCGTCCTTCGGGGCAAGGTGTCCCTGCGGCTCGGCGAGCTCGACGAAGCGGCGAGCTGCGCGAAGAAGGCGCAGGAGGTCGACCCCGAGGACCCGACGGTGCTCACCCTCGCGGGCTGGCTCATGATCGCGACCGGGAAGAACTCGGAGCTCAACCGCGAATTCCTGGAAGCGCGGCGCGAGTGGTCGCTCGCCAAGGACTGGTTCCTGCGCGCCTCCCGGCAGCGGCCCGAGATGGCCGAGGCGCGCCTCGGGCTCTCCCAGGCGCACGACCTCCTCGGGGAGCGCGAGGCGGCGCGCCGCGAGATCCTGGAGGCTCGGCGGCTCGATCCGAGGAACGGCGAGATCCACGCCATGATGTCGGTCTTCGCGCTCGCCGAGGGGAATCTCGGCGAGGCGAACAAGGAGCTGGAGTTCGCGAAGGTGCTCCACCCCTTCCTGAATCTCTCGCCGCCCGCGCCGGAGATCGGCGACGATCTGACGCGCACGCTGCGGAGCTTCGGCGAGACCTTCCGGTCGCTGCTCGATCAGACGACGGCGGCCCCGCCGGCGACGTCGCCCGCGGGCCGTCCCCTGCGTCCGCTCTGAGCGACTCCACGCGCGCCTGCGCCCGCCGCGCGACGGTTCTCGGAACGGGCACCGTCGGGGTGCGGGCGCAAGCCGCGATGGGCGACCGCTCGCGGCGCGCGTCCCGGCCCTCTCCCGGAGCCCGCGGGCTCCACGGAACGAGCACCCCTGCAATGAAATGGCCCGGGACACGAGTCCCGGGCCAGCGCGATCTATCCGGAGCCGACGGCCAGGTGGGCCGAGAACCCAACCGTCAGAAGATCGCGCGGGATTCGACCGTGATGCCGGAAGGAGCGACGCGGACGCGCACCGCTTGCGGGTGGACGTAGCGCGCGACGGCTTCCGCCGTGGGGAGGCGCGAGAAATCGAATCGGGCGCCGGACTCGAAGCGGAGCGAGCGGCCGTCCCGGTCGTCCTGGTCGGGGTCCTCGCCCATCCAAGGGTCGCTCTCCGCAGCGGCCGCGCGGCCGATGAGCGGGAGCACCTGGGACACGTTCCCGTAGAGGCCCGCCACGATGGTGGTCCAGTCGATCCAGGCGTAGGCGGTGGCGGCGTCCCCGCGAACCGGCTCCATCGCGTCGCGGAAACGCGGGGAGTTCGCGAGCGACTCGCCGCCGTGTCGGCGGAAGTCGATGTAGCGCTTGACCGCCGCCACGCTGGATCCGATCACCACCGCGTCGCCATCGACGACCAGAGTCGGCGCGACGAAGCCCATCTCGGTGGTCATGTAGACGATGCGCTTGCCGGCGTAGTGCGTGAGACGGATCCGGTTCACCTCGCGCTCGGCGCTGCGCGCGAAGAGCTCGATCACGTCCGCGAGCCGCTGGGTCGCCTCGGGCTTCGCCGCGGGCAGGATCGAGTAGACGTCCGGGATCAGCCCTCCCCGCGGCAGGACGGCGGCGAAGGCCACCTCACCGCCCAGCAAGTGCGCCAGCTCCTCGAGATCGGTGCCGAGGCGGGCGCGCATGCGTCCCATGTTCCGGTCGTACTCGTCGCGCCCGTTCGGCTCGAAGCGGACCATCATCTCGCGGAAGGCCGCCATCGACGACGGGCCGTCGACGGCCAGCTGCAGCGAGAAGCACGCGCTCGCCGGGATGCGCGACGCGAGATCGAAGTCCTTCTTCGTCGTGAACAAGTTGAGCGCGCCGTCGCTCCCTTCCGTGCGCAGCTCGAAGCGGTGTCGGACGAGCTCGCCGTCGACCTCGAGGTTGAGGCCCATCCAGCGCATTCGATCGAGGCCGAGCACCTGAAGGTCCCTCCCTCCGTGATCGCCCCGCGCCTGCGCGAGGAGCGTGCGCCCATCCAAGAAGGCCCAGAGGCCAGGCCCCTTGGGCTGGAGCTCCGCGCGCGCCTCCCGGAAGAGCGCTTGTCCATCGAGGGACTCCGCGGGGGCGGGGCCGAGGAGCCGCAGGATCGAGTTCTCGTCGCAGGTCGCGAGCACCGCGCTCCCATCGCGCCGCGCGATGCGAAGCGACCCGGGAACCGGCTCGCCACTGCGCTCCTGGCCGCCGAACTCGTGGTAGACGACTCCGTCGCGCGCGAGCTTGCGTGCCGCGAGCGGGCCCTCCTTCTCCCGGATCAGGTCGGCGAACTGGCCGACGAGGCGGTCGAAGGCGGGCGCGCCCTCGCCGAGATCGAGGGAGGCGTAGACCGCGTCGTTCCCGCGCCTCGCGAAGTCGGGCTGCACCGCGAGGGTGAAGCGTCCGTCGAGCTTCGAGAGCACCTCGGAGATCGAGTCGACGATCTCGATCGGGAAGTCGGGATTCTCCTGGCGGACGATCTCGCGCACCTCGGCGTGGGCGCCGCGCTCGTAGACGCGCCGCACGCGCGCGTCGGAGGTGAGGAAGTCCTTCACCTCCTCGTCGCCGAACACGCGGAAGAGCGCGAGCCCGCGCGACGCGTCGACGAGCCTCTTCACGTCCGGGCACTCGACGTAGACGAAGGCTTCGGAGAGCTGCCGCGCGAGCGAAGGGGCGGCAGCACGGGGAGCGGTCCTCGTCGCGGGCTCGTCCTGGAGCGAAGCTCCGAGGAGGACGGGCACGAGTGCGGATGCGATGAGCATGGGTGCGAGGTTCGGGGCCGGCGGGGCGCGTGGGGAGGGTGGGTCTGCGCGCGATCGAGCCTGCGGCGAGCTTCCCTAGATCAAGCCCCGTGCCGTCCTCGACGACCCCCGACGCACGCAGATCCTTGAGGCTTACGGAGATACGACGACCGAGGCGCCGTGCCAAATCGGCTCAACGTGCCGGGTCGGTACTCCGGCGCGCGTCTGATCCGCCTTCCTCCCGGATCCCGAGCGCCGAGAGCCGCGAGTAGAACGTGCGGCGCGGGATGCCGAGGAGCCGCGCCGCTTCGGATCGATTGCCGTCCGTGCGGCGGAGCGTCGCGCGGATGAGCGCCGCCTCCACCTGATCGCGCGTCATGCCCACGAGCGCGCCGATGGCCGCCTCGGGCGCCATGGGGCCGAGGCGCGTCGCCGGCGGATCCACCAGGTCGGCCGTGATCTCATCGCCCGAGAGCGCGACGAGGCGCATCACCTCGTTCTCGAGCTCGCGCGTGTTGCCGGGCCAGTCGCGGCGGACGAGCTTCGCGATGGCCTCCTTGGTGATGCGCTTGCGCGGATCTCCCGACGCTGCAGCGATCCGATCGAGGAACGCGTCGATCAGGTCGGGAATGCTCGCCCTCTGCTCGCGCAGCGGTGGCATGGAGATCTCGACGACGCGCAGGCGGAAGTAGAGATCCTGCCGGAAGGACCCGCGCACGATCAGCTCCTCGAGAGCCCGGTGCGTCGCGCTGACGATGCGCACGTCCACCTCGAGCTCGTCGGTGCCGCCCACTCGGCGGAACCGGTGGTCCTGCAAGAAGCGCAGCAGCTTCGCCTGCAGCGAGAGGCTCATCTCGGCCACCTCGTCGAGGAAGAGCGTCCCGCCATGGGCCACCTCGACGAGACCCTTCCGGTCCTCGGCGGCGCCCGTGTAGGCGCCGCGCCGCACGCCGAAGAGCTCGCTCTCGAGCAGCGAATCGGTGATCGCGCTGCAGTTCACGGCGACGAAGGGCGCGTGCTTCCGCGGACCGTTGGCGTGGATCGCTCGCGCGACCAGCTCCTTCCCCGTGCCGCTCTCTCCGCGCACGAGGACGGGGTAGTCGTTGTCCTTCACGCGCTCCACGAGCCGGAGGACCTCCATCATGCGGGGGCTCCGGCCCGCGATGCGGCCGTAGTCGCCCTCCAGGGGATCGGCGGAAGCCACCGCCGCCGCGGCGGACTCGCGCTGGAGACGATCCAGCTCCGCCAGCGCGCGCGCGGCCCGATCCTCCAGCTGGTGGTTCGCCTCCTCGAGACGCTTCCGGACTTCGGCGTTCTCCTCGTGGAGACGCGCGTTGTCGATGGCGATGGCGGCGTGCGCGGCGAAGGCCTCGAGGAACTCCTTGTCGGTCTCGGTGAAACGGCCGCGGGCGAATCGATTGTCGAGACAGACGGCGCCGATCGTCTTGTTGCGGACGCGCAGCGGGACGCAGAGGACGCTCCGCAGCTTCAGGTCCATCACGGATCGGGAGGAGGAGAGCTGCGGGTCGGTCACCGCGTCCTCCGCCACGACCGACACACCCGACTCGAGCACGCGGCCGACGATCGACGAGGAGATCTTCTCGAGGGCGCGCCGCACGTCCTCGCGATCGACGTTGCGGGCCGACGGCACGTCGAGCTTCCCCGCGCGCTCCACGACCACGAAGCCACGCTCGGCGCCGAGGAGGTCGACGGCACGGTCGACGATGAAGTCGAGGAGCGGCTTCAGCGAGCGTTCCGAGTTGAGCGCCCGGCTCGCCTCGAGGAGCGCCACGAGACGCTTCGGATCGGGCCCCGGGCCGTCCTCCTTCCCGAACAGGCCTCGCAGCACCTCAGGACCTCCCGGCGCGCGCGACGCGCACTCCGGCGTCGGCCGCCTTCACGCGGAGGATCCCGAGCCGCGAGAGCGCGAAGTCGAAGCGCGTGGGATCGCCCGGATCGAACCGCCGGAGCGCCGCCGTCACGTGCTCGGCGTTGCGCCACGTGGCGAAGGGGCTCGGGCAGAGCCCGTTCGCGAAGCCGATGCGCGTCGTGTGGGTGTCGAGCGGCATGACGAGATCCGCCGGCGCGAGCGACCGCCAGAGACCGAGGTCGACTCCGTCGGCGGGACGCACGACCCAGCGGAGGAACATGCAGAGCCGCTTGCACGCGGAACCGTCGGCCGGATCGGCGAAGAAGAAGCGCACGCCCGCGTCGTCGGGGAGCGGCGCATGGCCGCGAGCGGTGGCCGGCCCGTAGAGCCTCCGATCGACGAGGCCGAGCGCACGCCGGGAGAACGACGAGACCCTCTCCCGCAGCGGCCGCCCACGCAGCGCCGGCTCGTCGAAGAACGCCTCGATGCCGCCGTGTTCGCGCCGAATGCGTCCGAGCGCGCCGAGCATCGCGACCAGGTCGCGCGCGTCGTTGAACCGATGGCGGAAGCCTCCTGCGGCCGAGAGGTCGCGCACCGGGTCGAGACGCTCCACGGCCCGGGCGGGGCTCGGCGAGAGCGTCTCGAGGAAGGCGAGGGCGCGCTGGACGCTCCCGCCGATCTGCTTCACGGAGCCGTAGGCGAGGGCCGCGGCGAGGAAGGCGACGGTCTCCCGGTCGTCGGCGGCGGAGTAGCGGTGCGCGAACTGGATCGGATCGCTCGGCAGGTAGGCGCCGCCGTAGGTCGCGGCGAGCGCCTCCAGCTTCGCTCCGAGATGCGGAGGACGGCGCAGGGGCCGGCGCGGAGTGCGTCGCATCACCGACGGACCCCGGCGAGCGCCTCACGGAGCGCGCGCTCGACGACAGCGATGGCGTGGGCGCGCGTGGGCGGGAGCCCGCCGGCCCTCGCGACGGCCGCGGACGTGTCGAATCGGGCCACCTCGTCGACCGCCGCGCCCCGGATCGCCTCGAGCACGAGCGACGCGACCGCGATCACGCTCGAGCATCCGTGGGCGCGGAACGCCGCGTCCTCGACGCGCCCGCCGTCGACGCGCACCTCGATCTCCAGGAGATCGCCGCAGGCCGGATTCTCGGAGCGCCCACGTCCGGAGACCACGGCGAGGCGCTCCCCGGAGCGCGGGCTCCGGAAGTGATCTTCGAGCGTCGGGGGCAAGCCCTGCATCCCGCGCGATTCTATGACCCCCTGCGGCGCGGATCGGACGGCACTTCGGGACGGCGTCGCTCGGCGCGGCCAGCGGCGATGCGCCGTCCACCCATCCCTCCGAGCGGAAAAGCCTTCCGGAGGTTTGGAGCCCCGTGGCTCCCCCCGTACGTTCGACCGTCGAGCGCGCGCCGGGACACGTGCGTTCGGCCAGGGGGGTCCGACCGCCCCTCTTGCGTTCACCGGCAACGGGACGCGGTGAACGCTTTCTCGTGATGGGGTCGGTGGCGGCCCGGTTTCTTGCCTCGGCAACGGGGCAGGCACCTCTTCGGGATCGACCTCCACCGGTCTGCCACCGGCCCCGCTTTCTCCTCACGATCCTTCCCGAGGCCCGCGAGCGCGCGACGACGCGCGTGCTCACGGAGGGAACTCGTCGAGCGATCAGCCCGGCCCGCTCGCCTCCGGAAGGATCGACCGCAGCCAGGGCGTGAGCCCGCGCCCGCTGGGATCGAGAGCGTCGCGTAGCGCACGCCATCGCCCGTACCGCGGATACGCGGTCTCCACGGGAAAGCGGCCGTCGGAGCCAGCGCGATCGAGCGTCCCCGGTGGGATGAGCTGGCCGAAGTGCAGCCGCACGACGTCGCCGAGTTCGGCCCGAAGCGCGAAGTAGTGGGCCGCCACGATCCGGTTCGCCTGGGCCCGTGCCGTCTCCCCGTTCCCCGCGAAGATCAGCTCGAACTTGCAGACGGCATCGGGGTCCGCGAGGTGCGCGCTCGATCCCGCCACGAAGCGCAGCGAGATCGGCGCGGTCTCCACGAAACCCGACCGCAGGAGATCCTCCGAAGTGCGATGGATGAGGTCGGCGGCGCGCAGCCACAGGTCGTCGCGCAGCGGCACCGAGATCGTCGCCGAGAGCGACGGGAGCCTGTTCGCTGCGTCTCCGATGTTGAAGACGTCGTAGCTGCGCCGGACGTAGCCGCGCGGCCCGTCGAGCGCCTCGATCGACGCGTCGATCAACTCGGGCACGCTCCGCGGCGCGTCTCGCTGGAGCCGTTCGACGAGACGCGTGACCGGCTCGCCGACGATGGCCGCGAGGAGCTCGCTCAGGCCCGGGCGGCTGAACCTCACGGTCCTCGGGTCGAGGAAACGGAGGAGGTCTCGGCGAGGAGGCCTCGCGAACTCCGCGGGCTCCGACCGCTCGAACTCCGCGCGCATCGTGGCGTCGACCCAGTGCCTCGTCGTGACGAGCGTCTTCCCGTCGCCGTAGGGATTCCAGAGGAGCTCGAAGTGGAACGCGGGCGTCGGATGTCCCGCGAAGCCGCCTCCCCTCGGAAGGTCCTGCGGTGGCCGCGTCTCGACGTAGTCTGCGTGGTCTCGGTCGCGAAGGCGCGCGAGCACGTAGTCGCGCGGCTCGAAGAGGCCCTGGATCCGGCCGCCGCGGCACCGCTCGCGGACCTCGTCGAAGCCGACGACCGTGCGCACCTCGCGAAGCCAGTACTTCGGCGCGACCTCGAGGACGAGCGAGTGGATCACTCCGAAGCACCCGAGGCCGATGCGCGCCGCGTCGAAGAGATCGTCGTCGACGCGGCGCTCGACGGCGGGGCCCTCGGCCGCGTCATGGATCGGCTGCCGCGCCGGCTCGATGCGCAGGACGTGTCCGTCGAAGCGGACGAGGTCGATGCTGCGAATGAGGTCGGCCAGCGGGCCCAGCGCGAGCACGGAACCGTGGGTCCCGGTCGCGAGCACTCCACCGACGGTCTGCCCGTCGTAGCCGCCGAGGTACGGGATCGCGAGATCGCGCTCGGCGAGAGCGGCGTTCAGCTCTCGGATGGTGGTGCCCGCGAGGACTCGGAAGAGCGGGCCCGACGCGTCCGTCGCCGGAGCGACCTGCGAGACGCCGGTGCAATCGTCGGGGAGGACCGTGACGCCCTCGGTGGCCGTGACGGGAGACCAGGAGTGGCGCGAGCCGATCGCGCGGATCGGGATCTCGGGACGCAGGTGAGCCGACGACCAGGCGAGCCCCTCCGTGAGCGCGCGCAGCTTCGACCCGGGACGGAAGACGTACGTCGGCGACCACTCGACGTTCGTCGCGTGATTGCGCATCGAGACGTCGGGAGCGACGAAGCCGGTGACGACTGGACGTGCGAGGACGGGCTCCTGTGGGATCTCCGCGCCGACGGGCCGAACGACGAACCGACCCTCCTCGAAGACGAGCCGACCGACGGCGCCGCGCACGTCGACGAAGTACGTCTGGGGAGCGTCCGGATCGGCCGCGAGAGGCAGCCCCGGCGTCTCGAGGTCGCGGAGCTCGACGTCGCGCCCACGGGCCGACTCGTAGCCCCGCGCACGCCAGCCGCCGGACTCGCGCACGAGGACGAAGAGCCGTCGCGCCGCGTCACGGTCCGCCGCGCGCGCAGCCGTCACGCGCTCGAGGGCGCCGGCGAGCGTCGGAGCCGGCGCGACGCCGAGATCGCCGACGGGCCAGAGGGTCTCGGTGCGACGGAAGATCCAGCTCCCACGCACGACCCGCGGCGGCGCGAAGGGCTGCTCGCCGAGCGGCGGCCTCGTGGCGGCGCAGGAGACGAGAAGGGTCGCCACGAGAACGGATGCCGCGACGCGCTGCGGCGCCGGCCGTCGCGCCTCGCGCACCGATCGGATCGCGATCGCCGCGGACATCAGACGCGCTCTCCGCGCACGAGATCGTCGAAGGTCTCCCGGTCCCGAATCGTCCGATGACGCGCGCCGTCCACCAGGATCTCGGGCGGCCGCGGCCGCGAGTTGTAGTTGGACGCCATGGAGAATCCGTAGGCGCCGGCGTCGCGGACCGCGAGCAGGTCGCGGGGCGCGAGCGGCGGGAGCCGCACTCCCCGCGCGAGGAAGTCTCCCGACTCGCACACGGGCCCCGCCACGTCGGCGGGCTCCATCGAGGCCACGCCCGGATCGATCACCGGCTCCACGTCGTGGGGCGCGTCGTAGAGCGCGGGCCGAAGGAGGTCGTTCATCCCCGCGTCGACCACCACGATGCGCCGCCCGCCGGCGCGCTTCTCGTGGAGCACGCGCGTGAGCAGCAGCCCCGAGGGCGCCGCGATCCAGCGCCCCGGCTCGAGGATCGGCCGAGCGCCGAGGGACCGGAGACGCGGCGCGAGCGCGCCCGCGAGCGCGCCGGGCGCCAGATCCGGATCGTCCCCCACGCGCACCGCGAGCCCGCCGCCGATGTCGATCGTGCCGAGCTTCCCTCCCGGGAAGAGGTCGACGAGGGGCGCGATGCGGTCGAGCGCCTCGGTCCAGAGATTCGCGTCGCGCAGCATCGAGCCCAAGTGCACGTGGAGGCCGACGAGATCGACGGCCGCGAGTCGAGAGGCGTCCCGCAGCACGCTGCGCGCGTCCTCGACGGAGAGACCGAACTTCGACTCGGGGGCCGAGGTCGCCAGGTGGGGATGCGTCCGAGGATCGACGCCCGGGTTCACGCGCAGCGCCGCGCGCGCGCGCTGTCCACGTCGCACGGCGATCGCATCGAGACGCGCGAGCTCCGGCGCCGACTCCACGTTCACCTGGAGCACCTCGCGGTCGACGGCGAGGTCGAGCTCCTCGTCGGTCTTCCCGACGCCCGCGAAGATCGTCCGATTGGGCCCGCCTCCGGCCCGGATCACGCGCCGCAGCTCGCCGCCCGAGACCACGTCGAATCCGGCGCCCTCCCGTGCGAGCAGCGCGAGGATCGCGAGGCTCGGACACGCCTTCACGGAGAACGCCACCAGCGGCTCCAGTCCGGGGAGCGCGTCGCGGAAGGCGTCGCGCAGGCTGCCGAAGCGGCTCCGGAAGGAAGCGGCGGAGTAGACGTAGGCCGGAGTGCCGCAGCTCTCGGCAATGGCGGTGAGCGCCACCGACTCGGCGGAGAGCACGCCGCCGATCCGCACGAAGGGTTGCGTCATCGCCGGGCGCGCCTCCGCTCGCGCGGGCGCGGCGAGGAGGGACGCTTCGAAGCAACGGCGGCGAGCACGCGCCGCTCGGCGCGCCGCATGCGGGCGCGCTCCTTGGGCGCGTGGTCGTCGAAGCCCGCGAGGTGGAGGAGTCCGTGGGCGAGGTAGAGCTCGACTTCCTGCGGCAGCCGGCGCCCCAGACGTCGCGCCGCGCGCACGGCCGTTTCGACGCCGATCACGATCTCCGCCTCGAACTCGCGCTCCGATCCCTCGGGGCCGAGATCGGCCATCGCGCGCAGGTCGAAGGCGAGCACGTCCGTGGGCGTCGCGTCGCCCATCGCGTCGGCGTGGACCGCGGTGATGGCGAGGTCTCCGACGAGTGCGAGGGAGACGCGCGAAGGAACCGACGGGTACTCCGAGCGCGCGGCCCTGAAGACGGCGCGCAGTCGCGCGCGGTCGAGGGGAGGGAGACCGCGCTCGGCATGCACCGCGAACCGATCAGGAATGACCTTCCTCGTAGGCCGCCACGATGCGGCTCACCAGCGGGTGGCGAACGATGTCCGACTTGGCGAGCTCGATGAGCGCGACTCCTTCCACGTGCTGCAGGCGGCGGCAGGCGTCCGTCAGGCCCGAGAGCGTGTGGTCCGGGAGGTCGACCTGGGTCACGTCGCCCGTCACGACGATCTTCCCGCGCTCGCCCATGCGCGTGAGGAACATCTGCATCTGCTTCGGCGTCGTGTTCTGCGCCTCGTCGAGAATGATGAACGCGCTGTTGAGAGTGCGTCCCCGCATGTAGGCGAGCGGGCAGATCTCGATCACGTCGTTCTCGACGTAGCGTCGCACGGAAGCGGCGTCGAGGAGGTCGTCGAGCGCGTCGTAGAGCGGCCGCAGGTACGGGTTCACCTTCGCCTGGAGGTCGCCCGGGAGGAATCCGAGCTTCTCGCCCGCCTCGACGGCAGGACGCGCGAGGACGAGCCGTCGGAACTCGCCGCGGCGCAGGGCCTCGACGGCCATCGCGACGGCGAGGAACGTCTTCCCCGTGCCCGCGGGACCGATGCAGATCGTCACCGCATTCGCGCGGATCGCCTCGAGGTACGCCTTCTGCCCGAGCGTGCGCGGCTCCACGGAGCCGACCGAGCGATCGGTGGATCCGCCGTCGCCTGCTCGAGACGACTCGCCGTGCTTCCAGGCGTCGGCCCCCTGGTGGCGCCGGTCGCGCGACTCGGAGCCACTCTCGCCGGGAACGCCCGGGAGCGGGCCCGACAGGGCACGCAGGACGGCGGGCTCGTCGGCCATCTCGCCGCCGCGTGCGCGGCGGAGCAGCGTCTCGATGCGGTCCTTCACGGCCCGGACGGAGAGCGTCTCCCCGATCAGCTTGATGCCGCCGTCGCGGCTCACGAGGGTCACGCCATGCGCCTCGCGCACGGCTCGCGCATGACGGTCGTAGGGCCCCAGGATGAGGCGCTCTTCCTCGTGGCTGCGGAGAGGGATGCGCTCCTCCACACTCCGCGGATCGTGTTCAGCCAAGCGGCCTCGCTTCGTCGGATCGGTTCCCAGGGCTACCCCAGGAAGCGGAGGCAACCATAGAACACGGGCCCGGCGAGGAATAGTGAGTCGACGAGATCGAAGGCGCCGCCGAACTGCGGGATCCACCGCCCCGAGTCCTTCACCTTCGCGGATCTCTTGAGGAGCGACTCCGTGAGGTCGCCGAACTGCGAGGCGACGTTCACGAAGACCCCCGCGACCAGCGCTTCGCCCACGGAGAGCGATCCCGCGAAGGGGATCGCCGCCATCGCGGCGGCGACGAGGAGGGACGCTCCGAGGGACGCGGCCCCGCCCTCCCAGGTCTTGCCCGGGCTCACGGCGGGGATCAGCTTCCGCTTGCCGTACCGCGAGCCGATGAAGTAGGCCGCCACGTCGCCCGACTTCGAGACGGCCACCAGGAACAGGAGGAGCTGGAGGCCGCGGCTCGCGGCGAGATCGTCGTAGTGGAAGCGGATGTCGATCAGCGTGAGGAGGCACGCGGGCACGAGGATCACCAGCGTGCCGGCGCCGAGGGTCTGCGCCGCGCCCTCGACGCGCCGCCGCAGCACGCAGGCCACCGCGAAGGCGAGGAAGCCCGCCGCCGCGAGCTCCGCCGTGCGCAGGCGGTGGATGAGCGGGGCGGACGCCTCCGGGAACACCGCCTGCTCGATGCGCGGGAACACCTGGAGGAGCACGAGGGCGATGGCGATCGGCAGACTCGCGCGGGAGAAGGGATCGGCGCCGCTCGCGCGGAGGATCGCGGCCGTCTCCGCCGCCACGAGGATCGCGAGGATCCCCACGATCAGCGTCGTCGGCACGCCCGGCAGCTTCGTCGCGTCGAGCGCGGCGAGCCCCGCGATGACGGCGACGAGGATCGCGCCGAAGACGAGGCGGTCGCGCCGGGATCCCGGGTCCTTCTCCGGCCTCGTCGCGCGCGCCATGTCCCGATCCCGCGGTGCTCCGTCGCTCTCCGCGGGCCGCTTCACCGCGTGGCGCGCACGAGGCCGCCGAACTTCCGGATTCGCCGGCGGTAGTCCGCGAACGCGGCGTGCAGCTCCCGCGCGCGGAAGTCGGGCCAGCAGACGGGCGTGACCCAGAGCTCCGTGTAGGAAGCCTGCCAGAGGAGGAAGTTGGAGAAGCGCATCTCCCCCGCCGTGCGGATGAGCAGGTCGGGATCGGGGAGCTCCGGGTCGTA
This sequence comes from uncultured Planctomycetales bacterium, assembly GCA_964545855.1. GTDB lineage: Bacteria > Planctomycetota > UBA1135 > UBA1135 > JACQFD01 > CAZJHD01. The sequence continues at coordinate 42,139 of CAZJHD010000014.1, forward strand.
GAGGAACGCCCGCACCGTCTCTTCGTCGATCGCCTCCGGCCGCAGCCGGCCCGCCGCCACCTCGCGCGCGATCCGGCGCGTCGCGTCCACGATCTCCGCGCGGCCTCCATAGGAGAGCGCGAGCCGCAGGACCATGCCCTTGTTGACCGCGCTCATCCGCTCCGTGGCGCGGAGCTCCTTCACCACGTCCTGCGGGAGGTCGTCGATCCGGCCGATCGACGTGAGGCGGATGTCGTTCTCCATGATCGTCCCGCGCTCGTCGATCAGGAACCGCCGCAGGAGGTTCATGAGGACGCGGATCTCGGTCTTCGGCCGCTTCCAGTTCTCGACGGAGAACGCGTAGAGCGTGAGGCTCCCGACGCCCGCGCGCGCGCTCTCGGTCGCCGCCGTGCGCACCGACTCGATCCCGCGGCGGTGTCCGAAGACGCGGGCGAGGCCCTGCTGCTGCGCCCATCGGCCGTTGCCGTCCATGATGATGGCGACGTGCCGGGGCACGACGGCGGCTCCGGCCGGCTCGCGCGACGCGCTCACCGGCGTGCGCTCCCGCGCTCGAGGAACTCCGTGCGCTCGGGGCCGACGGAGATCCGCGCGATCCGCACGCCGACTTCCGTCTCGAGGCGTTCGACGTAGCTCCGCGCCTCCTTCGGCAGGTCGTCGTAGCGCCGGCATCCGCGGATGTCCTCCTTCCAGCCGGGCATCCGCTCGAAGACCGGCTCCACGCCGTCGAGCGTCGCGAGCTCCGCCGGGAAGTCGCGCACGACGCGCCCGCGCACGCGATAGGAGGACGCGAAGCTCACGTGGGGCAGCTCCCCGAGGACGTCGAGGCTCGTGAGGAACAGCTCGTCGACTCCCGACAGCGCGCAGGCGTAGCGCACGGCCACGGCGTCGAACCAGCCGCAGCGCCGCGGTCGGCCCGTGGTGGAGCCGAACTCCTTCCCCTTCGTGCGGATCCAGTTCCCGGTCTCGTCGGCGAGCTCCGTGGGGAACGGCCCCTCCCCGACGCGGGTCGAGTAGGCCTTCGCGACGCCGATCAGCTGCGAGAGCGCACGCGGCGGCAGGCCGGTTCCGATCGCGAATCCCCCGGCGCAGGTCGACGAGGAGGTGACGTAGGGGTAGGTCCCATGGTCGAGATCGAGCATCGCCCCCTGGGCGCCCTCCACGAGGATGCGCTGATTCTTCGCCCATGCGTCACGGAGGAGCGCGCCGGCGTCGCACGAGAGCGGAGCGAGCCGACGGCCCGCGGCCGTCGCCGTCTCGAGGGCCGCCTCCACTTCCACCACGGTGCGGCCGTAGACCTTCTCCAGGATCGCGTTCTTCTCGCCGAGCGACGCCTTGAGCCTCATCGCGAGATGGTCGGGATCGAGGAGATCGGCGACGCGGAGCCCCGTACGCGCCGCCTTGTCGGCGTAGGTCGGGCCGATCCCGCGGCCCGTCGTCCCGAGGCGTCCCACTCCCTTCCACCGCTCCACGAGGGCGTCGAGCTCCCGATGGAACGGGAAGATGACGTGCGCTCGGGCGCTCACGGCGAGCCGCTTCGTGATGGCGACGCCTCGCGACTCGAGATCGTCGATCTCCCGGAACAGATGCTCCGGATCCACGACGACCCCGTTGCCGATCACGTTGCGCGTCTTCTCGTGGAGCGAGCCGCTCGGCACGAGGTGGAGGACGAACTTCTTGTCGCCGAGGACGACCGTGTGCCCCGCGTTGTTCCCGCCGGCGAAGCGCACGACCACGTCGGCCTCGGCCGCCAGCAGGTCGATGATCTTCCCCTTGCCCTCGTCGCCCCACTGGACGCCAACGACTCCGACGACGGGCATGCGGGATCCGGGTGCGGGCGGGAAGGGGCGGCGGGAAGATGACGGGCGGAGGATCACGCCCGAAGCGGATCGACGTCGGCCGCGGGCGGAGGAGTGTCGCGATCGCGGGCCGCGTGGGTCAAGGACGCGACCGGACGCCGGGAGCGTCTCTCGCGGGAGACGACTCCGTCGTGGCGTGCTCGCGGGTGTCGAACGTGGGGAGGTCGGCGACCTCGAGCGAGATCTCCTCGGCGAGGTAGGCCTCCATGAGGTCGTCGCGGCCGTCGAAGGTCCAGCGCGCGGGCGCCGCCGAGAAGCCCATCCCGCCGGTCTCGAGCCGCTCCCGCACGACCGTGAGCTCGGCGGCCCATCCGAACTCACCAGGCGTGAGCGCCACGTAGGCGCGGCTCCGCCGGAGGTTCGCGTCCTCGACGTAGCGCTCGTCGGTGCGGATCCGTCCGAGGTCCGCATCCACCTGCAGCACGTTCGCGAATCGTGTCCGGAGGGCCAACTCGCACCGCCGCAGCGCCTCCTCGCGGGAGTAGGTGTGCAGCTCGACGCGGCGCGGGTGATGCACGCACGCCGCCGCGCCGCCGAGGACGAGGAGAGCCGCGGCGACGGCGCGCAACGGAGTCCGCGGCAGGTCCCTCGATCCGGCGCCCACGGATCAGGCCGCCCCCGAGGCGGCGAGCCCGCGTCGGAGGTCGTCGACGAGATCGCCGGCGTCCTCGATCCCGACGCTCAGGCGCAGGGCGCCATCGGCGATGCCGGCTGCACGGCGCTCCTCGGGCGTGAGCGACGCGTGGGACGTGTGGATCGGCGGCGACACGAGCGACTCGACGCCTCCGAGGCTCGGCGCGATCGCGATGAGACGAAGAGCCTCCGCGAAGCGGCGCGCCGCCGGCTCTCCGCCGTCGACTTCGAAGGTGAGCATGCCTCCGTAGCCGCGCATCTGCCGATGGGCGACCGCGTGATCGGGGTGGCTCGCGAGCCCGGGATAGTGGACGCGCACGATCCCCGCGCTCGACTCGAGGAACTCGGCGAGCACCTGCGCGGTGCGGTTCTGCCTCTCCACGCGGAGCGCGAGCGTCTTCAGGCTGCGCCCGAGACGCCACGCCTGCTCGGGATCGGGCACGGCTCCCGTCACGCGGCGCACGCGCTCGACGCGCGCGATCAGCGCGCGGCTCCCGGCCACGCTCCCGGCGAGGAGATCGCTGTGGCCTCCGAGGTACTTGGTCGCGCTGTGGACCGAGAGGTCGGCGCCCGCGCGGAGCGTCGCCTGGTTCCACGGCGACGCGAACGTGGCATCGCAGGCGAGGGGAGCACCGGCCGTGCGCGCCGCGCTCGCAGCGCGCGCGAGATCGACGATGCGGCAGAGGGGATTCGTCGGCGTCTCGACCCAGACGAGCGCGGCGCCGTCGCCGCAAGCGCGCTCGAGGGCGCCCTCCTCGGAGCCGGAGACCAGGACCACCCGCACACCGAGCGGAACGAGGATCTGCTGGAAGAGCGCGAGCGTGCCTCCGTAGAGCTCCCGCGTCGCCACGAGCCGGTCGCCCGAGCGGAGGAACGCGAGCGCCACGGCCGTGATCGCGGCCATCCCGGAGGAGAACACGAGAGCCGCCTCCGCCCCTTCGATCTCCGCGAGGCGTGACTCCACCTCGCGGATCGTCGGATTGCCGTAGCGCGTGTAGAACTCGTCGGCGCTCCCACGCCCGGCATTCGCTTCGGCGAGGGCGGCGATCGTCGCGAATCGGAACGTCGCGGAGGCGACGATCGGCACGCCGACGGGGCCGCTCCGCCGATCCTCCGACCCATGCACCGCGCGGGTCAGGAACCCCCGATCGCTCTCCGGATCGGCTCCTCCTTCGTCGGTTCCCTGCTCCGCCACGTCAGCGTGTCCGAGGCCGTCCGGTCCTCGGATCGATGGGGTAGTCCACGAGCGTGAGCTTGCGGTCGAAGCGCTCCTCCCAGAAGACGACCGGAAGGAGCACGGTCTCCGACTCCATCTTCCGGCGCCAGACCACCTGGCGATACCGCTTCACGATGCCGCCGGGAGTGTCGTCCGGATCCAGCTGTCCCGAGAGCGTCGTGGCGTAGCCGAACGCGTCGACGTTCTCGCCGCGAATCGTGCCCGGCCCGGCATTCGGCCGAACGGCGATCCAGATGGAGAAGACGTCGCTCTTCGTCGTGATGAGGTCGAGGAACTGCTTCTTCGCGTCCTCGTTGGAGAACCCCTTCCACTCGTCGATCTTGTCGAGGTCTTGCACCGTCTCGAAGTACTTCGCCGGCGGCGACTGCTCGCCCGGAGCGATGCTCGCGCGGTCCACGAGGAGCGTGATGGGGTCGACCCCCGCCGGCGTGTCGCCGTAGCCGTAGCCGCCACCTGCCTCGCGGTCCGCCTGGAGCTTCTCCTCGTCCAGCTGGTTGCGGAACCGGATGATCGCGTCGATGACATCCGTCGGGATGTCGAAGTTCGGGACGAGCGCGCGCAGCACCGCCGGCGGCGCCGTGTTGACGTTCACCTTGGGGCCCTGGCTACGACCCGCCGTCGTCGCCAGGTCCTTCGGCTTCCCGGGAAGGCCCACGGCCTCGGGCGACGCAGCGGCGCCGGTGCCCGACGGCGCCGGCGGTGCGCCGGCCCCCCCGGCGCCAGCGGCTCCCGAGGCGCCCGAGGTGCCCGAGGTGCCGGCCGCGCCCGCCGCGGCGGGGTCCGGGTCGGGTTCGTTGCGGACGGGGCCCGATTCGAGGGACGTCCAGACCGTGAGCATCGAGACGAGCCCCGGGTACGAGAGGCCGTTCGACTTCTGATCGAAGAGCAGGTCGTCGTCGATCCCGTCGACGAAGATGAGCTCCTCGATGGAGAGCGGGAGGGAGAACTGCGTGTCCGGCTTGTCCGACAGGAGCGCCGCCTTCGGGAGACCCTTGCGATTGGTTCCCTCGAGCCACTGGCGAATGCCGTTGGCGATCGATTCGGCGGTGGCGGCGTCGAGATCCCGCTCGGAGCCGTCGAACTCCCGCATCATGTCGAGGACGCGCACGAGGCGCTGGAACGACGCACGGGCGAAGTCCTCGTCCTTCGAGAGGAGCGCGAGGATGTCGAGCTTGCGGTTCTCGTCCTCGACGTGGACGCGCACGTCGATGTCGCCGAGGCCCGTCTGCTGGTCGATGGCCCAGGCGTCGTTCAGGGAGTCCGCGTCGTCCTGCTGTCCTCCCTCGGGGTTGCTCGGATCGGCGCCTCCCGGGAGTCCGCCGGGGAGACCCCCGGCGCCGGCGCCCGCCGAGGACGCGTCCGCGTCGTCGATGAGGGCCTTGCGCGCCTCGCGAAAGGCGACGTCCGCGGCGCCGTCCAGACGCGCGACGACGCCCTGGTTCGTCGACACCGCGTACTCCGCGTTCGTCGAGACGGCGAGCTGGAGCACGACGACCGCGACGATCAGGACGACGAAGAGCGTGAGCAGAAGCGCGACGCCGCTCTCGTGGGGTCGCGTGGCTCGCGGGCGGTGGACCGTGCGCATCGGCGGAGGTTGGGAAGTCTGCCCGGGGGTTCGAGCTCGAGCGATCGGCTCGAGTCGCCGCGCGCGCGGCGCGACGCGGAGATCCCGAGGAGCAGGCCCGAAGAGGTTGAAGGGCCTCCGACGGAGCCGCCAGAGGATTTCGTCCCGCGTCCTCCGGCGGGTCTAGCTGCCCGTAGCAGAAGTCATCCGAGCTGCGCGCGGGCCACGACGCACATCGCGTCGTTGCGCGTCCTCACCGGAACCTCTCGCTACGCTTGCGGCGCGCGCCTCGCGCTGTGCGCCGCTGCCTCGCGCTCGCTCTGCGGAGCAATTCTTCCACGGGCAGCTACGGACCACTCCGGCCCCTCGCCCCCTCCGTCAGGAGTTCCTCGGCACGATCACGGCGGGGCTCCCCGGATCCCGCAGGACGCGCGGCGTGATGAAGAAGATCACCTCCGTGTAGGTCTTCTGCGTCAGCGTCGACCGGAAGAAGAAGCCGAGGATCGGGATGTCTCCGAGGATCGGCACCTTCTGGACCTGCTCGAAGTTGTTCGTCGAGATCAGTCCGCCGACGACGAAGGTGTTTCCGTCGCGGATGTGCACGTCGGTCTTCGCCGAGCGCGTCGCGATGATCGGACTCACCGAGGCCGTGGACGTCTCCGTGACGTTCGTCGGGATCGACAGCTCCACCTCGATCGTGAGGGAGACGGTGTCCCGCCCCGAGAGGTAGGGCGTCACGTAGAGCTTCACGCCCGTCTGCTTGTACCGGATCGTCGAGGTGGGCACGCCGCCGACGATGGTCGTGATCTCCGCGTAGGGGATCTCGTTGCCGTTCACGATCTCGGCGCGGCCGCCGTTGCGCACCGCGATGCGGGGCGTCGAGATGATGTCGACGTTGCGGGTCGAGGCGAGCAGCTCGAGCGTCGCCTGGAACTCGACGGGCCCCTGCACCGCCGTGAGCGAGAGGAGCCCCTCCGACGTGTTCGAGACGTTGGGGAAGTTCGTGTCGAGCGCCGAGACGAAGTTGTGCTTCCCCGACTGGAAGGCCGCCTTGGACGGATCCGTGGATCGAACGCCGATGTCGAGGACATCGCTCGTCGTGACCTCGGCGATCCGTGCCTCGATCTCGATCTGGGGGATCGACGAGAAGTACAGGTTCACGAATCGGTCGGCCCGATCGATCTCGTCGTAGCTCCCGGTGACGACGACCCAATCGGAGATGGGCACCCGCGCGGGAGCGGACGGCTGGGCGAAGGGCGTGATGCGAGTTTCCTGCTCGTCGGCGGCCGGAACGATCTCGATCTGCTCCGCGGGGATCGATGCGTACTTGCCGAGGAACTCGGCCATGAGCTTCCCGCGCTCCGAACGCACCGGGAAGAACTTGGTGAGCTGGCCGTCGGGGTGCACGACGGTCTGGGGCCCGAACCGGATGAGCGGATCCTGGCGCGCCGGGTCCTGAGGATTCGAATCCTGGGTCGCTGGAGCCTGCCCCACCGGCACCAGCGGCGGGCTCGTCTCGTTCGTGGCCCGTGTCGGATCCTGTGCGGCGGGACCTTCCGTCGCCTCGGGGACGCTGGCCGGCTCGGTGGCGGGAGCGGGCGCCCCGACGTCCTGGGGAGACAGGACCTCCCGAGCCCCCACGACCTTGCGCCCAGGTGGGAGCGACTCCGCCCTCTGCGAGACGCAACCCGCCGTCGCGAGGAGGACGGTGAAGAGGAGCGCCCACATCGGCGCCGACAGGGTGCCTGCGAGCCGCACGGGCGCGGACCGATCAGCCGCGCGCGCCGGCGGCGATGGCCTGGTCCGTGACGTTCGGGATCGCCTTGGATCCGGTGACGGCTCCTTCCTCGGCGATGAGGTCGTACTCGTTCTCCTTGGAGACCGTCTTGAGGGCCTTCTGGAACTGCTCGTTCGCCTCCTTGATCAGGACGTGCCAGCGCGCCGTGTCGCGCTTCACCTTCTCCTCCTCGATCTTCTTCATGGCCGGGAGCGTGTCGAAGACACGAGTGGAGACCACCGTCGCGGGCGAGGAGAAGCTGTCGGCGAGGCCGTGGTAGACCTTCGATCGGTCGACGACGCGGTAGTCCGCCGCCGCCCACGCCGCCCCCGCGAGGAGAAGCATCGACAGGACGGGCAAGGAGGCTCGGCGGGGAAGGACGCTCATGGCGCTCTCCGTGGGGCGGGGAGAGTGAGGGACGAGGAAGCGGCTCCCCAACGCCAGGCAGATGCCATGCCGATTCGCCAGAAGCCGACGCGCCGCAGCGTTTCGAGCGCGACGCTCCCGGCATGAGGCCTCGTAAGACGTTCAATAACAGTCGACTATGGATCTATCGGCCGCGTCCATTTTCGCCATTGGCTGTGCGCTGCTTCTGCGCACTCCAGGGCGTCCGTCGGCTAATCGCCAATTCGAATTCGCCACCGAAGGACGACGCCGGACCCGGAAAGCCGCCGGCAAGGGCGTCTCGAATCGCTCGGGCTCGAAGGCCCACCGAGCTCAAAGAAAGCGAAACGACGTGCCGCGCTTGCGCCCCTCGCGCTTCAGGCACCCGCTGCGGACCAGCTCGTCGAGGTCGCGCAGACCCGTCCTGCCGGAGACCTTCATCATGCGCACGTACTCCCGCGTCGTGATGCGGTCTCCCTTGCGAAGCAGGCCGAGGAGTCGCGTCTGCCGCTCGTTCCAGCCCGTGAAGTCCCGGGTCCGGCGCCCGGGCGCGCCCGATCGTGGCGCCGAAGTGATCGAGCGCGCTGGCAGCGTGGTTTCGACCGGCGTCCCCGCCGTCGGGGTCTCGATCGGGGAGAGGGGCGACGGCAGGTCGAGGTCCTCCTCGTCGATCTCCCCTCCCATGCCCGATCCGATCGCTCTTTGCAAGGCCGCCCGCAGCTCGTCCAAGTTCCCGGGCCAACGATGGCGCATCACGGCATCGAGGGCTCGAGGCGTGAGACGCGGAGTGTCCTTCGGAGCCAGCTCGCGGAGGAATCGATCGACGAGACCGGGCAGGTCGTCGGGCCGATCGCGGAGCGGCGGGACGTAGAGGAGCGCGCCTCCGAGCCGGTAGTAGAGGTCCGCCCGGAACGCCCCGGCGCGAATGGCCGAGACCAGATCCAAGGAAGAGGATGCGATCCAGCGGAAGTTGATGGGAACCTGCCGGGAAGACCCGAGGCGCCGAACCGCGCGGTCCTCGATCACCCGCACCAGCTTCACCTGGGCCTCTCGCGACGCCTCGCCGATCTCCTCGATGTAGAGGGTCCCCCCGCGGGCGAGCTCGAGCAGTCCCGGCCGCGACTGGGTCGCGCCCGAGTAGGCGCCCTTCTCGACGCCGAAGAGCTCCGCCTCGATCAGGTGCTCCGGCAACAGGGCGAAGCGAAGGACGACGAAGGGTGCCGCGTCGTCGCTGGAGGCGTGGTGGATCCGCCGGGCGAGCCATTCCTTCCCGGCACCCACTTCGCCGGAGATCAGGACCGGGAGATCGATCCGCGAGAGACGCGCGGCGCGTCGGAACATATCCCGAACGGTCGTGTCCTCGGGCGCCGAGCCTCCCGAGAAGGCCTCCAGGTCGAGGACCTGCCCTCCCTCGGCGCTCGGGCTCCCGCGCAGCCTGCGGAGCAGGAGCTCGGCGCTCGGCGCGTCCGCCGGGAAACGCGCCTCGACGATGCGGCTCTCCGTCCGGTCGGCGCCCAGGAGCCGGTCGAAGAGCTTTCGGACATCCCGGAGGAGTCGATCCCGACCCGCGGGATCGGGAGGCTCGGCCGCGATCGACAGCTCGAACGCGCCCGTCCGGCCGACGAGGGCATTCGGCTGGTCGGCGAGGAAGCGACGCAGACGCCTCGCGAGCAGCTGCAGCACGATCTCCCGGCGCGCCTCCGACCCGTCGCCGGAGTCGAGGCGGCACCGCACGACCCAGAGCGCTCGGTCCAGGGCGCGGGCCCGTTCCACTGCATCGCCGAGCCGAAGGTCGAAGAGGTGGGGCACGAGCGCGCCCGTCAGCCGGTCCTCGACGGCGAGTCCGTAGGCGCGCGAGTTCTCGAGGGCGATCGCGATCGCGCTCGCGGCGGCCTTCGAGGCGCGTCGCTGCGCTTCGTCGGGCTTCTTCCCGAAGAGGAGGACGAGGAGGCCGTCCTCCTCTCCGACGGCGCGGAGCGGCCCCGCCGTGAGGGCCACGGCGCCGGAGAAGAGACGCCGATCGGCCGCGTCGAGGAATCCGAAGGGCTCGGGTCCGTCGTCCGAGAGAGTGGCCCACTCGTGCGCCGTGGCGCAACGCTGCAGCAGCGGCGTCAGTCGAATCCGCCGCGCGCGCTCGCCGGACCGATGGAGCGTCCAGCGCTCGCTCTGCGGGTCGGGGATCAGCAGGAAGCATCGATCGGCGCCGGTCGCGACGGCCGCGAAGCGCGTCGCCTCCTGCGCCACCTCCTCGCGATCGAGACGCGCCGCGAAGGCGAGCATCCCCCGCTGGATCTCCCCGAGGTGGTCGATGCGACGGACGAGGTCGGTGGACATCGCCTGGAATCGCTCCACCAGGACGCCCACCTCGTCGACGTTCTCGACGACGAGCGGCGCCGGAGTGTGTCCCTTGCGCGCCGACTCGGCCGCCTCCGCGAGGCGTTCGATCGGACGCGTGAGCTGATCCGTCAGGATCCGTGAGATCGCGAGCGCGGAGATCGCTCCGAGGATCGCGATGGTGCCGAGGAGCGTCGGGAGGGAGGCGGGGACGCCGAGCACGAGGACGTCGGCCGCCGCGGAGGGCTCGAGGACCGCGAAGCCGAAGACGGGGTTGCCTTCGCGGTCGCGGAACACGTCGACGAAGCCGTCGAGAGCGCCGGACCAGGTCGCGGGGCGATTGGTCCGCCGCGCGACGGCGATCGTGCGCGCCACGTCGGCGGCCTCGACGCCCTCGGGTCCGGCGAGACCGTCGAGCGGAACTCCGTCGAGGGCGAAGAGCCGAACCGCCTTGTCGCGATCCACGGTGGTCGACACGTCGAGCCCGAGGACGAGCCGGCTCCTCGTCTCCGTGCGAACGCGGCGGTCGACGCCGATCAGCGCGAGGCGGTCGCCGATGCGGTAGAAGCCGGAGCCCTGCACATCGACGCCGGTCAACCGCAGCTCCGGGTCGCCGTCCTCGACGATGCGCCAGGGGGATCCGGACGATCCCGGGAGACGCAGCTCCAGCCGAACGAAGCTCCGCGAGGTCGGGTACCTCCGGCTCCTGGCCAGCCGGATCTCCCGGCGCAGCGCGCTCTCGAGGTCGGCCCGAGGAGGCGCGCTGAAGAGGGGCTCGGCGCGCGGGTGCTCGCGCAACGTCTGGAAGAAGGTGCTCGCCTCCGTGGACGCCGATTCGACTTGCCGCACGAAGCGCTCGCGGATCGCGCCCAGCTCGGCCACGACGCGACGGGCGTTCGTCTCGCTCCGGGCGCGGCCGAACGCGCCGGGCACCGTGAGGAGCACGGCGCCGATCGGCACCACGGAGGAGACCGCCAGCGCGACGGCGATCTTGCGGCGGATCTTCTCGCCGCGGGCCAGTGAGCGGGCGAAGGCGACGAAGAGATAGGGCAGCGAGAGGAGGATCGCGCCGATCGGGAGGAAGGCGAAGCGAGCACGCCGCGCGGCGCGTCCCTTCTCCGGGACGAAGGCGACGAGGGCGCCCGAGACGGTCTCGCCCGCGCGCACCGGCAGGAGCGCCAGATCCGCGTCGATCCCTGCCAGCGAACGGCAGCGTGCAGCCACGTCCTTCCCGGCGAGGATGCGCTCGAGATCCGAGTCGTCGATCGCGGCGCCCCGCAGACGCGCGGACTCCTCGCCCTCGGCCGAGCGGATGACGCCGCGCCGATCCGCGAAGGCGAACCGCACCGACTCGAGCGGACGACGAGCGGCGGGCGACACCGAGAGGGTCTCTGGAGTGACGGTGAGAGATCCTCCGGAGGCGGCTTTCCAGGTGCTCGGAGTCGAGGTCCCGACCGTGAGCCCCAGGAGGTCGACGGCGTAGCCCGACTCTCCCGAGAGGTTGCGCATCGTGATGCGTCGGAGCTTCCGGCTCCCGAGGAAGACCCAGAGCCGCTGATCGGCGTGCCAACGGACGCCGTCCGACTCCCAGGTGACGGCGACGGAGCTCGCGAAGTCCTCGGCGTGCCGCGAGCGATCGAGGTTCGCCGAGTGGACGTCCTCGCCGTGCTTGATCGTGTGGACCTCCGGCGGCCGCGCATCGTCGTACTCGAGGCGAACCTCGAGGATCTCCTCGCCGAACCAGCGGTAGTCCGCTGCCCGCGGATCGAGCGCGGCGTAGACGAGCCAGAGCCGGTCGCATTCGATCGCTCGATCGAGCACGACGTCCACCGGAGCCGCGCCGTGGACGAGGGGAATGCCCGACGTCGTCGTGCCCGCCGCCAGGCGGATGGGGAGGCCCGTGCGCGTCCGGTCCACCGGCATGAGCGCCATTCGTCGCGTGGACCCCGGCTCCCGCGGATCGCCAGCCGACTCCAGGGAGAGTCCCATGATCCGGGCGGACGCATCCCGCGCGCGAACCTCGATCCCCGAGACGTCCGCGATGGGTGGCTCGATCGCGACGAGCCCGATCGAAACGCGGCTCTCCGCCTCCCCCCATCCATGGAGCAGCTTGGCCAGCTCGTCGAGAACGATCGTCCGCCGCGTGCCGTCGCCCGAGACGACGACGACTTCGACGGTCGTGCGCGTCTCCGCGGGGCCCGCCGGGAGCGCGACGGCCACGCGTCGGACCGACGCACGCGGCTCGACGGGGAATCGAAGCGTCTCCCCCGCTTGGATGCGCCGATCGAACGGGAAGAAGGGAAGGTCTCCCTCGGACGACCGACGTTCTGCGCCCGCCGGACCGAGGTCGAGCGGGCGATAGACGACGGTGGGCGCACGCTTCACTTCGGCGCCCCGGAGGAGACCGAGGAGCGAGTCCCCTACCTCGTCGCCCTCGAGGGGGCCGACGGCTCCCTGCGCGATCTGACCGAGGATCGGTGCGATGCCGCCGACGACTTCCTGCAGAGCGCGCTCGCGGGCGCGGTCGCTCCAGGTGGCGAGCAGCCCCGCCGCGGGAACGAGCGCCACCAGGACGACCACCAGAAACGCGCCGAACCGCCGCGCCGTGCCCGCCCCCTCGAGCCGGTCGTGCACGCGCCGCGCCAGCGGGAAGAGCGCGGCGAACCCGATGGCCAGGAGCCCGAGCTCGAGGGCGAGAGTCACTCTCGCAGTATAGGTGCAGCGCTTCGGCGAGCCGGAAGCACACGGCGGGACCCCACGACACCGCGCCGAGCATCGACGCTCGGACGCGGTCGCGGACGCATTACTGCGGGACCCTCGGGCCCCGCCGATCCTCAGATCGCGACGGCTGCTCTGCGGACGTTCACCGCGTACATGCCCTTGTCGCCTTGGGCGACCTCGAACTCGACGAGGTCTCCCCCTTCGAGCGTCTTGAAGCCGTCACCCGTGATGTTCCGGTAGTGGACGAAGACGTCCTCCCCGGTGTCCTGCTGGATGAAGCCGTAGCCCTTTCGATTGTCGAACCACTTGACGCGACCCTGAACCATCGCGGCGAACTCCGAGATCGACCCCGGACTTCGAACGCCATCGGGTCCGCCGAAGGGTCGGCGGGCCCGCGCCGGATCGGGGTGCTCCGGCGTTGGCGTCTCCGAGACGGATGTCCCGGAGAGGGCGAGAGTGGAAGTGATGAGAGAGCGGGGGGAGCGGCGTGCGTCGCTTCGGATCCTCCGGGGCGAGCGCCCCGGAGGATCAGGCGTCGGCGCTCGCTGCAGAGACCAAGACCGGCGCGATTCGGGGGAATCGCATCAGCTGCGCTCCGAGTTCTCGGTCGCGTTCACGGCGCGGTGGCTGAGCTTCACCTTGCCGCTGTCGTCGATGTTGATCACCTTGACCGCGAGAGGATCGCCGACCTTCACGACGTCGGAGACGCGCTTCACGAAGCCTTCCGCGATCTCGCTCACGTGGCAGAGGCCTTCGACGCCGGGGAAGAGCTCGACGAAGGCGCCGAAGTCCTTCACCGACTTCACGATGCCGTTGTAGACGCGCCCGATCTCGGGCTCCTCGGTCATCGCGCGGATCCGCTCGATGGCGGACTTCACGTTCTCCATGCGCGTGCCGGAGACGTGGATGAGCCCGGTGTCGTCGACGATCTCGACGTTCACCTTGAACTCGTCCTGGAGCTTCTTGATCACCGCTCCCTTGGGGCCGATCACGGCGCCGATCTTCGTCGGCTTGATCCGGATCTGCTCGAGACGCGGGGCGAAGGGCGAGATCTCGGCGCGCGGCGCGCGGAGATTCGACGACTTGAGCATCGTCTTCAGGATCGAGATCCGTCCGTTGCGCGCCTGCTCCAGCGCCTGCTCGAGGATCGCGCGGTTCACACCCTGGATCTTGATGTCCATCTGCAGCCCGGTGATCCCGTGCTGCGTGCCGGCCACCTTGAAGTCCATGTCGCCGTTGTGATCCTCGTTCCCGGCGATGTCGGAGAGGATCGCGAAGGATCCCGGAGCCAGCGAGCCGCCGCGCGTGATGAGACCCATGGCGATGCCCGCGACGGGCTGCCGGATCGGCACGCCCGCGTCCATGAGCGAGAGCGTCGCTCCGCACACGGAGGCCATGGAGGACGACCCGTTCGACTCGAGGATGTCGCTCACGACCCGAATCGTGTACGGGAACGTCTCGAAGGCGGGAAGGAGCGGCTCGATGGAGCGCTCCGCGAGCGCTCCGTGTCCGGTCTCTCGGCGCGACGTGCCGCGGATGGGCTTCACTTCGCCGACGCTGAAGGGCGGGAAGTTGTAGTGGAGCATGAACTTCCTCCGCTCCTCCTGCTCCTTCAGGCCGTCGATGATCTGCTCGTCCTCGACCGTGCCCAGGGTCGTGACCACGAGCGCCTGCGTCTCGCCGCGGGTGAACAGCGCCGACCCGTGGACGCGGGGCAGTGCGCCCACCTCGGCCGTGATCTCGCGGATCTCGTCCTGCTTGCGTCCGTCGATGCGCGATCCAGCGAGGATCATCTCGCGCTCGACGTCGAAGGAGAGGTCTCCGAAGAAGCCGGCCACCTCCTTCTCGCGCTTCGTCTTGGCGCGCTCGTCGGCGAGGGAATCACCCGTCGTAGGCGCCGGATTCTCGGCGATGACGCGCTTCTTCAGCTCCGACACGGCGTTCATGCGCTCGTGCTTGCCCTTCGTCTTGAGGGCGCTGGCGCAGGCATCGCGATAGCGCGACTGAATGGAGTCACGGAGCGCCTCGTCGACGACGACGGCTGCGACGGCCTTCTTCGGCCTGCCCGCCTTCTTCGCGAGCTCGCCGCACAAGGACGCGATCTCGCTCGCGGTGCGGTGGCCGAGCTCGAGGGCCTCCAGCATCACCTTCTCGTCGATCTCCTTCGCTCCGGCCTCGACCATCGTGATGGCCGTGGGCGTGGCGGAGACCACGAGGTCCAGGCTCGCGGTGGCGTGGGCCATCTCGGCGAGCGTCGGGTTCACGACGTGCTTCCCTTCGACGTAGCCGATGCGGCAGGCGCCCATGGGGCCCTGGAACGGGATGTCGGAGATCTCGAGCGCCGCGAAGGCTCCGATCATGGAGACGATGTCCGGATCGTTCTCCTGATCCACGGAGAGGACCGAGGCCATGACCTGGACCTCCTCGCGGTACGCCTCCGCGAACATCGGGCGGATGGACCGGTCCGTGAGGCGCATCGTCAGGATCTCCTTCGTGGTCGGACGTCCTTCCCGCTTGAAGAACCCGCCGGGCACCTTGCCCGCCGCATAGGTCTTCTCGCGGTAGTCGACGGTCAACGGGAAGAAGTCGATGTCGGGACGGGCGGTCGCGGAGCAGACCGCCACCAGGACGGCGGTGTCGCCGTACTGGACGTAGACGGAGCCGTGGGCCTGCTTGGCCATGCGCCCCGTCTCGATGGTGAGCGTGCGGCCCGCGATCTCGCGGGTCACGACGGTTCGTTCGGATTTCATTCTGTGGTTGCTTCTCTACGCCCAGGGGAACACTCGAAGAGCGGCGCAAGCCGGTCGAACACGCATCGCGTTGGCGAAGGGAGCGGTCCCGGAGGAGCGACGCGCACGATCGAGGGGCGTAGGACTCGAAGCGTGGCTTTCGGTTTGGGTTGTCGTTGGAATTGGAATGCTGGGCGCCGCACTACTGGGCGCAACGGGCGCCGCGAGGCGCGCGCGGGCGCGGCCGCGGTGGGATGCCGTCGTCCTCTGGACCCGTCGCGTGCCGCGGCTCGACGAGCCGGCGCGAGACCGATCCCGCGTCGGCCACTCCGCTCGCGAACGAGCGGAGAGCGAACGTGGCGACGACCGTCCGAGACTCGGCACGGCGCTATCGGCGCAGCTTCAGCTTCTTCAGGATGCCGCGATACCGCGCAACATCCTTGCGCGACAAATATCGGAGCAGCGTCGATCGGCGGCCGACCATCATCAGGAGCCCGCGACGCGAGGCGAAGTCCTTCTGATGAGACTTCAGGTGCTCGGTGAGGAGTTGGATCTTCTCCGTGAGAATGGCGATCTGGACCTCGGGACTCCCGCTGTCCTGCGCGCTCGACCGATGCTCCTCGACGATCGCCTTCTTGCGATCCTTGGACAGAACCATGCCTTGCCTGAACCCTTGCGTTGGGAATCGGGCCGTTCCCCAGACGAGGCTCGCTCCGTGAGTACGGGAGCCGATCCAGAGAGGGTCCGCCGAGAGAAGTGCGCGAGCCGCAACTCGATCGAAGGGCGCCGCGCCCGCCCCTTCCCGGGGAAGAGCGGGCGAGGATTCTAGGGGCCGGTCGGCTGGAAGCGCAACGGCCGAGGAATCGAGCGAGGACCGACGCCCCGATCCGGCGTCCTACTTGGATGCCCGCGTCTCCGTGACGCGCCGGGACGGCATCGGCTCCAGCGACCGGGCGACGAACTGCCGAGCCGCCGCCCGGACGACCTCGTCGAAGGAGGCTCCCCGCCTGGCCTCGGCGGCCAGATCGATCGTCAGGTCGGAGCTGACGGTCGCGACGGTGTTCCCCGTCGCCGCATCCGTGAAGAGGAACTGCCCGATGACGCGAATCTTCTCGGTGATCGAGTAGCGGTCCGACTCGAAGGAGCGAATGGCCAGATCCAGGCGCACGGCCGCGCCGCTCGCTCCGGCTCCGCCGGCACTCGCCTCCAGGGGATGACCCGCATCGACGTACTCGAAGGCGATCGGAGCGAAGCGGTGAGAGAGACACTGCTCGCGCATGGCCTCGCGCAGGACCTCGGGCCGGAGCTCGCGCGGAAGGCCGTCGGCGGACACGGCGGAGATCGCGACGTCGGTGGGGTTCAGAGCCTCAAGCGCAGCCCACTCCGCATCGAGCGTGTTCTTCGGGGGAGGCGCGCTGCAGCCCGCCGTCAGGAGCGCCATGGAGAGCAGAGCGGCGCAAGCCGTCGGCAGCAGAGCGGCGCACGCCGTCGGCAACAGAGCGGCGCACGCCGTCGGCAACAGAGCGGCGCACGCCGTCGGCAACAGAGCGGCGCAAGCCGGACGCGCGCGGCGCGTTTCGGACGAGAGCCGAAGGGAGCGCGAAACGAGTGCGAACCGAGGCATGCGAGGACGATTCATGGTGGCGGTGCGTGCTCTGGCTCTCGAATTCCGGAACGATCTCGACGGGGTACGGAGCCGCGGCGGGGACGGGAGTCTAGCAGGCTCTCGAGGAAGTGCTTCGATGGCGAGCGCCAGGAATCGTCTCTCGCTCTCCCTCGGCCCAGGAGTCCGCGCCACGGGAGCGGACCGAGCGCCCGGCGGGCTGCGCCCGCAACCCGACGGCGCCCCTTCCGAGGATCGTCGTGCGGCGGGCGCGCGCCCGCGAGCCGTCGCTCAGAAGGTGATCTCCAGGTTGCGGCCCCGCGCGAACGTCACCGGATCCTCGTCCGAAGGATCCGCGGGCCCCTGGTGGAGGTCGTCGAAGAAGAAGTCGAGGAAGTCGAGTCCCGGGAATCCGAGCGTGCCCACCCTCTGGTCGAGTTTCGTTCCCGGAGCCGGCACTTGCGTCCCGATCGAGCCCGCGAATCCGACGAGCGACGGGAGCTGCAGCGCGACCTGCCCCACGACGGACAGGTCCGCGTCGTCGCGGCGGACGAAGACGGTCCAGCGACGGAGGGGCGTGAACGACTTCAGGCTCAGCTCGACGATGGAAAGCGAGTCCGAGGTGGTGACCGTGTCGCTCCAGCGCACCTTGGGCGCCTCGAGCCCCGCCGCGCCGGAGGTCGTCTCCGGGAGGGTCTGCGGAATCGTCGGGAGCGTGATGCCGGCGATGGCGGCGCCACCCGACGTCGTGGTGCGGACTCCCACGCGCGAAACGTTGCCGTTCGTGTCCTCGACGCGGACGTGCGCCCGGACCGTCGTCGGATCGCTGTTCGGATCGAGCGGAGCCGGCTGGACGGTCCCGCCGGACCCGTCGAACAGGAAGGCGTTCGCCTTCGGATCGAAGCTGAGGGCGAGGGTGGTGGAGTCTCCGACGATCTGGCCTGCGCGACCGGCGCCGACGGAGATCTGCCCGCGCACGCCGACGAGGGATCCGGGCGCGAAGAGTCCCGATTCCACGCCCCCCACGAGCGCAGCGCTGTCCAGGGGCAGACCGGGGAGCGTCACGGGAATGCCGCCCGCGGGAGGCACCGGCACCGGGTCGTCGCCGGTGTCCGTCGTCTGGGAGAACGACTGGCCGAAGCTGATCGTCGCGGCGCTGGCTCCGCTCGCCACGAGCGGCGGCGAAGGGAACGTGAATCCGTCGTTGAGGTAGGTGAAGGAGAAGGAGCTCCCGGCGAGCGCGTAGGCCGAGAGGAAGAGCAGCGAGGACGGCGCGACGACGACGGACGGCAGGAGAGGGATTCCTCCGGGCCCCGACGTCGAGGTGGCCACGAGCCGGTCCGAGAGGCGCGGCAGCGCGTTCGCGGCGACCGAGATGGTCGATCCCGGCGCGGAACCGTTCACCGAGTAAGTGAGCGACGGATCGGTCTGGAATCCCGCCACGTCCATGCGGCGGATGGGGATCGAGACGAAGCTCCCCGTGGCGGCGACGATCGTGGTGATGTCGTAGTTCGGCGCAGACGCCGTGATCGTGAGCGCGCCCGTCGCCGCGGGGAAGTCCACCCCGGCGACGAAGCGCGCGGCGACGATGCCCCCGGTCGGGCCCGGGGCGACGGCGCGGAGGAGCTGGTTCGTCGCGCGGCCCGAGGGAGTCGCCGCATCGAGGAGGACGAAGGCCGTCGGCACCAGGGCGAGCGACTGCTCGTCGTAGACGACGACCGTGAGGGCGTCCTGCACGGAGAGCGCAGGGCCCGCCATGCGACCTCGGTGAACCAGCCGGATCGGCGTGCCCGCGACGGTCGGACTCGGATCCGTGTCCACGCTCGTGTTGCCGGCGGCGTCGGCCAGGAGGATCGTCGCCGCCGACTGGGGCTCCTCCGGCGGCTGGCCGCCGCCCGCGACCGTGGGCGGCGGCGCGGAGAACAGGGGCAGGAGGCTGAAGAACGACCCGCTCGCGCGCAGCAGGTGCGCCGTGATGCCCGCGGGGAGCGGGATCGGGATCGCCGTCCCGACCGGCGACTCGAGTCTCGTGACGAGGACCGACGCCGGCGGCTCCGACGCCGTGCCGTAGATCGCGCCTCGGCGGGCCGCCGTGAAGAGCGTCGCTCCCTCGGCGGGAGGTCCGATGGCCGCGAGGTTCGGCGCGAGCGTGTCGAAGAGGATCGGGGGGCCGACGGTCCAGGCCGACGCGACGGTCCCGCGGCGCACGCGCACGGCGAGCACGACGGCTCCCTGGGCCAGCGCCGACGCTCCGCTCGAATTCGTGAGCACGGTCAGCACGCCGCCGATGCCGGACTCGCCGTAGTTCTGCTGCCCGATCCCCGCCTTCGCCGTGCGCTGGAACGAGACCTTCCCGGCGCCCGTCGCGTCGTGGAAGAGGATGTCGAGCTGGTCCGAGGCGAGGGATCCGGCCGGGAAGACCACGCCCACGGTGAAATTGCCGGCGAACGTCGGATTCTTCGGATCGTTGCTCGGATCGGCGTCCCCGTCCGGAAGTGTCGGGACGTTGTTCAGGATCGACGGCGCCGCCGAGAGCGTGGTCGGAGTCGCGGGGTCGACGTCGAGGTTCACGAAGGTCGGCGCGCCGAAGGCCGCGATCTGGAAGCTCGCGAAGAAGGGCGGGTTCACGCCGACGGGCACGATGTCGTCGTTCTTGGTCCCGGGCCCGACGCCCACGGTCACCGTGGCGCCGGGGGAGAACGGCTCCACGGGCGTCGCCACCCAGACGCGGTTCTCGCTGAAGGGGAGAAGCAGCGCGCCGAGCCCCGGAAGGAGCGGCGTCGTGACGGGCGGCTGGGGCCCCGTGCCATCGGGATCGACCTGCTGCACCAGCGTGAAGCCCACCTTCGTCGGCGACGGCGGCGGCGTCGGATCGCCGAGGATCGTCGAGGGTGCGATCGGCTCGCTGAACACCACCACCACTTGCGACGGGATGCCGGGCACCTGGCTCGCGCCCATGCCGAAGGGGGTCGTGCCGGGCGGCACGTTCACGGCGCCGTCGCGCGGGAACGACGCCACGACCTGCGGGGTCGTCTGGTCGCCCGCGTTCACCTCCGTCGTGAAGGAGCCGACGATCCCACCGGCGGGCACCACGAGACGCGCGCCGTCGAGGTCGAGGATGCTCGTCCCGGCGATCACCTCGATCGTCCGGTTCGTCGGGAGCGGAGCGTTCGGCGTGACGACCCAGAAGCGCCCGCCGCCGAAGCTGGAGAGCGTGGCGGCGAGGGTCGAACCGCCCTGCACTCGGACGATCAGCGTCGTCGAGCTCACGGTCGACGCCTGGACGCTCTCGCTGAAGGTGACCGCGATGGGTGTTTCGATGCTGACGTTCGCACCCTTGGGCGAGACATCGGCGATCGTGGGAGCCCCCACGAGCGAGACCGCGCCCGGCGTCGGCGCGGCGGTCGGTCCGTTGGGCACCCCGCCGCCCCCACCACCTCCACCACCTCCGCCCGACCCGGGAGGATTGGGGTCGAAGATCGCGCCGGGGTTGCCGGATCCGCCGCAGCCGGCAAGTAGAACGGTCGAGAGGGCGAGGAGGAGCGTGCGGCGGAAGTTCATGCGGCGCGGAGAAGACGGCGTCGGACCAAGATCGCGCAAATGGTATTCCGTGGACGGGCTTGCGCGGAACGCGGAGATGGAAGTCGCGACGACGCGGATCGTGACGGCTCCGAATAGAGGGCCTACCGCGCGCCCGCTCCGCTGCGCCGCCTCCCGCCATCGGCGGGAACCCGATACGCTCCGGCCCCATGGGTCTCGACTCGCTCCGAGCCGCCCCGCTCTCCATCTTGCTCCTCGCTGCCTGCGGCACCGTGCTCCTCGTTGCCTGCGGAACCACGCCCGGACCGAGCGATCCGACGACGAGCCGCGGGCCCAACGCCGGCCTCGCGGCGGCCGCCGAGGCACTCCGATCGGGCGATTTCGTCGCCGCGCAGAGCGAATACGCACGCGCGACGTCCGTCGCCCCCCGCTCCGCCGAAGCGTGGCGGGGCTTCGCCGAGTCGACCTGGGGTCTCTTCCACGCGAGCTTGCGCGACCCCGGCCTCGGCAATTCGCTCCTCCATCTCCAGGACGCGGATCGCGGCTACGGACGAGCGATCGA
Source organism: uncultured Planctomycetales bacterium (assembly GCA_964545855.1). Classification (GTDB taxonomy): domain Bacteria; phylum Planctomycetota; class UBA1135; order UBA1135; family JACQFD01; genus CAZJHD01. The sequence goes on from CAZJHD010000014.1 coordinate 63,079, forward strand.
GTTGGCGCCCGCGGACCGGGACGTGCTGATCGGAGCCTCGCGCGTCGCCCGCGAGAGAGGCGATGCGGCGCGCGCCGCGCAGTACGCGCAGAGGGCGCGCGATCTCGTGGAGATCGACACGGCGCCGGAGGAGCGGTTCACGATCCTCCAGGAACTCGCGCGGAGCCGAGCCGCCGAGTACGAGGCGGCCGTTCGCGAAGGCGCTCCCGTCGAGACGCGGGGCGAGCTCGTCCGGCGCACGGAGGAGGCCTATCGCTCGACGCGCGCCGTGCTCCCGGAGCGCACGGAGCCCGTCACCGAGCTCGCGAGCTTCCACGCGCGCCGCGGCGCGCTCGACGAGGCCGTGCAAGGACTGCTCGCCGCCATCGCGCGAGCGCCCGAGGCGGCGCCCCTCCACCAGACGCTCTGCGATCTCTGCTACGGATCGGGGAACGCGCGCACCCTCGAGGAGATCTACGACGCGCGCCTCGCGAGCCTCGCCGAGGCGTCGGCCACCACCACGTGGTTCACGGCCTACGTGAAGCTGCGCGCGGCCGATGCTCTGCGGGCGGACGGCGATCACGAAACCGCGATGCGCGCCTACGAGGTCGCGCGACGGCACTTCGCGCGGAGCGCCGAGGACAACGCGACGTTCGCCGCGACGGCGCGTCACTTCGGCGCCCAGAGCCGAGCGGGCCGGGCACGCTGCCTGCTCGAGAGCGGAGAAGCCGAAGAGGCGGCGCGCCTGCTCGCAGAGGCCATCGAGTCCGATCCGTCGATCCTCGACGCTCCCGATTCGCTGGGGGTCACGCCGAAGTCGACCTCGCTCGCGATCGGCAGCCACTTCTTCCGCTCCGAGGCGCTGGAGGCCGGAGCGACGGCCTTCGAGCGATGGCTCCGCTCTCGTCCCGACGACGTCGATTGGCTCAACAACGCGGGCCTGTTCCGCCGCGATCTCGGCGAGTCGCTGCAGCGCGCGGGCGAGGAGACGCGCGCGCAGGAAGCCTTCGAGGCCTCCTTCGCCCACTACCGCCGCGTGATGGCGCTCCGGCCGGACGAGCCGAGGCTCGTCAACGACACGGGCCTCCTCCTGCTCTACCACCTGCGTCGTGATCTGGACGATGCGGAGCGGATGTTCCGGCGCGCCCTCGAGCTGGGAACGGCCAAGCTCGAGGAGCTGGGGGATCGCGAGGAGCCGGACGATGCCGATCCGGCTTCGGTGCGAGCGGCCGCCGATTGGGACTACTTCGCCGAGGCCACCGGAGACGCCCTCCAGAACCTGGGGCTCCTCCTCTGGGACCGCCGCGGCGAGAGCGCCGAGATTCGGGCACACCTCCTCCGCAGCCTCGAGCTCGATCCTCGGAACACGCGCGCCTGGCTCCGCGAGATGCTCCGCTCGCTGCCCGCGTCCGGGCCCGCTCCCGCGATCGAACAGCCCTGGCGCTGAACCCCACTCGCCCCATCCTGCCCGCAGCCGCTCCTCGCTCCTCGCTCCCGATCCACATCCCGTGACTCGACCTCTCTCCCGCCTCGTCCTCGGCCTCGCGCTCGCGGCACTCCTCGGATCTCCCTTCGGAGCCTGTGCGCTCGCGCAGGAGCCCGCGCCGGCGTCGGCGCCCGCCTCGCAGCCGGCACCGCCCGATGCCGCCCAGCTCCGGGCGCGCGGCGCCGAGCTCGCGCGGCAGGGACGGCGCGAGGACTCCCTCGCGGCCTACCGCGAGGCCTACGAGGCCGACCGGTCCTTCGAGTCGCTGATGGGTCTGCATGGCGCGCTGCTCGCGGACGAGCGGGTGAACGACGCCTTCCGGCTGCTGGAGCGGGCGGACGAGCCCGCGACGAAGCGCGTCGACTATCACGCGGCCTTCGCCCGGACCTTCGTCGCCCGCGCCGAGAAGGACCGGGCCGAGGGCGCCGACGCGATCTCCATCGCGGCGCTCTACGAGGAAGCCGCCCGCTCGCTGCAGGACGCGCTCGAGATCGACCCGGAGAGGATCGACCTCCGCGTCGCGTGCGTGCAAGACCTGCTGTTGGCGACGAAGACCGAGGAGGCCCGGGATGTCGCGCAGGACGCGCGCCGGCGCGCTCCCGGTTCGTGGGAGGCAGCGCTCGCGCTCGGAGACGCCTGCTACCACCACCTTGCCGCCCTCGGGCGGCTGCGGCCCGCATCGGTCGTGGGCGAGGGCGAGGACATCGTGGCCGCGCGCGCCGTGCGCACGGAGCTCGTCGACGAGGCGCTCGCCGCCTACCGCGCGGCCGCGAAGCTCGCCGCCGACCGAGGCGAGCCCCACGGCCGCATCGGCGGATTCGTCCTGGCGATCGAGGGCGACAAGGCGGAAGCGCTCGCGGCGTTCACGGAGGCACTCGCGCGGAATCCCTCCCAGGTCTCGCCCGCCGCGGCCATCGCCGGGATGTCGCCGAAGGAGATGCTGGGCTTCTTCGAGAAGGCGCTCGCGGAGTACGGCCGACGGCACCCCGGCGTCGCGCCCGACGATCCGACGGACGCGTCGCTCCATTGGTACCTCGGCTATGCGCGCCTCCTCGGCGGCGACACGAAGGGCGCCGGCGCCGCCTACGAGACGGCCGTGCGCAAGAACCCGTCGGACCCCTCGGCGCGGTACTACCTCGGCAAGATCGCCTACAACGAGCAACGCTTCGAGGACGCGGTCCGGCACTTCGACACGCTCGCGCGCAAGAGCCCTCGCACGCTCGGAGAGGTGGGCGCCTCCGACTCGTTCTTCTACGCGACGATGCAGGGCCTCGTGGGACGACTGGTCGCCGGCGACTCGGGCGCTCCCGTGACGGACGTCGTCGGCAACGCATCCCTCGACGTCGCGATCCGATTCACGGAGGCGATCCTCGCCGTCCATCCGACGAGCGTGGAGGACTGGAACAACCTGGGGCTCTTCCAGCGCGACGCGGATCGGCCGAAGGAAGCGCTCGCCGCCTACAAGAAGGCCCTCGACATCGACCCGCTGCGACCGTCGCTCCTGAACGACACGGCGGTGATCTACCACTACTACCTGCGCTCGAACGACAGCGAGGCGGCGAAGCTCTACGAGCTCGCGATCGAGCGCGCGAACCAGGTGATCGCCGATCGAGAAGCGAGCAGCGGGCAGAAGGAGGAGGCGAAGGTCGCGCTCCGCGACGCGACGACGAACCTGGCCCGGCTCCGCGCGGGCAATCGCAGGAACGACTGAGCGACCGCGGTTGCGGGCTCACCCCGCGGCGTCACGGGGCCGTGAAGGAACCACCGGCGCTGGCCCGAGGCCGAGCGAGAGAGAGCGACGCTGCCTCGCGCTCGCTCTGCGGAGCACTTCCGCCACGGGCAGCCAACTGCCCGCGGCAGAAGTCATCCGAGCTACGCGCGGGCCCCGACGCACATCGCGTCGTTGCGCGTCCTCACCGTAGCCTCCTACTACGCTTGCGGCGCGCGTCTCGCGCTGTGCGCCGCTGCCTCGCGCTCGCTCTGCGGAGCACTTCCGCCACGGGCAGTTAGACTTCGAGTCCTCCATCGAGGTCTCCTTGCTTCGTCGCTCCCTCCAACATCTTCCCGGCATCCGCGAGCGCATGGAGCGGCGGCTCTGGACGGAGGGAGTCCGCTCCTGGGAGGAAGTGCGGCCCCACGTCTCCGCGCGGATCGATCGAGCCGCGCTGGAGGAGGCCATCGAGGCCTCCCACCGGGCGCTCCTCGGCGGCGATGCCGCGTGGTTCGCGCGCGCGCTGCCGCCGCGCGAGTCGTGGCGGGTCTTCCGCGAGTACTGGGAGAACGCCGCGTACCTCGACATCGAGACGACGGGCGCGATCCGCAACGAGGACTCGATCACCTGCGTCGCCGTCGCCGATCGTCGCGGAGTCCGCACCTACGTCCGCGATCGGAACCTCGAGCGGTTCCCCGAGTCGATCCGCGACGCCTCGCTGCTGGTGACCTTCAACGGATCCACGTTCGACTTCCCGTTCCTCGAGGCGGAGTTCCCGCAGCTCTCCCTCGACGATTGGGCGCACTTCGATCTCTGCACCGCGTTCCGGCGCCTCGGGCAGCGCGGAGGACTGAAGGTGATCGAGCGCGCGCGGGGCCTTCCGCGCACGGAGGCGCTCGACGGCGTCGCCGGGTGGATCGCCGTCGATCTCTGGCAGCGCCACCGCCAGGGCGATCCGAGGGCGCTGCCGACCCTCGAGCGCTACTGCGCCGAGGACGTTCTCGGACTTCCGGCGCTCGCGGCCTTCGCAGCGAACGAGTTCCTCGCACAGACTCCCTTCGTCGGGGAACTCGCGCCGCTCCCGGTGCCGGGTCGCATCGAGTCGTACCTGCCCTTCTCGCGAGAGATCGTGGGCGAGCTCCTCACCAAGCGCGTGGGCGGCTGACGGACCACGCGTCGCCGCGCGTCAGCGCGCGCGGCGCGAGAGGACGAGGTAGAGGACCAGCGACGCCGCCATCAGGCCCACTCCGCCGTAGACGACGACCGGCCGGATCCCGAGCGCTTCGCCGCGCGCGACGGAGATCGCCTGCGACGCGATCACCGCGAAGAGCCAGCCGACGCACGCCTTCAGGAGCTGGAGGAAGCGCACGGCGAGGCGGTACTGGACGGGCGCCGCCGCGGCGCCGAAGGACCAGAGGTAGTTGAAGCGATGAGGGAATCTCGCGAGAACGGTGAGCAGCACGAAGACACCCGCCGCGAGACTCGGCAGCAGCCAGAGCGTTCCGCGGCTCCCCCAGGCGTCCGGCGCGCCGCCGATGCCGAAGTGCGTCGGCACGCGCGCCGGCACGTGCTTCCACGGGATCGCGACCGCCGCGAAGCCGGCGAGGACGCCCAGCGCTCCCATGACCTCCAGGATCGCTCCGAGGGCCGTCGGTGGAAGGCGAACACGCGGCCGGTCGTGGTTCGAGTCGCTCATGCCGAGTCGGCGAAGACTATCGTTTCGCGCTACTGCTCCCCCTGCGCTTGTGGCCTTCTCGCCGGACGGATAGAAGCGCCTCGATTCCGCAACGCGAGTGCGATGATCCATCGATGACCCACCCCCGGAAGTCGCCTCGCTTCGACGCCACCCCGTCCGTCGAGGCTCGGGCCAGCTCGCCGTGACCGCGCAGCCGACCCCGCCCCGCGATCTCACCGAAGAGCAGGAGATCGCCGAGTTCGAGCGCCTGAAGCCGCGTCTCCAGGCCATGTGGTCGACCCTGCTCCACCGCGAGGAGGAGCCGCACACCTCCGTCGTCGTCCCCTCGCTCACGCTCGACCAGAGCGAGCTGCGCAAGCTGCCGGGCCACAGCTTCTACGAGGAGCGGCTGCTCTTCCTTCTCATCCGGCTGCGCAACCCGCGCGCGCGCATGGTCTACGTCACGTCGCAACCCGTGCACCCGATGATCCTGGAGTACTACTTCCAGTTCCTCGCGGGCATCCCGGCGAGCCACGCGCGCGCGAGGCTGACGCTCCTCTGCGCCTACGACGCGTCTCCGCGGTCGCTCACGGAGAAGATCCTCGAGCGCCCGCGGCTGATCGAGCGCATCCGCGCGGGGATCACCGATCCGAGCCGTGCGTTCCTGAGCGTCTTCAACGCGACCAAGTTCGAGCGCCGGCTCGCCGTCCTCCTCGGCATTCCCCTGAACGGCGTCGATCCGAGCCTGTGCCATCTGGGCACGAAGAGCGGGAGCCGCAAGGTCTTCCGTGCCGCGGGAGTCGACCTCCCCGAGGGCACGGAAGACCTGCAGTCCCGCGCCGAGGTGGCCGAGGCACTCGTCGATCTCCAGCGCAAGAGACCTTCGATCCGCAAGGCCGTCGTGAAGCTGAACGACAGCTTCTCGGGCGAGGGGAACGCGATCTTCCGTTTTCCCGAGAAGACGAACCTCGACTCGGTTCGTGGCGCCCTCGAGAGGATCGAGTTCTCGGTGGCGAGCGAGAATCCGAGCTCCTACTTCGCGAAGTTCGAGGAGATGGGAGGGATCGTGGAGGAGTTCATCGAGGGTGCCGAGAAGCGCTCGCCCAGCGCGCAGCTCCGTGTGAGCCCGTCGGGGGAAGTGGTCGTCATCTCCACGCACGACCAGATCCTCGGCGGCCCGAGCGCGCAGGTGTTCCTCGGCTGCAGCTTCCCGGCCGACGACGGATACCGTCTCGCGATCCAGGAGGCGGGCACGCGCATCGCGAAGGTGCTCGCGCAACGCGGGGTCGTGAGCCGGCTCGGAGTCGACTTCCTCGTCTCGCGCGAGAGACCCGACGATCCGTGGAAGATCGCGGCGCTCGAGATCAACCTGCGCCTCGGCGGCACGACCCATCCCTACCTCGCTCTCCAGTTCCTCACGGGCGGCCAGCTCGACGCGAAGACGGGGCTCTTCTACTCGCTCACGGGCCACCCGAAGTACTACCGCGCGACGGACAACCTCGGCTCCGAGCACTACCGCGGGCTCCTCCCCGAAGACCTGATCGACATCCTGACGCTCAACAAGCTCCACTACAGCCACGGGAGCGAGTCCGGCGTCCTCTTCCATCTCATCGGCGCCGTCTCGCAGTACGGCAAGCTCGGGATGACGGCGATCGCGAACAGCCCGGAAGAAGTGGACGCGCTCTACCGACGCGCCATCGCGGTGCTGGACCGCGAGGCGAGCGTCGGCCGCGCCGCGGCGGCGGCCGACGCCCGTTGACGGGCCGCCAGCTGCCCGAGGCAGCTACGGCGCCGCCAGCACGTGCCGCAGCGCGTCCTCGAGGCGCGGATGGGAGAAGCGGAATCCGGCGGCCTCGAGCGCCGCCGGTCGGACCCGCGCGCTCGAGAGCAGGAGCGCGTCGGCCATCTCGCCGAAGGCGAGCCGAGCGGCGAAGGCCGGCATCGGGAAGACCGTGGGCCGAGAGAGGACGCGACCGAGCGTCTTCGTGAACTCCCGATTCGTGACCGCCGAGGGCGCCACCGCGTTCGCCGCGCCCGCGAACGACTCTCGTCCGAGGGCGAAGAGGATCGCGGCGACGGCATCGTCGAGGGAGATCCAGCTCATCCACTGGCGCCCCGAGCCCACGACGCCGCCCACTCCGAGGCGGAAGGGCGTGAGCATCTTCTGGAGCGCGCCGCCCCGGGCCGACAGGATCACGCCGAAGCGGAGGTGCACGACGCGCACGCCGGCCCGCGCGAGAGGCGCCGCCGCTTCCTCCCACGCGCGACAAACCTCCGCGAGGAAGTCGTCTCCGGGGGCACTGCTCTCGACGAGCACCTCGTCGCCTCGGCTCCCGTAGACGCCGATCGCGGAGGCCCCCACGAAGACACGGGGACGGGGATCGAGCCCGAGGATCCCCTCGGCGAGCCGCTTCGTCGTCTCGACGCGGCTGCTCCGAATGGCCTCCTTCGTGGCGGCGTTCCAACGCTTCCCCGCGATGCTCTCGCCCGCCAGATGCACGACGGCGTCCGCGCCGCGGAGCGCCTCCGGAGGAAGGGGCCCTGCGGCATTCCAGCGGATTTCGTCGTGCGACGCCGGCGCGCGTCGCACGAGCCGCGCGACGTCGTTCCCCTTCGCGCGCAAGGCGGGGACGAGGGCCGATCCGACGAGTCCCGAGGAACCGGTGACGACGATGCGCACGGCGAGAGTCCTCCGCGAGGTCCAGCGCCCGACGTCCGGGCACGCACGGGGGAAACCTACCCTCTCGTCGACTCGGCGCGGCCGACCTTCGGTCGGCCCGCTCCCGTGGCGCAGGCTCCTGGGAGTCTGCGCCACGGGAGCGGACCGAGCGCCGGGCGGGCTGCGCCGCGCCGGCAAGGAGGGACGACGCAGGCAACTTCGAGAGACGTTGTCGAGGAGCCCCGACGCCGCAGGCGCGGATGCAGCGCGCTCGGCGCGACGTGGAGATCCCGTGGCGCAGGCTCCTAGGATTCCGTTCGAAGAACACCCTCCGTCGCGGATCGAAGAGGGTGAGGTGACTCCCATGCATCCGACCCACGACACCGACGAGCAGCTCCTCCGGCGCTTCGCGGAGGAGGGCGATCGCGAGGCCGCGGGTCGTCTGATCGAGCGCTACCAATCGCCGATCTACGACCTCTGCTTCCGGATCCTCCGCCACGAGGCCGACGCCGCCGACGCCACCCAGGCGACGTTGCTGAACGCGCTGCGCGCGGCGCGGAAGTTCCGCGGCCGCTCGACGCTGCGCACCTGGATCTACCGCATCGGAATGAACGAGGCCACCAAGCTGCAGACGCGCACGTGGAGGAAGACCGCCATGGAACGACCGATCGACGCAGAGACGACTTCCCCGGACTCCGGCGATCCCCGTCGGGCCGAGATGCTCGCCACGCTCGAGCGCGAGGTGGAGGCTCTCCCCGAGGCGTTCCGCCGCGCGGTCGTCCTGCACTACGGCCACGGCCTCGCCTACGAGGAGGCCGCGCGCGTGCTGGGATGCGCCGCCGGCACCGTGGGATCGCGGCTCGCGACGGCGCGTGACCGCCTCCGCGCGCGGCTGCAGCTCCTGGGCGCCAACGCCCTCGTTCCGGACTTGGAGGGTTCGCTCCGCGCGACGCGCTCCGTCGAGGCCCCGCAGAGCCTGCGCTCGGCGCTCTCGCTCCTCCCGTCGACGACGGTGCCGGCGGCCGCGGTGCCGCTCGCCGTCTGGGCCGGAGCGGCCGCCGTGGTCCTGGGCGCGACGGGCGTGCTCGCCTTCGGGTCCCTCGCGTCCGATCGAGGCACCGCGGAGACGCCCGCCGTCACCGCGGGCGCCGAGCGAGGAACGGGCGAAGGTGGCTCCGGAGGTCCCGTGGAGCTGGCCTCGGTCGAGGCGCCGGTCCAGCCGCGGCGAGCCGAGGGTGCGGCTCTCGCCCCGCCCACGACCGGGGTGGGAGCGGAGATCGCGTTCCGCGTCGCGGGAACGGTGCTGCACCGCGAGTCGGGCCAGCCGATCGCCGGAGCCACCGTGGCGCTCGACCGGATCTTCGGCGAGCGCGGTCCCTCCGCGACTCCTCCGAAGCCGCGGGTCGAGAAGAGCCGCACGGCGAACACCGCGACCACCGACGCGGAGGGGCGCTACGAGATCGTGGAGCATCTCCGGGGGCCCGCGGTGCTTCGGGTCTCCGTCGAGCCGGGGTTCGACTACGGGCTCAGTGCGCCCGGCCGCGTCCTCGTCGCGACGAAGTCCGAGACCGTCGCCGCCGACTTCTCCGCCGGACCCTCGAGCTCCGCGCAACACAGCGCGTTGCAGGAGCCCTCCCGGCGGGAGACGGTCGCCGCGCTGCGGTCGGTCTTCGAGCTCGCCGGAGTCACCCACGTGACCGGCGTGCTGCAGTGCGAGGACCGCAGCGCCCTCGGCACCGTCGTCCTGCGCGCCTTCGACGCGATGCGCGAGACGCTGGCGGAAGGAACGCTCGTGAGCCTCGACTCGAGCACCGGCGACTTCGTCGTGGGACCCGTGCCCGAGGCCGTCTTGCGGCTCGAAGCGGCGGGTGGACCGCAGGGTTTCGCGATCGCCGACGGGATCGTCCCCACGGCGGGCCGCGCGACGGAAGGCATCGTCCTCACGCTGCGGGCGGGAGGCGAGCGCCTCGAAGGCACCGTCGTCGACGCCGAGGGACGGCCGCTCCCGGGCGCTTCCATCAAGGTCTACCCGGAGTCGCTGACGGAGGGCGGCTGGTGGTTCCCGCCGGCCGCGGAGGGCACGAGCGACGCGAAGGGTCGGTTCGACCTCGCGCGTCTCGGCACGACGAGCGACCTCTTTCGCGTCGTCGTCGAGCTGCATCCGAGAATGCCCGTGACGCTGCGGAGCGTCCTCGGCGGCACGGCGGGGCTGCGCGTCGCGCTCCTGGAGCCGCCGCGGATCCGCGGTCGCATCGTGCTCAGGGAGAGCGGATCGCCGCCGTCCTTCTGCATGATCATCGCGGACCTCGCCGAGGAGCCCGAGACCGGGGGCAGCTATCGAGCCCAGCGTGCGTCTTCCGGTGGCTCGGCCTACGAGACGCGGACGGGCCTCTTCGTGCGCGTGCTCGAGCGACCCGGCACCGTGACGCTGCAGATCGAGGTCCCCGGGCACGCCCCCTTCGTTCGGAAGGACCTCGTCGTCGGCCCCGAGGGCATCGACCTCGGCACGATCGAGATCGAGTAGCGAGGACGCTCCGCGGCACGAGGCGCGGGACGCGTCTCGGTCCTGCCGGCGGTCCCGGCGCAGCCGGGCCGCCGAGGGGGAATCCTCTCGACCCCCACAGGGGGTTGGCGGTCCCGGCGCAGCCGGGCCGCCGGGGGGGGAAACACTGGTAGCGGCGGTCGGATTTGAACCGACGACCTACGGCTTATGAAGCCGGCGCTCTAACCGGTCTGAGCTACGCCGCCGAAGTGAGGGGCCGTCCGGGAACGGGGGCGAGGACGCTACGGGGTCGGCGCGGCGATGGTCAAGCGTCGATCGCATGCTCGATGCGCCGAGACCGCGCCGGGAACGCGAGAAGCCGGGGCTCGCGCCACCGGCTTCTCGGAATCGCCCAACGGGCGCGCGACGGAACGCCGCCTACTGGACGACCACGTCGAAGACGTTCGAGATGCGCCCCACGAGGAACGGAATCCCCGATGTGCTGCCCGGGATCGAGAAGGCCTGACAGGGGAAGGTCTTCCCGAGGAGTTGCGGGTCGTTCGGCACGCTCGCCATCGGATGGTCCTCGCCGGACAGGTCGAACGTCCCCGAGTTGAGGGAGTTCAGCGTCAGCGGATCGAGACGCAGCCAACGCGGGTCGCCGTCTCCGATGACGCTCAGCGGGAAGAGTCCAGGGCTCTCGCAGTAGAAGAGCCCATAGGCGTCGCCAGGGATCCCACCGGTGACGTCGAAGGTGATCGTGCTCCCGAGCGTCGGAGTACCCGTGAGACCGAGCGCCATGTCGAAGGTGTTGAACTGGACGCTCGTCGCGTGACTGCCCGCGGGCACCGCCAGCGAGATCCGCGGGCCCGCGAGCGGGTCGTAGCTCCATCCGTAGTTGGCGACGCTGTCGAGCTCCACGCGCGAGGGCGGGAGCGTGTTGCCGGCGTGCTCGAGGAAGATCGTGTCGCCCGTTCCGTCCAGATCGCTCGTGGAGACGGTCACATCGGTGTTCCCGGCGAAGCCGAACGAAGCGGCGTCCACCGTCACCGTGGTGACCTGCCGCGAGTTCGTGAGGGAGAGAGTCCCCGACCCGCCAATGGCGAGCACGTCGACGCGGCGGAACTCGAAGTGCGTGCTGCCGGCGACCGTGACTCCGTTCGTCGGCACGTCGCGGTCCGTCAGGACGGAGTAGTTCGACGGATTCGGATCCAGGACCTTCGACGCGAAGAAGTCGAAGCAGGCCGGGACGTTCAGAACCGTCCAGTGGTGCTTCAGCAGCAGACCCGAAGCCACTTGCGTCACCGGAGGATTCCCGATCGACGTCAGGTAGCTCACGAGCGTGATGTTCGAGATCGGGACGTAGAACACGAAGTTGTCGTCCGACGACCAGGCGAGATACCACGGGATGTGCTTCAGCGCCCGCGCCATGGAGTGGTTCTCCACGGGACCCGGCACGCGTTGCACCGACGTGCGCTCGTACTCGAAGGTCCACGGCTGGACGAAGGGTCCACCGCCGAAGAGGAGTTGGAGGAGCGACTTCGTCGTCGCGTCTCCGCTGCTGTAGACCTGCACGTTGTCGTAGGAGCCGGCGACGCCGGCCACGGCGGCGAAGCGCACGTCCGTCGGCTGCTGATGGCGCGCCGCGTAGTTGGTGATGCAGCTGGCTCCCATCGAGAAGCCGACGCCGTAGACGCGGAGCTCGTTGAACGGGTAGTTCTGCCGGACCCATTCGAGGGAGATCTCGAGCGCCTGCTGGCCCGGGAGCCATCCATAGGTGTTCGAGTCGATCCCGAGGGGCGACATCATCATCCAGCCCCGATTGTTCGCCTCGATCGGGAGCGTCTGGAAGAACGGCTGGTTGTGGCTGTTTCCGAAGCCGTGCCAGGTGATGACGAGCGGCGGCGGATTCTGCGGGTCGTAGCCGGCCGGGAGCATCAGGCCGAACTGCTCTCCATAGGCCGAGCCGTTCCAGACGATGCCGGTGTAGGAGGGATCGAGGACGACGTTCATCCCCGTCGAGCCGGGAGGGATCGGCCAGACCGGCGTCTGCACCGTCACGCCGGGAGTTCCGCCGCCGAATCCCATGGCCTGGGTGTCGTTCGGATCGCGTCCGCCCGGCTCCAGGCCCGTGAGCTCCCGGAACCCTTCCGCGGGATTCAACAGACGCCGGAGCGTGTCAGCGACGCTGAAGCCGGGCTCGGCGATCGCGTCCCAACGAACCGGCTCACCGAGTTGGGTCGTGGGCGGCTCGAAGGTCGAGACGTCGGCCTTGGATGCGTCGGCCTTCGAATCGACGACTTTCGGATCCTGGTTCTTCGGATCGACGGGAGCGCCGGGCCGCGGCGAGGCGAAGCTCGGGGCGACCAGGATCGAGGCGGCGAACGCGATCGCCAGGCTGAGAGTGTTCGGGTGCATTGATTGGGACGCCAAGGGTACCCCCCAGCAGCGGATCGTGCCTACCCGCCGCCTCGTCCGGATGCGGTAATCCTTTCCGGGGAGCGTCTCTCCATCGGACGACCCCACTGCGACCCAGGGTTCCTGCCGATCTGCCCGAAAACGCCGATCCGCCGTCGGCGCGCTCCTACCGGGTCGAGGAGCGCAGCGCGAGGCGGAGGAACTCCGAGCGCGTCTTCTCGTCGGTTCGGAAGCGGCCGAGCATGCACGACGTCACGGTGACGGAGTTCTGCTTCTCGACGCCCCTCATCATCATGCAGAGGTGCGCGGCCTCGATCACGACCGCGACGCCACGCGGCTCGACGGCCTCCTCCAGGGCGCGCGCGATCTGCGTGGTGAGGCGCTCCTGCACCTGGAGCCGCCGGGCGAAGAGGTCGACGACGCGCGCCACCTTCGACAGGCCGAGGATCTTCCGATCGGGGAGGTAGGCGACGTGGGCCTTCCCGTAGAACGGCACGAGGTGGTGCTCGCAGAGCGAGTAGAGCTCGACGTCCTTCACGATGACCATCTCGTCGGTCTCGAGCTCGAAGACGCCGCGGCCGACCACGTCGGAGACCGTCTTGCTGTACCCCGAGGTGAAGAAGCGGAGCGCACGGTCGTAGCGCTCGGGAGTCTTCCGGAGGCCATCGCGATCGGGGTCTTCGCCGATCGCCTGGAGGATCGCGCGGACGTGCGGCGCGATGACTCCCTCGGGAGAGTCCTGGGCGCGCCGGGACGCGCGGGCGGGCTTGCCGTTACGGCTCGAACGCGACTTGTTGGGCGTCTTCCTTCCGGGGGATCGGGTGCTCACAGGGGCCGACCATACGACGCGCCCGGACGGGCTCCAACGTGATCGCGCGACTCCATCACGCCGATCAGGTCCGACTCGCACCGTCCCGACGGGTGGAACGCCCGCAGACGATCGCCGTCGTGGTCGAGCAGGAAGAGCGTCCCGCCCTCGTGCGCCGCCACGGAGACGGGGCCGTCGATCACTCGGTGGTCGAGCACGGTGCCGAGGAAATCGCCCCCCGCCGAGAACCTCCGAAGGCAGGGCCCGTGTCCCCGATCGAGTACGAGGAGCGTGCCCGCGGCCTCGAAGGCGATGGACACCGGCATCGAGCACTCTCCCGGGCGCACGGCGGTGCTGAAGACCTGCCAGAAGCTCCCGTTCCTGCGGAAGACGTGCACGGCAGAGTTGCCCGTGTCGGCCACGTAGACCGCGTCCTCGTGGATCGCGATCGAGCGCGGAGAGGAGAACGTCTCCCCGGGCACGCCGAAGGCACGGAGCGAGCCCAGGAAGCGGCCCGACCGCGCGTACTTCTGCACCGCATGCACGCGCGGACCGCCGGCCGACGCGACGTAGAGCGCTCCGACGGAGTCGACGGCGACGGCGACGGGCTCCGCGATCGTTCCTCGACGGTCGGGCGCTTGCGCGAGCCCCGGAGGGCCCGGCTCTCCCAGGAGCCCGAGCGCCTGACCGAAGAGCGTGAGACCGCGAACCACGCGGTGTCGCGGGTCGGTCACCCAGATCCCGAAGGTATCGCCCACGGCGAGTCCGGCGGGCATCACCGGCCGTCCCTTCTCGTCGGCGAGCGCCAGGTCGTGGAGCACCTCGAATCGGCGCGCGTCGAGCACGGTGACGCGCCCGTGGCCGGTGCCACGGGCGAGGAAGAGCCAGCCGGCTCGAACGCAGATTCCGCCGAACACGCCGGAAGAATGCGCGACGCGCGGCGCGCGGGCAACGCGCTTGCGGGCGTTCACGCCCCCTCGCACGATCGCACCGGTGAATTCTCCGATCGACGCCGTGTCCGCGAGCCCTCGGAGCGCCCCGGGGCTCGCGGTCGGAGCGGCCGTCGCGGGTCTCGCGCTGGGTCTCTGCTTCCGGCATCGAGGTCTCTACAACGACGGGATCTTCTTCGTGCAGTGGCTCGGGGGATGGCCGCTCCAGGACGGCGAGAAGCATGCTCTCGTCTATCCCCATCTGCTCTACCTGCCGCTCGCGAAGACATTCCACGAAGGCATCGGCGCACTCCTCGGGCTCGGGATCGACGGCTCGCTGAAGCTCCTCTCGGCGATCTGCCTCGGGGCCGCCGGCCCGGCCCTGGTCCGCCTCTTCGGCGCGTTCCTGGACCGCACCGGCACGGCCTGGGCGACGGCCCTCGTGCTCCTCGCGCCCTCCGTCGCCTTCTTCGCCGGAGCGACCGAGCTCCACACCCTGCATCTCGCGGCGGCGGCCTTCGCCCTCTCCATGGCGGCACGACCTCCGCGACGGCACGCGACGCTCGGCTTCGCGGCGGGAGCCGTCCTCGTCGCCGGGACGCACCTGACGGGCGTGCTCCAGCTCCCGGCGATGCTCCTCCTCCTCGCGAGGGCGCGCCGACGCGGGATCGCGCCCGACGGACCGGCTCCCCTGAGGGCGGCGCTCGCCGCCGCGGCGGGAATCGCGCTCCTCGCGGGCGCGGGCCTCGCGGCGCACGTCCTCGGGCCCGACCGCAGCGTCCTCTCCGAGTACTTCCGGTCGGTCCATCCGGCGGAGCAGAGCGTCCTCGCGACGGTCTCGCGGGAGCTCCTCCTCGAGAGCGGCCTGCTCGCCGTCGGATCGATGCTCGCTCTCCCGCTGCTCGCGCGCCAGGAGCCATGGCTCGCCGCCGCCACGCTGGCGACGCTCGTCCCCTACGCGGCGTTCATCGGCCGGAGCGCCGTCGAGTACCACGGCGGCTACAACCTGCCGGCGCTCCCGGTGCTCGCGCTCGCCGCCGTCGCGGGCGCGCGCGCGCTCCCCACCCGCGTGATCCCGGTGGCGATCGTCCTCACGCTCGCGGCCCAAGCGGCGCTCTCCTTGCCGAGCGCGGGCGCCGCCGCTCGCTCCGACCTCCATCGCGACCTCGGCGAGGCGATCGCCGCGCGCGCGGCGCCGGGAGACGTGGTGCTGCTCTTCGTGCCCCCCGCCGCCGTCGACTTCGACCTGACGCATCTCTCGAACCTGACGCGTCTCTACCTGCCGGGGCGCGTCGTGGCCAACGGCGCGTTGCTCGATGCGTCGAACGCCATCGGCACGGCCTACCTCGACGACGCGGGCGCCGCCCGCGTCGTGGACGACTGGACGCACGCGACGGAGGCGGCCCTCGGCCGAGGAGGACGCGTGTTCGCGGCGCCCGAGATCGTCGCGCCGGACGCGACGGGTCCGCGTCTGCGCGCGTGGGCGTCGGCGCTCCTCGTTTCGCTCACCCACGATCCGGTCGCCGAGGGCGCCACCCTGGTGGAGCTGCGCCGTCGCTGACGGCGGACCGCGCTTCAGGCGCGCGGCCGGAGCACCGCCACCACCACCTCGGCGCGCGTCCCGCCGCGGAACGGCACGCCCACGACTCCGATTCCGTGGCTCACGAGCAGCGTCGTCCCGCCGCTCTCGACACGGTCTCCGGGATGGGTGGGACCCAGGCGCCGGAGGAGGGGCCACCGGACCTGCTCCCCGTGCGTGTGACCGGAGAGCACGAGCGCGATCCCGCGCGACGGCGCGTGCCGCAGGCCGTCCGGATGGTGCGAGAGGAGGATCGTGCAGGCGGCTTCGGGAGCGCCTCGCAGCGCCTCGTCGAGATCGGAGACCTTCCCCTCCTCCAGGTCCTCGATCCCCGCGACGGCGATCCCGGGCGCCACCACGGCGTGGGCGTTCCGGAGCACACGGATCCCGCGCGACGCCAGGGCGGCGACCAGCTCACCCTCGCGGCGCCCCTTGTAGTCGTGGTTCCCGAAGACGGCGAAGACGCCGCCGGGCGCGCGGAGCGCTCCCAGGGCGGGCACGAGCTCGAGCGCCTCCTCGACCCGATGGGTCGCGAAATCCCCCGTCAGCGCGATCACGTCGGGCCGGAGCGCGTTCACGACGTCGACGAGAGGACGCAGGTCGGCACCGCGGAGGAAGGGCCCGCCATGCAGATCGGAGAGCTGGGCGATCGTGAACCCCGACCGCTCCAACGCGAGGCCGGGCACCACGACCTCCTCGCGGCGGAACCGCACGCGGCTCGGGCGCAGGAACGCCGCCCGGTAGAAGGCGCGCCCGCCGGCCAGACGGAGGAGCGTCTCCACGGAGCGGAAGAGCAGGAGGCGCCCGAGCGAGAAGCGGCGCGGCTTCGAGGCGATGCGGCTCAACGTTCGTGCGGCGCGCGCGCTCCGCACGGCGCGGATCGGCGCGGCGCCACCCTACCCGCCCGCGACCGGCGCCCGCGCGAACCGGAGACTGGCACCGATTCATTCACGCCCCGGGGCACGGCCCGCGCCCGCCGCCCGAGCCGTGCACGAAATCGGAGCCAGTGTCCCGCCCGCTTCAGAGCGCCATCTCGGCGCGCAGCCGCAGGCGCGGCAGCAGATGCACGCCGCAGCGTTCGACGTCGAGAGTCGCGTCGAAGGTCGACGCGAGACGCGTCGCCAGCGCGAGGATCGAGCGCAGTCGCTCGCCGCTCTTCGGGAGCGGCGCGGGTTGCGTGCTCTCGGGCCGAAACGTCGCGGCCACGGTGCCGGAGGACGCCTGCACGTCGACCACGATCGAGCTCGACGCGTCGCGCGCGAGGGCGCTCGCCTCGAGGCAGAGGGAGAGCGTCCGCACGAGCGCCGATGGGTTCGCGAGGACGCGCGGCGATCCGGGCGACGTGCGCACGCGCACGGGGATCCAGAGCCCGCGGCGCTCCTCGAGCCGCCGGAGGGCGCGCCGGAACGGATCGACGAGGTCGACGGGCTCCACGGGCCGCGCTTCGCGCGTCTGGATCACGAGGTCGGCGACGGACGATCCGAGGTCGTCGAGGAGGTTCAGCTCGTCGAGGCAGCGCGCGATCGCCGCCGGCGGAGGCGCGGCGCCGTCCTCCACCTCGCGGATCGCCGCGCGCAGGGCCTGCACGCGATCCCGCAGGTCGTCGGCGACGAACTCGAGGAGCCGCGCGTCGGCGAGGGCCTCCGCCGGATCGCGCGCGATGGGCGGCTCCGGTCGGTGCGACGGCAGGGATGCGGCCGAGCGCACGAGGGCGACGGCCCGATCGAGGACTCTCCAAGTCATGTCGGGACTCCATCGATCGGCTGGAGGGCCCCGTTTCCTGTAGCGAGGGCGCCGACCTCAGGAGCCGCGGAGGAGCCCGTCCCGGCTCGCCCAGCGCGCCTCCTCGATCCCGGCGAGGCGCCCCGCGGCGGCGGCCAGATCCTCCGCGACATCGGCGGCGCTCCGTCCGTCCGCGTCGACGATCGCGTCGGCGGCGTCGCGGTAGAGCGGCTCCCGCGCCGCCAGCACCGCCTCGACCTCGGCGACCGCGTCGACGCCGAGCAGCGCGGGACGAATCGCCGGATCGGCACGCAGTCGCTCCCGCAGCGTCGCCGCGCTCGCGCGGATCCAGATGCGCGCGCAGGCATCGAGCCGGCGGCGGGAGCCCGCGTCGAGCAGCGCGCCGCCGCCGAGCGCGAGGAGGAGATCGGCGGGTCCGGACCGCAGCACGCGTTCGAGGCACGCGGCCTCCGTCTCGCGGAATCGACGCTCCGACTCCGACAGCAGCTCGGAGACCGGACAGCCGCCCGCGCGCTCGATCTCCTCGTCGAGGTCGACGAAGGGGCGCGCCAGCCGCGCGGCCGCGAGACGCCCGGCGCTCGTCTTGCCAGCGCCCCGCGCACCCACGAGCGCGATCATCCGGCCGCTCCAGGATCGGACGCCGCGGGGATCCCCAGCAGCGGCCGCGGAGGCCGGCGGAGCGCGTCGAGAGCCGTCGCACGCATCGCGGCGAGCGGAGGCGTCGACCCGGTGAAGAGCTGGAACTGGCGCGCCGCCTGGAGGAGGAACCAGTTCACGCCCGGCAGGAAGTTCGCCCCGCGCTCCTTCGCGAGCCGCGCGAGACGCGTCTCCAGCGGACGCACGACCGCATCGACGACGAGCGTGCCGGCGCGGATCGCCTCGGCCGGCACGGGCGAATCCTCGGGCCCGGGCCACTGGCCGACGGGCGTCGCGTTCACGAGGACGTCGTGCTCCGTGCCGCCGACCGCGTCGAGGGCGATGCCGCGGCCGCCGAAGTGCGCGGCGATCTTCTCCGCGAGGGCCGGCCGGCGCCCGGCGATCACGAGCTTCGCGCCGCGACGTCGCACGCCCGCCGCGACGGCGCGCGCGGCGCCGCCGGTGCCGATCACGAGGACCGTGCGGCCGAGGAGCGGGCCGCCGAGCCCCGTCTCGATGGCGTCGGCGGCGCCGTCGTCGTCGGTGTTCGCCGCACGCCAGCCGTCGGGCGTGCGGACGAGCGTGTTCGCGGCGACGATCCCCTTCGCCGTCTCGTCGGCGCGGTCGGAGCGGCGCAGCGCGTCCTCCTTGAAGGGCGCGGTCACGGCGAGGCCGCGGACGAAGGGCAGCGGCTGCAGGAGGTCGAGCATCTCGATGAAATCGTCGGGCTCGAAGGCGAGGAACGAGGCATCGAGGTGGCTCATCCGCAGCGCGATCGTGTGGACGGCCGGGGAGAGCGAGTGCCCGACGGGACGCCCAACGACTGCGAAGATCGACGTCGACGCGCCTCCGCCTCCCGGCGGCAGCGCGGCGCGCAGGTCGGCGAGGGCCGGCTGCCCCGGGGCCGTCTCGCGGCCGGGCGCCGGCGCCGCGTAGACGAGAGGGCTCCCGGCGGCGACGGCGAGGATGCGCGACAGGAGGGCCGCCCGTCCGGTGCCGAAGCCGACCAGCCGTCCTCCTCCCTCGACGACGCAGCGCGCGAGACGCAGCGCGTCCTCCAGCCGGTCGACGCGCGGGACGAACTTGACGAGGTCCTTCTCTCCGGCGAGCGGACGCAGGAACCCGAGCGCCGCCGCGGGGTCGGCCGGCATGCCCTCCGCATCGTGGTACGAGACGATCCGCCGGCATCGCCCCGGCAGCTCTCCGAGCGAATCGGCGGCGCGCCAGTCGATGTCCACCCAGGAGGCGCCGGCGGCCGCCGCGGCCCGCAGCCGCGCGAGCCGCTCGGCCGGCGCGCCGCGGAACCGCCCGCCCTCCCGTTCCAGCGGGCAAGCGACGATCGTCGCCTTGCGCCGGCCCTCCAGCAGCGGCGCGACGTCGGCCTGCGCGAGAGCGTCGAGACGGAACTCGAGCAGGTCCGCGGCGGGCTCGACGCGATCGGCGGCGGCGCGGGCCGCCTCGACGGTCGATTCGAGGATGGAGACGACGACGGCCATGGTCGGCGAGGAGACTGTCCGAGGATTCGGGACCGAGCGAGCGATGCGAGACGCCGATTCGCGATGACGCGGCGAGGAGGCGCAACGCCGCGGGCGTGGAGGGATCGCGCGGCTCGCGAGGTGGACGATACTCGGACCGGCTCCTACCGCTCGCGCGGCGGCGCGAGGATCGCGCGAAGGAGGGCCGCGCGAGGCCGATCGATCGATCCCTTGCGGAGCGCGAGGGAGACCATCCTCCGGCCCAGGGCGCCGTAGGCCCGCGCCGCGTCACCCGTCCCGAGCGCGCGCACGTGGCGGCGCACGGTCTCCACGTCGCCGCGCGAGACCGGACCCGAGAGCGCCGCCGGGAGGCCGAGGGTCCGGAGATTCTCGACGGCGCCCGCGAGCAGGGAGAGGAGCGCCACGCGCGCGGCCGTCTCCCGGACGCCCGTCGCGGAGACGAACTGCTCCACCGCGAGGTCGAGAAGCGCCACGGTCCCGTTCGCGGCCAGCACCGAAGCGGCGTGGTACCGCGGTCGCCGGCCCGCGCGCACGCGCAGCGGCGTCATGCCGATCCGCCGCGCGAACCTCTCCAGCGCACGCGTCGCCGCGGCGTCGCCTTCGATGCCGGCGCACGCGCCGCGCACCTTCGAGGCACCGTCCTTCCGATCGGGGAACGTCTGGATGGGATGGAACGATGCCACCGATGCGCCCCGGGCGCGGCACGCGGAGAGCGCCGAGGCACCGAGGCTCCCGCAGAGGTGCGCCACGACGGATCCGCGGCGGACGTGCGGCGCCAAGTCCCTCGACGCCTCCGCGACGGCGCGATCGGGCACGGCGAGGATCAGCACGCGCGCCGAGCGCGCGAGCGCCTGCAGCGTCGTCACGGCGCGCGCGCGGGGGCCGGCCCGACGTGCCGCGGCCCGAGCCGAGGCGGCGCTCCGCGAGGCGAAGACGACGGAGAGCCCCGCGCGGGCGGCGGCGGCGCCGAGGGCGCTGGCCGCGTTCCCCGCACCGAGGAAGCCGACGTCCGCGCGCGGCGCGCGTCCCCTCCCGTCAGTCGAACTCGAAGCTGCCTTCCTCGAACTCGTAGCCATCGTCCTCGGGAGGCTGGTACTGGCCGCGCCGCTTCGCCTCGACCTCCTCGTGGTAGCGCGCGAGGACGATGGCCTCCATGCGCTCGCGGGATTCCCGATTCACGGGATGCGAGATGTCGCAGTGGAGCCTCATCCGTCCCGTGCTGTCCCTCGGCACGCGGCTCGCCGGGAGCCGGCTGCCGCATTCGTTGCAGAAGCTCGCGCGGAGGTGGTTCTTGCCGCCGCAGCGCGGGCATCGGTCGGCGAGCCGGCGGCTCGGCATCGCGACGAAGATTCCTCGTGCTCCTTCGATGATCCTCAGGTCGCGGACCACGAACTCGCTCGCGAGCGTGATCGTGGCGTACGCGCGGAGCCGGTCACGCCGGCCCTCGAGGAGGCGGATGCGCACCTCGGTGATGTCCACGTGCAATGGTCCCCGTTTGGGACGGCGCCGTCGCCGAACCGGCGTCCGCAAGGGCGATCGATCCGACCGGATCGATCGTCGAGAGAGGGGGTGCGGGCCGACCGGCCTCCCATCCCTGGCGACGCGGTGGCGCCACGGTCGGGGTGCTGCGGGAGTTCGGTCAGTCCGAGGAAGACGAAGAGACCGAAGTCGCCGCGAAGACGCGCCAGGCCTCTCCCGGAAGGGATCGGATCAAGCGGCTTCGTTGCACGTCGGCCTCCTCGAGGCTTTCGAAGAGAGCGAAGAACCCGCCTCCACTTCCAGTCAGTCGAAGCGACTCCACGCCTGCCGCCGCCGCCCGATCCCGGATCCTGCGGAGTTCCGGGTGGAGAGCGAAGGCGACATCCTCGAGCCGATTGAACGTCGCGGCGGCTGCGCTGCTCGCCTCCGCGGCCTTCAAGTCGACGATCGGGATTCTGTGGATCGTGGAGGGCCGCTGCAAGCCGCGCGCGAGACTTTCGTACACGGCCTTCGTCGACACGGAGATCGGCGGCACGACGACGAGGAATCCGCGGTGCGGGAGCGAAAGTCGCTCGAGCCGCTCGCCGCGGCCGCGCGCGACGGCCGCGCCGCCGCGCACGAAGAAGGGGCAGTCGGATCCGATCGACGCCGCCATCGACTCGAGGCGCTCGTCGCCGAGCCGCGTCCCGAGGAGACGGTCGAGCGCGACGAGCACCGCCGCCGCGTCGGACGAGCCGCCGCCGAGTCCCGATCCGTGAGGGATCCTCTTCCGCAGCGCGATCCGCACGCCGCGCGAGACCGCCGTCTCGCGGAGGAAGCGCGCGGCGGCGCGCTCCACGAGGTTCTCGCCCGGAGGCGCGAGGCCCGGCACGTCGCAGGTGAACTCGACGGCGCCCGCCGGCAGTCCCGGCGGCGTCTCGATCGCGATCTCGTCGAAGATCGAGATCGCCTGCAAGACCGTCTCGATCTCGTGGTAGCCGTCCTCCCGCCGGCCGAGGACCTCCAGGAACAGATTCACCTTCGCGGGACACCGGACTTCGATCCGAGGTGCGCTCTCGGCGTCGGCCGTCACGGTCCGTCCTCGTCGAGCCGCAGGTTGTCGAGGAGCCGCGTCGCGCCGAGGCGCAGCGCGGCGATCGCGAGCACCGGCGCGGGTCGGCCGATGCGGTCGGGAATCGGATCCGCCGGAGCGTCGAAGCTCGTCGGGTCGACGAGATCGGCGTACTCGAGCGTGCCGCCGGGGATCGCGCGGAGATCGGCCTCGAGAGCCTCGCGCAGCGCCGCCACGCTCCGCTCGCCGCCGGCGAAGCGGCGACGCGTTCCCGCGAGCGCTCCGTGGATCGCCGGCGCGGCGCTCCGATGCTCGGGAGCGAGGAACGCGTTGCGCGAGGAGAGGGCGAGGCCATCGGCGTCGCGGACCGTCGGGAGGACGACGACGGACACCGGGACGTTCAGGTCGGCCACCATCTGCCGGACGATCGCCGCCTGCTGGGCGTCCTTCCTCCCGAAGTAGGCGTGCGTCGGACCGACGAGGTTCAGGAGCTTCAGCACCACCGTGGCGACGCCGCGGAAGTGACCCGGGCGGGCCTGCGCCTCGAAGCGCTGCGACAGCGGTCCCTCGGGCACGACGAAGGTCTGGAATCCGCGCGGATACATCGCCGAGGGCGCGGTCGTGAAGAGGACGTCGCAGCCGAGCGCTTCGAGACGCGCGCGGTCGGCCTCGAGGTCCCGCGGGTAGCGGTCGAAGTCCTCCGACGGGCCGAACTGCAGCGGATTCACGAAGACCGACGCCACGACGACGTCGCACTCCTCGCGGGCCCGCCGCACGAGGCTCCCGTGGCCGTCGTGCAGCGCCCCCATGGTCGCAACGAGGCCGACGCGCGCTCCCCGCCGCCGGTGCTCGTCGCGGAGTCGCGCGATCGACTCGATCGCCGTGACGAGCCTCATGGGCCGGCCTCGAAGGGACGCACGCGAGCGGCGCGGTCCCCTTCCCGCTCCTCGAGGTCGCGCAGCAGGTCCAGCACGGTCCGCCCGAGACCCGGCACGATCGCGTCGGGCGCCACCTCCGCGAGCGGAGCGAGCACGAAGAGCCGCTCGGCGATCCTCGGATGGGGCAGGACGAGCAGCTCCGAGGTCCTCTGCGCGTCGCCATGGAGGAGCAGGTCGAGATCGAGCGTCCGCGGAGCGCCCGGCTCCGAGCGGACGCGCCCCTCGCCGTCCTCGACGCTCTGGAGGATCCGCAGCACGACCAACGGATCGAGCCCCGTCTCGAGGACGACGACGGCGTTCAGGTATGCGCCCTGTCCCGCCGGCCCGCCCTCGGGCTCCGTCTCCCAGAGTCGCGAGAGCCCGACGACGCGCAGCCCGTGCGCCGTGCATCCCGCGATCCCCGCGAAGAGGTGCGCGGCGCGATCGCCGAGGTTGCTCCCGAGAGCGACGTGGGCGCGCGCCATCTCAGGACCGGGCCGAACGTCCGAACAGACGCTTCGCCAGCGAGGCGAGGGGACCGAAGAGCCCGAAGGCGAGGCTCCCGACGAAGAGGAAGACACGGGGCTCCATGGCGGCGACGGCGATCGCGACGACCAGCTGCACGAGCCCCCGGAAGGAACGCGGCCGTCCGAGGATCGCCGTCGCGAAGTGCGGATAGGCGACGCGCGAGACCATCGCGGCGCCGAGACCGATCATCAGCACGGGCATGCCCGCGAGCAGCGACGCCTGCACTCCGTCGGCGGCGCCGCGGATCCACGACCACTGCCTCCACCGCTCGTCGAAGTAGAAGAGGACCACGGCGGCGACGACGATCGCGGCGCCGGGGCTGGGCAGACCCCGGAAGACCTTGTGGTCCTCGCGTCCGAGGGCGTTCTCCACGTTGAAACGCGCGAGCCGGAGGATGGCGCAGAGCGCGTAGCAGGAGCCGGCCGCGACGTAGTAGCGCGAGAGCATCGTGCTCGGCTCGGCGATCGTGCCCTCCATGAGCGTCTTGAAGAGGATCCCCGGCACGATGCCGAAGGTGACGGCGTCGCAGAGGGAATCGAGCTGTGCGCCGAGCTCCGAGGACGTGCCGAGCCTCCGCGCCACCCAGCCGTCGAGCGAGTCGCAGACCATCGCCGCCAGGACGCAGAAGGCCGCGTACTCGAGCGTGTCCCCGAAGAAGGGGCTCGTCCCTCCGAGCCGCGCCGCGTCGGCGCACTTCGCGAGCGCGAGGAACCCGAAGAACCCGTTGCCGAGCGTCAGCAGCGTGGGGAACACCCAGATCTTCTTCACGGCCGCTCCTCCGTCGCCGTCTTCCGGACCACGGCCATGTAGTGCACCGCGTAGGGGCGGAGCACGCTGCGCTCCAGGCGGTGCTCGAGCGCGAGCAGGGCCGGGAGCAGCGGACGCGGAATCGTGTCGGGCAAGAACGTGAAGTAGCGGAGCTCCTGCAGCGCGAAGCCAGGCGTCGACTCCCAGCGGAAGGGCTCGATCCAGTGCTCCGTGCCCTCGTCGATGGTCTTCAGGATCGGAAACACGTACCCCATGTAGAAACGGAAGAGCGGGTTGCGCGTGTTGGTCTCGTGCACGAGCAGGAGACCGCCGGGCTTCAGGACGCGCCGTGCCTCCGCGACGGCGGCGGCCTGCGCGACGGCGTCCGGCAGATGGTGCAGCACGCCGACGGTGTAGACGAAGTCGAAGGTCCCGTCGGCGAAGGGAAGACGCAGGGCGTCGGCCGCGGCGACGGGCGCGCCGCCCTCGCGCGCTCGGCGGAGCAGGCCGAGGGAGGGGTCGATGCCGAAGACCTGGAATCCCCGCTCGCGCATCGCGAGGCATTGGTGCCCGAGACCACAGCCCAGATCGAGCCCCCGCCCCGCCGTCGACGGAGGCTTCGGGAGCGGGCTCGCGAGCATCGTGACCTTCCGGTCGAGGAGCAGCTTCCAGACGTGCGGCGCATACTCGTGCTGGTAGTGCGCGGCGATCTCGTCGAAGTGGGCCGGCGCTCCCTCGGGCTCGGCGCTCCTCGAACGGCGCAGCTCCAGCACGAGGAAGACGAGTCCGATCGCGATCGCCGCGCCCGTCGTGGTCAGGCGGAAGAGCACGACGATCGGCAGCGCCGACCGCGTCTCCATGCCGAGGTCGACGAGGCGCTCCACGGCGGCGCTCCCCGTCGCGCCGAGGCCCGCCGGCATGAGCGTGACCCCCCCGAAGAGCGTCGCGTGGGAGAAGATCCGGGAGCCCTGCGCGAAGCCGACGGTCTCGCCCATGGCGTCCGCCGCGAGCGCGACCGAGAGGGCCGCCACGGACCAGATCGCGAGCGAGAGGAGGAAGGCCGGCCCCAGCGCGCCTGGCGCCCGGAGCGCGCGGAGCATGGCGATCGGGAAGGCGGAGCGGCGCGCCTGGCTCACGGCGACGCCGACGACGGCGGCAACCACCAGGAGGATCGCGGCGAAGACGGCGGCCTCGCGGGGCGTCCGGGAAGTCACCACGGCGATGGCCCCGAGCGCGGCCACGTCGAGCAGCCGTTCCAGGACGAGCACGGCGAGCGTGACCTTCACCGGCGCGCCGAAGCGGCGGCGCGCGAAGGCACATCGGATCACCTCGCCCACGTAGGCGGGGGTGGCGCTCCCCGCGAGGGACGCGAGGTAGATGGAGAGGCTCGGTCGCGCGGGGATCCGGACATCCGCGCGCCGCAGGAGGAACTGCCACCGGACGAAGCGGAGCGCGAGGTGGACCGCCGTGATCCCCACGAGTGGCGCCAGGAAGAGCGGGTCGATCCTCCGGAGCGCGGAGAGCGACCGCGGCCCCCCGGCGAAGTAGATCCAGGCCACCGAGATCCCCACGCCGAGCAGGACCAGGCCGACGGAGATGCGGGAGAGGCGGCGGGCTGCCATCGGGAGCCGTCCCGGCGCGCGCCGCGTGCAGCGCGCGTTCCGGACCAAGGCCCGCGGGGAGTCTGCAGGCCGTCGTCGTCCTTCACAACCACGGCGACGGCCGCGACGGCACGGGCGCGGACGATCCGCGCCGGCGTTCGGCGAGCGCCCGCGCTCGTTTCTGCTCGCTGCCGCTTGACATGGAAGACCCCGCAGCCATAGAGAACCGCCCCTCGGCGACCCTTGGACGACGCTGCGGCGCTTCGAGCCCGCGCCGACTCTCCGGGATCCACCGGCGGCACGGTCGCCCCACACTCACGTCCCCACCGCACCTCGTCGCGCTCGGTCCATGCCGACCCCCACGCACTCCGATCTCGTCGCGTCGATGCCGTCGCGACGCCGCGCTTCGTCCCCGTCTCCTCGCGGCATCGCGGCGCGCGCCGGCGACGGACTCTCCGACGTCGTCGGCGTCGGCGTCGGCGTGCCCGACTTCGCCGACCCGGCATCGCTCGAAGTCGTGAACGCGGCCAAGCGCGGCGGCGGCTCGTCCCGAGGCTCGTCGCGCCCGGGCTCCGGCAAGTCCAGCGGTCGGGCCGGCTCCCGATCGGGAGGCGCGGGCTCCACGTCGGGCAAGGACGGAGGCTCGGGCGGCGGCGGGAAGAAGGGAGGCGCCACGAGCCCGAAGGACGACGACAAGGGTGCCGACGAGGACGACGAGGAAGAGGAGGAGGAGGAAGAGGACGAAGACCTCGGCGACGAGGAGGAAGAGTTCGCGGAGGCTCCCGGCGACGAGGAGGAGGTCGACGATCTCGGAGACGAGGACGACCCCGACGAGGAAGAAGAGGAGGAGGAGGACGACGACGAGGACGATCCCTTCGCCGACGAAGAGGAAGAGGAGGAAGACGACGACGATGACGACGACGACTTCGACTTCGGCGACGACGACGACTGAGCTGCTGCTCGCGCGCCTGCGCCCGACGCGCGACGCTTCTCGGAACGGGCACCGTTGGGTTGCGGGCGCAGCCCGCGATGCGAGGTCGTGAGGGATTCGGCGCCGGGCCCCCGGCTCGGCGCCTGCTCCTCGGGTCGGCGCCCCCGATCCGGGTCGTTTCCGCTGCTGCCGAAAAGGCGCCCGTGGCCGCTCGGCGCGCCGCGAGGCGCTGCCAGCCTGGCAGGGGCCGGCGCCAGGCCGATCGGCTCGATGTCCTGGTCCGGCAGATCCTTGCGATCGCGGATCCCTGGGGGGTCCGGCGGCACGGCCTTTGTCACCGGGCTCGCCCCGCTGCATGGTCGATCCCTACCGCCTCCTCATCGCCGACGACGACGATGCGCTCCGAGAGAGCCTTCGCGGCTCCCTGGAGATCCAGGGGTACACCGTCATGGCCGCCGGGAGCGGACGGGAGGCCATCGCGGTGGCGCGGACGCAGCGGATCGACCTCGCGATCCTCGACTTCCGCATCGGCGACATGACGGGTCTCGAGGTCTTCCGACAGCTCCGGACCCTCGATCCCCTCACGGCGAGCATCCTCGTCTCGGCGGAGCTCGAGAGCTCGCTGCGTTCGCAGGCCCAGGTGCTCGGCATCGGCGCCTGCATCGCGAAGCCGATCGCGCTCGAGACGTTGCGCGTGGCTGTCGCGACCGTCCTGCGGACGTCGACGCCGAGCCGCCCTCCCCGGGCGCCCGGTCCCGGCGATCCGCTCTCGTGACCGGAGCGCGACGTCGCTCGTCCATCACGCTTCGTGCATCACGCGTCCTGAACGTATCGAACTCGTCATCCCGCGCCTTCGGTCCCGTCCGGGATCGGGTCGCGCGACCCCCCAGACGATCCCTTCATCCAACGTCCCCCAAACGAAACGAAAGGAGCCTTCCTCCATGGCCACCAAGACGAAGACCAATCTCCAGATCAAGCCGCTCGGCGACCGGATCCTCGTGAAGCGCGTCGAGCCCGAAGCCAAGACGAAGGGCGGCATCGTGCTGCCCGACACCGCGAAGGAGAAGCCGCGCGAGGGCGTGGTCCTCGCGCTCGGCGAAGGACGCCTCCTCGACGACGGCAAGCGCGCTCCCTTCACGGTGAAGGTGAACGACCGCGTCCTCTTCTCCTCCTACGCCGGCACCGAGGTGAAGTGGGACGGAGAGGAATTCCTGATCCTCGGCGAGGACGACATCCTCGGCGTGTTCGCCTGATCGACCGCCGGTCCCGCCTCCAGACGATTCCCACTCAGCAACGACGAAACCCGAAGGAAACGAAAGAAGACATCCCATGGCTGCAAAGAACATTGCCTACGACCAGGAAGCGCGAGAGCACATCCGGTCCGGCGTCCGCAAGCTCGCGAAGGCGGTGAAGGTCACCCTCGGCCCCCGGGGCCGGAACGTGATCATCCAGAAGTCCTTCGGCTCCCCCACGGTCACGAAGGACGGCGTCACGGTCGCGAAGGAGATCGAGCTCGACGACCGCTACGAGAATCTCGGCGCGCAGCTCGTGAAGGAGGTCGCGTCGAAGACGTCCGACCAGGCCGGCGACGGCACCACTACGGCGACGGTCCTCGCGGAGGCGATCTTCGAGGAAGGCCTGAAGAACGTCACCGCCGGCGCGAGCCCCGTGGGCCTGAAGCGCGGCATCGAGAAGGGCGTGGACGCCGTCGTGGCGAAGCTGAAGTCGATGTCCAAGCCCGTGAAGGGCCACAAGGAGATCGCCCAGGTCGGCACGATCGCGTCGAACAACGACGCGGAGATCGGCGAGATGCTCTCGCAGGCGATGGACAAGGTCGGCAAGGACGGCGTCATCACCGTCGACGAGGGCAAGTCCCTCAGCACCGAGGTGACCGTCGTCGAGGGCATGCAGTTCGACAAGGGCTACCTCTCGCCGCACTTCATCACCGACGTCGAGAAGATGCAGTGCGTGCTCGAGAACCCGTACATCCTCGTCCATGAGAAAAAGATCTCCTCGGTGAAGGACCTCATCCCGGTCCTCGAGAAGGTGGCCCAGGCGGGCCGGCCCCTCGTGATCATCGCGGAGGAGGTCGAGGGCGAAGCGCTCGCTACGCTCGTCGTGAACAAGCTCCGCGGCATCTTCCCGAGCGTCGCCGTGAAGGCTCCCGGCTTCGGCGATCGCCGCAAGGCGATGCTCGAGGACATCGCGTCCCTCACGGGCGGACGCGCGGTCTTCGAGGAGATGGGCGTGACGCTCGAGAGCATGAAGCTCGAGGATCTTGGCCGCGCCAAGAAGGTCGTCATCGACAAGGAGAACACGACCATCATCGAGGGCGCCGGCAAGCGCGAGTCGATCCAGGGACGCATCGGCGCCATCAAGGCCGAGCTCGACCGCACCACCTCCGACTACGACCGCGAGAAGCTCCAGGAGCGTCTCGCCAAGCTGTCGGGCGGCGTGGCGCAAGTGAAGGTCGGCGCGGCCACCGAGGCCGAGATGAAGGAGAAGAAGGCTCGCGTGGAGGATGCTCTCCACGCGACGCGCGCGGCGGTCGAGGAGGGAATCCTCCCCGGCGGCGGCGTGGC
>CAZJHD010000015.1:0-88633 GCA_964545855.1 uncultured Planctomycetales bacterium
TTCCCGGGACCTCCGACGCTCCTACGGGAACGTCACCGACATCGGATTCGAGGCGAAGGGGATGTTGCCCGCGCCGAAGTCGACGGCGATGACGGTCGTGTAGAGCTTCTGTCCCGTGAACTGCGCGGCGATCGCCGCGGGAATCGCCATGTGAGTCGTGGCGCGGCCGAGGCCGTCGAGCGGGCCTGCGGCGTCGGGGAAGAGCGCGCTGCCGGCGAGGCCCGCCGCCTCGTCGGTCGTGCCATCGAAGACGAGCGGCACGAGGGGCCAGCCGGTGAACGGGAAGAATGAGCCCGGCTCGACGCCCGAGCCGCCATAGAGCTGGACGTAGGTGAGGCCCGCGTTGGGGACGCCCGCGTCGATCTCGAAGGTCACCGAGAAACCGCTCGCATCGTTCGCCGTGGACGAGACATCGAGCCCGCGCGACATGAGCGTGCATTGAGAGAGGAGCGAGATGCCGCTCGCCGTGGCTCGGAACCACTCGGAGCGGCCATCGCCCGTCACGTCGGGAGTCGCGAAGAGCACGGAGGTCGCGGCGCCGATGAGCACGTGCTCGTCGAGGAGGGCGCCCGCCTGCGTCACGACGCGTACGTGGCTGTCGGCCATGAGGAATCCCTCGCTCCAGTGGTAGACGAGCTCGTCGAAGCCGTCGCCGTCCATGTCGGGAACGGACGCGAGGGAGCTTCCGGCGCCCGCGTTGTTGGCGGGCCCGTCGAGCGTGAGGATCGGGATCGACGACCCATCGAGGAGTTCGATGCGGCCGTTGTTGGAGAAGCCGCCCGAGTCGAAGCTCGTGCGGGCGATGGCGACGCGGATGCCGCCGCTCCCGGTGCGCAGCAGGGCGAGGTTCGCCTTCGTGTGGCTCCCCGCAGGCGAGTCCTGGTAGAGCGTCGCCGTCGTGACGCCGGAGATGGGCGCGGCGTAGACGCGGCTGCCCACGTCGCCGGCGTAGATCGCGCCGGAATCCGGGCGCGTCGCGAGCACCTCGCCGAGCCGCTGGCCGGCGATGGGCCCCTGGGAGTAGCCGAGGAGGGCGCCGGTCGCGCCGTTCAGGAGCAGGACGCGCCCACGGGTGAGGAGCACGTCGCTGAAGCCGGGCTCGCCGACGGCGAGCTCGCGGACGCCATCGCCGGTCGTGTCGGCGACGGCGCCCACCGTGAAGCCGAGCCTGTTCAGGCTCGCGAGACCATCGACGGTCCAGAGCACCGCTCCCGTCGCACCGGAGAAGACCTGCACGCGCCCGTTCTGATTGAGGCCGTTCGTGCTGAGTCGCGAGGAGCTGATCGCGAGATCGCGAACGCCATCGCCGTTGGCATCGCCCACGTCGCCCATCGCGAGACCGAACAGCGCTCCCGAGGCGATGCCATCGAACGTGCGCACGAGCTGCGCGCTCCGCCCCGAGTAGACGTACACGCGCCCGATGGCGCCGCCGAAGGGAGGCCAGTTCTGCGCGGCGACGGCGAAATCGGCCCATCCGTCGCCGTCGTGGTCGTCCAGGGGGATCCCGTAGGCCCCGAACGTCCCGGACGAGGCGGCGTTGAGGCCGTTGTTCGCACGCTGGTGGGGCAAGCGCGTCTGCGCCGCGGCGGCGCCGGCGAGGGAGGCGACGAAGAAGGAGAGCGCGAGGAAGGAGAAGGATCGTCGGGTGCGTCGCATGGAGTCGTTTCGGTGAGGATCTCGATGGGCGGGTCGTGTGGACCTCCCTTCCATCGGTGCCCCGCCGCGACGCCGACAGGCCTTTTTCGAAACGCCCCCGGTCCGAGGTCCGCGGCCCAGAATGCGGCCGTCCCCCGACCCGAAGGCTCCATGCGCCGCACGATCCTCCTCTCCGCCGCCCTGCTCGCGGTGACCGCGTGCCGCTCGCTCGACCGCCGTGACGACGTCGCCGCGGCCGTCGAACCCGTGAGCGAGGCCCGCCTGCGGGCCCACGTGGAGGCGCTCGTGGCGATCGGTCCGCGTCCCGCCGCCGACGCGGAGGCGACGCGCGCCACGCTCGCGTACCTGCGCGCGCAGATCGAGGCGCTCGGCCTCGCGCCCATCGAAGAGCGTTTCTCCGACGGCGGATTCCGACGCCAGCTCGTCCGCAGCGAAGGTGGCGGCGCCGGCTACGTCGCAACGCTCGGGGAGCCCCGCGACCAGGTGAACCTCCTCGTGGAGCTCCCGGGAACCGATCCGAGCCTTCCGGTCGCCGAGTGGGGCGCGCACTACGACTCCGTCGGTCTCTCTCCGGGCGCCGACGACAACGCGAGCGGCGCGGCGGTTCTGCTGGAGATGGCGCGCGTGCTGGCGGCGCACCGAGGCGAGCGGACGGTGCGGCTCTGCTTCTTCGCCATGGAGGAGGAGGGGCTGCGCGGGAGCCGGCACCACGCCGACCGGCTGGCGGAGCGCCCGGAGACGCGCGTCGACGGGATCGTCGTGCTCGACATGGTGGGGTTCGCGTCGCGCGCGGCCGAATCGCAGCGGGACCCGGTCCCGGGGATCCTCTTCTTCCTCGGCTTCGGCGACGTGGCGGACTTCCTGCTGGTCGCCGGCAACAACGCGTCGGGCGCGCTCGGGAATCTGGTGGAGGAGGCGATCGACGCCTACGCGCCGGGTCTCCCCTACTACA
Organism: uncultured Planctomycetales bacterium; assembly: GCA_964545855.1. Lineage (GTDB taxonomy): Bacteria > Planctomycetota > UBA1135 > UBA1135 > JACQFD01 > CAZJHD01. Next base: position 2,609 of record CAZJHD010000015.1, read on the forward strand.
GCGCGAACCGGATGGCGGGGATGTTCGAGGACAGCAAGCGGAGCGACCACGCGAACTACTGGCGCCACGGGATGCGCGGCGTGCTGCTGTCGGACACGGCGGAGTTTCGCAATCCCCACTACCACCGGCCCAGCGATCTCCCGGAGACGCTCGACTACGCGTTCATGCACTCGGTCGCGCGCGCCTGCTCAGCGGCGGCGCTGCACTGGGCGCGGATGGAGTGAGCCCCGGGAAAGGGGTCAGACCCAATTCTCCTCCGCGCTCTCTCGCGCACGCGGCGCGCACGAGAGAGCGCGGAGGAGAATTGGGTCTGACCCCTTTCCCGGGAGCGCGGCCCGACGTGATTACTTCGCCGTGCCCGCCGACGCGTCGCGCGGACGCGTCGCGAAGGACGACCCCGGCACGCTCACGCGCAGCCGGTAGAGACCCGTGCGCGCCGTGAGGAAGAGCGTCCGGCCGTCCTCGCCCCAGGCGAAGTTGGCCGGCAGCTCCGGGCCGCGGATCGTGCCGAGATGCTCGCCCGACGCCGACAGCACCCAGATCCCGCCGGGGCCCGAGACGTAGAGGTTGCCGCGCGCGTCCACCTCGAGACCGTCGAGCGCCTCTTCGTAGGGAGCGGCGCCCATGTCGAAGAAGACGCGGCCGTCCGAGAGCGTGCCGTCCTCGGCGACGGCGTAGCGCATGACGACCTTCATCTTCGGATCCCAGTCGGTCACGTAGAGGGAACGCTCGTCCGGCGAGAAGGCGACGCCGTTCGGACCCGTGAGGTCCGCCGTCGCGAGGGTGAGCTTCCCGTCGCGCAGGCAGTAGACGCCGGTCACCGGGAGCTCGCGGCGTGGGTCGTCGTGGAACTTCGGCAAGCCGAAGGGCGGATCGCTGAAGAAGAGCGTCCCGTCGGAGCGGAGGATCACGTCGTTCGGGCTGTTCAGGCGCTTCCCCTCGAAGCGGTCCGCGAGGACCGTGATCGAGCCGTCGCGCTCGAGCCGCGTGACGCGGCGGTTGCCGTGCTCGCAGATCACGAGCCGCCCCTCCGCGTCGAGGCCGAGGCCGTTGGAGCCCGGCTGCCGGAAGAGCGCGATGTCGGCGCCGCTGTAGCCGCTCTTCGTGCGGAAGACGGAGACGCCGTCGTCGGCGGACCAGCGGTAGATCCGGTTCGCGTTGGGATCGCTGAAGAGGAGGTAGCCGTCGGGATGCCACACGGGCCCTTCCGAGAACTCGAAGCCGCCGGCGAGCTTCTCGATCCTCGAGTCCGGCGGCACGAGGGCGTCGAGCGCGGGCGCGACGCGGACGATCTCCGTCGCCACCTCGCGGCCCGGCTTCGCCGCCGCGGCCGTGTGGACGTCGAGCGTCGCCGAGCGCACCCAGAGGAAGTTGCCCGGCGGGTTCGAGAGCGGACCGTTCGCCGCGAGGACGGCGATCGTGTACCGCGTGCCGGGTTTCGCGTCGCGCGTGACGACGACGCGGTTCGGCGCGTTGAAGCCGGCGACGAGCGAGCCGCCGACTTGGCCGAGGGCCTTCGGGAGCTGGCCATCGACCCACACCTCGGCGTAGTCGTCGACCACGATCTCGAAGACGAGCGTCGAGCCAGCGACCGGAAGAGCCCCGATCTTCTCGGGCACCGTGAAGCGCAGCCGGTACCAGCCGAAGCAGAGGCGGCCGTCGGAGCGGCGCGTCTCCACCTCGGGCGGTGCCAGCACCTCCCAGCCGGAATCGTCGAAGCCGGCGGCGCCGGCCTTCGGCTCGAGGTCGTGCGTGCGATTCGGCGGGCCCGAGGGCTTCCGGTCGGGTCCCGGCGCGCGGTGCTCCACCTCGACGATCCGCGCGTTCGACCAGCGCCACTGCGCGCCGACGAGGGCCGCGCCCTCCTCGGTGCGGAGATCCACGATGGCGTCGGGCCTCCGGTCGATCGCGGGACGGCGATCGTCTCCGGAGAACGCCGCCGCCGCGGGCGCGAGTCCCGCGGCGACGACGAGGAGCCCGGCGATGGCTCCGAGGCGACTCATCGCGCCACCTCCTGGTTCCGCACCTTCACGACGTAGTAGAGGAACGGGCCGTCGACGCTCTGGAACCAGTGGGGCATGCCCGCCGGCACCACGACGACGTCGCCCTTCGCGAGCGGGCGCGACGTGCCGCCCTCGACGCCCGTGCCGCGCGTCTCGCCAGGAGCCGTCGTCCTGCCGCCGACGACTTGGCCGCCGGTCACGAGCGTGGCGCGGCCGTCGAGCACGTGGATCACGTCGGTCTCGCCGGCGTGGATCTCCGCCTGACCGGCCGACTCGCGCCGGCTCGCATGGATCGCGAATCGGCCGTCGGGACTCTCGAAGAGCACCGATCCCTTCGCGAAGGCCGCCGAGACGGCGGCGCTCTCGAAGTAGGCGGCGCCCGCCGTGGAGGCCGAGGCGTCCTTCGCGACGGCGCGCCCGAGGGCGCCCGCCGCCGCCGTCGCGATCTCGTCGTCCTGCGCCGCGCTCGCGGCGCCGCTCACGCCGACGGCGCCGACTACCTGCCCGTCGACGACGATCGGCACTCCACCCTGGAGCGGCGTGAACTCGGGGAGCGTCGTCATCGACGTGCGCCCGTCGTTGACGATCTTCTCGAAGACGCTCGTCGGCTTGCGGAAGACGGCAGCCGTCTTCGCCTTTCCGATGGAGACGGTGGGTGCCCAGGGGAACGTGCCGTCGAGGCGCTCGAGGCAGAGCAGGAGCCCGCCGTCGTCGACGACGGCGATGGCGGCCGTGCCGTTCTTCGACTTCGCGTCGGCGACCGCCGCGTCGAGGACGCGTCGCGCGCCTTCGAGAGTCAGGACCGGCTTCACGGCCGTGGCCGTGGTCGCCGTGCGTGCGGCGGGTGCCGGCTCGGGTGCCGGCGTCGTCGCGTGGTCGATCACGAACCCGCTCGCGACGAAGATCGTCGCGCCGAGCCCGAGGAGGGGAAGAGCGTTCATGGGGTCGTCCTCGCGGAGTGTGGGGCGTGGGAAGCGCGGGGCCGCGCTCACGGGACGGGGGCCGAGAAGGAGGCTTCGCCGAGGAGCGTTTCCGCGAAGGCGCACCAGATCTGCACCTTCGACACGTCCGCGATGGAGTCCGGCAGAACGATCGAGCGGTGCTCGACGTCGCCCTTGATCTTCAGGCGCTGGAGCAGGTGGACGTTCCCGCGGGAGTCGACGACCTGCCAGTGGGGCGCCGGCGTGTCGGGGATCACGAAGTCGGGCGAGAGCGTGAGCACGTTCTTGCCACCCTCGACGGTGTGCGTGACGAAGCCCTTGTTGGCCTTCGCGCCGGCGAAGGCCGTGCTCTCGTGGCGATGGTTGCCCGGGAGCATCACGACCGAGTCGAAGGTCGTCTCGCCGAGATTCACCTCCGCGAAGGCGCACCAGATCTGCACCTTCGCCACGTCGAGGACGTAGGAAGGCACCTCGATCGACTTGTTGAGCTTGTCGCCCTTGATGACGAGGCGCTGGAGCAGGTGGGCCTGTCCGCGCGAGTCGACGACCTGCCAGTGGGGCGCCGGCGTCTCCGGAACCTCGAAGTCGTCGGAGAGCGTGAGCACGAGAGCGTGGCCCTTCTCGGAGACCGAGACCGTGCCGCCGTTCACCTTCACGCCGGAGAACGGCTTGCTGGTGCGCGGGCGCAGCGCGGCGCCCGCGTTCACGACGCTCGCGTGGCGCGAGTGGGTGGCGTGCTCGGGGGACTGGCTCGCCATGGCCGAGGCGCAGGACGGGAGCGTGGACGCGCCGACGAGGAGCAGGGAGGTGGCGAGGATCGAGAGACGAGACATGGGTTCCTTCCTCGGCGGATCGCGCCGAAGTTCGATGGGATGGATGGGATCGGCGGAGAGGTCGTGAAGAGATCGCCGCCGCTGGCCCGAGGCCGAGCGAGAGCGAGCGAGACGAGGCGCGACGACGACGCAACTCGGAGAGAGTTGCGGAGCAGGAGCAACGAAGCCGCAGCCGCCCGCAGACGGCGGTCACCCGGCGCCGATTTCTTCACGACCTCGGGGCCCTTCCCGGGGAGTCGGGCCGCCGGCCGCCTTCGATGCACCTCCTCGCGGACCGTTTCGGCGCCGCGCGTTCGCGCGTGAGCGCTGCGAGCCGGGAAAGGGGTCAGGCCCCGTTTCTCTCTCTCGTGCGCGCCGCGTGCGGCGCGCACGAGAGAGAGAGAGAAACGGGGTCTGACCCCTTTCCCGGCCGACTGCACTTCCCGCCGCCCCGCGCTCCGCCTCGGGTACTCTCGCGCCCCCCATGGGTGATCGCCTCCACGGCCGCGTGAGCGGCCTCGCCGCGTCCGAGCTGAAGGCGCTCGAGAATCTCTACCGGCGACGGCTGGAGCCCGAGCGCGCCGTGACGCACGAGCTGGCGCGCGAGCTCGCCGGCATCACGGCGCGCATCGGCCGCAACGTCGGCGTCGTGATCGACCGCCGCGGGCGCCTGATCGACGTCTCCGTCGGCGACGCGCTGGAGGTCCCCTATCCGGCAGCCTCCGCCGCCGACGCGCGCAAGGAGGGACGCCTCTGCGGCCTGCGGTTCGTGCGCACGAAGCCCGAGAACACGTCCGTCGGCCACGCCGACCGCCTCGTCCTCACGAAGTACGGCCTCGACGCGCTCGTCTTCGTCGGCGTCGACCGCGGAGGCACGCCGCGCTCCGTGAAGCTCGGGATGATCTACCCGCCGGGCATGGGCGAGCCCATCGAGTGGCTCGAGTGGGCGCCCTCGGCGATCCCCGACGACTTCCTCGAGCGCGTGAAGGCCCGCGAGGACGAGCTCTCGCGCACCACGGAGCGCGGCAAGAAACTCGACCCGATCGACCGGGCGCTCCTGGTGGGCGTCACGACGGGACCGCCGGCCGCCGCGCGCGAGTCGCTGGCGGAGCTGTCGGAGCTCGCGCGCTCCTGCGGGATGGTGGTGGTCGACCGGCTCCTCCAGCGCCGCGAGCGCGTGCATCCGGCGACGCTCGTCGGCTCCGGTTTCCTGGAGGAGCTCGTGCACCGCGCCGCCGTCGAGAACGTCGGGCGGCTCGTCGTCGACGGCGAGCTCACGCCGATGCAGGCGCGCAACATCGAGCGGCAGTCGGGCCTCGCGGTGATGGATCGGACGATGCTGATCCTCGAGATCTTCGGACGCCGCGCGGTCACGACGGACGGGAAGCTCCGCGTCGATCTCGCGAAGCTCCGCTACCTGGGGCCCCACCTGCAGGGCAAGGGCATCGACCTCTCGCGGCTCGGCGGCGGCAAGGGTCGCTCGCGCGGCGCCGGCGAGATGAAGCTCGAGATGGACCGGCGCACGCTCCGCGACAACATCGTGAAGCTCGAGAAGCAGATCGCCGCCATCGGCAAGCGCCGCGCGGAGCAGCGCAAACGCCGGCTCGGGGCGAACGTGCCCCAGGTGGCGCTGATCGGCTACACGAACGCGGGCAAGTCGACGCTCTTCAATGCGCTCACGGGGGCCGGCGTGCTCGCGGAAGACCTCCTCTTCGCGACGCTGGAGACGACGACGCGACGCGCACGCCTTCCGAGGGGCACCGAGTGCGTGTTCATCGACACCGTTGGATTCATCCGCGACCTCCCGGAAGGCCTGCTCGACGCCTTCCGCGCGACGATCGAGGAGATCGACGGCTCGCACCTGCTCCTCCACGTGGTCGACGCGTCGAACGAGGCCTTCGCGCGGCAGATCGACGCCGTCGACGCGACCCTGCGCGAGCTCGGGTTCGACTGGATCCCGAAGATGCTCGTCTTCAACAAGCGCGACCGGATCGACGAGGCCGAGATGCGCCCGATCGTCGACGAGCGCCGCGGCATCCTGCTCTCCTCGAAGGACCCGGCCGACGTGGCCGGTCTCGCCCGCCTCGTGGAGCTGCGCCTCGCCGAGGTCGGCGCCGGCCACGACGATCGGCGGTGAGCGCGCGCGCGGACGGCCGCGTGTAGCATTCGCCGCCCTTTTTCCTCCGACGAGCGACCCGTTGACCGAACCCGCACTCGAGATCGCAGCGCTCACGCGCGACTTCGGGCGGCGCAGGGCCGTCGACGGCCTGACGCTCCGCGTCGAGCCGGGGGAGATCTTCGGGTTCCTCGGCCCGAACGGCGCGGGGAAGACGACGACGATCCGCTGCATGCTCGGCCTCATCCGCCCCTCGTCGGGAGACGTGCGTCTCTTCGGGAAGAGCATCGCGACGAGCCGCGTGGCCGCGCTCGAGGGAGTCGGGTCGCTCGTGGAGGGGCCGGCGCTCCACGAGAGCCTCTCCGCCCGCGACCACCTCCGCGCCTGCAGATACCTCGTCGGCGCCGAGGTGCCGGATCCCCAGCTCGAGCAAGTGCTCGAAGCCGTCGGGCTCGGCGACCGCGCCGACGATCGCGCGGGCACGTTCTCCCGCGGCATGAAGCAGCGGCTCGCGCTCGCGACGGCGATGCTCGGCAGGCCCCGCCTCCTCGTGCTCGACGAGCCGACGGACGGGCTCGACCCGATCGGCACCGTCGAGATCCGGCGGCTCCTGAAGCGCCTGCGCGACGGCGGAACGACGATCTTCCTCTCGAGCCACCTCCTCGCCGAAGTGGAGGCCACCTGCGATCGGATCGCGCTCCTCGACCGGGGGAAGCTCCGTGCCTCGGGAACGGTCGCCGAGGTGAAGGGGAACGGATCGCTGGAAGACTTCTTCCTCGCCGTGGTCGAGGCTTCGCCCGCCCGATGAGCGCGACGCTCGTCGACGCGATCGCGAGCGAGGTCTTCCGCCTCCGGCGGAAGCGCGGCGCCCTCGGTGCCCTCGCGCTCGTGGTCGCCGCCGGCTTCTTCGGCTCCGTGGCGCCGCGCATCGCCGAGAAGGCGAGCGCCGTCGCGACGCAGCTCGGAGGGCCCGGCGGCGCGGCGGCCGCGTCGAACGGGTTCGTCTACCTCGCGTCGGGGCTGAAGGGGGTCGCCATCCTCACGGCGCTCTTCCTCGTGCTCGCGGCGGCGGGCTCCATCGCCGGCGAGGCCGCGGGCGGAACGCTGCGCCTCGCGCTCTGCCGTCCCGTCCGCCGCGGACACGTCTTCCTCTCGAAGATGCTCGTCCTCGGCGCGTGGATGGAGGTCTTGCTGCTCGCGGGCGCCGCCGCGGCCTGCGCCGGTGCCGCCCTCGTCGGCGACTTCGGCGACGTGGCGAAGTTCGGGCTCGTGCGCAGCTCCTTCGGCCTGATGGTGGGGCGCACCGTCTTCGCCCTCGCCCTCTGCGAAGCGGCTCTGCTGGCGGTGCTGGGCCTCGCGCTCCTCGCGAGCACATGGTCGTCGAGCGCCCTCGGTGCCCTCGGCGGAACGCTCGGTTGCCTCGTGACGGCGGCGCTCGCGGCCTTCGCGCTGGAAGTGGCGCGCCCGTACTTGTTCCCCGCCTACGCCACGGCGCCCTTCGAAACGCTCCGCATGCACGCCCTCGCCATCGACGCCCCGCGCCCCGTGTGGTTCGGGATCCCGACGCTGCAGGAGTGGGCGGACGTCACCTTCGCCGTCACCCTCCCGCTGGCGAGCGCGCTCCTCCTGCACTTCGTCGCCGCGGCGCGCTTCGTGCGGAGGGACTGGACCGCATGAGGTCCCTCGGATCGGCGCGGGCAGCGCTCCTCGCGGGCGTCACGCTCCTGCCCGTGGGGCCCGGACTCTCGGCGGACCCCCAGGCGACCCCGAAGGAGAGCCATGTCGCCGTCGAGACGCTGCCGCTCTCCGTCGGCCGCCGCGACCGCCACCGCGTCTTCGACGTCGACGGCGACGGGCGGCAAGACCTCGTCGTCGTGTCGCGGCTCACGACGCCCCTGTGGCCCTTCGCGACGGCGGCGGGCCTGCATCCGTTCCCGCCACGTGCGCATCGCACGATGCTTCGCTGCATCGAGGTGTTCTGGAACGGCGCCGGCGGATTCCGGAAGGAGACGACCCTCTTCCTCGTGCCGCCCGGCGCCCGGTGCTTCACGCTCGCCGACGTCCTCCCCGAGCGCGGCGTCGAGATCGTGCTGGCGGACGCCGAGGGTCTCGTCGCCGCGAGCCCTGCCGAGCTCGGGCCCGGTGGGTTCGGCGACGGCGCGTTCCGGCGCGTCGCGACGGCGCCCTCGTACTTCGACTTCGCCGATCCCGAGCAGCTCCCCGAGTGGACGGCGGTGGTCCGCGGCCGTGGCACCGAGGGCGACGCGATCGTGCTGCCGCAGCCCGACGGGTTCCGCCTGTGGCGCGCCGCCCCCGGCGACGGTGCCGGCCTCTCGCCGGGCGAGGAGCTGCGCTTCTTCCCGCGCTCGGAGACCGAGTCGTCGACGAACCGGTTCTTCGGCGCCACGAAGCGGCTGCCGCGCCCGCTGCTGCGCGACCTCGACGGCGACGGCGACGTGGATCTCTTCGTCACCGATCCCTCCGGTGCGCCGCAGCTCATCGCTTACATGGGCCGGCCCGGCGGGCGCTTCGCGGGCGAGCCCGTCGTGCGCGGCGCGCCGTCGCTCCGCCGCGAGCTGCGGAGCGACGTCCTCACCTTCGAGACGGCCGACGCCGTCGACCTGAACGCCGACGGCGTCTGCGACCTCGTCGTGTCGCACACCGAGGGGAACATCGGGCTGTGGGAGACGCTCACGACTTCGCAGCTCGTGTACTTCGGCAGGAAGGGCTCCGCCGGCTTCGACACGACGCCCGACCAGGTCGTGAGCTCCGTCGGCATCTCCATCGTTCCGCGCGCGATCGACTTCGACGGCGACGGCCTGCTCGACCTCCAGGTCTCGAGCTACCGCACCGACCTCCTCAGCAACGTGCGCAACGCCATCCTGAACTCGGCGCGGATCACCTACTTCCTCTTCGTGATGGACGGCGGCCGATTCCCGCAGAACGCCACCGTCGAGCGCAGCATCGAGATCGACTTCAAGGTGCTGGAGAAGGGCGGCATCGAGCCGCGCGCCTACTTCAGCGGTGACTTCGACGGTGACGGGGTGAAGGACCTGCTCGCCGTCGAGGAGGAGTCGCTGACGAAGGCGTTCCGCGGGTCGGTGCGGGCCGCCACGCTGCTGACGCGTGCGGGCTACGACTTCGACAAGAGCCCCTTCATGAGCATCGCGCTGCGGGCCACCAACGACCTCGAGATCTCCGATCTCGACGGCGACCGCCGCAGCGAGATCGTCTTCCCGGAGCCGCGCCTGATCTCGATCGCGAGGTACGCGCCATGACGAGGACGCCGACGCGCTGGCTGGCTCCGGCGGGACTCCTGGCCTCGCTCTCCCTCGGGGCGCCGCAGCCGCAGTCGCCCGGGGATCTCGTCCCCGTGGTCTCGTCGATCGACCTCCTGGAGCCCGTGTCGGGCACGCTCCTCGGCGACGTCGACGGGGACGGCCGGCGCGACGCCGTGCTCGTCTCCGGGCGTGCCGTCGCGGTGCACCGCCAGCGCGAGGGCGGGAGCTTCCTGCAGGCGCCCGATCTCGCGTTCACGCTGCCGGCCTCCGCGATCGCCGTCGACCTGGCGGTCCTCGACCCCGCCGGGAGACGCGCGGAGCTCCTCGTGGCGCGCGGGTCGCGCATGGCGCATCGCAGGCTCGATGGCGAGGCGGAGTTCGTGGAGATGGAGCTGCCGGCGCTGCCGGATCCGCTCCTGCCGCTCGCGGGCGGCGCGGCGCCCCTGCCGATGCCCCTCGCCGCCGACCTCGACCGCTCGGGCGCGCCGGAGCTCCTCGTGCCCGTCGCCCGCGGCGCCGCGATCCTCGGCCTCCGGGACGGAGCGTGGCGCCTGCTCGGCGTCGCGCGCGCGAGCCTCGACGTCTCCCTCGACGCCGGCGACGACCGCCCCGGAAGCTCCGTCCGCCAGGAGTTCGCGCTGCCTCGCATCGCGCCCTTCGACGTGACGGCGCCCGATGGATCGGTGCGCACGCTCCTCGGGATCTCCCAGGCCAACGAAGCGTGGGTCTGGGCCGTGGAGGGCGACGCGATCCGCCGCCTGCAGCACGTCCGCGCCCGCTTCCGCCTCGACGAGGAGGACCGGTTCCGCGCCGTGCGCGGCACGCGGCGGAACGAGGAAGTGAACGACCGCGCCGTCGGGCTGCAGCCCGTCGATCTGAACGGCGACGGGATCCCGGACTTCGTGTCGTCCCGTTTCCGCGACGGCGAGGTGCATCTCGTCGCGGGGCAGTGGGGCTCCTTCGCGGCCGACGCGCCCACGCGCACCATCGACGCCGACGGCTGGGTGCTCCTCGCGCAGACGAAGGACTTCGACGGCGACGGCAGGCCCGACCTCGTCGTGCCGCGCCTGCCGAAGATCGGCATCGGCGCCGCGCTCCGCGCGCTGCTGTCGCGCAAGGTCGCCTTCGATCTCTGGCTCTTCCGCAACGTGGGCGGCACGACCCTCGTGTCCGAGACCCCCACGTGGCGGCGCACCTTCGACTTCGAGATCGTGCTGGGCGGCGAGGACGGGAAGTTCAACGCGACGGGACGCCTCCTCATCCTCTTCGCCGACGTGACGGGCGACGGGATCGTCGATCTCGCCACGCGCACGGACGACGATCGCCTGGCGATCCACCCCGGGCACCGCGAGTCGATCATCGCGGAGAGTGCGGTGGCGACGATCCCGATCCCGAAGGTCTCCGAGTGGCCCGAGGTGGATCTCCGCGGCGAAGACCTCGACGGAGACGGGCGGACCGACCTCCTGCTCACCTTCGGCGCGAATCGCAAGGGCGAGCGCAACCGACTCCTCTTCGTGGTGTGGAAGCCGCGCTGAAGCGGCGGAACGGCGATGACGACCCTCGACTCTCGCGTGGCTGTGGTGACGGGCGGCGGCACGGGCATCGGACGCGCGATCGCGACGCGTCTCGCGAGCGACGGCGCGCGCCTGGCGATCCTCGGCCGCGACGTCGCGCGGCTCGAGCGCGTCGCCGGCGAGATCGGCGCGCGCGCCTACGGACTCGACGTCCGGGACGCGTCGGCCTGCGGCGCGACCTTCGCGCGCATCGCGAAGGACCTCGGGCCTCCGTCGATCCTCGTGGCGAACGCCGGAGTCGGCGGCGTGAACCAGGCCGGTGAAGGAGACCGGTGGCGCGAGATCGTCGCGACGAATCTCGACGGCACCTACTTCACGGTGCGCGCGGCGCTCGCCCACTTCGCGAGCGGGCCGGCGAAGGCCGACATCGTCGTCGTCTCCTCGATCCTCGCGCGCATCGGCGTGCCCGGCTACACGGCCTACTGCGCGTCGAAGACGGGGCTGCTCGGCCTCACGCGCGCGCTCGCGCAGGAGATGGCCGTCGATCCGGCCCGCAAGCACGTGATGGTGAACGCGATCTGCCCCGGCTGGGTGGAGACGGAGATGGCTCTCGACGGGATCCGCGGCTTCGCGCGCGACCTCGGCGTGTCGACGGAGGAGGCGCGCGCGCGCGCCATGTCGCAGGTGCCGCTCGGGAGGATGTCGCGGCCCGAGGAGGTCGCGGCCCTCGTCGCCTTCGTCGTCTCCCCCGCCTGCGTCGGGATGACGGGCCAGACCGTCGACCTGAACAACGGCGCGTTCATGTCCTGAACGCCCGCCGGGAGCCGAGACAGGGGGAACATCGAGCCTGTCCGCGCGCGTCCCACGGACGCACCCAGGCAGACAATGCCTTCTCTCCCTTTGCATTCGAGCGGAATGCGGGAGAGGCATTGGGGCGCGCCCTTCACTCCCCTCCCCTCCCGATGCAGAACCGCACCCTCCTCGTGGCGAGCCTCGCGCTCGCCGGCTCGCTCGTCGCCGGCGCCCTCCAGGCGCAGTCCACTCCGATCGCCGGCGCGGGTCTCGCTCCGCTCCCGTCCCCCATCGAGCCGCAGCTCACCTTCGAGGAGGCGAACCACCGGGCCAGCCTACCGCGCTGGATCTCGCTGAAGTACGCCGAGTTCGACTCCCGGGGTCTCGAGCCCGCGATGGACGACGACCTGCGGGTGCTGCCGGCGCAATCCGACGAGACGCGCTACTGGATCCTGCAGATGGAGAGCCCGGTCACCGAGGAGAAGAAGGCCGCCGTCGAAGCACACGGGGTGGAGCTCCTGGACTACGTCCCGAACCACGCCTTCGTGGCGCGGGCGACGCCGCAGCAGCTCGCGGCGGCGGAGACGCTCGCGAGCGTCCTCTGGACGGGCGCGTTCCATCCGGCCTATCGCCTCGATCCGGCGCTGCGCGACGCGTCCCTCGACCCGCGGAGCGCGGGCGACGGCATGCGGATGGTCGTCCACGCGTTCCCCGGCGTCGGCGAGGCCGAAGTGCGTGCGCAGATCGAGCAGCGCGGCGCCGACGTGCTCGCCATGCATGACGACACGGGCCGATTCGTCGTCGACGTCTGGGCGACGCCGGGCCTCGCCCGCTGGCTCGCGCAGGCGCGCGACCTCCAGTGGATCGAGCCCGAGGGCAAGCTCGGGCCGCGCAACAACACGACGAAGTGGGTGATCCAGACCTTCGTCAACGGCAACACGAAGATCTGGAACCAGGGGCTCACGGGCTCGGGCCAGACGATCGGACACATCGACGGCTCCCTCGCGCTCGGCTCCTGCTACCTGGCCGACCCGGGCGGCAATCCCATCGGGCCGACGCATCGGAAGATCGTCTACAACTCGGGCGGCGGCAGCGATACGCACGGGACGCACACGGCCGGCACCGCCGCCGGGGATTCGCAGCCGATCAACGGCTCGACGAACAACCGCGGCATGGCCTACCTGGCGAAGCTCGCGCACACGTCGGGCTTCCCCTTCTCCACGTTCAACAGCGTCGCGACCACGCACATGAACAACGGCGCGCGCATGCACACGAACTCGTGGGGCGACGACGGGACGACGGCCTACAACACGATCTGCAACCAGATCGACACGTTCCAGTGGAACAACGAGGACAACCTCGTCTTCTTCGCGGCGACGAACCTCTCGACCCTGAGGAACCCCGAGAACGCGAAGAACCAGCTGGCCGTCGAGGCGTCGCAGCAGGGCACGAGCGCGAACAACAAGTGCTCGGGCGGCGTGGGCCCGACGGCCGATGGCCGCCGCAAGCCCGAGGTGTTCGCGCCCGGCTGCAGCATCGTCTCGGCGAACACGGCCTCTTGCGGGACCTCGTCGCTCACGGGCACGAGCATGGCCTGCCCCGCCGTCACGGCGGCGGGCTCCCTCGTGCGGCAGTACTTCATGAGCGGCTTCTATCCCACGGGCACGGCCATCGGCGGCAACTCCTTCACGCCGACGGGCGCGCTCGTGAAGGCCGTGCTCGTGAACACGAGCCAGGACATGACCGGAATCGGCGGCTACCCGACGAACACCGAAGGCTGGGGCCGGCTCAACCTCGACGAGTCGCTCTTCTTCAACGGGGACACGACGAAGCTCTTCGTGGCCGACGTCCGCAAGACGAACGGGATGAACACGGGCAACGTCACGAACTACCCGATCCAGGTGGCGTCGAGCTCGACGCCTCTCGAGGTCACGCTCGCGTTCCACGACTTCCCGGGAACGATCAACTCGTCGAACCCGGTCGTGAACGACCTGAACCTCACGGTGACGTCGCCGGGCGGCGCGCAGCTCTACCGCGGCAACGTCTTCGCCTCCAACTGGTCGACGACCGGCGGGGCGGCGGACGCGAAGAACAACGTGGAGCGCGTCGCGATCCAGAACCCGACGGTCGGCACCTGGACCGTCACGATCACGGCGGCGAACGTCCCGCAACCGAAGCAGGGCTACGGCCTCTGCGTGACGGGCGACATCGGGTCGGGCCCGACGGCGCCGACGCTCCTCTCCGTGAGTCCCGTCTCGATCCCGATCGCGGCGACGCTCACGCCAGTGCTGACGCTCACGGGCTCCGGCTTCACGGGCGCCACGTCGGTGACGCTCGGCACGCGGGTCTATCCCTCGTCGCAATTCGTCGTCGTGAACGACACGACGATCTCCGTCGACTTCAACCCGCCGCCGAACGAGGTCGGCATCGTCAACGCGACGGTGACGAACGCGAGCGGCGCGAGCGGCGCCGTTCCCTTCATCATCACGAAAGCCGTGAGCCTCGTGCTGCTCGCGAGTCAGCCGGGCCTGCCGGGCGGCTCGCAGGTGACCTTCTGGCTCGCCAGCCCGAACACGGGATGGCTGCCGTTCCTCACCTACAGCGAGTGCCTCTCGCCGATCGTCGTGCCGGGGATCCTCTCGCTGGCGATCGGCGGCTGTGGCGATCTCGCGGCGGCTCCGGCGATGCCCGTCTTCAACGCAGCGGGTCTCTCGAGCTGGACGACGACCGTGCCGAACGGATTGAACTCCACGTTCTTCCTCCAGGGTTTCCAGGCCGATCCGACCCTCACGCTGCTGCCCTTCACGACGAGCAACCTCCTCGTGATGCTGGCGACGCCCTGAGTCGCTCGCGTCGAGCCTCGCCGTCGTCCCTCGAAACGGGATCGACGGCGGGGCTCGCGCGGCCTTCGCTCCGCACGCGAGGGCCGCACCGGTGCCGGCGGGGGCATGGGGTACGCTGACTCCTCCATGACCCCGCCGTCCGACGCACCCCCGGCCGGCTCGTCTCCGCGCCGACGCGCGCCGCTCTGGAAGAAGCTCGTCACGGCGATCGTCTCGCCGGTCCTCTTCATCGGGCTCGTGGAGCTGGCGCTCGCCGCGACCGGATTCGAACGGCCGCTCTACGCCGGCTTGCCGCCGGGCGTGACGACGTACTGGATCCCGTGGAGCGAGCCGGGTGCACCCGACGGCTTCACGCGCTCGTTCCCGCGCTCCTACAAGAACTTCCCGGAGGAGCAGCCGATCTTCGTCGCGGAGAAGCCGCCGAACGGCTACCGCGTCTTCGTCCTCGGCGAGTCGTCGGTGCAGGGGCTGCCCTTCGAGGTGGGCTCGTTCTGCGACTGGCTGCGAATTCGTCTGCGGGCGATGCTGCCGGAGCGATTCGTCGAGGTCGTGAACGCGGGGAACCCCGGATGGCATGCGAAGGAGATCCGCACGCTCGCCCGCGAGAGCGCACGCCACGCGCCCGACCTCATGATCTGGATGGTGGGGCACAACGAGATGGTGCCCCAGAACGTGCTCGCGCTCCGAGAGGAGCACGAGAGGCCGCTGTGGCACGCCGCGACGTCCCTGGTGAACGGGCTGCGCGTGCGGCACGCGCTCGCGCGCTTCGTTCCGAAGTTCTCCCTGAAGCGAGAGACCTTCCACGACCGCAAGCCCGACGACTTCCGTCCGTGCTACGACGCGGAGCTGCCCTTGCTGAAGCGGCGGTTCCGAGAGGCGACGGCCGGGGTCGTCGCCGATTGCCGCGCGGCGCGCATTCCCCTCGTTCTCTGCACCCTCACGCGCAATGTCCGCGAGAGCCCGCCCAGCGGCTCCTTCTTCTCCCCGGAGGTTCTCGCCGATCCCGCACGCCGGGAAGCGTGGGAGCGCATCTACGGGGAGGCGCTCGAGGCGATCGGCCGCAAGGATGCAACCTCCGCGCTCGCGGTCCTCGCGCGCGCCGAGGCGATCGACCCTTCGCCGGCGCGTCTGCACTTCGCGAGGGGCCAGGCCCTCGAGATGCTCGGCGAGACCGCCGAAGCGCGGGCGTCCTACTTCCGAGCGCTCGAGCTCGACTCCTGCCCCATGCGCGCCGCTCCTTGGGTCGAGACGGCGATCCGGGAGGTCGCCGCCGAGACCTCGACGCCCCTCGCCGACGTCGAGCGCATGCTGGACGCCGACTCTCCGTTGCAGATCGCCGGGTTCGATTGGGTGGTGGACAACGTCCACCCGAGCCTCGGCGGGCACGAGCGCATCGCGGAGCTGCTGCTGTCGGTGATGGAGCGAAAGCTCGGGCTCGCGCTCGACCACACCCTCGACCCGCCGCGAGAGGAGGCGCGCCGAGCGATCGGCGTCGATGTCTACGACACCTACTTCTCGTCGCGCGCGACCTGCCTCGCGAACCTCCAGCTCGTCGTCCAGTCGGGGCGCAAGGACGAACTCTGGACGAAGGCGATGGAGCTCTGCGACGAGGTCCTCCGCGTGGCGCCGAAGGATTGGGAGATCGTCGCCGCCCGCGGAGTCCTCGAGGCGATCGCGGGGAACGCCGACGAGGCCCGATCGATCCTGCGGCGAGCGATGACCGAGGACGACATGGTCCGCCTCGTCCACGTCTACTACTTCCACGCGGAGCCGCCGTTCCGGCGCGTGCTCGAGAGCACCGGCATCGATTGGGCCGCCGAGGAGTCGCGGCTCCACCCATCGGGCAAGACGATCCTCGACAACCGGCTGCGGCGCGCGCGCCTTCGCTGATTGGAGCATCGGTTCGGCGAGCTCCGGAGGATCCTCGGCCCCGCGACGGGGATCGCGGTGTGCGTCGGGAGCGCCGTCGGCGCCGGGATCCTGCGGACTCCCGGCGAGATCGCCCAGGGGCTCCAGGCGGGCCACTGGATCCTCGCCGTCTGGGTCCTCGGCGCCGTCGTCGCGATCCTCGACGTGCTGATCCTGGCCGAGATGGCGGCGTCGGTGCCGCGGGTGGGAGGTCTCGTCGCCTACATCCACCTCTCCTACGGGCCGTCCGTCGCGTTCGTGGCGGGCTGGGTGATCCTGCTCGTCACCTGGCCCGGCTCGATCGCGTCCGTCGCCGTCGCCGCCGGCGAGATCCTGGCGGGCGGCGCCGAATCCCTCGCGACGGGTGCGGAGCCATCGGCGCTCGGACGCACGATCACCGTGGCGATCATCGTCGGGCTCGGCGGGCTGAACCTCCTCGGCCTCCGCTTCGGTGCGCGGCTGGAGGTGGCGCTCAACTTCGGCAAGGTGGCGCTCCTCGCGGGCGTGTTCCTCGCGGCCGCCGTGGCGGCACCGGCGGCGCCCGCGCCCACGGTCGCGCCGTCCGTGGGCATTCCCGTGGCCGGCGCCTTCGTCGGCGCCATGGTGGCCGTGCTCTTCTCCTACGACGGGTACGCCGACGCCATCTACATGGCCGGCGAGACGCGCGACCCGGGCCGCGCGCTGCCGCGCGCGATCCTGCTCTCGCTCGGGACGATCACCGCGCTCTACCTGCTCGCGAACGTGGTCTTCCTCCACGCGCTCGGCGCCGAGGGGATGTCGCGGTCGAAGTTCGTGGCCCTCGACCTCGTCGAGCGTGCCTTCGGGTCGCCGGGCGGCGTCGTGCTCACGGCCGTCGCCGCCTTCGGCATGATCGGCGCCATCAACTCGTACCTCCTGACGGGTCCGCGGATCGCGCGCCTCCTCGCCGAGGAGCGTCTCGCGCTGCCGATCTTCGGCCGCGTGAGCGCCGCCGGCTCGCCGGTCTTCGCGACCTGCTGGCTCGTCGCGGTCTCCGTGCCCCTCGCCCTCACGCAGACCTTCGGCGAGCTCCTGGAGCTGACGGTGCCCCTCATCTGGGCCACGAACCTTTGCGTGGCGGCGGGCCTCTGGATCCAGCGCGTCCGCGCGCCGGAGCGCCCGCGGCCCTTCCGCGTCCGGTGGATGCCCTTCGTGGTGGGAGGACAGCTCCTCTTGGGGGCGGCCTTCTTCGTGAGCGCCGCCTGGAGCAACCCCATGTCGCTGGCCGTCGACGCGGCCGTCGTCGCGGCGGGCTTCGCCCTCTTCGCGATCCTCCGGCGCGTGGGGAGCACCCGTGCGCGGTGAGCCCCGGCGCCCGGCGGCGCTCGCCCTCGGCGCGGTCGCCGTCGCGATCGGGATCGCGTCGCTCGACGCCGCCTGCGCGAAGGGCGCCGGGCCGGCGCCCGCACCGGCATCGAAGTCCCGCGTCGGCCAGGAATGCGCCGAATGCCACTCGGGGTACGTCGACGGGTATCGCCGAACGGGGATGGCGCGCGCGCTCGGTCCCATCGAGCCGGGCGAATTCGACGGGCTCGGCGCCGTGAACGACGGCGACTCGGGATTCCGCTACCGGCTCGGGCAGGACGGCGGCGGGAGCTTCGTCGTCGAGAGCTTCCACGCCGCAGCGTCCTCCTGGGAGCGCCGCCTCCCGCTCGCCTTCGCCATCGGCGCGGGCATCCTCGACCGGTCCTACGTGGCGCGCGACGGATCCCGGATCGCGTTCGCGCCCTTGGAGGTGCTCTCGGCGACGGAGACCGCTCCGCGCCACGCGGACCTCGCGCCGGGACACGCGATCCGGCCGGGGCTGCGCTTCGGAACGGGGATCACCGAGGAGTGCCTCGCGTGCCACACGGACTCCCTTCCGGAGCGCGGCTACCCGCTCGCGCTCGCCCCCGATCTCGCGGGATCCGCCGGCTTCGAGCCGCGAGGGATCTCCTGCGGCGCGTGCCACCCGTCGGCGACGGAGCACGCCGCGTGGCAGGAGCGCGCGGCGCGCGGCACGCGGCCGCAGGCGCCAGACCCGATCGCGAGCCCGCCACCGCGCGGATCGATCGAGCGTCTGTCGCTCTGCGCGCGCTGCCACCTCCAGGGCGACGCACGCATCCTGCTCGAGCCCGGCGCGCGCGGCGTGCCGGCGCCCGGGGGCGATCTCCTCGGTGCGATGGCGGTCTTCGTCGACGCGGAGCCGAGCGACGCGATCGCCTTCGTGAGCCACGTGGAGCGGATGGTGCTCTCGCCCTGCTTCGAGCGCGCGGCGGAGTCGGCGCTCCCGCGCATGGAATGCACGTCGTGCCACGATCCGCACGTCTCGGTGTTCGAGGCCGACGGGCGCCGCGAGGCGCGCGCGGGCTGCGTCCGCTGCCATGCCGCTGGCGACGGCCCTTCGCCGGGTCGCGAGCGCCCCTGTGCGCTCCCGGGTCCGCGTCGTGGCGACGCCGCATGCTCCTCGTGCCACATGCGGCGGACGGGCGTGTTCGACGTCGCCACGGTCGCGATCCACGACCACCGGATCGCGCGCGTTCCCCCGCCGCCCTCGCCCGCCACGGCGCTGCGGCTCAAGGGCTCCGAGGGCGGCCGCGTGCGTCCGTTCCGATGGCCCGGAGCACCGATGCCGTCGTGGGCGGACGACCCGGGCATCGAAATGATGGGGCGGCTCGCGGCGGGTCACGCTGGAGCGGCGGCGGCGCTCGTCGACGCGGCGCCGGGCGCCTTCGCTTCGCGGCTCGCGACGTACCAGCATCTCCGGGGAACGATCCTGGAGAGCGCCGGCCGGCGCGAGGACGCCGAGCGCGCCTACCGATCCGCCCTCGCGCTCGATCCCGCCGCCGCGGAGTCCGCCGTGAACCTGGGCCCGCTGCTCGGGAATCTCGGCCGCGCCTCGGAGGGAGTGGGTGTCCTCGACCGCGTGGTCGAGGCCCATCCCCTGGCGGACGGAGCGTTGCGCAACCGCGCGCTCCTGAAGCTGCAGATGGGCGACGAGGCGGGCTTCGTCGCCGACCTGGAGGCCGCGTTCCGCATCCAGCCGAACGCGCCCTCGGCGCGCGCGCTCGCGCAGATCCACGGGCAGCGCGGCGATTCCGCGCGCGCGCGGCTCTGGACGGCCGAGGCGGCGCGTCTCGATCCGCCGGCCCGGCCACACCGGTAGCCTTCTCGACGGAGGTCTCGCCCCCGATGTTCACGTTGCACCCGCTCGCGTCGCTCCTGCTGTCCGCCGCCGCCCACTCCGATGCCCCGGCTCCCGCGCCGGCACGCGCCCCGGGCCTTCGCTTCGAGGTGTCCTTCTCGGAGGCGGCGCATGCCGGGCCGCTCACCGGCCGCGCCTACGTCGCCATCAGCCGCGACGGCGCGCGGCCGCCGATCCGCCAGGCGGGGCCGACGGGCGCACCGCTCTTCGCGAAGGACGTCGTCGCGCTCGCACCGGGCGCACCGGTCCTGTTCGACGCGTCGGTCTTCGGGCATCCCGTCGAGAGCCTCGCCGGGATTCCCGCCGGCGAGTACTTCGTGCAGCCCTTCTTCAACGTCTACACGGAGTGCAAGCGCGCCGATGGCCACACGGTGTGGGTGCACCTCGACCGCTGGGAGGGGCAGGACTGGCGCCGGTCTCCCGGCAACCTCTTCGGCGAGCCCGTGCGCATGAGTCTCGACCCGTCCTCCGACGAGCCGGTGCGGCTCCTGTGCGACCGCGCGATCCCGCCGATCGAACCCCCCGCCGATACGGCGCAGGTGAAGCGCTTCCGCATGCGCAGCGAGATGCTGAGCCGCTGGTGGGGCGTTCCGATCGATCTCGGCGCCACGGTGCTGCTCCCCAAGGGCTACGACGAGCATCCGGACGCGCGGTATCCGGTGATCTACCAGCAGGGCCACTTCTCGACGCGGGCGCCCTACGGCTTCGGGAGCGGCGGCGACTTCGACCGCCTGTGGCTCGCCGAGTCGACGCCGCGGTTCCTCCTCGTCACGTTCCAGCACCCGACGCCCTACTACGACGACTCCTACGCGGTGAATTCCGAGAACAACGGACCCTACGGGGACGCGCTGCTGCAGGAGCTGCTGCCGGAGGTGGAGCGGCGCTTCCGCGCCATCGGCGCGCCGTGGGCGCGGCTCCTGACGGGCGGCTCGACGGGTGGCTGGGAGGCGCTCGCGCTGCAGATCTTCCACCCCGACGCCTTCGGCGGCTGCTGGGCGAGCTGTCCCGATCCGGTCGACTTCCGCGCGCACCAGATCGTGAACATCTACGAGGACGCGAACGCCTATTGGATCGACGCCGGGTGGACGCGCGTCGAGCGGCCGAACCTGCGGCGCGTCGACGGCAACATCGTCTCGATGATGAAGGACGAGAATCTCTACGAGCTCGTCGTGGGCGAACGCTCGCGCTCGGGAGGGCAGTGGGACATCTGGGAGGCGACCTTCAGCCCCGTCGGCCCGGACGGCTACCCGCTCCGCCTCTGGGACAAGCGGACGGGCGTGATCGACCGGGCCGTGGCCGAAGCGTGGAAGGAGCGCTTCGACCTGCGCCACGTCCTGGAGACCAAATGGTCGACGCTCGGGCCGGCGCTCGCCGAGAAGCTCCACGTCTACGTCGGCGACGACGACTCCTACTACCTCGAGAACGCCGTGCTCCTGCTGGAGGAGTTCCTGCGCTCGGCGAAGGAGCCGGAGTTCCGCGGCACGATCGAGTACTGCCGCGCGAAGGGGCATTGCTGGGGGCCGACCGCCGAGCAGCTCCTGCCGCTCCTCCTCGATCACCTCGAGCGGACGATGCCCGAGGGCGCGGACGGGAAGTCGTGGCGGTACTGAACGCGCCGTGCGCCTATCCTGGCCCGCCCATGGCATCCCTCTCCGAGCACATCACGAAGGCGATGAAGTTCTTCGCCTCCAAGAAATTCGAGGAGGCGAAGCGCGAGTACGAGTCGGCGCTCGCCGTCGATCCCTCCTTCACGACGGCGATGCACGGCATCGCGGCGTGCCTCTTCCAGCAGGAGCGGTGGGACGAGTCGATCGCCGTCGGCGAGAAGATCCTCGCGATCGACGCGAACGACGCCGACGCCCAGGGCCACGTCTCGCGCTGCTGGATGCGCAAGGGTGACGTGCCGCGCGCGGAAGCCGAGGCGGCGAAGGAGAAGGCGATCCGCTGGCGGCTGCAGCTGAAGGAGCAGAAGCAGAGCGGCGGCGGGAGCACCGCCCCGCCCGCGTCTTCCTAGCCAAGCTGTTCGATCCGGCGGTCATCCCGGGACGCGGACCAATCCGCGCGCGCGGAGACCGTCGACGGTCTCGCGGAGCACACGGCGCATCGGCGCCGGGGAGAATCCGAGGTCGCGCGAAGCCTTCGCGCCGTCGAAGAAGAGGAAGACGGAGAGCGCCCGCAGGCCTGGCCCGGAGACTCCACCCGTCGAGATGCCGAGGGCCGAGACGCCATCGAGGAGCACGGCGAGCGTGCTCATGATCGCGCGCCCCGCCTCGTGACGCGGAGGCGGCACGGTCATCTCCGCAGCCGCGATCCCGAGCACCTGCGCCCACGTGAGGTTCTCGCTGCCGAGCACGTAGCGCTCGCCACGGCGGCCGCGGGTCCAGGCGGCGAGGTGCCCCTCCACCGCGTCGCGCACGCCGATACAGGTGGTTCCCCCGCGAGGCACGAAGGGGATGCGGCCGTCGCGGAGCCGGAGGAGGAACCTCTCCGTATTGCCGCGGCTCTCGGCGCCGAAGATCGAGCCTGGATTCACGATCACGGCGTCGAGACCCGACGCGCACGCTTGGAGGACCTCCACCTCGGCCAGGTGCTTCGTCGTGAAGTAGTCGATGCGCAGCTCGGCGGAGTTCCACGGCGCCGACTCGTCCTGGGGAGTTCCGTCGAGGGTGTGCGCGCAGGCCGAGATCGACGATGTGTGGACGAGACGAGGCACCCGCGCGCGGCGGCACGCCTCGGCGACGGCACGGGTGCCGAGAACGTTGGTGCGGACCAGCTCGTCGCGGTCCTCCGGGCGATAGGAGATCGCGCCGGCGACGTGGAACACGACGTCGCAGCCGTCGAAGGCCCGGGCGAGCGCGGCCGCGTCGGTGAGATCGGCCTCGGCCCAGTTCACGGGCAGGCGAGCGAGGCGGTCGGTGACGCTCGTGCTCCGGCGCAGGGCGACGACCTCGTGTCCTCGGTCGAGGAGCGCCGACGCGAGCGCGGATCCGACGAAGCCCGTCGCGCCGGTGACGAAGGCGCGGGCCACGGGCCGATCAGAGCTGGCGCGCCGCCGCGCGGTAGACGTCGTCGGGAGGCGCGTCCGGTAGGTAGGGCGACACGAGCCCTTCGGGCTGCTGCTTCCAGCGCCGGTACATCCAGATCCATTGCTCCGGATGCGCGCGGATCAGGTCCTCGAGGGCGGCGTTGAAGCGTCGGCTGTTCTCCATCGTGTCGGCGTCGCGGTCGTCCGTGCGCACGACCTCGATCTCGGGCCCGACGAGGACGCGGTGACGGGTGGAGGAGCCTTCGCGCACGATGACGGCGGCGTAGACCGGCGCGCGGGCGCTCGCGACGAGGCGGGCCAGGCCCGAATTGGTCGACGCCGGAATCCCGAAGAACGGCGCGAAGATCCGCGTCTCCTTGCGCGCTGCCTGGTCGAAGGGGATCGCCACCATCCGGCCCTCCGAGAGGTCCCGGAGAATCGCGCGGGCGGCTTTCCCGCGCTCGATCTGGTGCGTGCCGAACCGGGTCCGGAGCTGGAGCAGCCAAGCGTCGAACAGCGGATTCGCCATCGGCCGGTTCACGAGCGACGCCGGATGGCCATGGGAACTGACGGCGGCATGGAGGAACTCGAAGGACCCGAAGTGGCCCGTGAGGACGAGAACGCCGCGCTCTCGGCGCCGCGTGGAGAGCTCCACGATGCGCTCCGTCTCGCCCAGGAAGACGAGGTCGCGAACTTGCGCCGGAGACATGCGCCGGAGATGCACTGCGTCGGCCGCATACCGTCCCCAGTTCCGCCACATCTCCCGGCGGATGCGGTCGCGCTCGGCGGCGGACTTCTCCGGGAACGCGAGCCGGAGATTCGTCGTGGCGACCCGGTGGTCGCGCATTCGCAGAACGCGCGTCAGGGCGCCGTAGAACGAGCCGCCGGCGGCGCCGAGCGCGAGCGAGGAGCGAAGCGGCAGAGCGCCGAGCACACCCTCGATCACACGGAAACAGACGTACTCCGCGACGTTCCAGAGACGGCCACGTCTCTTGCGGCGGCGCTTCGGACGTGGTCGGTCGAGATCAGCCATCGCCGCGCTCCAGGATGGCCCTCGAGGCCGAAGCGAACGTCCGTGCCCGGGCACGTGGGTCGCGCCCGGGAGCGGATCGGCGGCCGCGGACTCAGATGCCGGCAAGCGCCGTACGGGCCGCGGCCCTCACGCCGGCGATCTCCTCGGTCGTCACGGTCTCCGCGGCCCACTTCGCGCGGTTGCGCTTGGTGGTCTCGAGATCCTCGGGCTTGAAGGGATCGGCGTAGCAGAAGCCGAAGGTATCTCGCTCCTTCTGGACGAGCTCCTGCGTCACCTTCTCGTCGATGAGCTTGTAGCGCTCGATCGCCTTGTCGTAGAGCGACTCGTCACCCTCGGCGCGCGCCATGGCCTTCGCGGCCGACTCGATCCAGCCGATGTGCCACGTCTCGTCGGCGGACACGGCCTCCAGGGTGTCGCGCGTCTCGGGATCGACGTCGGGGCGCGCGAGGTGCTGCTGGTACCTCGTGAAGGCGCGCTGCTCGACGACGACCGTCAGCGCGAAGATGTCGAAGAGCGTTCGCGGGAGCCCTTCGCGACCGATCCGACGCTGATAGCCGTCGTCCGGCGGCTCGACCTGACCCTTCAGATCCATGATCCGCTTGGTCCACAGCCAAGCGTGGCGCGTCTCGTCCATGATGTGACGGGAGAGCGCCGTCTGCATGTCTCCCGGGCCGGTCATGGAGCACAGGCGGAGCAGCAGGCTCGCACCGCGCATCTCGGCGTCGCGGTAGTAGGAGAAGACCTTCGCGAGGTGGGGATCGAATTCCATGGGCGGGGCCCCGATGGTCCCTTCGGGATGGAGTCGGAGTGGCAGCGCGCGGAGCCCTCCTCTTGGGGATCCGCATGCATGGGGAAGCGGCCCCATCCCCGTGACGGTTCCACGAGGACATGGCCTGGCTGAGCGTGGGAGTCTTACGGACGGCCGAAAGGCGCGCAAGCGTTCAGAGACCGCGCGTCAGGAGCCTCCCCGAAGCCTGCGCCACAGGGTCCGGGCCCACCAGATCGGCGCGACGAGGACGACGGTCGGGTTCTTCCAGGACGCCGGGAGGTTGCCCTCGATGGCGTGCCCCGACCAGAGGATGCCCCAGCCGAGGAGATGCACTGCGATCGCCCAGGGCCAGCTCCAGAAGAGGACGGCGAAGGATCCGACGACGATCGGGATGCCCACGGCGTGCAGCACCCGGTTCCACGGATGGCGATGCTCGCCCTCGTAGCTCTTCAGGTCGGCCTTCACGGAGGAGGGAGTCGCGCGGTGATCGGGCCCCGCGCGAATTCGAGTTCTCTGGCTGCCCGTGGCGGAGGTGCTCCACAGAGCGAGCGCGAGGCCCGCGCGGAGCTCCCATGACTTCGGCCACGGGCAGCTAGGATAGCCGGCCGACTCCACGCGACCGAACACCCCGACGAGCCACACTCGATGCCCGAACCCGAATACAAGATCACCGTCTCCCCCGACGACCAGCAGGTGGAGGTGACTCTGCGCGCCCCGAACGGGGACAAGTGGGAGTACGGCATCCCCTACAACACGGAGACGGGCCGCTTCGACTTCGAGGACATCAAGGTGATCGAAATCGATTTCGGGTCGGAGTTTGCGGAGAAGATGCTCGGAGACATCCGCAATGCCGTGCGGAATTCCATCGAGGGCCGCTGAGATGACGAGCTACACCGTCGAGATCGATTCGAAGATGAACTGCGCGATGGTCCAGGTGCGGGAGGACTCGGGCGATCTGGTGGACTTCCAGATCGACTACTCGCCGACGACGGGGAACCTCGACTTCCAGGATCGCTTCCTCCTGGAGCGCGACTACGGCGAGGAGTTCATCCGAGGCATGGTCGCGGATCTGGAGCAGAAGATCCGCGCGACGATCGGAATCTGACGCGGCGGGCGAACGCGCGCCGGGAGTCGTTCAGGGAGACCCGGACACGGCGCGCCGCAGGCTCTGGATCTGCCGACGCACCGCGCTGCGCACCCTCGGGTCGAAGGCCAGCGGCTCGGCGCGGCGGTAGAGGCCGAGCGCGCCCTCCGGGTCGCCGCGGGCCTCCCGAAGCGCCGCCAGGCGCAGCAGCGAGGGAAGGTGTCCCGACTCGCGGGCCAGCGCTTCGCGGTAGGCCGACTCCGCCTCGTCCCTGCGCCCGGCCAGCTCGCGCGCCCACCCGAGGTTGTAGGGCGGCGCCGGATCGGCGGCCGAGAGACGGCTCGCCTCCGAGAGGTCCTCCTCGGCGAGGGCGAACAGTGCGTCGGACTCGGCGGGCGCCGACGCCGTTCCGCCGGCCGACGAGATCCGGCTCGCGCGGCGTGCTCGCGCGATCCCGCGGCCGAGCAAGGCGGGCGCCTGGGGTCCCGCGCGCTCGATCACGAGATCGAAGGCCGACTCGGCGCTGTCGTCCTGCTCCCGATCGAGCTCGACGACTCCGATGCGCAGGCGGAGATCGAGGTTCTCGGGCGCGAGCCGCGCCGCGACACGCAGCGCCTCCAGGGCCTCCAGCGGCCGGCGGAGGTCGTGGAGCAGGATGGCCAGCCGGCGCGCCGCCTCGGCGTGGTCCGCCCGCAGCTCGAGGACCCGGCGGTACGCCTCGATGGCCCGATCGAAGAAGCGCTCGCCCTCACAGGCCTCGGCGAAGAGGAACCACGCGTCCGAGTCGCTCGGGTCGATGGCCAGTGCATGCGCGAAGGCACGTCTTGCAGGCTCCGCCTCTCGCAGCGCGAGGTAGGCGCGGCCGAGGAGCTTCGAGCCTCGGATGGATTCGTCGACCTTCCCGTCGAGGAGCGCGATCGTCGTGCCGACGTCGCCGCGGGCGAGCGCCGCGTCGGCGGCGTCGAGGCGGTCCGACCCGATGCCCATCCGGAGCGGCGCGCTGGAACACGACGCGAGCAGGGCGCCGAGCAGGAGTCGAGCGAGGGGCGCCGTTTTGCGGGACACGTCGGCGCGAGGCTATCGTGCGCCCCGCGACGCAGCCAACGGCGGCCGGCCACGATCCGCGGCCAGACTGCAGCGCGCGACTCGCATGCAGACCCCGCGTCCCTCCCCGATCCCCGTGTCGCTCGCCGTGCGCGGCGTCCTCCTCGACGCGGGGAACACGCTCTTCTTCGAGCGGCCTTCGCGCTTCGAGATCTACGCCTCGGCCGCGCGCGACCTGGGGCTCCCCTCGGATCTCGAGACGGTCCGGCGCGCGATGGTGGAGGCGCACGTGCGGGTGCCTCCCGTCGAGGGAGAGTCGGCCCGCTACACCGACCGGTGGTTCCGTGCCTATGTGCCGACGGTCTACAGGGGGCTCGGCGCCGACGACGCGATGCTCGAGGGCCTGACGGAGAGCCTCCTCGCGCGCTACCGCCGCACGGCGAGCCTGCACTTGTTCGCGGAGACCGAGGAGGTGCTCGACGCCCTCGCCCGGCACGGGCTGCGGCTCGCCGTCGTCTCGAATTGGAGCCCCCGGCTCCACCGCCATCTGGAGCGGCTCGGCCTGAGCACGCGCTTCGACGCGGTGCTCGTCTCCGCCACGGAGGGCGTGGAGAAGCCCCAGGCGGAGATCTTCCGGCGCGCCTGCGCGCGCCTCGGGATCGAGGCGTCGGAGGCGATCCACGTGGGCGACCATCCGGTGAACGACGTGGAGGGTGCTCGGTCGGCCGGCGTCCGTGGCATCCTGTTGGACCGATCGCCGGACCGCGACGGCCGACACGCGATCCACCCGCCCATGGAAACGATCCGATCCCTCCGAGAGCTCACGGTCCTCGTCGGAGCTCCGTCGTGACCGAAGCCGCGCTCGAGACGCTCGAACGGGAGATCGAGCAACTGCGCCGCCGGTACGCCGGGCTCCGGGCCGAGGTGGGGCGGATCTACCTCGGCAACCCGGAGCTCATCGACCTGCTCACGCTGGCGACGGTCTGTGGAGGACACGTCCTCGTGGAGGGTGTCCCGGGGCTGGGGAAGACGGTGCTCGTGAAGACCCTCGCGCAGGCGCTCGAGGTGCGTTTCTCGCGCATCCAGTTCACGCCCGACCTCATGCCCGCCGACATCACCGGGACGAACATCCTCGTGGAGCGGGAAGGCGGCGGACGGCGCTTCGAATTCCAGCCCGGGCCGATCTTCGCGAACCTGATCCTCGCGGACGAGATCAACCGCGCGACGCCGAAGACGCAGTCGGCACTGCTGGAGGCGATGCAGGAGGCGGGCGTCACCGTCGCCGGGAAGCGCTACGAGCTCGAGCAGCCCTTCCTCGTGGCGGCGACGCAGAACCCGATCGAGCTCGAAGGCACCTATCCCCTCCCGGAGGCCCAGCTCGACCGCTTCTTCTTCAAGCTGAAGGTCCCCGCGTCGAGCGAGCAGCAGATCGTCGACATCCTCGATGCGACCACGGGCCCGAGCACGGCCCAGGTTCGTCCGGCGTTCACCGCGGCGGAGATCCTGCGGACGCGTGCGCTGGCTCGGCAGGTCCCCGCCTCCGAGGCGGTGAAGCGGCTCGTGGCGCGCGCCGTTCGCTCGACGGACCCGATGGCGCCCGAGGCCACGCCCCTCGCGAAGCGCTACCTGCGGTGCGGCGCCTCGCCGCGGGGCGCGCAGTCGGTGCTCCTCGCCGCCAAGGCGCGCGCGCTCTTCGAAGGGCGTTACCACGTCGAGCGCGAGGACGTGAGCGCCGTGGCGCCCCACGCCCTGCGACACCGCGTGCTGCGCAACTTCGAGGGCGAGGCCGAGGGCGTCGATCCCGATCGCATCGTCGACGAGGCGCTCGCGGCCGCTCGCAAGGGGAGCTGAGAGACCCGCGCCCTCGATGAAGGACTTCCGCGTCGTTCTGCAGCAGACGGCTCCCGCGCTCGGAGACATCGATCGCAATCTGGAGCAGCACCTGAAGCTCCTGTCGGCGGCGAGGCGGCGCGGGGTCGACCTCGTCGTGTTCCCCGAGCTGTCGCTCACCGGGTACTTCCTGAACGACCTGACGCACGACCTCGCGCTGCCGATGGACGCGCCTGCGATCCGCAGGGTCGTCCGCGCGTCGAAGGGCCTCGCAGTCTGCTTCGGATTCGTCGAGCGGGCGCGCGACCACCGGGTCTACAACGCCGCCGTCTACGCGGAGGACGGCCGGATCGTCCACGTCCATCACAAGGTCCACCTGCCCACCTACGGGATCTTCGACGACGCGAGGTACTTCGCCGCGGGCGAGAGTTTTCGGGCCATCGACTCCGCCTTCGGCCGATTGGGGCTCCTCGTCTGCGAGGACGCCTGGCACCTGTCCTCGAGCTGGCTCCTCTTCCTCCAGGACGTCGACGTCCTCGTCTGTCTCTCCGCTTCGCCGGGCCGCGGACTCACGGAGCGCGGAGAGATCTCCTCGCTGCGCTCGTGGGAGGCGATCCTCGAGGCCCAGGCAGCGCAGTTCCAGACCTACGTCGTCTTCTGCAACCGTGTCGGCGTCGAGGACGGGATCACGTTCTTCGGCGGCTCCCGAGTCCTCGATCCCTTCGGAACGACGATCGCCCGAGTGGACGGGCTCGCCGAAGGGTTGGCCTCGGCGACGATCGAGGACGGCGCGCTGCGGCGCGCCCGCGCGGCCGCGCCGATGCGGCGCGACGAGCGGCCGGAGCTCGTGCTGCGCGAGCTCCGGCGGATCGTCGAGGGCCGATGAAGCCGGCACTCCCGCCCCTCGAGCTCGCGGCCATCGCCGACGTGCTCGTTCGATTCGTCCGCAGCGAGTCGGAGAAGTTCGGCTTCCGGCGCGCGGTGCTCGGCGTCTCGGGCGGCATCGACTCGTCCGTCTCGGCCGCGCTCGCCGCGCGAGCCCTCGGGCCGAAGAACGTCCTCGGCCTGCTGCTCCCCTACCGAACGTCGAGCTCCGCGAGCGAGACGCTGGGGCGTCGGCTGTGCGAGTCCCTGGCGATCGGGAGCGAGAAGATCGAGATCACGGGAATGGTGGACGGCTTCCTCGAGCCCGCGGGCCTCTCCATCCGTCGCAAGGCCGATCGCATCCGCGCCGGCAACGTCATGGCGCGCGCACGGATGATCGCGATCTTCGATCGCTCCGCGCGCGACGGCTCGATCGTGATCGGCACGAGTGACAAGACGGAGCAGCTCCTCGGCTACACGACGTGGTACGGCGACAGCGCGAGCGCCATCAATCCCCTGGGCGACCTCTACAAGACTCAGGTCTACGCGCTCGCCGAGCATCTCGGCGTTCCGCGTGAGATCTGCGTCCGTCGGCCGACGCCGGATCTCTGGCCGGGACAGACGGCGGAGGGCGAGATGGGGATCCGCTACGAGGAGGTGGATGCGCTCCTGCACGACCTCGTAGATCGGCGTCTCGACGAGCCCGAGCTGCAGCGCCGCGGCCACGGCAGGGACCTGGTCCGCTGGGTCGTCGCCCGAGTGCGCGCCAACCAGTACAAGCGCCGGCTGCCGATCGTGGCGAAGGTCTCGGCGCGAACCTTGAATCTCGATTTCCGCTACCTCCGCGACTGGGGACGCTGACGAGTTCGTCGGTCGCCGTCGCCGCTATTCGTCGCGTCCGAAGGCCTCCGACAGCCGATCGACGTCGCAGGTCGCGATCTCCTCGACGGAGATCGGCGGCAGCTCACGGAACTTGCGAAACTCTTCGAAGGACGAGAGCTCGACGTAGTCGCGATAGGTCATCACGTGATCGGCGCGGCGCCGTCCACGTTCCGCGGCGATCGGCCCCGACTTCTCACCCATCGCCTCCGAGACCTCGGGGGGGAGATTGGACGGGAGAGTGCCGCGCCGCTCGAGGGAGACCTTCGCCCGCTCACAGATCGTCAGCGTGTTCTCGAGGTTCGAGCGGATTCGATCCAGCCGCCCGGGATCCGTCGATCCCGACTGCATGTTGCGCCGCACCTTCGCGATCGCGGCCTCGAGGACGGCGATGAGGCAGTTCAGCTTCTTCAGGAGCTGGTCGCGGTAGGCGGCGGAGTCCTGGGACGCATTCGAGGGGCCCGCGGGAGTGGAGCCCTGGCCGGCGTTGGCGAAGCGATCGTCGGAGGAGTCGGCGCTGGTCATCGATGCGAGTCTCGGAGGGGGAGGAGATAGACGGGCTGTGACCGTCCGTATCGCAGAGTTCGTGCCGCCGTGCCGAATCCGGGCTTCCGCGGAACCGCTTCGGAATCCGACTGCGAATCCTCGGGTTAGGGCCGCGAGGAGCTCGAACATCGGGCCCCGTCGCGTCGGCGCGTCGCGCCTTCGCTCCGCCGTCGCCTCGCGTCGACACCTCCCTGTCGCGAATCCACGACGCCGTCGAAGGGCCCGTATACTCGGCCTGGAGGCCTCTCATGTCCGAATCGCTCCGCGTCCCCCTGGCTCTCTCCGCCCTCCTCGTCCTCGCACCCCTGGCGCCTGCTCAGGCGAAGGGGAGCAAGTCGGCGAGCGGCGATGGCGGAGCCGCAGACTCCAGCCTGGGTCCGGCCCCGAAGGGCGTCGACGAGGCGATCAAGGCGAACGTCGATCGCGGCAAGAAGGAGGCGGAGATCCTGTCGTCCAGCCTGGGCGGCGATTTCAACGTGGTGCAGGGGCCGACGGTCGCGATCCGAGCCGAGGAATCCATCGAACGACTCTCGGAACTCGTCAGGATCGCCGAGACGATCGTCGAGACGCTCTCGACCGATCTGGAGGTCGACAAGATGAAGGACCTCTGGGCGGGGAAGCGAGGGCCCTTCAACGTCTACTACTTCAAGAGCAAGTCCTCCTTCGGCGACGCTCTCAGGGAGTATCTGGAGAAGCGGTACCCGAGCCACAGCCTCGCACAGCAGAGGCCGATCCTCCTCGACATCGGCCGATTCATCTACGAGACGCCCAGCCCTCTCAGCGGCGGTCACATCGAGGGCGACTTCGAGTTCGATCTCGCCCACAAGCTCGGCCAGACGATCCTTCTCTACACGGCGCGGCTCGGACCTCGATTCCCGGGGCTCCCGAAGGACAAGGAGCGCGACAAGAACGACGAGGACACGATGGAGGGCGAGCACCTCTCGTGGCTCACCGAGGGGTTCGCGATGTACTCGTCGGTCCGGTTCTTCTCGGCGAACCGCAATTACTGCGTCACGAACGCCAAGTACGTCGGGAACATCGCGATCGCCGACAAGGACGTCGACACGGCCTATCGCCTCGTGTGTCTGGAGATGGCCCAGGGCGACGAGAAGTCGAAGGACTTCGCGACCCTCACGCGCACCGAGAACAACTCGCTCGACTACCTCGATCTCGCGAAGGCCTGGTCGTTCTTCGACTGGATGATGGAGGCCGAGAACCGGCCGACCCTCGTCAAGGTCATCAAGGGCATGCGTGGTCCGAATTCCTTCGCGAAGTCCCTGAAGGTGAACGGCGGCATGTCGCTCTCCGACCTCGAGCAGAAGTGGCGAGACTGGGTGATCGACGCCTACGGACGGAAGAAGAAGGCCCCGTCGAGTGCCAAGCCGCCGGGGAAGTCGGCCAAGTAGGCGGCACGCGGGCCGCGCGCGGGCGCCTGCGATTCCGGCTGTCCGCGCGTCTCAGCGGCCGAGGAGAGCAGCCTCTCGCCGCCGACCGAGACCGACCCGCTCAGAGCATGTAGAGCAGGGATTCGAGGAAGGCGTAGGGCAGCCGGTAGTTCACGTTGAAGAACGACTCCGAGATCAAGGGATAGTCGAAACGATCCCCCATTCCGGAGAGCGCGATCACGCTGAAGAGCGCGAGGTCTCCTCGCGAGTCCTTCTCGAGGGCCTTCTCGAGCGTGTCGATCGCGGCTCGACCCCGAGAGAGGTTCAGAGCGAGCGCGGCGTGCTCGCGCACCACGTCGCGCGAATCCCCGATCAACACCTCCGCGAGCGCCGGCGCGGCCGCCGCGCTGCGATGGAGACCGATCGCGAGGCAGAGGCCACGCCGCCAGAGGTCGACCTTGTCGGGATCGTCCTTCAGGATCGTCAGCAACTTCTCGAGGCTGCCCTCGGGCCGAATGAGGCCCAGCGCGATCGCGCAGTACCCGCGGAAATCGGCCTTCGTCCCGCGCGCCTTCACGAGCTCGAAGAGCGGCTCGACCGCGGCAGGCTCGCCGAGGAGACCGAGGGCGATCGCCGCGGAGCCGCGGACGTTGTCCTCCGAGTTGAGCGCGAGGATCTTCAGCAGCTCCGCCGAGGAACCTCGATCGCCGAGGAGACCGAGGCCGAGCGCCGCGAACGACTTCACCGTCCGGGAGCCCTTGACCTGGAGGGCGGCACGAAGCGCGTCGCGAGCCTCCTGGCCCCCGAGCCGTCCGAGAGAGATGGCCGCGAATCCTCGCGTCTGCTCGTCGTTGTCCTCGGCGAGGGAGGCCGAGAGCGGCGCGACGGCGGCGCGATCGCCGAGGTCACCGAGCGCTTGGGCCGCCGCGCGGCGGATCTCGATGTTCTTCTCCTCGAGGGACTGGAGGAGCGGGATCAGGGCGCTCGGGTCGCCGATCCGGCCGAGCGCCTGGAGGAGCAGGGTCTCCATCGGGCGCGACCGCGACGCTCGATCGACCCGAAGAGTCTTGAAGGTCGTGATCAGATAGGGGGTCGAATCCCGGTCGCGGCACATCCCGAGCGCCAAGACGGCCGCCAGGAAGACGTTCTCGTCGACGCCATCGACGGTGTCTGTGCGAAGGTGCTTCTCCAGGTACTGACGGAGCACGCGAGCTCCCTCGCGGCGGCCGTTCAAGCCGATGCCGAGCGCTGCGGCGGCGCGCACCTCCGGGGACACCTGCTCCTCGTCGTGGAGCAGGGCGATCAATCGGGAGAGCACGGCCCGATCGTCGATGAGTCCCATCGCGATCGTGGCGAATCGCTTCGTCTCGAGTTCTCCGGTCTCGATCAGGTCCTCCAGGATCGGCAACGACTCGCGAGCACCGATCCGGCCGAGTCCGAGGGCTGCGTAGCGAACGACTCGTGGATCCGTCGATCCAACGGCCTTGCGGAGCGCACGCGCGATCGTCGTCCGCGCGTCCTCCGCTCGCACGAGCCCCTGATCGGGGATCGGATCGACCGTCGGAGGAAGCACCGTCAGGATCTCGCGCCTCCGAAAGTCCCGCGATCGGAGGAGGAGGTCCTTGTTCACCTCGAACCAGAATTCCCAGCGGTTGTACCCCTCGAGGAACCCGACGGGATCGAGGAGCGGGCTCCCCGGATTCGCCGTGGGTGGAATGCCCGGCGTCCCCGTGGGGCTCGGTGTCGAGCCGATGGCAACGAGGTCCTGGATCGGTCCCCGGTACTGCGCCGTCTTCGAGTCGGACGGCGTGGAGCCGGCGTGCGGCGAGGAGAGTGCGACAGTGAGAGCGAAGAGCGCGAGCACGTGGGCCTCCGGGGATCCTTCGGATATCGGATGGCGACCGCCGAGGACCGAAGATGGAGCGCGAAGGAGAGTGGACCGACGGTCGGCCCTTACTCCGCGCCGCCGAGCGAGATGCACCGTAATCCGGCGCACGAGACGGCTCCAGCGCGCGGATGGGCCAACGTCACGGCCCAGTCCGAGAGTCGCTCGAATCGGCGACGCGCGCGCTGCGCTCTATCGCAAGTATCCGGCGACCATTCCGCCGAGATCGTTCGCGGAGACTCGCCCGAAGGCGACGATCGCGTGGACGTCCTTGGTCGCCGCCACGACGTTCACGGCTCCCAGCTGGTAGCTCGCCAGCACGATCTCGCGGTCGAGCGAACTCGTCGCGGCCGGAAGATCCCAAGCGCCGCTCATCGCATCTCCCTGGATCACGAAGACGTGCTCGAGCCCATCGGTGAATCGGCTCCATCTCGCGACGGTCTTCGAGGTGCCGAGATCGATTTCGACATCCCGCCAGGCGGCCGGACGGAAACCCGCCGGGATCCACGTCGGCGCGAGGATCGCGAGGGCTGCCTCACCGGTTTCCGGCGAGGCTGCGCTTCGATCGTGCTCGGGCGGCGCCTGCGGAAGGCTCGAAGGATCCTCGGGCGTCCGTGCGACGGCTCCGATCTCGATCGACCGGTACTCCATCCGGAACACGAGATCGCCCAGCTCGCCGAAGCGATCGACCCTGAGCGGAAGGCCAGAGACTCGGTCGGACCAGACCTCCACGGCCTTCTGCCCCGATGCACGCTTCGTGAACTCGAGGTGGAGCGCCGGATGCCCGAGGATCGTCTCCTCGCCGGGCACGAGTCGGACGCGGTAGTTCTCGAGGAGCAACGCCACGTCGCCGAGGGCCAGGTCGCGGAACGTGTGCAGGAATCGCCCCTCCAGGAGGAACATCAGCCGCGCCGTCGGGGAGGGCGCTCCCGAGCCATCGTCGAGAAGGTCCAATCCCACGTCCTCGCCGCCGTCGTCGAAGACCGCCTCCACGTGCCGCTGAAGCGTGCCGTTCTCGAGGTACCAGACCTCGCGCACGCCCCGATAGGACTGGCGGCCCGATCCGATGGACGTCGCGCGAGCCAGGGCGAGCAACGCTTGCTCCGTCTCGGAATCGGAGCACCCGGGCGCGAACGTGCAGATCGTCGCGAGCAGCAGCGCGAGGAGGCCTCGATGGGACTTGGGGGCGCGGTCCATCGAGGCTCAGCCCTTTTGGGGGTCGAACACCCCGCCTGAAAGGAGAGTCGCTCGCGCTCTCAACGCCACCTGGAGCTCCGAAGCGGGTCGATGATCGACCTGGAACGGCGGGGGTGGGGGCGTGCTGCCGCCAGGCCCGAAGAGGAGTGCGACTCCGACGCCGCCGAGGACCATCGCTGCGAGCGCCATCCGACGCGCCAATCGCACTCGATGCAGCCGGACGACCCTTCTCGGACGCACCGCGAGGACGGGACCCCTCAACACGCGCGCGTCGAGTTCCGCGGGCACGTCGATCCGCGCGAGCTTCCGGATCAGGACGCGCGCCAACACGTCGATCGCCCCCAGCTGATCCACGCGTGCGTCGAGATCGGCGGGAACGGCCACCCGCGGCGCGCGCGCCATTCGGACGACCGCTCGCCGAACCTGGGCGCGCGCCTCCACGGCGGCGAAGCAGGGCGCACATTCGGCGCGATGCCGCTCCCATGCGACGAAGTCGAACGAGGTGCCGTCGTCGGCCCTCCGTTCACTCACGAGCCGACCACCCTCTCCCGCAGCGATTCGGTCGATCCCGTCCTCCAGCATCGCGAGGAACGACGAGCATTCCTGCGATCGGGGCGACTCTCGGGGATCGAAGCTCATGGGTTCTAGGGGCGAAGGTGCTTCTCGGTGACTCGCACCAGATAGGGCTCCAGGGCTGCGTGGGCCCGCGCGAGGCGCGACTTCACGGTGCCAATGGAGCAGCGAAGGACTTCGGCAACTTCCTCGTAGGAGAGATTCTCGAGATAGCGGAGGACGACGATGGTTCGGAGCTTGGGAGAGAGGCGATCGATGGCTGCCTGGATGTCAGACGCGAGCTCGTTCCGCTCCGCAATGCTCCGCGGTCTCGACGATCCGTCGTCCGTGGGCGCAAGGGCCCTCGCATCTCCACCGGGCCGCGATTCCTCCATCAGCGCATCGAGTGACGCGACGGACTTCGAAGAGGAACGGCGACACAGATCGATGCTCGCGTTGACGGTGATTCGGTAGACCCAACTGGAGAACTTCGACTGGAAGCGGAAATCGCGAACCTTGCGGAAGAGGATTGCAAACGTCTCTTGCGATGCATCGAGCGCGTCCGCCGCGTTGCCAGTGATGCGATAGGCGACGTTGTAGACACGATCTTTGTAGACGTCGTAGAGCTCTGCGAATCGAACGTCGAACTGAGAGCCCTCCGCCTCTTGGCAGCGGTGGATCAGATCGGCGTCGGGCCCATTCCGGGCCTCCTGGTCGGACGGCGATTTCACGACCCTTTGTTCCCTTTCGAAGAGAATCTGACGCCGTTTACGGAGGCACCAGCGGACTCTGGCCTCGCCGTGGCGGGAGATTTTCCCCACTCGCCGCTCTTCCCTCGGACCTGATCGTAGCCCGAGTGCGACCCACGGGAACTCGAACGCCGGCGCCCCGCAGGGGCTCCTTTCGACGACGCGCCGCGCGAAGACGGCGAACTCCCTCCCCCCACGAGCGCCGACTTCTCGATCACGCGGACGCCGGGAGCTGGAATCCGGGCGTTCCCGTGCGGCCCACTCCTCGGCGCGACCTGAGGATCGGTGCGACTCTCGGCCTGCTCCCGATCCCAGCCCGAGGTCATGTCCTCAGTTGCCGCCCCCGACGAGTGCCAGCGGGTCGATGGTCCGCAGCGTCCTTCCCACCTGCGAATCACACGCAACGGGGGAGCAAAGAGCGCCCGCGAGAGGCATGCAGTCGGCGGTCGTGGTCTCCAGGACGAGAATCGCCGGAGGCTCCACCGCGACGACCTGATTCGTGATCATGCAGACCATGTCGGGCGCGTAGCCCGGAGGCAGCATCACGACCTTCAGGGGGCGGAAGGACCCAGCTCCTCCACCACCAGGCGCCACGGGCATGTAGCTGAGCGAGGTGCCGTCCGTGTCGCCCACGCTCGTCGTCGTGAACATCGCGACGCTCGAGTAGGTCGATCCCGCGACGGTCGCGGAGAAGGCGACCGTGAACTGCGAGTAGCCGTCGAAGGACGAGAAGAGGTTCACCGCGCTCACGGGGAACCAGCTGTCCGACGAAACCGCGATCGATCCGCCCTCGAAGTTCTGCTGCGCGATCCAGCCCGAGAGGATGGGATCCGTCAGGTCGAGTGCGGCAGGACCCTGGCCGAAGAAATCCGGCGCGTAGAGGAGCCCGAGCGGATTCGCGATCTCCAGCACGTCGCCATTCGGCACGTAGACGGAGACGTGGAGGTGGAAGCTCTCCCCCTCGATGTAGCCGAGCACGCGGACCGACGGCGTCGCGATAGCCGCGGCGTCGGGAACACTCGCGGAGTCGATCGGGTCGGTGCCGAGGATCGCCTCGATCATGTCCTCGACACCGTCGCCGTCCGAATCACGGCTCGAATTCGAGCCTCCGAACTGCGCCTCGAGGGAATCCGCGAGCCCATCGGCGTCGGCATCCACGCCGGGCTGCGTGACGCCAGGCTGCGCGCGCAGCGGGCTCGACGACGGGCTGGAAGCGAACCAGAATCCGAAGCCGAGAACGCCTAGGCCGAGGAGCAGCGAACTCGCTCGGAAGGAAGCCTCACGCGCGTGCGTGCGCCACCGGGCAATCATGGGCCGGGTCGTCGCGGCTCCGTCGAGAGACACGTCCCGGTGCGTCGACGCCGACTCGATCGTCCATTCGTCGGCGACGCGACGCTGAACGGAATTCGCGACTCGGTTCATTCGGTGCGGAACTGCCACTTCGGTGCGATCCAACGGCGTCCAGTACCAGAGGTCGACGTGCGCGTCGCGACGAGACTCGCGCCTACACACGTCCGGTGAAAACGAGATTCGGCAAGGGTCAGACTAGTCCGGTACGTCGAAGCCCCGCAACCGAGAAAATCACTTGCGCGACGTCGGCGCAACACTCGCTCGCGCGTCCTCGGATCGCGGAGAGCTCGCGCTTGCGCGTGGGTCGGTCCGCGCTCGACGAGCTTCGGCTCGCGCACGGCGCGAATGCATGCACCGAGGTGCCCATCGCGTGTGCTTGTCGTGTGCTTGCGCCCTCGCGGAGGGACGCGTACCGTCCCGCCGCTTCGTGCGCCGGTAGCTCAGCTGGATAGAGCGTTAGCCTCCGGAGCTAAAGGTCGCGCGTTCGAATCGCGCCCGGCGTACCACCGCAACCTTGGGATCGAGAGGAGCTTGTATCGGAGAGTCCCAAGGATCCCCGGGGAAGCGGGAGCCGCGGCCGAGGCGGCACGACATCGCGCCCGCTGAGTCACGGGACGGGGTCGGAGGAAAATGCCCATTCGGTCGACGCGTGCGAGCCCCTTTCACGGGCATGCGCCCCGCGCGGTTTCGAGCCGGTGACCCGGGACGCGGCTCCCACGCGCGTTCGCGTCCGGCGGGTGGGAGGGAATCGAGTCCCGACGCACCCGGAACCTGCCGTGGATCGCCCTTCGACCGCCTCTCTCTGGCTTCCGATCGCGCTCGCTTCGCTCGCCGCGATTGCACCCTCGGCATCGGCCCAGGGCGCGGGGGCCTTCGGCGGAGAGACGCTCGGGCGCGTGGCCGTGCTTCCCATCGAGGGAGCTCTCGCCGACCGCGCGAAGTCGACGATCCGACGCCACCTCGGCAGCTTCCTCCAGGACCGCGGCTACGCGACGCTCGACGCGGACCTCCTCGACTCGCGCCTCACCCGCGAGGGCTTGAAGCCGTGGGAGCCGAGGTGGCTCCCCGCGGACGACCGGATCGCGGCGATCGGTCTCGAGATCGGCGTCGACGCGATCCTCGTCGGACACGGGTTCGACGAGTCGAATCTGTCGGCCGTCTTCTTCTTCGACCGCTCTTTCTCGGGGCGCATCCGCATCCTGTCGGCGAAGACGGGCCGAACCCTCTGGTCCGCCGAGGCGAGCGAAGGACACACCGGCGGACTCCTGCTCCAGAGCGGGCAGGCGATTCGCGCGATTTCCGACACTCTCTCGAAGAGCAACGAGATCGTCCTCGAGCAGCTCGCCGTCGGCCTCGCCATGGAGCTCGTTTCCGATCTGCCCCGCAACGCGAAGCCGGTCGCCCTCGGACCCCGACCGGTCGTCGAGCGCGTGTCGGTCGCCCCAGAGCTGCGGAGCTCCGCGGCCGCGCAAACACTCGGCGCCGGCGACGTCCTCATCGTGGAGGCGCACGGCACGGCCGGTGGTCGCGGCCGCGCGGCGGTTCCCGGCGTGGCGGGATCCCTTCCCCTCGTGGAGCAGGCACCCGGCGTCTATCGAGGATCGATGCGCATCGAAGCGGGGAGCGGCGTCCGCGAGGGCAAGGTCTCCGTCGCGATCTACGACGCCTATGGGCGGGCGAGCCGACCCGCCGCGAGCGACTCGGTCCTTCGCGTCGCCGCGCCGCGCTCTCCGCGGATCGACGAGGGACACGCAGTCGCGATCGCGGGACGCCGGCCCCGATCTTGAACGGCCGTCGTCGCGGAGGCCTCGAACCAGCGAGGCCATCGCCGCTACGCTCCGCGCGTGGGACATCCCGCGCGCCCCTCGATCATCCGTCTCTTCGCGCTGGCGCTGCTGGCCGCGGCCGCCTGCAGATCGAGCTGGCGCGAGGTGCGTCGCGATCCAGAGTTCCAGCCGACGGAGGCGCTCCCCCTTCGCATCGCCGTTCTTCCCTTCGAGGATGCGACGGGCGGCACGAGCCTCCTCCTCTATCCGTTTCTCCCGTTCATCTGGGCGGCGAACCTGCTCACGCTCCGGATTCCCAGGGCGGCCCCCGACACCGCGGTGGGCGCCCGCGTGCTGACGGAGCTCCTCGCCGCGCGGCTGCGAGGAACGGCCGTCGATCTCGTCGGCTCGACGGAGGTCGAATCTCTTCTCGCGGCGACCGGCTCAGCCACGCTGCCGGAAGGATTGTCTCCGCGGGAGCTCGGGGAGCGGCTCGGCGTCGACGCCGTGCTCTACGGACGTCTCCTCGGCTGGAGCGGACGTTACTACGTCGTCGAGGCGCACACCGTCGTCGAGGCGCACGTCCGCATCGTTTCGACCGAGGACGACCGTGAGATCCTCGACGCGTTGATCGGCGTCACCGACCGGGAGGGTCTGACCGGCGGGCCCACGGGTTGGGTGAGCCTCGCGCTGACCCCGCTCGCGGCGCTCGGGAACGGTCCCTATCGCGCCCTTGCCATCCGCTGGGCCCAGCTCGCGGGAGATGCCGTCCTCGGCGTGGAGGCTCCCGCTGGCGGCGACGTGCGCATCGAGTTCGCTGCGATCGTGGATCCGCTCTCCGAGACCCTCGCGCCCGGCGACACGCTCACCGTCGAGGCCCGCGGCACCCCTGGCTGCGCGGCGCACTTCGATCTCGCGACGCTGCGGCGCCGAATCCCCATGATCGAGATCGCGCGAGCGGAGGCCGACGATCCGTCGGCCGAGGATCTCTCCGTCTACCGCGGGAGCTACCTCGTGTCGGAGGGCGATCGTCTGGAAGGAGGATCCGTCCTGGTGACGCTCGAACGCGGAGGGCTGCGCGCGACGCGGACTTGTGACGGCGGCCCCGTCGTGATCGGGGCCGCCGGAGGGCGCTGATCGGGCGTTCGCTTCGCTACGTGGGAGAGCGCTTCGCGCGTTCTTCGATGCGATGCTCCGATGGGCACACTTCAGCCCAAGGACACCAACGCGTCACGACGCCGGAGCCGCATTCGACGTGAACGCCCCGGTGACGATCGATTCGGCGACTTCTCGCGGACGGTGATCCTCGAGTCGAGCCACCAGGGGACGGTCTTCCGCTTCCGCGACTCCCCGATGAACCTGGTCCTCCGACCGAAGATCGAGGGATCCAGCCGCGGCTCGCTGCGCGTCTTCGTGCGCCGCGCGACGCTCACGAACCAGATCCCTCTGGATGGCGAGATCGAGATCCACTTCCGCGCGACCGGGATGCGGGCTCTCGAGCGCGCGCGTCGTGATCCGGTTCGGCCAGTCCGACTCGATCCTCCTTCGTAGCGGATTCCAGACCTCGGGAGTGGTGCCCACGTCGGTCG
Organism: uncultured Planctomycetales bacterium; assembly: GCA_964545855.1. Lineage (GTDB taxonomy): Bacteria > Planctomycetota > UBA1135 > UBA1135 > JACQFD01 > CAZJHD01. The sequence continues at coordinate 43,568 of CAZJHD010000015.1, forward strand.
ACACCGTCCGCGTCGCGTTCGGGCCGGTCTTCGATCGACTGATCGACGTCGCTCCGTAGCTCCACGACGGGCCGGCGGCTCTCGAGCTGCCGGCCCGTCCTGCTTCCGGCGCCGCTCAGCCTCCGGCGGGCGCGTCCCAGTAGGCCCCTGGCCGGTACGTCCCGAAGTACCACTGGTGGCCCTCCGGGTCGCGGACCATGAATCCGCGCGAGCCGTACTCCTCGTCCTTCAGCGGCTCGATCATCTCCGCGCCCGCCGCGATCGCGCGCGCGTAGAGCGAGTCCGGATCCTCCACGCGCACGCAGAGCGCCTGGCACACGGAGCCGCCCAGCCGCTTCGGGCCGACGCGCCGCTTCTCGGTCTTCGACGAGCTGACCATGATCACGCCGGATCCGAGCGTGAGCTCCGAGTGCATGACCGACCCCTCGGGCCCCGGCACGACGAGTCGCGCGCGGAACCCGAAGGCGCGACCGAGCCACTCGATGGCAGCCGGCGCATCGTCGTAGGAGAGCGACGGGTAGAAGTTCGGGATGTCGCGGTCCGGCTCGGCCATGGGGCGCCTCCGAGGCAGAGACTACCAGCCGGATCTCGGGCTCCCCCGTTGCGGCGCCGCATGCGCGCCGCCATCGTCGCGGGCCATGGGATGGCTCCCGCTCGGCCTCGGTGCATCGGTCCTCACGATCCTCGCGAGCGGCGCACTGGCCCAGTCGCCGCCGCGCGTCTTCCTGCGCGGCGGGCCCAAGACGCACGGCGAGGGACAGCACGACCACCCGCGCTTCGTCGAGGAGTGGAAGACGCTGCTGGCGGAGCGGGGCGCCGTGGTCGAAGGCGCGCTCCGCTTCCCGACCGCCGAGGAACTGGCGCGCACCGACGTCCTCGTTCTCTACGCCGCCGAGGGCGCGTCGATCCACGGCGAGGAGCGCGCGCGGCTGGAGGAGTGGATGGAGCGCGGCGGCGGCCTCGTGGTGATCCACGACGCGGTCTGCGGCGACGACCCGCAGTGGTTCCAGTCTCTTGCCGGCGGCGCCTGGGAGCACGGCCACTCGAAGTGGCTCGAGGGCCCGATCGGTCTCTGCTTCGCCGACCGCGAGCACCCGATCACGAAGGGCGTCGCGAACTTCGACCTCGACGACGAGATCTACTTCGATCTCCACGTCGATCCGAGGGCGCACGTCCTCGCGCACGCGTTCCACACGCCCTTCGACGTGACGCCGCAGATGTGGACCTTCGAGCGCGGCGCGGGTCGCGCCCTCGTCTCGATCCAGGGCCACCGCCACGCGTCCTTCTCCCACGGCGCGTGGCGCACGCTGCTGCTGCGCGGCATCGCCTGGGCAGCGCAGCGCGACGCCGACCTGCTCACGACGCCGGCCGAGCGCGAGGCGCTCGCCTACCCCGAGGGCGGCCCGCTGCGCCCCGACGCCGCCGCGTCGGCGCTCCGCGTGCACGAGGACTTCACGATCGAGCTCGCCGCGGCGGAGCCGCTCGTCGTGAATCCGATCTCCATGGACTGGGATCCGCAGGGCCGCCTCTGGGTCGCCTGCACGCCCGGCTATCCCGACAAGGCCCGGTTCTCCGGCGTGCCGCCCCACGACCGCATCGTCGTGCTCACGGACCGCGACGCCGACGGCCGCATGGACGAGGCGAAGACCTTCGCCGACGGCCTCGATCTCGTCACCTCCTTCGTCCTCTACCGCGACGGCGTGATCGCGAGCGCCGCGCCCGACATCCTCTACCTCGAAGACACCGACGGAGACGGCGTCGCCGATGCGCGCAGCGTCGTCTTCACGGGCTTCGGCTTCGGCGACACGCATGCCGTCGTCAGCAACTTCCGCCAGGGCCTCGACGGCTGGATCTACGCGACGCAGGGCTACAGCGGAAACGCGTCGCGCGACATCCGGAACTCGCTCGGGCAGAGCTTCGGCGCCATCGGCAACGGCCTCTTCCGCTTCCGTTCCGACGGCAGCGCGATCGAGATGGTCTCGTCCTACGGGTCGAACACCTGGGGCGTCGACATCGCGTGGGACGGCGAGATCTTCTTCACGATGGCGAACGGCTCGCACCTGCGGCACGTCGTGCTGCCGGAGCACAGCGCCGCGCCGGGGACCTTCCGCGGCCTCGAGAGCTGGAAGGACGTGACCGACCACGACCGCGTCTTCCCGCTGGTGCATCACGACCGGCCTCCCTACGTGCAGATCGACTTCGTCGGCGGCTTCACCGGCGCGTCGGGGTCCTGCCTCTACGACGGCGGCGCGTGGCCGGCGGACTGGGACGGCAACCACTTCGTCTGCGAGCCGACGGTGAACCTCGTGCATCGCGACCTGCTCGTGCCCGACGGCGTCACCTTCCGCGCGAGCAAGGCGAAGAACGAGGAGGACGAGGAATTCCTCGCGGCCACCGACCTCTGGTTCCGGCCCGTCCACGCGCGCGTCGGGCCCGACGGCGCGCTCTGGATCCTCGACTTCTCGAACCAGGCGGCGATCCACAACGACACGCGCGGACCGAAGCACGGCCCGACGAACGCCGCCGTGCGCCCCGACCGCGACCACGACCACGGGCGGATCTGGCGGATCCAGCACCGGGCGGCGAGTCCGCAGCCGGTGCCCCGCCTCGCCGGCGCGAGCCCGGCGGATCTCGTGGCGGCTCTCGAACATCGCAACGGCTGGGTCCGCGCGACGGCGGCGCGGCTGCTGATGGAGACGCCCGCGCCGAGGTCGAGCCCGGAGCTCTTTCGCATGGCGACGGAGAGCCCGTCGCCCGCCGCACGTATTCGCGCGCTCTGGATCCACGCGAGAGCGGGCTTCCCATCCGATCCCGAGAAGGACCCCTACCTCATCGCGGCGATCGGCGATCCGAGCCCCATCGTCCGGCGAAATGCAGTACGCGCCGTCGCACGGACCCTCGGCACCGTCGAGCCATCGCCAAGTCTCCTGGGCGTGCTCTCGAAGCTTGCCTGCGATTCGGACCCTCGCATGCGCCTCACGGCGATCACCGCTCTCAGAGCGCCGGATCAGCTGCCTCACGTTTCGTGGATCTCTCTGCTCATGGCTTGGCTCATGGTCGAGGATCCCTGGACGCGGTCCTCCATCACCGGACTCGCACGGAGCAAGGGACTCGCTCGGGATCTCGACTCGATCCTGAAGGCCCTCGGGGGGCCCATCCCGGAGGACTTCCTCGTGGAATTCGCGGCGGGCATCGCCGTTCGTTCCGAGAGCTCCGAGCTCTCGCGGCTTCTCCAGGTCCTCGCGGAGCAGCCGGTCGAGCTCGCGCCGGTCGTCGCCGGACTCATCCGCCGATTCACGATCGAGCTTCCGACCGCTGCCACCGCCCCCCCTGGCATCGCACCACAGCTCGCCCGGCTCCTCCGCCATCCTGACCCCTCCGTCGCCATCGCCACGCTCCCGCTCGCCGCGCGGTGGGACGCGAGGGGTGATCTCTCGAACGAGGTCACCGCCCTCGGCGATCGCCTCCTCGCGCTCCTCCGCGACGAGAGCACGCCCGACGCGCCGGCTCTCGAAGCCCTGCGCGCGCTCCTCGCCATCGACGCGCGGCGCGCCGCCGCCCTCGAGGCCGCCGCGACGCTGCTCGCGCCGCGCCGCGCCGCCGAGACGCAGTCGGCCGCCGTCGACGCGCTCGGCGCCATCTCCGATCCCGCCGCCGGCGCGCTCCTCGCCAATGGCTACGCCTCCCTCGGAACCGCGGCGCGCGGGCGCGCCTTCGAGCGCCTCGTCGCGCGACCCGCCTGGACGGCGGCACTCCTCGACGAGCTGCGCGAGGAGCGGCTGTCGGCGAACGACCTCGGTCCCGCCGGTCTCGACCGCCTGCGCCACCACCCCGACGCCGCGACGGCGGCGCGCGCGCGGGAGGTCCTCGACGCGCTCGACGGCGGCGCCGAGACGAAGAACGTCGAGGAGTGGATCGCGAAGCTCCTCCCCATCGCGCAACAGCCCGGCGACGCGGCCCGCGGCCGCGAGATCTTCCGGACGAACTGCTTCTCCTGCCACGCCGTCGCGGGCGAGGGCGGGAAGATGGGCCCCGACCTCACGGGCATGGGTGCGCACGGCGCGCGCGCGCTGCTGCCGATCGTCCTCGACCCGAGCCGCACCGTGGAGGCGAGCTACGTCGAGTACGCCGCCGAGACCAAGGACGAGCGCCTCTTCACCGGCATCCTCGCGCGCGAGAGCGCCGACTCGGTGGTCCTCCGCAGCACCGCGGGCGATCAGGAGATCCGCCGCGCCGATCTCCTCTCGCTCCGCTCCACGGGCCGCTCGCCGATGCCGACGGGCTTCGAGACGCTCGGCGGCGAATCGCTCCGCGATCTCTTCGCCTTCCTCGCCGGCGACGCGGAAGGATTCCGCGTCCTCGATCTCAAGCCGCTCTTCACGGCGAGTACGCGCGAAGGCCTCTACGACCCGAAGCGCGATCCGAACCGCATGGAGCTCGCGCGCACGGGCCTCGTGCGCGTCGAGGGCGTGCCCTTCGACGTCGTCGATCCCGCCCGCGGCAAGAACGCCCTCGTCCTGAAGGGAGGCCGCGTCGCCGGCTGGCGCTCCAAGGAGGAGATGCCCCGTCGCGTCGAGGTGCCCGTGGGCCTCGCCGTCGCACGCGTCCATGCGCTCTCGGGCATCGCCGCCTGGGGACACCCCTGCACCACCGACGAGCGCCCCATCGTGCTGTGGACCTGGGTCTACGCCGACGGCGAGCGCGAGGAGGCGGTGCTCCGCGACGGCGTCGAGTTCGCCGACTGGATCCGGCGCGTCGACGTGCCGGGCTCCGCGTGGGTCGACCTCGTGAGAAAGGGCAGCCCCGGCCAGGTGCGCCTGTTCTCGGTGGCGCCATCGCGCGCCGTCCCCGTCGAGAAGATCGTGCTCGCGAGCTACGACGACGACCGCGCGCCGACCTTCCTCGCCCTCACGGCGGAGCTGCCGGGCCGAGCCGAGGAGCCGGCCGAAGTGCTCCTCGTCGGCGGCGGCTCGAGCCACGACTTCGCGAAGTGGTGGGGAGGGAGCGACCTCGCGCTCCTCGGCGACGGAACGACCGCGCGCTACACGGAGGACCCGAAGTCGCTCGCGGCACGCATCCCCGCCGCGCGGCTCCTCGTGCTCGCGAACAACCAGCCGATCCCCGCCGACGCGCGCCGCGAGGTCCACGGCCTCGTCGAGCGCGGCGGCGGGCTCCTGCTCCTCCACCCGGCCACGTGGTTCAACTGGGCCGACTGGCCCGAGTTCAACGCGCGCCTCGTCGGCGGCGGATCCCGGAGCCACGAGACCTACGGCGAGTTCGAGGTGCGCGTCGTCGACGCGTCGCATCCGCTCGCCGAGGGCCTTCCCGAGACCTTTCGCGTGAAGGACGAGCTCTACCGCTTCGAGCGCGAGCCTTCGGGTCCCGAACTCCACGTCGTCGCCGTCGGCCGCTCGCTCGCGACGGGCGCCGAGTTCCCCGTCGTCTGGACCGTCGAGCGCGCGAGCGGCCGCACCGCCTGCATCACGCTCGGCCACGACGGCGCCGCCCACGAGCATCCCGCCTACCGCACGCTCCTCCGCAACGCCGCCCGCTGGCTGCGCGCCCGATGACGAAGACTCCGCCCGTCGACAACTCCCGCAAGGGCATCCTGAAGCGCTTCCGCGCGCAGATCGCGCGGGGCGAGGCCATCGTCGGCGGTGGCGCCGGCACCGGCATCTCGGCGAAGAGCGAGGAGGCGGGCGGGATCGATCTGCTGATCGTCTACAACTCGGGGCGCTACCGGATGGCGGGGCGCGGGTCGACGGCGGGTCTCATGCCCTATGGCAACGCGAACCAGATCGTTCGCGAGATGGCCTACGAGATCCTCCCCGTCGTGAAGCACACGCCGGTGCTCGCCGGCGTCTGCGGCACCGACCCCTTCATGATGCCGAAGCTCTTCCTGCGCGAGCTGAAGGAGCTCGGCTACGCGGGCATCCAGAACTTCCCGACGGTGGGCCTCATCGAGGGCGAGCTGCGCGCGACGCTGGAGGAGACGGGCATGAGCTACCAGCTCGAGGTGGACGTGACGGCCCTCGCCCACGAGATGGACCTGCTCACGACCCCCTACGTCTTCGACGTCGAGGAAGCGCGCCGGATGACCCGCGCCGGCGCCGACATCGTCGTGGCGCACATGGGCTGCACGAGCGGCGGCACCATCGGCGCGAAGACCGTGAAGACCCTCGACTCGTGCGTCGCGCGCATCCAAGCGATCGTGGATGCCTGCAAGGAGATCCGCAGCGACGTGATCTGCCTCTGCCACGGCGGCCCCATCGCCATGCCGCCGGACGCGCAGTACGTGATCGACCGCGTGCGCGGGATCGACGGCTTCTACGGCGCGAGCTCGACGGAGCGCTTCCCCACGGAGGTCGCCATCAAGAAGCAGATCGAGGAGTTCAAGCGCATCCGGCTGCCGAAGGGGCGGCGGCCTACGGGATCGCGAGGGTGAGTCCCCGCGTCGAGACGATGCCGAAGAACGACACGCTGCACGTCGAGAAGAAGGGCTCCACGAAGATCGTCTGCCCCTTGTAGGTCTTCCCCGAGAGCGACGGGTTGTTGGGGATCGGCGCCGGCGCGATCGCGCTCCCCGTCACGTCGGAGAACATGTCGAGCGTGTAGACCTCCGCCGAGAGGATCAGGTCGACATGGAGGAGCGCGCCGATCCCGAAGGGGTCCGCCCCCACGGGATCGGAGACGTCCGTCACGAGGACGAGGCCAAGGGCTTTCGGCGGCGCGTTCGTGCCCGTGATGCGGAACGACGCGTTCCCGAGCGACGGCGTGCCGCTCCCGTGGAGGCCGAGGCGCCCCTGGCACCCCGGCGTGCCCGTCCCGAACGTGCCGATGCCGGCCGGACTCACCGTCGTGTTGCGATGCACTCCGAGCTGCGAGAGCGCGCCGTAGAGCGTCGCCACGTCGAGCTTGCCGTCGTGATCGAGATCGGCGAGCCGCCCCGCGCCGTTCAGCGCAGAAGTCGCGAGACTCACGGGCGCGAGGAACGTCCCGATTCCCGAGTTGGCGTTCAGGCTGAGGAGCGCGGTCGTGCCTCCTCCGCTGACGAGATCGGGCGCGCCGTCCCCCGTCACGTCGTCGAGCACGAGCCATCCGATGCTCGCCGCGTTCAGCGTGGGAACGAGCGGCCCCGGCGCGAAAGCCCCCGTTCCGTTTCCGAGGAAGACCGGCACGGAGGTCGACAGGAAGGGAAGCGCTGCGAGATCGACGTGCCCGTCCAGATTCACGTCGCCAGCGGCGATCCCGAGAGCGATCGTCGCGGTCGTGACGGGCGCCGAGAGACCGCCGGCTCCGTTCGCGAGGAGCGTCGAGATCGAGAAGATCTCGGAGACGACGACGTCGAGGACGCCGTCGCCGTTCACCGGGAGGACGAGGACACGACCCGGAGCCGCGCTCGTCGGGAACGCGACGGGACTGCCGAGGGCGCCTCCGCCGAGACCGGCGAACTCCTTCACCTCCGCTGCGGCGCTGGAGGCCGTGACCACGTCAGGGCGTCCATCGCCCGTCACGTCGCCGGCGGCGTGGCTCGAGACGCCTCCCGCGACGGCGATCGTGCTCGGCGCACCGAGCGTCGTGCTGTCGTTGCCGAGGGCGATCGCGAGCTGTCCCGTGCTGGAGTCCGCGAAGACGAGGTCGAGGTCGCGATCGGCCTCCAAGTCCACGAGATTCAGACTCGCCTGGATGACCATTCCCCCGATGCTCGAGGCGGACGTGAATGCTCCCGCGCCGTCTCCGCGAAGGACCTCCGCGGCAAGAGTGCCGCCCCCGAGGAGGTCGTAGCCTGCGACCAAGTCGAGGAATCCGTCCCGGTCGATGTCTCCGGCTGCGAGCCGCGTCCCACCCGCACCGATCGGGAACGTCTGATGAGTGAAGCTCTGGGCCGTCGCAGGAGCAGCGAGAGCGGCCAGGACGATGAAGACTCGGGCGAGGATCGGGGTCATCGGGGTCGATCGCGAAGAGGGACTCGGCTCTCTCGAACGCAAAGGCGGCGCCGCCACGACCACCACCGCGCACTCCGGGGTATCCGAGCGGCGCGAAACGGTCAACGAGAGAGAATGCGCCGCGACCCGTTCCCGACCCGCCATGTGCGCCGATCACTTCCTCCGATTCGTCACGTCCTCCGACGCCCAGGTCGAGCAGCTCCCCTGGGGTCCCCACGAGTGGCTCTCGAACGCGGGCCTCACCGGCGCGCGGCAGATCCAGGTGGTGCGCGTGACGATGCCGCCGGGGAAGGCGCACGCGTTCCACCGGCATCCGGCGATGGAGGAGGTCCTCTACTACCTGGAGGGCCGCGGCGAGCAGTGGGTCGGCCGCGAGAGGCGCACGCTGCGGGCCGGCGAGGTCGCCTTCGTGCCGCGCGACGAGGTGCACGGCACCTACAACGTCTCCGACGAACCGCTCGTCTTCCTCGCGATCCTCTCCCCCGCCGTCTTCGAAGGGCCCGCGCTGATCGACGTCTCGCAGGACGAGCCCTGGCGCTCGATCCGCGGCGCGGGCTGAGCGGGGCGGACGACCTCGGAGCGGGCCCGGATCGATGGGTCCGCCGGATTCCCGGTCCAACGCGCCGCCGTTCCTTCAAGGAGACCTGCCGGACCCGACCGCCGCGACGGGAGCACTCGCGCCCGCGCGAACGACGCCCACCGAACGGAGATCTCCAATGCTCTCGTGGCACTCCTTCCTCCCGCTGCTCGGCCCGATCGCACTCCTCCCGCTGCGCGGACCGGATGCGCTGCTCGTGCCGGCGCAGTTCCCGACCATCCAGGCGGCCGTCGACGCCTCCGTCGACGGCGACACGATCGCGATCAGCAGCGGCACCTACGCGGAGTCCGTCGTCGTCTCGGGCAGGTCGAATCTCGTCCTGCTGGGCAAGGGGAAGGTCGTGATCGATCCGCCCGGCGACGTGGTCGGCCTGACGCTCGAGGGCTGCACGAACTCCAGCGTGAAGGGCATTCGCGTCACGGGGGCGTCGGTCGGCATCCTCCTGACCGGATGCACGGGCGGCGGCGTGGTGAAGTGCCGCGTCGAGAGCGTGTCCGACGCCGGCATCAGCATCGACGGCTCCAGCGGTGTCACGGTCGAGCAGTGCACGATCATCGATACCGAGAGGGACGGCATCATCCTCGGAGCCACCGAGTCCACGCCGTCGAACGACTGCTTCGTCCGGAAGAACAAGATCCACCGCGCTGGCGACGAAGGGATCGACGTCAGCGGCAACGGGAACGCCGTCGAGGGGAATCAGGTCCGCGATGCGGTGAGCGACGCGTTCCGGACCGAGTTCGAGCCGCTCGCCACTGCAAACACCTTCCACAAGAACAAGGCGATGATGCCGGGCGGGGCCGGATTCCGGGTGCACGGCACCTCGAACGTCCTGACGGACAATCACGTCGTGAAGTGCGTCGACCACGCGGTCCGGCTGCAGCAGGGATCCGGCCACGTCGTACAGCGCCTCAAGTCCCTCGCCTCCGGGCGAGACGGCGCCTTCTGCCATCCGAGCGTCACCGGAGTGACCATCACTGGCTGCACCATCACGAAGCCGACGCAGAAGGGCATCGACATCGAAGGCGCGCGATCGACCGTGTCCGGCAACCGGATCACGAAGCCGGGCCTCGCCGGATGCGAGATCGAAGGAGACGAAGCGACCGTCGACTCCAACAAGGTCTCGGCGGCTGGAGAGGACGGCTTCCACGTCTGGGGAAGCGGAGGGACCTACACCAAGAACACCGCTTCGGCCTGCGCCGGCGACGGCTTCGAGCTCGCCGGCGCCGGCAACACGCTCTCCCTCAACCGGGCCAAGGGCAGCAAGGGCGGCTTCGACCTGAACGACGAGAGCGGCGGCGCGAATGCCGTCGACGGCTCGAATCAGTTCAAGACCACGTCTCCCTGAAGACTGGAATCGCGCCTCGCCGCCAGCACCCTGAGCGTCGGTCCGGCGCCTCGAACCGATCGACCGTTCAGCAGATCGACTGCCGCGCGCGCTCCTTCAGGAACTCGACGAATCGATTGCGCTCGTCCACGAGGATGCACCGCGGCTCCGACGCCTTCTCCGCCAGGTGGAAGCTCATGATGATCACCTGGTCGCCCGCCTTCACGAGGTGCGCCGCGGCGCCATTGATTCCGACGATGCCGGAGCCGCGCTCGCCCTTGATCACGTAGGTCTCGAGCCGGGCGCCGTTCGTGTTGTCGACGATCAGGACCTTCTCCCACTCGGAGATGTCCGCGCGGAGCATGAGGTCCTCGTCGATCGTCACGGAGCCGACATAGTCGACGTTCGCCTCGGTGACGGTCGCGTTGTGGATCTTGGACCGGAGGAAGATGCGCATGGGGGGCCGAAGAAGGTACCTCGTGTCCGCCGACTCGTCAGCCCGGGCGCGAGACCCGGCGCGGAGCGCGCGCAGGGTAGCCCCTCCCGAGGGCGACGCCCAACGCGGACGCAGGGCCGCTCCATTCCGGTAGGGTGCCCTCGTCACGAAGTGTGCGCGCCGTCACGACGGAGACCTCCGGCGACGGGCCGTGTGCGCCTTCGCGCTCCTCCCCTTCTTCCTGGAGATCCTGCATGCGGCTCCGTCCTCTCGTCACTTGCATCGCCTCGGCCCTGGCCGCCGGCGCGTTCCTCGCCGCTCCGGCCGCGTCCGCGCAGGACCGCCCCGCATCGCGGCCCGCGCCGACCGAGCGTCGCGCGGAACCGGAGGCGCAGCGCCCGACGCCCCCCGCGCGACCTTCGAGCCCCGAGGTCACCGCGCCCGTCGACGGAGACGAGGCGGCGCACCTCCGTCGCTACGCGCAGCAGACCGCGAAGCATCGCGAGCGGCTCGCGAGGATCGCGCGCCTTCGGGAGCTCGCCGCCGCCAAGGGACAGCAGGAGCGCATCGCGGCGCTCGACGCCCTCGCGAAGAAGCAGGAGTCGGTCTTCGAGAAGCGCGTCGCGAAGATCCAGGAGAAGATCGGCTCGGAGAAGCTCGAGCGAGCGAAGCAGAATCTCCGCCGGCCGGCGCGACCCGACGCAGACGTCCCGAAGAGACCTTCGGCGGACGTCCCGAAGCGCCCCTCGGCCGACGCGCCGAAGCGACCGTCCGCGGACACGCCGAAGCGACCGTCCGAAGCGAAGCCCGAGCGGCCGAAGGAGCCGGCCAAGGAGCGCCCCAAGGACCGTCCGAAGGACGGTCTCGCGCCCATTCGCCCGTCCTCGTCCAACCCCCGCTGAGGAACCCCCGATGAAGACTCTCCGACTCACGACCGCGTTCCTCGCGGTGTCCCTCGCGATCGCGATCCTCGGCGCGCTCCTCGCCGCCTGCGGCACGAGCGACTCGCACGCCTCCGGCCCCGACGCGGAGACCTACGGCGTGACCGTTCCGACCGAGTCCGAGGCGAAGCAGCATGCGGACGCGACGATCGACGAGGCGAACGCCGACGCCGAGTTCCAGAAGCTGATGAAGGAGATCGAGGCGGACGCGGAGAGCGACGGCTGAGGACTTCCACCGACGCCGCGTCGCCCCGCGCCGGCTATCGCTCCTCCGGCGGCGTCCAGACCGCGCCCGTGCCGGCGGGCCGTCCGTCCTCGCCGCCCCAGATCCAGAAGGAGCGGCCCGTCCAGAGCGCGGCGGCGCCCGCGCGCGGTGCGCAGGGCGCCGGTGGAAGCGACGACCAGCGCGCGCATCGGAGGTCGTAGCGCGCGCCCTCGCCGATGCACCGCGCGGTCTGGCCACCTGGGAGCGCGCGACCGCTCCAGAGGAAGAGCTCGCGGCCGGTCCACGCGACGGCGGCGTCTCGGCGCGCCGAGGGCGCGCCCCCGGAGGAGACCGCGCTCCACCGGCCGGTCTCCGGGTCGAAGGCCGCCGCGCGTCCGTCGCCGACGACGAGCACCTTCTCGCCGGTCCAGAACGCCGCCGGCTTCGCGATCGCGCCAGGGCTCCCTTCCGCGGGCAGCGCGGTCCACGCGCCGCGCGCGGGATCGAAGCGCGCGCCGTCGCGGAGCGCGCTCGATCCGTTGATGCCGCCGAAGACGACGAGCTCGCTCTCCGTCCACGCGGCGGCGGCGGCGCGCCGCCCGCTCGGCGCGCCCTCCGAGGGAATCGCGCGCCACCTGCCCGCGGCGGGATCGAAGGCCCCTCCGTCCGAGTAGGCGTGCTCCTCCGTGACGCCGCCCCAGACGACGAGCTCGCGGCCCGTCCAGACGGAGGCCATCTCGACGCGAGCGCGCGGCGCACCCGCCGTGGGAATCGGCTCCCAGCGGTCGGCCGCCGGGTCGTAGGCCGCGCCATCGCCGAAGACGTCCATGCTCGCGCCGCCGCCCCACAGGAGCATGCGCGACCCGGTCCACACGGCGGCATGGTGCGCACGCGGCGACGGAGCTCCCTCGGCCGCGACGGGACGCCAGCGCCACGCGTCGAGGTCGAAGCGTGCGCCGCTCGCGACGTAGCGCGCTCCGTCGTGGCCGCCCCACACGATCACCTCGCGTCCCGCGAGCACCGCCGTGTGGCCCTCGCGAGCGCTGGGCGCCCCCGCCTCCGGGATCTCGCGCCAGGCCGACGGGCGCGACTCCTGCGCGCGCAGACCGGTCGCCGTCGCGAGCACCGCGAGCACGACGATCGCTCGGCGTCTCGGAGCCATGCGCCCCAGCCTATCTCCTCGGTCTCGATCGGGCCCTCTTCGCCGACAATGGCGCACGCCGATGCTCCACACTGCACGCTTCGCCGCGGCGCTGACGGGTCTCGTCGCCGCGGCGTCGGCGGCCGGCGAGGGCCGTGTCGCTCCGCCTCCCGCCGAGATCGCCGAGCGTTTCGCGCTCGCACCGAGCCAGACGCAGTGCCTCCTCGTCGAGGGCACGCCTTTCGTCGCGAGCTCCGCCGTCTCGCCCTTCGCGCTCCTCGAGGCGGAGTTCCTCGCGCGAGCGATGGTCGGCGACCGCGTCGATCTCCTGCGCGCGCTCGGCGCCGCGCGCGTGCGCTTCGTCGCCATGGGCGTGCGCGAGATGACGTGCGACGTGCCCGACCACGCCGACCTCTTCCCGCCCGCCTACTGGAACAAGCGCGCCCGCGGCCTCGGCGCGACGACGCGGCGTCCCGCCGTGAGCGCCGGCGAGGAGAACCTGCTCGGGCTCGAGGGCGATCCCTATGCGACGGAGTCGATCTTCGTCCACGAGTTCGCGCACGCGCTCCACGAGATCTCCCTCGCCTCCGTCGATCCGCGCTTCGACGCGCGCCTGCGCGAAGTCTTCGATGCGGCCATGGCGAAAGGTCTCTGGAAGGGCACCTACGCCGCGAGCAATCCCTCCGAGTACTGGGCCGAGGGTGCGCAGAGCTGGTTCGACACGAATCGGGAGAACGACGCGCAGCACGGCTCCGTCGACACGCGCGACGAGGTGCGGGCGCACGACCCCGCGCTCGCGACGCTGCTGGAGGAGGTCTTCGGCGGCCGGCCGTGGCGCTACGTGAACCCGCGCGCGCGCCCGCAGCCGGGCCACCTCGCGGGCTTCGATCGGTCGAAGGCGCCCCGCTTCGATTGGCCCGCCGAGGTGACCATGGCCTTCGCGCGCCAGGAGGCTCTCGAGCGTGCGACGGAGCGGCGCGACGGCGAGGAGGAGCTCGCATGGCTCCGTCGCGGCGCCGAGGCGGGGATCGCGTCGAGCCAGGCGGCGCTCGGCCTGCGCCACCGGGACGGGCGCGGCGTTCCCCAGGACGACGCAACGGCGGTCCGTTGGTTCCGCCGCGCTGCCGCCCTGGGCGACCCCGACTCCCTCGATCATCTCGGATGGATGACGCGCGAAGGCCGCGGCACGGAGCGCGACGACGCGGAGGCCGTCGCGCTCTTCGTGCGCGCGGCGTCGATGGGTCACCCGCAGGCGATGGCGAACCTCGCCGCGATGCTCGACGCGGGCCGCGGCGTCGCGCAGCTCGATCCCGACGAGGCGCTGCGCTGGCTCCGCCGCGCCGCGATCCGTGGTCACGCCGGCGCGCGCGCCCGGCTCGGAAACGCCTGGTAGCGCGACGCGCCTCTCTTCGCGACGCTGTCTCGATCTTTCGAGGAAGCCCATGCACGCGACCCGCTCCTTGCTCCTCGTCACTCTCCTCTCGGGTATCTCCCTTCTCGGCGCCTGCAAGTCGGGGCCGCCAACCGCCGCCGACCCCTGGCAGCCTTCCTTCCGCCCGCCGGAGCGGCTGCACACGGGGCGCGTCGTCCTCGAGCCCCTCGCGCCCGAGCACACCGCGCTCGACTACGCGGCCTTCATGGGCAGCCGGGAGCACCTGCGCACGACGCTGCACTGGGGCGACTGGCCCCGCGCCAGCATGACGCTCGCCGACAACCGCCGCGACCTGCAGCGCCACTTCGACGAGTTCCAGGCGCGCGAGGCCTACGCCTACACCGTGCTCACGCCCGACGGCACGCGCTGCGTCGGCTGCGTCTACATGAACCCCGATCGCGCCGGCGGCCGCGAGGACATGTCGCTCGCGTACTGGGTGGTCGAGCCCGAGCTCGCGACCGACCTCGACCGCCACCTGCTGGCGAGCGTCCTGCGCTGGGTCGAGAAGAGCTGGCCGCTCCGCACCGTCCTCGTCCCAACGCACCCGGACAACGTGCGCGGCCTGCGCATCGCGCGCGAAATGGGTCTGCGGGAGATGGGCCGCGACGCACAGGGCCGCGTCGTCTTCGCCTGGCGCAAGCTCTGAGTCGCGTCCGCACGCGCGTCACGAACGCGCGCGGCGCGTCTTCACGCGCACCACGACGCGGCCGCCGCCCTCGTCGAGGAAGGGTTCCGCCCTCGGCCGCCGCACCTCGATCCGACGGTCCACGGCCGGCACTCCCGATGCGCGCAGGAACCGCCGCAGCTCCTCCATGCGCCGCCGCGCGAGATCGATGCATAGATCTCCCGTCCGGTCGTCGGTGCGACGCTCGGCGCCGGGCCGGAGCAGCTCGTGGACGCGGTCGAGCGACTGCTCCACCTCGCCGAGCTCGCTCTCGATCACGCGGAGACGCTCGACCACCTCCTCGCCCCGCGTCAGGTCGCCGACGGCGAAGCTCGCGCGCAGATCCGCCGAGAGCTCCGCGCGCCGCCGCCCGAGCTCGCTCCGGCGGGCCCGCAGCCCCTCCGAGAGGAGACGGCACTCCGCCTCCGTCGGATTGGCGCGCCCCGCGCAGAGGCCGTAGTCGCTCTCCGAGAGCAGGTGCTCCAGCACGACGATCTTCTTCTCGTCTCCCAGGAGTTCCTCGACGACGGACTGGAGCCGATGCTTCTCCGTCGACGAGATCGCCACTCCGCCGGGGTCGAAGAAGAGGACGAAGGGCGGCACCGGCACCGACTCGCCCCCGGAGAGACCCAGCAGACCGAGCGCCGCGCCGCCGACGCGGAAGGGCGTGTTGGCGAGCGCCTGCGTGACGAGACGGCCGAGCGTCACGAGCGCCAGCTCCGTGACTCCGCCGATGGAGACTCCGTCGGCCGGCACCGTGAAGTCGAGCGGGACGTGGATCGCTCCGTCCTCGTCCTCGAGGACGAACATCACCGCGTCGAGCGGCGCGGGAAGGCGCAGCACGCTCGCGATGGGCCCGCCGGAGGGCTCGGAGATGCCGAGGTCGGTGAGGACGAGCTCCGAGGAGACGTTCAGCGCGCCTCCGGCTCCGAACTGGAGCCGCACGCCGCCGTCGAGCAAGCCGTCCTCGAGGTTCGTTCCCGAGCGCGCCGCCACGCCCTTCAAGCTCGCGAGCTCGAAGCCCTCGACGTCGACGCGCACCGACCCGGCGAGACGCGGGAACGCCGCGAGGTCGCCGTCGATCGTCACCTCGCCGAAGAGCGGACGCGACTCGAGAACGGGCGCGTTCGAGTCGCCGCCGGTCACGGCGCGCGCGGCGGATCCGAGGATGCCGAGGACCGAGGCGTCCTTGGGCCTGCGGCGGGCGAGCTCGACCGCGCCTCCGTCCAGCGTCGCGTGGAAGCGCACCGGCGCCTTCGCCTCGAGGAACCGGCTCGACAGGTCGTGGACGGAGATGGAGAGGTCGTCGATCGGCACGTCGAGCGCCGGCGTCACCGTCGTGTCGCGGAAGCGGGCGTCGATGCCTCGGACCGCGACCTCGTCGATCGCGATCTCGAAGGGTGGCCTCTCCGGACGCGAGGCAGGCGCCGGTGCCGATGGCGCACTCGATTCGGCCGGCGCCGACGACGCCTCGGCGGCGCTCGGCGACGTCTCCGGCGCCGGCTTCGACTCCGCGCTCTCCGCTGGCGGCGCGAACCGCTCGGCCGGCAGCCGGAAGCCGAGCGCGTGGAGACCATCGGCCTCCCAGGAAGCGTGCAGCACGGGCCGCTGGAGCTCGATCGCCCGGATCCGCGCGCGGCCCGCCTCCGGTTCGACCCGCGCGACGTCGACACGGAGCGCGTCGAATCCGGCGAGCACGGGTCCATCGGCCACGGGCCGCAGCGCGACGTTCTCGAGCGCGATCTCGCCGCCGAAGCCGCGCGAGAGGTCGAAGTCGAAGGGCCCGCGGCGACGCGTGCGGAGGCGTGCCTCGAGCGACGCCTCGAGCCTCCCCGCCGGGAGCGCCGTGCCGTCGGCCTCTCCGATCCACGGAGCGAGCCACTCCGCGAGCGCCGGGCCGCGCACCTCCGAGAGCGCGAGCGCGACGCGCGCACCGGGCTCCGCCGCGAAGGGCCGCGCCTCGACGGTGCCCTCGAGGCCGCCGACCACGGGATCGGCGCCGCCATGGAAGCGGAGCTGGATCGGCGCGAGGTCCTCGGGCTGCGGCCCGAGCACGTCGACGGGGCCGGGCGTCGAGATCCGCAGCGACCCGATCAGTGAACGGCCGGCGGGGCCGATCGTCTCGTCCGTGAGGTCGAGACGATCGACGCCGACGTCGAACCGGCGCACGACGATCGTCGGCAGGCCCGCATCCGTCGCGAAGCGGAACGGCATCCGCCGGCGGCGGCGACGCGCGGCCGGCTCCTCGACGGGCGCCGCTTCGGGCTCGTCGGGCCCGGCTTCGATGCGAAGACCGAGGAGCGACGTCGATCCGTCGTGCAGCCGGCGCGCCACGACCGAGAGGTCGGTCATCGAGATCTCCTCCACCACCATCTCGTTCCCGAGCGCGTCGAAACGCGGCACGTCGAGGAGGAAGGCGCCCATGCGGAAGAGCGCTTCGCCCTCCGCGCCGTCCCGGATCTCGGCGTCGCGGATCGCGAGGCGCGCGTCGGTGCCGCCCACGTCGAGGCCGTGGACCGAGGCTTCGAGCACCGCACGGGCGCGCCCGTCGGCGACGTCCACGCGCGCGCGATCCGGCAGGTACGCATCGAGGGCGCCCGGCCGGATCCCGCTCGCCTCGACGACGCAGCGGAGCGTCGCCTCGCCGCGCGCGAGGCCGAGCTCGCCGGCGAGACGCGCCTCGTCGATCGCGCCCGGGAGCCGCAGGCGGAGATCCACCTGGGCCGGATCCTCCGTCTTCGGGAGGCGGAAGCTCCGGAGGCGGAGATCGGCTCCGAGGTCGAGGGAGACGGGCTCGCGCGCGAGCGCGTCGCGCCACCGCACCGTCGCGTCCTCGACCGAGAGGTGTCCCACGTCGAGCGCTGGGATCTCCACGATCGCGGGCGAGGGCGCCGCGGGAGCCGACGCCGCGGGCGCGCTCTCGGCGGCCTCCGCGTCGGGCGAAGGCCGCCTCCGGAATCCCGCGGCGGCGAATCCGCCCTCGGCGTCGCGCACGAAGGCCGTCGCGGGGCGCACGATCTCGATGGACGCCACGGCCGGAGCCTCCGGAGAGAGACGCGCTCCGCGTACGCGGACCGCCTCGACCGTCAGCAGATCGCGGTCTCCCTCGCGCCAGTCGAGCCGCTCGACGGTGAGATCGGCCCGGGGCACACCGTCCTCGTCCTCGCGCACGGCCACCTCGACGGAGACCGTGCAGTCGCCGGAGACGAAGAGCGGCTCGATCCCGGCCGCGTCGAGCCAGGGCCGCAGCTGCTCGAGCGTCGCTCCGGCGACGTCGGCGTCGAGCGCGATGCGCGCTTCGAGCGGCTCGCGGGCGACGGAGGCCGTCCCGCGCGCGCGCACGCTGCGCGCGACTCGCGGGATCCAAGCGGAGAGCTCGAGCCGGACCGGCTTCTCCGGCGGCCCCGAGCGCGGCAGTGCCACGTCGTCGGCGCGCAGTTCCAGGTCGGTCACCTCCCAGAGCTCCGGCGGATCGCGCCGCTCGTCCGTGAGACGCAGGTCGACGTCCGCGATCCAGAAGCGCCCAACCTCGAGGGCCGGCAGGCCGCTGGCCGAGGGCAGCGCGTCCTGCGGCTCCTGCGCGCCCGACTCGCGCGGCGCCGTCCGCAGCCCGGCCACCCGCAACGATCCGCCGGCGTCGAGCGCCGCCGCGAGCCGCACGCCCGCGATCTCGACCGACTCGGCGCCCACGATCAGGTCGCCGGACGATGCGCCCGTCACCGAGAACGAGTCGACGTGGAGCACCTCCGATCCGTCCGCCAGCTCGAGGTCGCGCACCGTGAGGCTCGCGCGCGGCGCGCCCGGACCGCGGACGCTCGCCGTCGCCGACAGGCGTGCGCGCAGGCTCCCCGAGCGCATCGCCGACTCCAGACCCGCCGCACGCAGGTAGGGCGCGGCCTTCTCGAGCGTGATGCCGAGGACCGCGACGGTGAGATCCGCCGACGGCTCGGGTGCGCGCCAGCGCACGTCGCCCTCGATCCTCGCCTCGTCGGCGAGGCCCGGCGCGCGCAGGATCGCGCGCACCGTCGTCGCGGCTCCGGACGGGTCCTCCGGGAGGACGTTCGCGAGCGCGATCTCCTCCACGGCCAGAGCGAGGTCCGCGGGCCGAGCGCCGGCGGCCCCGTCGCGCACGCGCAGCGCGACGTCGCGGATCTCCACGCGGTCGACGAGGAGCGGCGGCGGCGCCGGGTCCGACGATCCCTCCTTCGGCGGCACCGGCGCCGGCGCACCGACAGCCTCGGCCTCCGCACGCGGCGCGATCTCGAATCCCACGGCGCGGAGCGCGCCGTTCGGACGGCGCTCGACGGCCGCGCGGAGTCCCCGGAGCGACACCTCGCCGATGCGCGCCGTCCGCGCCGTGACGGAGGGCGCCTCGACGCGGACCTCGTCGAGACCGAGCACCTCCTCGGCGTCGGCCACGACCACGAGGTCGCGCACCACGGCTCCGACGCGCCGCGCATCGGCGTCGACATCGGCGTCGGCGCCCTGGAGCCGATCGGAGGAGATCTCGAGCGAGACGCGCAGCGCGATCTCGCGAGCGAGCGGCTCGAGACCCGCCGCGCGGAGGAGGCCGGCGGCGCCGGACGGCCGCAGACCGGAGAGCGCGACGTCGACGCGGGCGCGGGGATGATCGCCGTCGAGCCGGGCGCGCGCATTCACGCGCAGCACGTCGAGCACCTCCGGCGACCAGAGCGTGATCTCGGCGGTGCCCTCCTCGCCGGGAACGCCGATGCGCTCGCCCCAGCCGGAGATCTCGACACGGACCGAGCCGCCCGCGCCGAGGCCCGGCTCGACGATGGTCACCGCGATTCGGTGCAGCCGGAGGGACGCGAGCTCCGCCGGCGGACCGAGATCGGCGCGGAGCGCCGCGCGGATCGCCTCCTCCAGCGGAAGCCCGGGCTTCCCCGCCACCTGGACTCCGCCGCCGGGCGCGCGCTCGAGCGCGATCTCGACGCCCGCGACGTCGACGCTCGCGAATGCGATGCGCCCCTGGAGGAGCCTCAGGACGTCGAGGTCGACGTGCGCTTCGTCGAGGGACGCGACGGTCTCCCCCGTGCCGCCGTCGGCGACGCGCAGACCCGTGAGCGCGACCTCGCCGGAGAGGAACGAGAGATCGAGGCGCTCCCAGGAGACCTCCACGCCCTGTCCGCGCGCGACGGATCGCAGGACGGGCGGGAGTGCGATCCAGACGATCACGCGCAGGACGATCGCGAGGAGCACCGCGAGGACGACGAGCCGCCGCAGGACGCGCAGCGCCCGACGCGGGAACCCGGCCCTGCGCGACGGCGGGGCCTGCGCGGGGACGGGCGCGCTCATCGCTCCGTCGTCCTCGACGCGGGCGCGGACGACGGCGGACCCTCCGCTCGCGCCGCCGCCTCCTCGTCGCGCGCATCCTGCGCGCGGCGGAGCGCCTCGCGCCGCGTCCGCGCCGGCGCGAGCGGATCGAAGCCGGGCGGCTCGAGGCCGCGCGACGCGAGCCAGTCGAAGGCGCGCACGCGGGCCACGGGGTCGCCGTCCTCGAGGGAGAGCCGGTTCTCGTCGGCGAGGTGGTCGGCGAACTCCCGCAGGTCGTGGCTGTCGGCCACCATCTCGAGGATCGTCGCCGGCGAACGCCCCGCCTCGCCGGCGTGCCGGTAGAGCACGCCGCGCATCGACTCCGAGAGCCGTCCCTCGGTCTCGGCGCGCGCGACGAGGCCGTAGGCGGCGCTCTCGAGGAGCCAGCCGAGGAGCGGCGGATCCTCCGACAGCTCCATGCGGTCGGGCATCTCGAACCGCGCCGACGCGAGGAGCTCGTCGAGGAGCGCTTCACCGGCGACCGTCGCGAGGTCTTCCGCGAGACGCGCGCCCGTGGCGCTCCCGAGGAAGACGAGCGCCGCGCGCCGCCGCTCCCGCTCCGCGAGTGCGTCGAAGGCGAGCCGGAGCGCTCGCGCCACGAGGCCCGCCTCCGCCATCGGCGCGCCGGCCGTCGACGCGAGGCGTCCCGCGCGGGCGAGGTCGGCCGCCGTCGGCGGCCGTGCGTCGGAGGTTTCCGCGGCCGGCTCGAGAACGAACGCGAAGGCGCCTCGCGCGATCCCGCGGAACGGCGACGGCACGAGGAGCACCAACGGGAGCGCGTCCTCGCCGATCGGTTCGTCGATCGCGAGGAGCTCCGAGCGCGGGGCCGGTCCTTCGGACGCGTTCGCCGTCGCCGGCAGCTCGACGACTCCCTCCACGAGGAGCGTCACGCGAATCGCAGGCGCGTCGCCGCCGACGCGCTCCGCGACGAGCGCCACGTGGGGCACGACGGCGCCCGAGGGCGTCGACTCCACGCGCCCCGCTTCGGAGATCGCGAAGCTCGTGCTCCGGCCGGGCGCGATCGTCCCCTCGAGGAAGGCCGCCGGCGCCGAGCGGGCGACGCGGCCCGCCGCGAGCCGCGCCAGGAAGGCGGTCGCCGGCTCCCCCGTGCCGATGCGCGCGCCGATCGCGAGCCGCGCCGCCGCGTCGAGCGGACGCGCGCTCCAGCGCGACACGACGAGGCGCGTGCGCGTCGTGAGCGGATCGAGCTCCGTCTCGGGGAGGTGCTCCAGGTAGACGACCCTGCAGGCGACCGTGCGCCACGGGGCCTCCGGGTCCGCATCCGTCGCCGACCGCGCGCCACGCGGCGCCGCCAGGGCCGAGCCCTCGAAGTGCTCCACGCCCGCGTCGACGCGTGGCGCGCGCAGCGCCGGCGGCGCCGAAGCGCACGCGCCGGCGAGCGCCGCGAGACAAGCGGCGGCGGCGAGGACGCGCCCGTGCGCGGAGAGCGAGAGCCGATGCATCCCGGAGAGCCTCGGGGAATCGCGGGCGCGAGGAAAGGGGCACCGCGCGGGGGGCTCCGTCGCGATCCTCGCGCTTTCCGCTTCCCCGTCAGGACGCCGCGTCGGCGCGGAACGTGCGCACGACCGGTCTCGCGCCCTCTACCACGAGCGCCGCCGCGAATCCGGGCGCGGCGTCGAGGTGCACGAGCGACCACGACTCTCTCGCGCGCTCCGCGTCGCGGATCGCGAGGATCCGCGCCGGCTCGCCGGGCGCGAGCGACACGTCGAAGGAGTCGAGCGGGAACGAAAGACCATCTCCCACGGCCTTCACGAAGGCCTCCTTGCGCGTCCAGGCGAGGTGGAACGCGAGGAGTCGGTCCGCCTCCGGAATCGCCTCCAACGCGGCCGTCTCCGCGCGCGAGAACGTGCGCCGCGCCATGCCGAGGAGGTCGTCGAGCGGCACGACCTGCTCCAGGTCGACGCCGACGCGGCGGCCGCGCGTGCATGCGACGAGGGCGAGGTCGACCGAGTGGCTCACGTTGAACTGGAGGTCGGGCGCGTCGGCGAGCGAAGGCTTCCCGCGCGGGCCGAGCACGAACCGCAGCGACGCGGGGTCCCGGCCGATCTCCGCGCCGAGGAAGCGCCGCAGCGTGCCGCGCGCCACGACGAAGCGCCGCCGGTGTGCGTCGAACCGGAACCGCTCCGCGCGCTCGCGCTCGTCGGCGGAGAGGAGCGGCTCGAAGGGCTCCGTGGGGACGTCGAGGGAGGTCCTTCCGAGGAGCACCTCGCCGGGCGCTGGGAGCGCCTCGGGAGGAAGGCCCTTGCGGAAACTCAAGGAGACGTCCTGGGGGGCGGAGTCCATCGTCGAAGCGGGCGGCTACGATCCTCGTCCCAGCGGGCTCTTTCGCGATGCGCGCGATCCCCGGCAGAGGAGGACGATCATGGAAGCGGCGCACAAGAAGTGCCAGAGCTGCGGAATGCCGATGACGAAGGACCCCGAGGGCGGAGGGACGAATGCCGACGGCACGAAGAGCCGCACCTACTGCAGCCATTGCTGGGTCAGCGGCGCGTTCACGCAACCAGACCTCACGGCCGCGGGCATGCAGGATCTCGTGAAGGGAAAGATGCGCGAGATGGGTTTCCCGGCGCCCCTCGGCTGGCTCTTCACCCGGAGCATTCCGAAGCTCGAGCGCTGGCGACGCCACGCGTCGGTCTGAGCGAGCGGCCCGAGGGTGCGCAGTCCCGCCCGCTCCTCGGCGAGTTCGCGCGCTGACGCGATCCGTCTCGCCACGGGCTGGCTCACCGTCGCGGTCGCCACCGCGATCACCTCCCTTTGGGCCTTCTGGGGAATCGTCGAGACCTTCCACGAAGGGTGGTTCCATGAGTCCCTCGCCGCGAACGTCGGCTCGATGCTGGGGCAGTACCTCCTTCCGGCGTTCGGCTTCCTCGCGCTCTCGGTGGTCTCGCTGCGGTGGCCGCGCGCCGGCGCTGCGCTCCACCTCGCCGCCGCGGGAGGCGTGCTGTGGTTCTTCCGCGGCGCGTCGCTCGCGGTGCTCCTCCCCTTCCTCGCGCTGCCCCTCGTGATCCTCGGCGCGGGCTGGGGCTGGGGCCGGCCGCGGCCGAAGCGCTGGGCGGCCCGCATCGCGCTCGGCGTTCCGATCCTCGTGCTCGTCGCGAGCGGCGTGGAGCCCGCGATCCGCGTCGCCGGACGGATCGACGACGGCGACCGCGGCCTCCGCCGCGTGACGGGGAACGGCGTCGATCTCCTCTGGGCGCCGGAGGGGCCCGGCTGGCCGCGGGAGGGCGTCACCTGGGAGGAGGCGAAGCGCCGCTGCCGATTCCTCTCTCCCGACGGCACGGCGCTCGAGGACGCGCCGCGCGACCTCTGGCGCCTGCCGACCGTCGACGAGGCCGTGCGATCACAGCATCGCCACGGAGCGAATGCGGGCGGCGCGTGGGATCCCGCCGCGCGCACGACGCGCTACGAGCGTCTTCCCGACAAGGAGCCGCCGCTCTGGGATCCGCGGTCGCAGGTCATCTACTGGTGGACCTCGACGGAGGCGAACGACCGCGAGGCGTTCATCGTCGTCTACAACGGCACCGTCTGGCCTCGCACGAAGACGATCCGACCGGGATCCCTCGGGTTCCGCGCGGTGCGCGCCGCCGACTAGGTGCGCTCCCACAGCTCGCGCGCCACGATCGCGAGCAGGCGCGACGGCTCCGCGAGCAGAGTGAAGTGGTCGCCCGGCAAGCGCTCGACACGCGAGGTCGGGGCACCGAGCCCGCGCCAGGCGGCGAGGCCCGGGTCGTCGACGGCGGGGTCGCGGTCTCCCGCGATCGCGACGATCGGCACGTCGAGGGGAGGCTCCTCGCCGTGCGCGTGCGTCTCGGAGAGCGCGAAGTCGGCGCGCAGGATCGGGACGAGGAGACGCATGAGCTCACGGTCGGCGAGCACCTCCGGCGGCGTGCCGCCGAGCCGGCGCAGATCGGCCAGGAGCTCGGCCTCGGGCAGCGCGTGCGCGTCGCGGCCGCGGCGCGGCACGTGGGGCGCGTTCGCGCCGGAGACGAGGAGCACGCGCGGCAGCGGCGCGTCGCGGCGGCGCAGCGCGCGCGCGAGCTCGAAGGCGACGAGCGCGCCGAGGCTGTGGCCGTAGATCGCGTAGGGACGGTCGAGCCTCGGGAGCACGGCGGGCACGAGCTCCTCGAGGAGCGCGTCGAGCCGCGTGCGCGGCGCCTCGCGCAGGCGCGTCTCGCGTCCGGGGAGCTGCGCCGCGAGCACGTCGATCTCCGGCGGGAGCCCCTGCCTCCAGAGACGGAACGTCGACGCGCCGGCTCCCGCGTGCGCGAAGCAGAGGAGCCGAAGGCGCGCGTCCGCGCTCGGGCGCGCGAAGGGGAACCAGGGGTCGGCGGCCATCGGCGCCCGCGCTACCAGCGGAACGCGCGCTTCCCGAGGAGGAACCCGAGCGCCGTCCAGACGGCGAGCACTCCCATCTCCGGCAGCACGGCCGAGAGGGCCGCGCCCTCGTTCATCACGGCGCGCAGCGCGTCGTTGAGCGCCGTGAGCGGGAGCGCCTGGATCGCCGGGTGGAAGACCTCGGGGAACCGCTCGTAGGAGTAGAAGCTCCCCGAGAGGAGCCACATGGGCAGCGACACGAAGTTGAGCCAGCCGTTCGCCGACTCGATCGTGTCGGCGCGCGACGCGACGAAGAGCGCGAGCGTGCCGAAGGCCGACGCGCCGAGGAGGCCGAGCAGCCCGACGGCGGCCAGCGATCCGCGGACCTCGATCCCGAAGGCGAGAACGCCGAAGCCGAGGATCGCGCCGAGCTCCGCCACGAGGAAGACGAGGCGCGAGAGGAAATAGGAGAGGAGCAGGTCCGTCGTGCGCATCGGCGTCGCCGCGAGCCGCTTCAGGAGCTTGCGCTTGCGATGGAGCACGATCGTGTAGCCGATGCCCCAGAGGCTGCTCATCATCGCGTTGATGCCGAGGAGACCGGGGAACAGGAAGTCGACGTAGCGGCTCCCCGTCTCCGTCACCTCCTCGCGGCCCGACTCCACGGCGTCGGTGCGGCCGAGGGCGCGCTGCAGGACGTCGTCGGCGAGGATCTGCGCCGCGCGCGCCTCCGGCCGCGTCGGATCGAGGCGGTAGACGACGCGCGGCGTCTCGCTCGCCGCGTCGGCCGACACGACGAGATCGAGGGCGCCCGTGCGGAGCTTCCGCGCCGCCTCGTCTCCTTCGAGGGGAAGCACCTCGACGGATTCGCTCGCGGAGAGCGCGTCGCGGAGCCACGCCGGCTCGCCGGGCGCGACGGCGACGCGCGCGGGCGCGACGGGCTGGCTCCGGAACGCGAGCCCGAGGACCACGGCGAGGATCACGGGGAAGCCGAAGGTCCAGAAGACGGCCTCGGGCTCCCGGTAGAACTCGCGGAAGCGCGCCTTCGTGAGCTCCGCGAGGGCGGCGAAACGCTCAGGCATCCTCGAGCCCCTTCCCCGTGAGCCGGAGGAACACGTCGTCGAGCGTCGCCTGATGCGTCCCCACGGTGAGGAGCTTGCGCCCTTGCCGGTCGAGCTCCGCGAGGACCGCCGGAAGGGCGACGCGCAGCTCCGACACGTGGAGCACGGTGCGTTCGCCGTGGCGCGTCGTCGCCTGCACGGCGGGGAGCGCCTCGAGGGCCGCGGCGTCGGGCGCGCCCTCCGTCTCCACCTCGATCACCTCGAGCGCGCCGAGCGACGCCACGAGCTCGCGCGGCGTGCCGCGCGCGATCACGCGCCCGCGGTCGACGATCGCCAGGCGGTCGCAGAGACGCGCCGCCTCCTCCATGGAGTGGGTCGTGAGGATCACGGTGCCACCGCGTCCCTGGAACGCGTGGATCACGCTCCAGAGCTCCGTGCGCGCCCGCGGATCGAGACCCGTCGACGGCTCGTCGAGGAAGAGGATCTCGGGGTCGCTCACCAGCGCGCAGGCGAGCGCGAGGCGCTGCTTCTGCCCGCCGGAGAGCGTGCCGACGCGCGCGGCCCGCTTCGGCGCGAGGTCGAGCGCGTCGATCACCTCGCCGGGCGCGCGTCCCTCGCGGTAGAGCGAGCGGAAGAGCCGCACCACCTCCTCCACCGTGAGCTTCTCGGAGAACTCCGTCTCCTGGAGCTGCACGCCGAGACGCTCGCGGAGCCCGCGGTCGTCGCCGTTCCCCCAGCGGCGGCCGAGCACCTCGACGTCGCCGCCGTCGGACGGCAGCAGGCCGATCAGCACCTCGACGGTCGTCGTCTTCCCCGCGCCGTTGGGCCCAAGCAGACCGAAGCACTCTCCTCGACGCACGTCGAGGTCGATGCCGTCGACGGCCGTGAAGTCGCCGTAGCGCTTCACGAGGCCGGCGACGCGGACGGCGAACTCGGAGGGAGAATCCATGGAGCGCGGCCGAGTCTGGCGTCGCATGCGCGCCCCGAACAGGGACCGCCGCTCGTGCGCCGGTCGCGGAGCAAGGGGTGCCCCGCGGCGCACTACTTGGCTACCCTCCGCCCATGAGAAGGAATCGCACGCATGTGTTCGTCGTGCTGTCGATGGCGCTGGCCCTCGTCGCCTGCGGCTCGCGGCGCCACGTGATGCCGAACACGGGCATCCGGCTCGGCGCGGATCGGCTCGTCGTGTCGCGGGCGGCCGACCGCGACGTGGTCTCGGCCGCGCCCACGGATGCGGGCGCCGAGGCGCGCGCGGCCATGCACCTCGGCGCGGCGGCGACGCCCGCCGCGATCCCCGCCGCGATCGGCGCGGGCTTCTCCGACAAGCTCCTCGCGCAGGCGGCGAAGATCGCGGCGCGCATCGCCGACCGGAAGCTCGCCAGCCTGCAAGGAGACCTCGAGGCCGACGTGAGCCTCGTCGGCGCCGCCGAGACGGTGGGCGTCCCGAGCGGAACGGTCGGGAGCTACGTGCTGCGCCGCGTCGTCCTCGTGCCGAGCGACGGCCTGCCGTCGCCCAGCCCCTCGGCGCCCGTCGATCCGTCGCTCTGGGAGCGCGTCCGCTTCCGGTTCGGCGAGCGCGACGACTTCCCCTTCGGCGCGAAGCTGTGGGCCGGCTTCCTCGCGCAGCTCGCGAGCTCGAGCGACGAGTACCGGATCCCGGCGGGCGCCGCGGGCGATGGGGCGTCCGTCGACGGCTGGCTCGAGAGCAACGGGCGCCGGTTCGTCCAGCTCACGACGCATCAGGTCGATCTCGACCTCCGCTCCTCGAAGGACGGCCGCGACCTGCGGGTGGAAGGCGGGCGTCTGCGCGTCTTCTTCTCCCTGGCGGCGCTGCCGCGATGGGACGAGGTCCTCGAGCGGCTCGACGAGCTTCGGACGACGAGCCGGCCGAACGGCTCCGAGACGAGCCCGGTGATCGAGAAGATCCGCACGCTGCGCACCGGCCTCGCGGACCGGCTCGCCGAACGCATCCGCGAGGAGTTCGCGCTCCGCGTGGGCGTGGCGATCCGCTTCGTCTGGAACGACCCGCAGCTCGGCCGCCAGGAGCGCGTCGTGAGCGCCGGCGTGCGCAACGTCTGGCCCATCGAGACGGAGGCGCTCCTCGACGCCGACGCGCCGGAGCACGCACGCGCCAACTACCCGGCGGCGCACTCCGACGACACGCGCTACCTCGTGGCGCCGGCCTACGAGCTCGAGTTCCGCGACGCGGAGTGGATGCCGATCCAGGGCGCCAACTGCACGATCGAGCTGCGGCTGCTCGAGACGAGCAAGGCGGCGCAGCTCGTCGAGAAGCTGCGCGAGTACTTGGCCGACTGGTCCGAGAAAGCGTCGCGGAAGTGAGAAGGGAGCACCTCGCGATTCCCCTGCTGTCCGGCCTTCTCGCCGCGGCCGCCGCGCCCGCGGCCGGCGCGGCCGGTCTCGCCGACCTCCTGCCGCCGGGCCACAGGTCGGTGGTCCACGAGATCGTGGTGCTCGCGGATCCGGCTCTCGAAGACCTGCAGCTCGTGGCCGCTCCGTACCCGGGCTTCGCCGGCGTGGTGCCCGTCGAGCCTGGTGTCCCCTTCCGCTTCTCGTCGAAGTACGGGACGCGCCTCTACGGCCTGCCGCGGGGCGCGGAAGTCCCCGATCGATTCGCGCCCGAGTCGTTCCCGCCCGAATGCGTTCTGATGGGGCCCTTCGCCGAAGTCGCGTCGGCGCCGGCGCTGAGCCCGCTCGCGCGCGTGCTCACGACCTACCGAGTCGAAGGCTCCGAGGGAGGGAAGCCGCGGTTCGTGCTCGCCGGCGAGACCCGATTCGGACCGGGAGGCGTGGAACTCTCGCTGTCGGCGCTGCTGCCCTGGCTGCTCGGCCTCGCGGCGATCGGAGTCGCGGGGCTCCTCCTCGTCGCGCGCTGGCGGCGGCGCGGCACGACGCGTTCGGGCAGTGCGACGGCGTAGTGTCCCGTGGAGGATCTCGGCGGGTACCTGCAGCTGCTCGGAGCGACGCTCCTCGTCGAGGCCCTGGTCACCGCGCTCGCCGCGGGCTACGGCTCGCGGCGGTTCGCGATCGCGACGTCGGTCTGTGGGAATCTCCTCACCCATCCCGCCGCCTGGCTGCTCCTCGCGGCGCTGCGCGCGTCGGCCGTGCCCTTCGTTCTCGTGGAAGTGGCCGTGACGGCGGCGGAGGCCGCGCTCCAGCGCGGCGTCGCCGGCCTCTCCTGGAAGCGCGCCGTCCTGGTGTCCGTCGCCGCGAACGGCGCGACGGCGCTCGGCTCGCTCGCATTCTCCGGCGGCCGCGTCGTCCTCAGTTGACGCTCCGCTCTCGCCCCTCCCAGTAGGGCGCGCGGAGCTTCGACTTCTGGATCTTCCCGCTCGGCGTGCGCGGGAGCGCGTCGACGAAGTCGAAGGACCGCGGCAGCTTGAAGTCGGCGAGCTGCGGCCGCGCGAAGGCGAGGAGCTCGCGCGCCGTCGCCTTCGCGCCGGGCTTCAGGACGAGGAGCGCCTTCACCTGCTCGCCCCAGCGTTCGTCGGGGATGCCGATCACGGCCGCCTCGGCGACGGCCGGATGGCCGCAGAGCACGCTCTCGATCTCCGCGGGATACACGTTCTCTCCCGCCGTGCAGATCATGTCCTTCACGCGGTCGGAGACGAACAGGAAGCCCTCCTCGTCGAGGAAGCCCGCGTCGCCGGTGTGGACCCACCCGTCGCGCAGCGTCTCCGCCGTGGCGTCGGGCCGCTTCCAGTAGCCGAGCATGTTGGCCGGCGAGTGGATCCTGATCTCGCCGACGGCGCGCGGCGGCAGCGCGCGGCCCTGCGCGTCGATCACCTCGACGCGCACGCCGGGGTAGGGCCTCCCCGCGGCGCGCAGCAGCTCCTCGCGGGGCGCGCGGTGGTCGTCGGGGCGCAGGCACACGGCCGTGTTCCCGGTCTCCGTGAGACCGTAGATCTGCGCGAAGCCGCATCCGAAGCGTTCCATCGCCGCGCGCAGGAGCGGCGTCGGGATCGGCGAGCCGCCGTAGACGACGTGCGTGAGGGACGAGAGGTCGGCCGTCTTCGCCGTCGGCTCGGCGAGCATCATCTGCAGCATCGCCGGCACGGCGCACATCTTGGTCACGCGATGGCGCGCGATCAGCTCGAGCGCGTGCCAGCCGACGAAGGCGTCCATCACGACGAGCCGCGCGCCGGCGGCGAGCGCCGTCACGGCCCACCAGAGCCCGCCGATGTGGAACGCGGGGATGTTGTGGAGCGCCACGTCGCGGTCGCTCCAGCCGATCCACGCATCGCCGTGCGCGCGCATCGAGCGCACGACCGCGAAGAAGCTCCGGTGCGCGAGCATCACGCCCTTCGGCCGACCCGTCGTGCCGCTCGTGTACATCTGCACGGCGACCTCCTCGGGTTCGGGCGCGAGACCAGGATCGTCGGGCGCGTGGGGCGCGAGCCACGCGTCGAAGCCCGTCGTCTCCGGCGCGCTCCCCGACGTGAGCACGATCCGGCGGATCCCCGCGAGGCCGCGCGCCGCCTCGCGCGCCTTCGGGAGCAGCTCCGGCCCCGTGACGAGGATCTCCGCCTCGCCGTCCTCGAGCACGAAGCGGATCTCCGGCGCCGTGAGCCGCCAGTTCACGCCGAGCACGACGGCGCGCGCCTTCGCGACTCCGAGGACGAGGCCGAAGGTCCGCTCCGAGTCCTTGTCGAGCACGGCGACACGCGCGCCGGGGGTGATCCCTTCCGCAAGGAGCGCCCGCGCCACGCGGCTCGATTCCGCGTCGAGCGCGGCGAACGTGAGCATTCGGTCGCGGAAGAGCACCGCGGGCGCAGATCCGCGCGCGCGCGCCTGGAGGCGGGCGAGATCGGCCAGCGTGCGGGGCTCCTCGGTCGCGGACATCGTGCGCCGAGTCTACGGACCGGGGCGGCGACGGGGCGCGCGTGGAGGAATCGGCGCCAGGCTCCGTTTCGAGTGATGGAACCCGCTCTCGGGATCCGTCCTCGGAGTGCTCGCCGTCCCGAAGGCTCTTCTTCCCCCGCCGCCATGCGACTCGCTCTCTCCCTCGTCGTCGTCGCCCTCCTCTCTTCCTCCACGCTCGGCCAGGCGAACCTCCGCGCCTGGAGCGAGCACGGTCAGACCTGGATCGTGTGGGAGGAGACGGCGGCGCTCGGAGGCCTCGATCACTTCGAGGTCTACCGGAGCACGGCGCCCATCACGGACGTCTCGCTCGCGACGCTCACGGGACGCATCTACCCGCAGGACGGGAAAGCGGCGAGGCTGCAGTTCTCGACGCCGGGGGCGACCTGGCGGATCCCCGACGGGACGGCTGCCGCGACGCCCTACGTCCTCGCCGCGAACGAGCACGTTCTCGCGTACACGCCGCACGGTCCCGCGGCGGAGTACTTCGCCGTCGTGCAGAACGGGACGGTGATCCCGCCGGCGGGCGCGACCGTCGGGCCCGTCGCGCCGCTCCCCGGCACGCCGCGCCCGCACCCGCAGGCATTCGGGATCGACGGCGGCCACCCCTACACGGTGTACGCACTGTGGGTCGAAGGTGCGGAGGACGAGACCTCGGGTCTCCCGGGCTTCCCGATCCTCGGCAACGCCTCGACGAACGGCATCGCGCACCTCTTCGCCGTCTTCGAGCCGACGATCGGGCTGCCTCCGGCGCCGATGCCGGCGGTCGTATTCCTCCACGGCGGCGGCGGGAACTACTGGCGCTACCGCCCCTCCACGAGCGCGACGAAGCTGATCGATCTGCACGTGCAGAACGGCCTCTACGTGACGGTCGACGACAACGTCTTCCGCCGCATCGGCTCGAGCGCGGCGTCCCAGGTGATGCCGATCATCACGCGATGGTTCGGCTACGCGCGCCGCTGGGACCGCTTCGCGCCGAGCGACGTGCCGCCGCCCGCCGACGAAGTGATCGTGAACTACACCCAGCGCCTGCTGATCTGGATCTTCGACTGGCTCGTCGCCAATCAGGGCGTCGACACGATGCGCATCTCGGTCGGAGGTCTCAGCAACGGCGGACTCGGCGTCGGCGAGCTCGCGCGCAGCCATCCCGGACGCATCGCGTCCGGACTCGCCTTCGTGCTGCCTTCCATCGCGCCCGACGACCCTCTCGCGTACTCGTTCTTCGGTTCCGCCGCGCAGAACCTCGCGACGTCGCTCGGCCCCGGCTACTTCGACTTCTACTCGCTCGCGACGGAGGTCTCCGTCGCACACCTCCCCTTCCTGCGGATCGTGGACGGCACGCAGGACGCGAGCGTGCCGTGGCTCGAGAAGCCGCCGCTCTACGACGCCGTGAACGCGCTCCGCTGGGGCGCGCATCTCTACTGGGATGCCCGCGGCCACACGGCCGGAAGCCCGGCAGGCTGGGCCGGCCACCACTGGGTGACCTCGCCGCGCCACTCGGTGTCCGCGCTCACGCAGTACCGCGCCGACCGCTCGTTCCCGGCACTCCACGACGTCGATCACGATCTCGTCCTGGCGGGGGCTCAGCCCGACCCGGGCGACGCCGTGATTCCGGCCAACGGCGATCCCTGGGGCACGTGGGGCGGCTACTTCGACTGGAACACGCCGACGATGGTCGACACGGCGGACGAGTGGGCCGTGAGCCTCGGCCTCGTCACCTCGTCGACCTTCGCGAACGACATCCCTCCCGTGCTCTCGGCGACGGCGAGCGTGACGATCCGACGGCCGCAGGCCTTCACCCCCGATCCGCTGGAGCCGCTTCCCTGGTCGCTCTCGAACGCGTCGACGGGCGCGCTCGTGGCGTCGGGCTCCGTGGTCACCGGCGCCGACGGGCTCGTGACGATTCCGAACCTCACCTTCGGAGCGGCGCAGCTGCGCCTGCGCGTCTGGCGATCGGTGCAGCCCTACGGCGCGGGCACCGCGGGATGCATCGGCGTGCCGACGCTCGAGCCGCAAGGCCCGCTGCACCTGGGCGATCCGGCCTACGAGCTCGCGGGCGTGAACGGCCCCATCTCGGGATTCGGCGTCATCGCCGTGTCCGACGCTCCCTTCGATCTCGCCGTCGCGGGAATCACGCTGCTCGTCGACCCCTCCGTGATCGCGGCCTCGCTGTCCGTCGCGTCCGACTCCTTCGGCGCCTCTCTCGTCGTGACGGCGCTCCCGTCCGCGCCAGCGCTCGCCGGCAGGACCTTCTACGGCCAGACGCTCTGGCTCGACCCCTGCGGCGCCGCGGGTCTCACGGCCTCGGGAGGCGTGGCGATGACGCTCGTGCAGTAGCACCGCGGGAGTGGGCCTCGGCCCGCGTCGCGGGCACACTGGTGCGCCGAGTCGCCGTCCTCGAGACGTCGCCGCGCCCGAGACCTCCATGACGCTCCTCCCCTTCCTCGGCGCGCTCCTCCTCCAGCCGGCGCCGCAGGAGCCCGCAGCCCGCGCCGCCCCCGCCGACCGCATCGAGATCCGGGTCGATCCGCGCGTCGAGCTCCTCGCCGTCGTGATGCGGCTCGCGAAGTCCCCGCCGTACACCGCCGGCGCCGAGAGCGCCTACCTGCGCGCCGTCGACGCGCACTTCGGACGCTTCGCCGAGCACGCCGCCGTTCGGCGCGCGATCGCGCTCCGGCGCGAATCGAGCATCTCCTTCGACGCGCCGCAGAGCCTCGCGGTGCATCTCTCGCCGGACGCCGCGCTCGCGCCGCTCGTGCCGCTCGACCCGTTCCCCGAGACGCTGGAGCCGCGCTGGCGGAACGCCGACGTGCCGGCGTTCCTCGCCGACCTCCGCGACTTCGCGAGGGAATCCGGCTTCTTCGAGTTCTTCGCCTCCCAGCGTGCGTTCTACGACGGCGTCGAGGCCGTCTACCGCGAGGCTGCGAGGCAGGACGACGTGGCCGGCTGGTTCGACGGCCTCTTCGGCCCGCGGCCCGGCGCGCGGTTCACGCTCGTGCCGGGGCTGCTGCACGGAGGATCGAGCTTCGGCGTGCGCGCGACGCTTCCCGACGGCGCCGAGTCGCTCTACCAGATCCTGGGCGTCGATCGCTTCGACGCTTCGGGTCGCCCCGTCCTCGGACCCTGGTTCCTCGGGCTGCTCGTGCACGAAGCGGCGCACTCCTACGTGAATCCGATCGTCGGCGCGCGCATGGCGGAGCTCGGCGAGGCGGGCGCGGCGCTCTTCGGCCAGGTGGAGGCGGCCATGCGCCAGCAGGCCTACACGGACGCGCGCATCGTCCTCTGCGAGTCGCTCGTGCGCGCCTGCGTCGTCCTCCACGCGCTCGAGCGACGCGGCGAGTCGGCGGCCGCCTCGGCGCTCGGCGACGAGGAGAGCCGCGCGTTCCTCTGGACCGCTCCGATCGTCGACGCGCTGCGCCGATTCCGCGCCCACCCGCCGGCGTCGAAGCGCTTCGAGGACCACATGCCGGTCGTCGTCGCCGCGTTCCGCGAGGCCGCGAAGATCGACTGGACGAAGCAGGTCCTTCCCTTCCGCGGACCGATCAACGCCGTCTTCACGGCGCCGGGGCGCCTCCTCGTCGTGCGTCCCGATCCGCTGCCGGCGCCGGCCGCCGGCTATCTCGACCGCGTCTTCGGCCTCGTTTTCGAGAAGAAGGGCGCCGAGCGAGCGAGCGCGCCGGAGGTCGCGCCCGAGCGCGCGGCCGGACGCCCCCTCGTCCTCTACGGCTCGCCCGACACGAACCCGCTGCTCGCGCGCATCGCGGAGGATGCCGGCTGGAGCTTCGAGGCGAAGCGGCTGCGCGTCGGCGCGCGCGTCTTCGAGGGCGAGGGGCTCGCGCTCGTCGCCTGCTGGCGGAGCCCCTTCGATCCGTCGCGGCCCGTCGTCGCCTACGCATCGGCGAGCGCCGATGCGCTCTCGGGGATCCACGACTTCCAGCACGGGACGACCGACTGGGTCGTGACGCGCGTCGGCGCGAACGGCCGGCACGCCGTCGTCGCGCAGGGGAACTTCCCGAAGGATCTCGCGAACCGCTGGAGCAGGCTCGGCGCGAAGTAGGCCAATCGCCTTGACGCGCGCTGCAGCGTCGAGTCGCATGGCGATGGCGTGCATTCGTTCTCGCGCGCGCCGGAGGATCCACCCGTGACGTCGCGCCCGCTCCTCGCCCTCGCCTTCGCGACTCTCGTCGCCTGCGCCGCCTACCGATCGATCGAGGCGGCGCCGCCGGCGGCGGCGTCCCTGGCGGAGTCGATCGCGAGCCTCCGCGACGCCTCGCGTCCCGAGCAGACGGGCACCTTCCCCGAGAAGTGGATCGACGGCGTCGATGCCAGCGAGCCGCGCTGGCAGATCCACGCCTACAACGAAGACCTCTACATCCTGCGCCAGTCGAAGCGCATGACCTTCGA
This sequence comes from uncultured Planctomycetales bacterium, assembly GCA_964545855.1. GTDB lineage: Bacteria > Planctomycetota > UBA1135 > UBA1135 > JACQFD01 > CAZJHD01. The sequence continues at coordinate 78,264 of CAZJHD010000015.1, forward strand.
GGCGCCGTTCCTCTTCCTGCTCTTCGGTGAGGAGAAGGCGCTCCTCCTGGACACGGGGGCGAAGCAGGGTCTCGACGTCTACGCCACGGTGAACAAGGTCATCGAGCACTGGCTGCGCAGGCACGGGAAGGAGTCGATTCCCCTGATCGTCGCGCACACCCACAGCCACATCGACCACGTCCAGGGAGACCCGAGCTTCGTCGGGAAGCCGGGCGTCGAGACGATCGTCGGGCTCGGCGTGAGCGACGTGACGGAGTACTGGGGCTTCCAGGACTTCCCGAAGGACATGGTGACGATGGACCTCGGAAATCGCGTCCTCGACGTGCTCGGATCCCCGGGCCACCAGGCCGCGAGCATCTCGGTCTACGACCGGATGACCCATCTGCTGCTGACGGGCGACATCGTCTACCCGGGGCACCTCTTCGTCTTCAGCCCTCTCGACTGGCCCGTCTTCGTCGCGAGCCTCCGGCGGCTCGCGACCTTCGCGGCGACGCATCCCGTCGAGTGGGTGCTCGGCTGCCACATCGAGATGGGCGCCGTGCCGGGACAGTCCTTCGCCTGGGGAACGGAGCAGCACCCGAACGAGCACGTGCTCCAGCTCCCGCCGTCGATCCTCACGACGATCCTCGGCGCCGCGCAGGCGATGGGGAACACTCCGAGCTGCACGATCTTCGACGAGTTCGTGATCCACCCGGTGTATCTGTGCGGGATCACCTGGAACGGATGAGCCTCCACGGCCCGTGGCAGAAGTCGTCCGAGCTGTGCGCCGCTGCCTCGCGCTCGCAAGGCGGAGCACTTCGGCCGCGGGCAGTCCAGCGCGCGGCCTCCTGATGGCGCGCTGACCGCGCGTGCGCGCATTCCTCCTCGCCGCATTCCTCGCGGCGACCCCGCACCCCGATTCGCTCAGCAGCTCGCGCGTGCGGGTCCACACCGGCGGAATCGACGTCACCGTGCGCTGCCAGGTGATGTCGCTGCTGGAGGTGATCCCCGACCTCGACGCGAACCGCGACGAGGCCGTGGACGCCGCCGAGGTGGCGGGGCGGCGCGACGCGATCCTCGCCTACGTCGCCGAGCACTTCCGGCTCACGACGGGCACCGACCGCGCGATGGAGGGCGGCCGTCGCCTCGTCGCCGAGCCCGTCGCCGTGCGCCATCTCACGGGGGACAGCACGCTCGGCATCGGCGCGCGCGCCGGCGCCGTCGACGTCGAGCTGCGATACCCGTCTCCCGAGCCGATCCGCGACGTCGTCGTGGAGGTCTCGCTGTTCCACGCGACGAGCCCGGCGCACATCGACCTCTGCACCGTCGAGTGGGACGGCCACGAGCCCGAGGGCTTCGCGATCGATGCGCGCACGCCGCGCGTGCGCTCGGATCCCGAGGGACGCGGCGCGTTCCTCGCGTTCCTCCGGCTCGGAGTCGGCCACATCCTCGGCGGCTTCGACCACATCGCCTTCGTGATCGCGCTGCTCCTCTCGGCGCGGAGCCTCCGCGCCCTCCTCGCGGTGGTGACGGCCTTCACGGCGGCGCACTCCGTCTCGCTCGCGCTCGCGGCGCTCCGCGTCGTCGACGTCTCGGCCTACGCGAGCGTCGTCGAGGCGACGATCGCCCTCTCCATCGCCTTCGTCGGCGCCGACAACCTGCTCCACCCGAAGCTCGTCCGCCCGCGTTGGATCGAGGCCTTCGTCTTCGGCCTCGTCCACGGACTCGGCTTCGCCGGCTTCCTCGGGCAGTCGCTCGTGAACGAGAGAGCGAAGGCGATGGCGCTCTTCTCCTTCAACGTGGGCGTGGAAGTGGGGCAGGTGGCGATCGTCGTGCTCCTCGTGGCCGGTCTCCGCTTCCTGCATCGCCGATCGGAGGAGGATCCCTTCCTCGCTCCGCTGCGCTTGCGCCAGGCCGGCTCCGCGATCGTGACGGCGCTCGGGCTCTGGTGGTTCTTCGAGAGGATCTGAGGCGGATCGGGGGAACCGACGTCACGTACGCCCGCCGCGCGCGGGCCGCGGACAGGTCGGGGCGCTGTTCGCGTCGGCCCGCGCGATCGTTCGGAGCGCTAGCAGGCTGCTGAGAAGCTGCTTCGACGGCGAGCGCGAGGAATCGTCGTCGACGTCGAGGAGCGACGCCGCAGGCGTATCCAAGGAGATACGTCGAGGACGGCGCGACGATGAGATCGGCGACGAGGACCGCGCGCAGCCCGAATGAGTTTCTCAGCAGCCTGCTAAGCCCTTGCCGGATTCTCGGAGCGGGAGAGAGGATGATCGGGCCGCGACGATTCCGCGCGCAGCGAGGACGTCCAGACGATCGGATCTCTCTCGGCACGACGTGCCCTCAACCGATCGCTTCCTCGCCTCGCGCGCTCTGTCTCGCGACCAGAGAGGGCTTCACCATCATGCGCACGTCCTTGCCGTATCCGATCGGAGCTGGACTGCTCTCGTGCGTCCTGATGGCAACGCCGTGGGGCGAGGACCCCGCGATGGCTCGGGCGGCGCCGCTTCCGATCGCGCACGACCGGCAACCGCTCTCCGTCGTCGAGCCCCGCGCGCCCGATCCTCTCGCGCTCCAGGCCATCGCGCAGCAGGCCTATCTGAAGGCCTCGAATTCCTTCACGAACGACGCCTTCGGATTCGCGGTCGCGGTCTCCGGTGAGACCGTCGCCGTCGCGGCGGTGAACGAGGACGGCGACGCCACGGGAGGTGGCGTCCACCAAGGTGGCTCGAACACGCCGAGTGCCGGAGCGGTCTACGTCTTCGTGCGGACGGGATCGACGTGGAGCCAGCAGGCGTACCTCAAGGCTTCGAACGCCGGCTTGAACGATCAGTTCGGGCACTCGGTCGCCCTCTCGGGCGACACGCTCGTCGTGGGAGTGCCCCTCGAGGACAGCAACGCCACAGGGGTGAACGGGAATCAGAGCAGCAACGCCGCTCCTCAGTCCGGCGCCGCCTACGTGTTCGTGCGGAACGGCACGACCTGGAGCCAGCAGGCGTACCTCAAGGCCTCGAACGCGGCGGCATTCGACTACTTCGGGGTCTCCGTGGCGGTGTCCGGAGACACCATCGTCGTCGGAGCCCATGAGGAGGACAGCAACGCGACGGGAGTGAACGGAGATCAGGCCAACAACTCGGGCTTCGACTCCGGCGCCGCCTACGTCTTCGTGCGCACGGGCACGGCCTGGACCCAGCTGGCCTACCTCAAGGCGTCGAACACGGGCGTGTCCGATCGGTTCGGCACCGAAGTGGCGATCTCGGGGGACACCCTCGTGGTCGGAGCGACGAACGAGGACAGCAACGCCACCGGAGTGAACGGAGACCAGTCGAACAACAGCGGCGGCGACACGGGGGCTGCCTACGTCTTCGTGCGAAACGGCTCGGCGTGGAGCCAGCAGGCGTATCTGAAAGCATCGAACACGGGCTTCTTCGACCTGTTCGGGCGATCGGTCTCGATCTCGGGCGACACCATCGTCGTCGGAGCACACGGCGAGGACAGCAACGCCACCGGAGTGAACGGAGACCAGCTCAACAACGCCGCTACGGAGTCCGGAGCGGCCTATGTCTTCGTGCGCACGGGCACGGTCTGGAGTCAGCAGGCCTATCTGAAGAGCTCGAACACACAGCTCGCCGACTCCTTCGGATCCACGGTCTCGATCTCCGCGGACACGATCGTGATCGGAGCCTTTCTCGAGGACAGCGGCGCGACCGGGGTGCAGGGAGATCAGACGAGCAACGCGGCTCTCGCGTCCGGCGCCGCCTACGTGTTCCGCCGGATCGGCACGGCCTGGAGCCAGCAGGCCTACCTGAAGGCCTCGAACACAGGGGCGGGCGACTGGTTCGGCAGGTCGGCCTCGGTCTCCGGAGACGTGGTCGCCTCCAGTGCCATCAATGAAGACGGGAACGCTTCCTCCGTGGACGGCGATCCGTTCAACGACGACGCGTCCGATTCCGGCGCCGCGTTCGTCTTCGATCTCGCCAATCAGCCCGGCGCTCTCTCCTACGGAGCGGGATCCCCCGGCTGCGTCGGCACGCACACGCTCGGCGTGAACCATGCTCCGATGCTCGGCTCGCCGCACTTCGTCTTCACGTGCGACAACGCTCCTCCCTCGAGCGTCGGGACGTGCCTCGTGACGGATGTCCAGGATCTCGACGGAACCGACACCGGACTCGGCGTCCTGCTCCACGTCGATCTTCGAGCCGCGACCGAAATCGCGGCCTTCGACTTCCCGAGCGACGCGCTCGGCAACGGAAGGACCGTCGGCAGCGGAATCCCGACTCGAGCGAGTCTCCTCGGGAAGACCTACTACGTGCAGGCGCTCTGGTCCTGGACGAGCTGCTCGCTCCCGCCCCACGACCTCAGCACGTCGCAGGGTCTCGCACTGACGATCCTCGCGCCCTGAGCTTCTGCTCTCGCGCCTGCGCCCGCCGCACGACGATTCTCGGAACGAGCCGTTGGGGCGTGGGCGCAGCCCGCGACCGGCTCTCGGCGACGCTCCCTCAGCGCAGGATCTCGTCGGACCAGAGATCCCGGAGGAACGCCTTCCACGGCATCACGCGCACGCCTTCGTCGACGAGGGACCGCGAGCCCTCGGGGGGGGCGCAGCGCACGTGTCAACATCGTCGGCAGATTTGCGTCAAGAGTGCCGGCGACCTGTTCAGAATCTCGGGCCCTGCCGGAGGCCGAATCCGACGGGGACAGGCTGCCGTCCTCGTGACCCTGCGCCTCCCGCGCGATCGGCGTCGAGCCGAGCCGCGCGCTCGGTAGACTCCGCCTCCCCGCGCGCGCGAAGCTCTCCCCGCGCACCGCTCCGGGGAGGACTCGATGCTCGCCCAGCAGTGGACCGACGGACTCGTCCGCACCGCGGAGGCCGCGTGGCGATGGATCGTCGACCACCTGCCCGACCTGGTGGCCGCCCTCGCGCTCGTGGCCGGCGGCCTCCTCGTGGCGTGGCTCCTCCGCGGACTCACGAGGCGCGCGCTCGGGCGCATGCCGCGATGGCTCGCGGGACGCGGGCTCGGCGCCGAAGCGGACACGAGCGGCGCCGCGCGCATCCTCACGAACGTCGCCGCCACGACGGTGTTCTGGATCGTCGTGGTCTTCTTCCTCGCCGCCGCGGGAGAGACCCTCGGGCTCGGCGTCGTGCACGACGGGCTCGCGCTCCTCGCGCGCTACCTGCCGACCGTCGCCGCCGCCGCCGTGGTGCTCGTGGTCGGCGTGCTCCTCGGCAACGGCGCGCGCGCCGCCGCGACGGCGGCCGCCACCTCGGCGAAGCTCGTCCACGCGGGAGTCCTCGGCCAGGCCGTCCGCGCCGTCGTCGTCGTGCTGGCGGTCGTGATCGCCCTCGATCAGCTCGGCATCGAGAGCACGGTACTCGTCTCCGTCGTGAGCGTGGTGGCCGGCGCGCTCGTGGGCGGCGCCGCCCTCGCCTTCGGCCTCGGCGCCCGCGGGGAGGTGGGCAACATCCTCGCGGTCCACCACGTCTCGCGGATCTACCGCGTCGGCCAGCGCGTGCGCGTCGGAGCCGTCGAGGGAACCGTCACGGAGTTCACGTCGACGGCCGTCGTCCTGGAGACCGCCGAAGGGCGCGCCGTGGTGCCCGCGAAGACGTTCTCGGAGGAGATCTCCGTGCTGCTCGAGGAGACTCCGCGATGAGGCTCGTCGAGCTGCTCGCCTCCGTCTACGTGGAGGAGCATCCCCACGAGGCCGCCGATCTCCTGGAGCGCCTCGCGCCGGCGAACGCCGCCCTCGCTCTCTCCCGCGTGCCGCCGCGCGTCGCGAGCGAGGCGCTCCGGCACATGGACATGGAGCGGCGCGCCGCGTGCCTCGCTGCCTTCTCGAGGGACGACCTCGCCGACGTCCTGGAGGCGATGCCGCTCGACGCGCTCGCGAGCGCCGTGCGGCGGATGCCGGCGGCGGCCCGCGAGACGCTCCTCGCGTCGGCGCCCGAGGACGTGGCGGTCCCCCTGCATCGCCTGCTCGCGCACGCCGAGCACACGGCGGGCGCGCTCATGAATCCCCAGGTGGTGAGCCTCCCCGCCGATCTCACCGTCGCCGAGGCGCGCCGCCGCGTGCGGCGCAGGCCCGAGCACCTCCGCTACTACCTCTACGTCGTCGACCGCGACGACCGGCTCGTCGGCGTCCTCACGCTGCGCGAGCTCCTCGCGGCGTCGCCCCGGGCCGCCGTCACGAGCCTGATGCGCACGGAGGTCCGTCGTATCCCCGCGCGCTCCGTCCGCGCGGAGATCCTCGCGCACCCGGGCTGGGACGAACTCTTCGCGCTCCCCGTCGTGGACGAGGGCGGCACGCTCCTCGGCGTGCTGCGCTACGAGACGCTGCAGTCGCTCCGCCACCAGATGGGAGACCGCGCCACGCCGCCCACGGCTCCGATCTCGCTGCAGATCCTGGAGCTCTACTGGGCCGCCGTGGCGACGCTCCTGCGCGGCGCGCTCGAGCCGCGGCGCGTCGTGTCGGCGCCCGCGGCCGGGAAGGAGCCGCTTCATGGCGCGTAGGGACGACTCCGCGCTCGCCGCGCTCGCCCAGGGGTTCCTGCGACAGCACCCCGAGGAGGCGGCGCAGCACCTGGAGCGCGCGCGCGTGACCGAGGTGGTCGGCGTCGTGCGCGGCCTGCCGACGGCGGCGGCGGCCTCCGTGCTCGACCAGCTGAGCGCCGACCTCGCCGCGAGCGTGCTGGAGCGTCTCGAGCCGGAGGCGGCGGGCAAGGCGCTGGAGAAGCTCGAGCCGGCGCGCGCCTCGGCGCTGCTCTCCCGGCTCGAGGAGCCGGCTCGCGCGGAGCGGCTCGCGCGCGTCTCCGAGAGCGCGCGGCGCGACCTCGCAGAGATGCTGCAGCACCCGCCCGACTCGGCGGGCGCGCTCATGGATCCGCGGCCGCTCGCGCTGCGCCCCGAGACGACGGCCGGCGAGGCGCTGCAGCGCCTCCGCCGCGCACGCCGCGCCGGGCTGCAGGAGCTCTTCGTCGTCGACGCCGAAGGACGGCTCCTCGGCGAGGTGCCCCTCGCGGAGCTCGCGATCCTCGCGCGGACCGACTCCCTCGCGGCCCACGTGCGGCCGGGCGTCGCCACGGTGCCGGTGACGGCGGCGCGCGACGAGGTCGTCGAGACCCTCGGCGGCGGCCGCATCCGCGCCGTCGCCGTCGTCGAATTCGACAACCGCCTCGTCGGCGTCCTCCGGCACGGCGCGCTCGTGGCGGCCGTCCTCGAGGAGGCGAGCGCCGACATCCAGACGATGGTGGGCGCGAGCCGCGACGAGCGCGCGCTCTCGCCCGTGACCTTCGCCGTGCGGAAGCGGCTCCCCTGGCTCCAGGTGAACCTGCTCACGGCCTTCCTCGCCGCCTCCGTCGTGGGAGTCTTCGAGGGGACCATCGCGAAGTTCACGGCGCTCGCCGTCCTGCTGCCCGTCGTCGCCGGCCAGTCGGGGAACACGGGGGCGCAGGCCCTGGCCGTCACCATGCGCGGGCTCGCGCTCCGCGAGATCCGCGCGCGCCAGTGGCTCCGCGTGTGCGGCAAGGAGGTGCGCGTCGCGTTCCTGAACGGCGTCGCCGTGGCGATCACCACGTCCGCCGGCGTCTACGTCTGGAGCGGCTCCAAGGGCCTCGCGCTCGTGATCGGCCTCTCGATGGTGCTCTCGATGCTCTCGGCAGGCCTCTCCGGCGCGGCCATTCCGATGCTCCTCACGGCGCTGCGGCAGGACCCGGCGCAGTCGTCGTCGATCGTGCTGACGACCGTCACCGACGTCGTGGGGTTCTTCAGCTTCCTCGGGATCGCAACGCTCTTCATCGGGATGCTGTAGAAGCCTGCGCCGCGGGAGCGGGCCCCGCGCCGGACGGCTTAGCGCGGGGAGTCGGTCGAAGCGGAGATTCGCGGTCCACGTCGGCGAGGTGCGGTGTCTCGCTCTCCGGCGGCGATCGTGCCGCTCCGTTCCCCCGCCGCGATGCCGACCCTCTCCGCGTTCCCGAGACTCCTTCCTCTCCTCCTCGCTCTCCCGCTCCTCGCCGCCCCAGGGTGCTCCCGAGGCCACTGCCACCCGAAGGCCGCCGGCGGCGCCGGCAACCCTCCCGCGAACCTGCCGCCTACGGTGGCCGTGCTCGCACCGGACGAGGACGTCGAGGTCGAGATCGGAGACTCCTTCGAGATCGAGATCGTGGCCGAGGACGACGACGACGTGGCGACGACGCGCGTGCGCGTCCTCCCCGAAGGAAAGGGAGGTGATCCTTCGACCCTCGTCGCGGCGCTCCCCGAGCAGAACGGCGCGACGCAGACGGTCGCCTGGAACACGACGGGCTTCGCGCCGGGCGTCTACGTCATCGAGGCGCGGACCACCGACGGGAAGGCCACGGCCGAGGACGTGAGCGCCGGACGCGTGACGCTCCTCGAGCCGCAGGGGGGAGGAGGCGGAGGGAAGGGGGGCGACGGCGAGAGCCTCACGGGAGGCTCCGGATCGGAGGAGCGCGGGCTCAGCGTCGGAACGTTCGCCGACGGGTCCTTCGTCCTGTCGGGTACGTTCAAGAGCGCGACCACGCTCGGCAAGGGCGAGCCGAACGAAACGTCGCTCGTGGCCGGCGCCCCGAACCAGACGGAGAGCTTCCTCGCGCGCTTCCGCCGGGACAGCCAGCTCGCCTGGGCGCGCGGACTGCAGAGCTCCGGAGGCTTCGGGTCCTCTTTCTCCGTCGCCGCGTCGGCCCTCGACGGGAGCAGCGTCCTCGCTGCGGCCGTCTCGTCTCCCGTCACGGGAGCGACAGTCACGGTGTCGGCGGGGAAGCCCGACGCCCTCGATCTGCAGCTCCCCGCGACGCCTGGATTCATCACGGGGAGCACCGTTCTCGCTCGCTATGGGCCGAACGGCGAGCTCCTCTGGGCGCAGACGATCCTCCGCGCTGCCGTCGCGAGCGTCGCGATCGTCCCCGAGGCGATCGCGGGGAACGCGGGGATCCTCGTCACGGGGACGATGGGAACGACGGTCGTCGCTCCGCCGGTCGTCTTCGCCCCGGGCACTCCGCAGGAAGTTTCGATCCAGCTCGGCATCGAGACGAACTGGTTCGTCGCGCGGTACGAGGAGGACGGGACTCTCTCCTTCGTGAAGCGCGGCTTCGGCGCCGCCAGCCAGTTCCACAACGGGCTCGGCGTCGCCGCTTTCGCCGATGGCTCCTTCGCTTTGATGGGCGAACTCGCGGGAGGCTCCGTGACCTTCGGCGCGGGAGAGCCGGCGCAGACCTCCGTGAACGCTCCGGGCCAGACGTTCCTCGCACGCTTCGCGCAGGACGGGTCGTTCCTCTGGGTGCGCACGCCCCAGCCGGCGATCAGCGTCGGAACGCGCGCCGACTTCTGCGACGTGGCGGCGCTCCCCGACGGCACGTCCGTCTTCCGGTTCTTCCCCGACAACTTCGGCAACGACACGACCGTCGGCTTCGCCGGGAGCGCCGTCTCGGTCACGACGACGGCGGCCTCGCCCACGGTGCTCGCGGCGATCTCGGCCACGGGGGAGCCGCTCTGGGCCCGCGCCCTCGGCGGGCTGCCGGAGTTCTTCGTCGCGGGGCCCTCGCTCTCGGCGTTCTCCGACGGCTCGGTCGCCGCCACGGGGATGATCCTCTCCTCGCCGGCGACGTTCGGCCCCGGAGAGATCCTCGAGACGACGCTCGTTCCTCCGAGCGGAACGCCCGAGTACGTGGCGCGCTTCTCCGGCGCCGACGGGTCGCTCGTCTACGTGCGAGCCTCCTCGGGAGCCTCGGCCTTCGCGAGCTCCGTCGGGACCTTTCCCGACGGCAGGGCCGTCGCCGTGGGGACCTTCGGCGGAATCGTCAGCTTCGACGTCGGAGAGGCCACGCCGTTCGTGCCGACCACTCCCGCGACCGGGACCGACTTCTACGCAATCCGTCTCGCGCCCTGAGCGCACGGTTCCGACCGGCCGCGACGGGGCCCTGGGACAAGACGCTGTCGGGCACCCTACTTCTCTGCGGGAGGCCGCGCGGTGTGCAGCCTCCCTCGGAGAAGAAGGGTGCCTGACGCCATGTCGCGTTCCCGCGCGCATGTCGCGCCGCGCGCCGGCGAACGAGCTGCGGATTCCCGGTCCACGTCCGCGCGCACCGGTGTCTCGCTCTCCGGCGGCGATCGTGCCGCTCCGTTCCCCCGCCGCGATGCCGACCCTCTCCGCGTTCCCGAGACTCCTTCCTCTCCTCCTCGCTCTCCCGCTCCTCGCCGCCCCAGGGTGCTCCCGAGGCCACTGCCACACGAAGGCCGCCGGCGGCGCCGGCAACCCTCCCGCGAACCTGCCGCCGACGGTGGCCGTGCTCGCACCGGACGAGGACGTCGAGGTCGAGATCGGAGAGAGGTTGTGAGGAAATCGCCGCCGCTGGCCCGAGGCCGAGCGAGAGCGAG
>CAZJHD010000016.1:0-88443 GCA_964545855.1 uncultured Planctomycetales bacterium
GCGCCGCGCGCCGGCGCGCCGCGGCCTGCGGCGGCGAGGCCGATCGCGGCCGCCGCCAGGAGGGCGATCCAGGCCGGCGCGTCGGGTCGCTGCAGCAGGGACGCGTCGAGCGCGACCGACCGTGACGCGGCCTCGGAGCCGACCCAGTCGGCGAGACGCGAGCCCGGAGACCCGAGGAAGAGAGACGCCGACGTCGACCCGGCGACGGCCGTCGCGCGCTCGGCTCCGATCAGGGGCGATCCCGCCGTCGCAGCGCGATGGGCGGCGAGCGGCGCGAGGCCGATGGCGAGGCCGAGGGCGGCAATCCCGAGGGCGATCGGAGAGAGCGCGAGCGCCGACGCTGCGAGGAGCGCTGCCGCGCCGAGGCCGAGGAGCGGATGGACGGCGACCCCGAGGCCGACGCAGATGCCCGCCGGCAGGAGCCAGCGCGCGCGGGGTGTCTCGCCGCGGAACGCGAGTGCCACGCAGGCGAGCGCGCCGGACAGCAGGATCGTCGCCGCGGGGATCGGAGACGGCTCGCGCACGGCTTCGATCTGGGAGGGCCAGAGCGCGAGCAGCAACGCCGCGCCGGCCGCTGCGAGGGGACCGCCGGCGGCTCCCGCCGCGAGCGCGATCAGGAGCAAGGCGCCGCAGGAGAGGAGCGCCTGCAGGCGGAGCGGCGCCACGGGAACGTCGCCGAAGAGCGTGCGCGCGACGGCGAGGAGAGCCGGCTCGCCGGGCGCGACGCGCGGAGGCCGGCGATCGGGCTCGGCGCGGACCGTGAAGCCGAGCCCCTCGTGGTAGGCGCGCGCCGCCTCCAGCGATTCGGCGGTCTCCGTGTCCCGCGGCTCCGGCGCCGAAGCGAGCCGTGCGTCGGGCCAGCGCAGGACGGCTCCGAGGGCGAGGGCGAGGAGCAGCAGCGCGATCGGGAGTCCCGTGCTCGGGGCGCTGCGCTTCTTCTTCGAGGTGTCGGGGGTCATCGCGCCGGTCGCCTGCGGGATCGGCGCCGCAGCATAGCGAGCACGGTGTTGCTTCCCGCGCGCCGCGCCCCGAGACGCCCCCAACCCGAACGCCGAGTCGGGCGCTCGGCCCGTAGAATCGCCGCCCCCGATCCCCCGAGCCGTTCCCCGCGAACGGTGCAAGGATGCACCTCCACCCGGCGCTCTCGCTCCCCTGCGTCACGCTCGCACTCCTCGGTCCGCTCGGCGGCGCGCCGATGCAGGACCCCTCGCCGGCGACGACCGGCGCCGCTCCGCGAGCGGCCTATCTCGATGGGGCCGGTCTGGAGAGCGCGCTCCGGGCGGCCGTCGCGAAGGATCCGTCGCGCGCCCGTCTCGCCGCCATCGGCCGATCGGCGGGCGGTCGCGACATCTGGTGCGTGACGCTCTCCGAGGGAGACGACGCCACCAAGTCGGCGCTCCTCGTCGTCGCGGGGGCCGATGGAACGCACCTCGTCGGTAGCGAGATGGCGCTCGCGAACGTGGAGCTCCTCGTCGAGCGGGCCGGATCGGACGGCGACGTGCAACGCCTCCTGCGGGACCACGCGATCTACGTGATTCCACGCCTCTCGCCGGACGGCGCCGAGGCGCTCCTCGGCGCGCCGTCGCGGGAGCACGGCGGCAACCTGCGACCCGTCGATGCCGATCGTGATCGCCGCCTCGACGAGGACGGGCCCGACGACCTCGACGGCGACGGCCTCGTCACGTCGATGCGGATCCCCGATCCGAAGGGAGAGTGGCTCGTCGACGCGAAGGATCCGCGCATCGTCCGCAGGGCCGACCGCGCGAAGGGGGAGCGCGGCACGCACCGCCTCGAGCGCGAGGGGCGCGACGACGACGGGGACGGCGCCTGGAACGAGGACGGTCCCGGCGGGATCGACGTCTTCCGCAACTTCGCGCACGGCTGGCGCGAGCACGAGTCCGGCGTCGGCACCTCGGCGATCTCCGAGCCCGAGTCGCGGGCCTTCGCCGACTTCCTCCTCGCCCACGGGAATGTCGCCGCGGTCGTCGTCTACGGGCTCCACGACTCGGTGCGCAAGGCGCCGAAGACGGCCTCCGGCGGCACCGAGAGCGAGGGCTCCGACGAAGGAACGGCGGGACGCGGAGCCCGCGCCCGCGGCGGCCGTGGAGCGCCCGGCGCGATCCTGAAGGAGGACGGCGCGCTCCTGGAGCGCGTCTCGAAGCTCTACCGCGAGAAGACCGGCCTCGACGGCGAGGTGGAGTCGCCCTCCGACGACGGCTCGCTCCCGGCGTGGACCTATTTCCAGCGAGGCCTCCCGACGCACGCGATCCGCGTCTGGGCGCCGCCCTCGGCCCCCGCGAAGGCGAAGCCTTCGGAGACGCCCGGCGCGGGCGCCGCCGAGAAGCCGGGCGAAGCGCCGGAGCGGAAGGAAGGAGACGGCGACGCGGCGGCCGAGAGGCCTACGGGGGCTCGGGAGGGCGGCGCGCGCCGCGGACCCGGAGCGGCCGAGGGCAGAGATCCCAAGGAGAAGGACTCCAAGGAGAAGGAGGACGACGCCGCGAAGGCCGAGCGCGCGCGGCTCGCCTGGAACGACGAGACGCTCGGCGGATCCGCCTTCGTGGCGTGGAAGCTGGCGGCCGACGCGGCCCTCGCGGAGAAGGGGATCGAGGTCGGCGGCTGGAAGCCCGGCGCGCTCGTGAACCCGCCGGCGAAGGAGCTGGCCGAGCTCGCGCGCACGCACACCGACTTCCTCGTGGCGCTCGCCGCCGAGAGCTTCCCGAACATCGTCATCGCCTCCGCGAGCCTGGAGTCGCAGGGCGGCGGACTCGCGTCCCTCGTCGTGTCGATCCGCAACGAAGGGAAGGCGCCCGCGTCGTCGGCCATGGCGCGCCGCACGCGGACCGTCCGGCCGATCCGCGTGCGGCTCTCCGTCGAGGGCGGCGCCATCACGGTGGGCCGTCCGCAGACGCTGATCCGTCAGCTCGATCCATCGGATCCGCCGTCGGAGCTGCGCTGGATCGTGAAGGGCCCGGCCGGCGCGCGCGTCCTCGTGGAGGTCGATTCTCCGCACAGCCCCGTCGCTCGTTTCGAGGGAGAGATCCGATGACCGCCCGACCGACCGTCGCCGCTCCCTTCCTCGCCTTCGCGCTCTCCCTCGCGCTCCTCGCCCCCGCGCCGTCGGCGCAGGTGATCGACGGGCCGAAGGTCGACATCGCCTGGAACCGCTTCTACGACCCCGACGGGATCGCCGAGCTGCAGCGCAAGATCCAGGCGGCGCACCCCGAGCTGTGCCGTCTCGAATCGATCGGACAGAGTTTCGAAGGGCGCGAGATGTGGCTGCTCACGATCCAGAATCCGAAGACCGGCGCCGAGCTCCAGAAGCCGGCCATGTGGGTCGACGGCAACGTGCATGGCAACGAGGTGCAGGGGAGCGAGGCCTGCATCTACCTCGCCTGGTACCTGACGGAGCAGTACGCACGGAACGACGCCGTGCGCGAACTCCTCGACCGCGCCGTCTTCTACATCCTCCCGATGCAGAATCCCGACGGGCGCGCCTGGTGGTTCGAGGCCCCGAACACGTCGTCCTCCTCGAGGAGCGGCAAGAAGCCGATCGACGACGACGGCGACGGGCTCTTCGACGAGGACGGTCCGGACGACCTGGACGGCGATGGCGAGCTGCTGCGCATGCGGAAGCACGTGCCCGGGAAGGGCGACTACCGCGTCGACCCCGACGATCCGCGGCGGATGATCCGGGTCCGCGACGGGAAGGCCGGCGACTACGTCCTCCTCGGCTCCGAGGGGATCGACAACGACGGCGACGGGTCGATCAACGAGGACGGACCCGGCGGCTACGACCTGAATCGCAACTGGCCCTCCGACTGGCAGCCGAACCACATCCAGTTCGGCGCCGGCGACTACCCCTTCAGCCATCCCGAGTCGCGTGCCATCGGAGACTTCTTCCTGTCGCACCCGAATCTCGCGGGTCTGCAGTCCTTCCACAACGCGGGCGGCATGATCCTCCGCGGCCCCGGCGCCTCGACGGTGCCGGAGTACCCGAGCCGCGACTTGGCGGTCTACGACGACATGGGCCTGCAGGGCGAGAAGATGCTGCCGTTCTATCGCTACATGGTGATCCACAAGGATCTCTACACGGTGCACGGCGGCTTCGTGAACTGGGGCTACGAGGGGCTCGGAGTCTTCTCCCTCACGAACGAGCTCTGGTCCGACGACCAGCTCTACCAGTTGCAGACGGCGCGGCGTGGACCCGCCTTCGACGCCTCCGGCGGGGGCCGCGGCCGCGGGTTCTTCGGAGGGGGCGCCCCGAGCGACGACGAACTCCGGCAGGACGACTACGTCTTCGACGAGCTGCTGCTGACGGGCGGGACCTTCGTGCCGTGGCACGAGGTCGAGCACCCCGAGTACGGAACCGTCGAGCTGGGCGGCTTCCGGAAGGCCACGGGGCGCGTGCCTCCGCCCTTCATGATCGAGGAGATGCTCCACCGGAACGCTCTCTTCTGCGTCTACCAGGCGCAGCAGATGCCCCAGGTGGAGATCGAGGAGACGCGCGTGGACGCCCTGGGCGGCGGGACGTTCCGCGTGAGCGCGACGCTCCGGAACCTCCGGCGCGTCCCCACGCGCGCGTCGCTCGCGGCGAGCAAGAAGATGGGGCTCCCCGATCTCCTCACGCTGGAGGGGGAGGGGATCACCGTCGTCTCGGGAGGCATCTCCACGGACCGCTTCCGCACGAACGAGGTCGACCTCGTCGAGCACGAGCCGGCGCGGCTGCGTCTCGAGCAAGGGGTGCCCTCCTTCGGGCGCGTCACGGCGCAGTGGATCGTGCGGGGCCGCGGGAAGGCGCGGATCGCCTTCGTCGCGGAGAAGGCGTCGCCCGTCGCCGCCGAGATCTCGGTCGAGTGACGCGGCGTGCCCGCGATCCGGGCCGCGATGCAGCGTGACCCTGTGGGTCGATCGGCTACCGTCGGCCCCTCGCAACCCAAGAACGCATGAGACTGCCGATCGCCCCGTCGCTCGACCGCCGCCGCTCCACCGTTCTCGTCGCCCTCGTCGGGAGCGCCGCGCTCCTCGCCCCGGTGATCGCGAGCTGCGTCTCCGGGCGCTCCGCCGCGACGGAGCCGCAGGTCTCGATCGAGGAGCGCATCGCCCACCTCGACCGCGTCCGCCAGGCCGACTTCTGCGCGTCGTGCCATCCCGAGGCGACGGCCGAGCACCGGCTCAACACCCACGGGCGCGCGTTCACCGACGAGGAGGTGCGTCTCGCGACGGCGCGCTTCTCGACCCCCGGCTGCATTCCCTGCCACACGCCGCGGCCCGTGTTCGAGACGGGCATCGGCATGAACCCGCTGCAGCGCTTCCACCATCTGGAGGAGGGGAACGACTGCCTCTCCTGCCACGCGAAGGCGGGCTACGACTTCTCGGTCTTCCAGGGAGGCGACGAGTGCCGCGCGGCCTTCGACGACCGCGTGGGGAAGGTGGAGGCCTGCGCCTCGTGCCACCGCAACCACGGGACTCCCTACCAGTGGGAGAACGCGCAGTGGGGCAACCTCTCGGACAACGCCTGCGTCGATTGCCACATGCCCGAGGTCGTGCGTCCCATCGCCGTCGGCATGGCGCCCACGAAGACGCGACGTCACACCTTCTTCGCGAGCCGGTCCGAGAGCCAGCTCCGCATGGCCTACGACTACGCCGCCGAGCGCGACGGGAACGAGGTGGTCGTGCGCGTGGAGAACGCCGGCGCGGGGCACAACTTCCCGACGGAGCTGAAGCAGCGCTCCGTGGAGTCTCTCGTCGTGATCCGCGACGTGGCGGGACGCGAGGTCGCGCGGTCTCGGCATGTCTTCCGCGATCCCTACAAGCGGCCCTACGGGCTCACGCTCCCCGTCAACACGCAGATCCCCTCCGGCGAGACGCGCGAGCACCGCGTGCCGATCCCCGTCTCCCACGGCACCGTCGAGACGACGCTCTTCTACAAGCTCTACTTCCCGGTCCAGGACGAGCACCCGACGCTCACGCGGACGCTGGAGCGCCGATCCCTCGCCTTCGGGCCCATCACGCCGTCGACGAAGCCGATCGAGACCGCGCCCGAGATCCACGCGGCCCTCCCCGAGGCGATCCCCGTGGAGGCCGCGAGCCCCGGCAACCTCGCCGACTTCGCCCACCCGAGCATCGCGTCGGTGCCCGTGGAGGTTCCCGACGGAACGCGGGAGGGAGACGTCGAGAAGCTCGTCGCGCTGTTCCAATTCCCGGTGCCGGAGGCGAACCGCAAGGCGCAGGACGTGCTCGTCTCCCTCGGAGAGCGGTCGCTGCCGGCCCTCGTGGCGGCCCTCGGCTCCTGGGACAACAAGACCTGGATGCAGGCGCAGAAGGTCCTGGAGCGGCTCGGCCCCATCGCGGCGCCCGCCATCGTGCGCGCGCTCACGCACCCCGAGCTCTACGTGCGCTTCCACGCGCGCGAGATCCTCCCGCGGTTCGACGCGAAGGACGCCGTGGCGCCGCTGGTGGCGGGGCTCTCCATGGAGAACCCCGTCGATCGCATCTCCTCGGCCGAGGCCCTCGGAGCGATCAACGCCGTCGAGGCGGCTCCGGAGCTGCGGCGGCTCCTCGACGAGATCGAGTTCGACGCCGTGGCGACGGCCGCGAAGGCGCTGGCGCGCCTCGGCGACGCGGAGTCGGTCCCCGCGATCCGCCGCGCCCTCGGTCGATTCCGGCGGACGGCGGAGACGGCACGCGATCTCGCCTGGTCGCTCGCGGCGCTCGGCGAGACGGACGGAATCTCCGTCCTCCTCGATCTGCTCGATCACCGCGACGACCTCGTCCGAGAGAGCGTCTTCGAGGCCTATCTCGACGTGACGGGCCGCTCCTTGGGCTTCGGGGCGATGCTCGGATCGGAGCGGAGAGCGGAGGCGCTGGCGGAGCTCCGCACCTGGTGGGCCGAGCACGGATCGAGGAAGGACCTTCGCCGCCCGCGGTCCCTCACGGATCCGGCGAAGCTGCGCGTCGAGGCCGCGAAGCTCGTGCGCGAGGTGGGCGGCAACGACGTCCACGGGAACGATCCGGCGGTGACGGAGAAGGCGATCGCCCGCCTGATCGAGATCGGCGGGCCGGCCGTGCCCGCGATCGTCGAGGGGCTGAAGTGGCCCGCGGGCTTCGCGGACAAGCGCGCCGGGCTCCTGCGGGTCCTCTGCGAGGTGCCCGACGCGGACGCGCTCCCTGCGATCCAAGAGGCACTGCACGACCCCGTGCTCGCGGTCGCGTCCTGGGCCCTGCGTGCCGCCGAGGTGCTGGGGGACCCGCACGCGATCCCCGAGGTCCGCGAACTCGAGTCGCGCCTCGACACGCTCGCCGCCGTCGGCCGCGTGCCCGGCTCCGTCGGGCACCCCGAGGACCTGCGCGTCGCCATCGGCCGCACGCTCCAGACGCTCGGCGACGACGGCGGGACGCGATTGCTGCTTCGTCTCCTCTTCAGCGGCGAGGCCACGGCGCGCTTCCACGCCGAGCAGGCGCTCCGCGCGGCCTTCGAGACGGAGCGCGCGCGGGAGCCCCTCGTCGCCGAGGAGGTGCGCGCGCGGCTGGCGGCGCTGCCGGAGTTGCGGGCGGCGCAGGTGCAGGGGATGCGTGCCGAATGGGAGCGGCTCGTGACGGAGGCGGAGGCCGCCGCCGACGCGGCGACCTCCCAGGACGAGCGCCTCGCGGCCCTCGAGAAGTTCGACTTCGCGGAGGAGGCGGCGTCGCGCTACTTCGCCCTCGATCCGCGCGCCTTCGACCTCGATCTCCGTCGCACGCGGCTCGCGGCCGACGCCCTCGCCTTCGATCTCTACGACGGGGGCGCCTTCGCGGCGGGAGTCACACCGCGCGTGCTCACGTCGCTCGTGGAGCGCAAGGGCTGGGCCCAGACGCGGGAGGGCTTCACGGCGTCCTTCGAGGGCGACGTGCTCACGATCGAGGCGCTGGCCGACGGCGCCGGCGGCGGGCTCACCTTCGGGATCGGAGGGCCGGGCGGCGCCGGCGCGCCGATCGAGTGGTGGCGCGACTACGAGCTCTCCATGGAGGTCGACGTGGTGCGGCAGGGATTCTGGATCCTCGATCGCTACGACCCGATCTGGGCCATCTCCCACGCAACCGCATGCACGACGCGAGCCTCCTCGACGGCGGGCGTCCTCTCGGCCGTCGTGGAGGAGGGGAAGTCCTACGCCATCGTCCACTCGGTGCGCGGAGGCGACGTGTTCCACAGGCAGACGGAGATCGGCGCCACGGGAGACGCGGCGTCGATCGAACTCAGCACCGGCCTCCCCGGCACGGTCCGCAAGGGCGGCGTCGTCTTCCAGCTCGACGTCGGCGCGAAGGTCGTGATCCGGAAGCTCCGCCTCAAGGTGCTTCGCGCCGACGCCGCCGAGGCGCTGAACGCCGTGCTCGCGACTCCGGGGCGCTGAGGGGGCTCGCGGCCGAACGCCGCCGAAGGCGTCGCCCGATTGCGGGCCGCAGGAGCGGTGCCGGCGTCGCCGTTCGCTCGCCCGGACAGGCTCCGCTCCGGCTCCTCGAGCCCCTTCCGAGGATCCCATGGACGCGTCTCGAATCCCGTTGGTGCCTGCTGCCCTCCTGCTTCTTCCGCTCCTCCTCGGCTCGGCCGCAGCGCAGACGACGCTCCACCAAGCGAGCGGCTCCAGCTTCGGAGACCTCTTCGGCTGGTGGGCCGCTCGAGCGGGAGACTCCAACGGTGACGGAGTGGCCGACTTCGTCGTCACGGCGCTGCAGCACGCGAGCGCCGGTCCGGGGTACGCGCGCGTCGTCTCCGGAAGCAGCCTCGTGGAGATTCGCACGATCACGGGAGCGCTCCCGGGCTTGCGCTTCGGCCTGTCGGCGGCATGCGCCGGCGACATCGACGCCGACGGACGCGCCGATCTCGCCATCGCCTCGCTCTCGGACTCGCTCTCGGCGCCCGGCACGGTGCAGGTCTTCTCGGGCCAGGACGGATCCCTTCTGCGGACGTCGACGGAGGCGGGAGGAGGCTACGGATTCGGCACGACTCTCGACGCGGGCGGCGATCTCGACGGGGACGGGATCCCCGATCTCCTCGTGGGCGACCCGCGCTACTTCGGTCCGGGCGGAGGATCGGTGAGGGTCCTCGCGGGAAGCGACGGATCGGTGATCCTCTCCATCTCCTCTCCTGGGGGCGAGCCGTCCTTCGGCTCGACCGCGTCGAGCGTCGGCGATCTCGACCTCGACGGCATCCCGGACCTCGCGGCGGGGCTCGACCGGGACGGCGCCGGGAACCCTTGCGCGCGGGTCTTCTCCGGGGGCGACGGGTCCTTGCTCTGGACCCTCGACGGACCCTCGGGCTCGTTCCTCTTCGGCTACTGGACACGCCCCGCGGGCGACGTCGACCGCGACGGGACGCCGGACGTGCTCGCCTCCGACATCGGTGTCGCGGGGCAGGTCCGTGCGTTCTCGGGAGCGACGGGCGCGTTGCTGCACGCTTGGGGCACCGGCTCGCCGTCGGACGGGTTCGGCTGGGACATGATGGGAATCGGCGACCTCGATCGAGACGGCTACGGCGACGTGGCCATCGCGGCACCGCAGACCAACAGCGTCGACGGCGCGGGCTACGTCCGTCTGCTCTCCGGGCGGCACGGCTCGGCGATCTTCGACGTGGCCGGGAGCTCGCGGAAGGACAACCTCGGCTCGTTCCTCGTCGCCGCCGGTGATTCCACCGGCGACGGGATCCCCGAGCTCCTCGTGACCTCCATGCAATCGAGCGACGGCCAGCTCCCGACGGCGAGCCCCACGGGACCCGGCTTCGCGAGGCTCGTCTCGCTGCGGCCGCTCGGCCTCGCTCCCTATGGCGCGGGAACGCCGGGCTGCGACGGTCCTCAGTCGTTGACGGCGAACCTCGTGCCCTCCGTCGGAGAAGGAGGTTTCGCGCTGCGCTCCGATCACGGGCCCGGCTCTCTCGGCCTCGCGCTCGTCACCGACGCTCCCTCGATCGCCGGCATCGACCCCTTCGGGCTCGGCGTGACACTCCACGTCGATCTGCTCGGCGCGACCGAGGTCCTCGCGCTCGACTTCCTCGACCTCGGCATGGGCTACGCGACGGCGCCGGCGCCGATCCCCGCCGTGCCCGCTCTGGCGGGCCGCACCTACTTCGCCCAGGGTCTCTGGGTCTGGACCGCCTGCACGCCGTCGACCTTCGGCCTCTCCACCTCGTCGGCGCTCGCCGTCACGATCCACGGATAGCGAGACGGGCCCGTGGCGCTTGCACTCGAAGAAGCACGTTCCGGCGCAACGCCGCGAGCGCTGCCGCTCCGGCTTGCTCGCCTTGACGATCGCCGGGGGCGCTCCTCCAATGGACCCCCATGGGCAATCCCGGCGCCCACACGTCCCAGCTCCTCCTTCGCTGGCACTCGGGCGATCGCGACGCGCTCATGGAGCTCCTCGACCGGCACCTGCCGGCGATCCGCGAGCGGATCCACCACCGTCTGGGCCCGCTGCTGCGGAAGGGAGGCGACACGAACGACTACCTGCAGGACGCGGTCCTCGAGTTCTTCGACTTCGCCCCGCGGTTCGTGGTCGGGAGCGAGGAGCAGCTCCGTGGGCTCCTCGTGCGCATCGTCGACAACCTGCTCTGCGACAAGCACGACTGGTACAGCGCACGGCGTCGCGCGCTCGCACGCGAGCGCCCTCTGCCGCCGACGACGCTCCTGCGTCTCGACGAGGATCTCCGCCGGGAGCCCGACCCGAGCGACGCCGCGGAGCGCCATGAGCGGGAGGCCTGGGTACGGCTCGGGATCGAGCTCCTCGAGCCGCGCGATCGCGAGGCGATCGTCCTTCGCGAATGGGATGGCCTCTCCTTCCCCGATCTCGGCGAGCGCCTCGGCGTGAGCGAGGACGCGGCGCGCATGCGATACAACCGCGCGTTCGCGCGGCTCACGGAGATCATCGGTGCGATGCGGCGAGGTCGAGTCCCGGCGGAGGGTGCGTCACCGGACCCCCGAGGCGAGGCACCGCCATGAGGACCGAGATCGAGACGGCGCTCGGGGAGTTCGTCGCCGCGCGACGCGCGGGGAGAGCGCAAGGAGTCGACGAGTTCTGCCGAGCGAGGGAGCATCTCGGGCCCGAGCTGCGGGAGCGCATCGAGGACGCGGTGTTCGTCCTGGAAGGGCTCGGGGCGCCGCGTGCGCCGCGCACGGCGGCCGCATCCGATCCGGCGGGAGCGACGCTCGGCGACTTCCGCATCGTCCGGGAGATCGGCCGCGGGGGCATGGGAGTCGTCTACGAAGCGGAGCAGATCTCGCTGCGTCGGACCGTCGCGCTGAAGGTCCTCCCGGCGCACTTCACGGTTCGCCCCGAGACGGTGGAGCGATTCCGGCGGGAGGCTTCGATGGCGGCGCGCCTCCAGCACCCCGGAATCGTCGCGATCCACGCCATCGGTGAGGAGGGCGGCACGCACTTCTTCGCGATGGAGCTCGTCGACGGCACGCCCCTCGACCGGCGGCTCGACGCCCTGCGGGAGTCCAAGGCGGCTGGCCGGCCCGTTGGCTCGAAGGAGGCGATCGAGACCGCTTGCGGCATCGCGCTGCAGGTCGCCGACGCGCTCGCGCACGCGCATCGTTCCGGCGTCCTGCATCGCGACGTGAAGCCGTCGAACATCCTCGTGCGCCGCGACGGCTCGGCGGTGCTCACGGACTTCGGCATCGCGCGCGACGAGGGGCTTCCGTCGCTCACGGCGACCGGCGAACTCTCCGGCACCGCCTACTACGTCTCGCCGGAGCAAGCGCAGGGAGGACGGGTCGCCGTCGACCACCGCTCGGACGTCTACTCCCTCGGCGTGACGCTCTTCGAGCTCCTGACTCTGCGACGGCCCTTCGAGGGCTCGACGGTGCAGGAGGTGCTGTGCAAGATCGCCACGGTGGAGGCACCGGACCCGCGGCGCCTCGCGCCGGAGCTCGCCACCGACCTCGCCACGATCGTGCGGAAGGCGCTGGAGAAGGACCCACCGCGCCGCTACGCGTCGGCCGACGCGCTCGCGGACGACGTGAGAGCCTTCCTCGAGTACCGGCCCATCCGGGCACGGCCCGTCTCCGCGGTGCAGCGGGCTCTCCGTTGGGCGCGCCGCGAGCCGGCGAAGGCGGCGCTCCTCGTCGTGCTCGTGATCTCGATCCCCGCGCTCGGCGCGCTCGGTCTCTCCGTCCGCTCCCGCCAAGAGGAGGTCGCCGCGGCGCGCGCGCAGGCGCGGATCGAGCGCGTCGAGGGAGCCCTCGAGGAGGGCTACGAGGAGCTCGGTGGTCGGCGGCTCGCGGAGACGCAGGCCCGCTTCGAGCGAGCGCTCGCGGAGGACGCGGGATGCGTCGAGGCCATCGCGGGGATCTCCCTCGTGCAGCTCTACTCCGGGAGGCCGGAGGAGGCGCTCGCGCTGCTCGACGCGCGGAGCGCCTCCTCCGGCGCTTCGCGCGCGCTCGATCGGATCCGGTCGACGGTGCTCGCGGCGCTCGGGCGGCGCGACGAGGCGGAGTCCCTGGAGAGGGGACTCGGTGAGCCGCGAGGCGCGCTCGAGCTCTTCCTCGAGGGAGAGCGCCTGCGCCGGATCGGGAAGGGCCCCGGCGCCGATCGCGCGGCGTCGGCGCAGGCGGTGGCGCTTCTCACGCGAGCGGTCCGCGTGGCTCCGAGGCCGCGCGCTCTCTACGAGATGAGGCTCGCGCGTGCAGCCGCCGACGCGGGAGACCGCGACGCGGCTCGGGACTCGGTGGAGGCGCTCGAAGCGCACTGGCCCGAGTCCGCGCGGAGCTGGCTCACGATCGGGATCGTCCGAGTCGACTTCGACGCCGAAGGAGCGACGGCTGCCTTCCGGCGCGCCGCCGAGCTCGACCCCGGCTACGGCGCCGCCTACGCGAACCTGGGGAGGATGCTCAGCCACGCAGGCGACTACGACGGAGCCGTGGCCGCGTGCAGGCGCGCGATGGAGCTCGATCCCTCGCTCCGAGAGGCCCCGTTCAATCTCGCCGCGGCGCTCAACCGGCTCGGCGACTCCGAGGGGACGCTCGCGGCGCTGCTCCGCGCGCTCGAGATCGATCCGAGCTACGCGAGCGCGCACCACCTCATGGGCCGCATCCTGCTGAGGCAAGGAGACCATGCCGCATCCGAGCGATCCCTGCGGCTCGCGGTCGAGGCGGAGCCCGATCTCGCCGGCGCGCACGCCGACCTCGCGGTCGTGCTCGAGCGGAGAGGGGACGGCGCCGGCGCGATCGACGCCTACCGACGGGCGCTGCAGGCCCGATCGGGAGATGCAGGGCTGTCGCTCCGCCTCGGTCGCGCGCTCCGCCGCGCGGGCGACCTGCCTGGCGCCATCCTCGCGCTGCAGGAGGCGAGGGAGGGTCCCGAGGAGCTCGAGGCGATGCGGGAGCTCGCCGCCTGCGCGAAGCGAGCGGGAGACCGGCCGGTGAACCTGCGTGCATGGGAGCGCATCGCGGAGCTCCGCCCCTCCGACGGGCCGGCGGCCTCGCAGCTCGCCGGAGCGCAATACGACGCGGGCGACCTCGCGGGTGCGCTCGCGAGCTGTCGCCGCGCCGTCGAGCTCCTGCCGCAGTCCGCGCAGGTGCGCTTCCAGCTCGGGTTCCTGCTGGATCGATCCGGCGACCCGGAGGCCGCGATCGTCTCCTACCGAGAGGGGCTCGCGCTCGATCCGGAGGAGGCGCGCGCCCACCACGATCTCGGGCGGCTCCTCGAGGCGACCGGTGACGACAGCGGCGCGGCCGCCGCCTATCGCCGCGCGCTCGAGCGCGAGCCTCGCATGGCGGCGGCGCACGGTCGGCTCGTCGGTCTGCTCCGGCGCACGGGAGACGACGCGGCGCTCCGTGCCGAACAGGAGCGCTGGGCCGCCGCCGGCCCTCCGCGATAGCGGAACTCCTCGTCGCTCGAGGGCCTAGCAGGACCATGAAAAAGGCATTCGGGCTGCGCGCGGGCCACGTCGCCGATCTCATCGTCGCGCCGTCCTCGACGTATCTCCTTGGATACGCCTGCGGCGTCGCTCCTCGATCTCGACGACGATTCCTCGCGCTCGCCTTCGAAGCCCTTCTTCAGCGTCCTGCTAGGGCCGGTCAGCGCCCGCGCGCGCCGTCGTCCGCGGCGCGGAGCCGCCACCCGATGCGCCGCGCCGTCTCCTCGTTCGGCGTGAAGTCCTCTCGCAGCGTTCCGTTCTCGACGAGGATCCGGCGGAGGCCCTCGGGGTACTGGGTCCCGAAGGGAACGCCGGCGACCTCGGGCACGAAGGACTCGTTCAGAACGATGGCCTCGTGACTCTCGAACCCGCGCCGCAGGCCGTTCACGACGTAGTCGAACTCCACGTCGATCGCGCCGCGCACGACGATCCGATCGAGCCCCTTCGACTCGACCCAGAGCACGGCGGGCGCGCCGACGGGAGTCGCGACGACCGTGAGCCCCTCGGGAGCGCTCGCGAGACGGAACTCCTCGGGCACGGCGATCTCGGAGCGGCCGCCCTCGATTCTCGAGGAGCCGCGGAAGTAGGTCCCGGCCTCGTTCCCCTCGAGGCAGACGAACCGGATCGCGCGCGACGGGTCGGCAGGATGCGGCTGCAGGAAGTACTTCGCGCCGGTGCCGCCGAAGCTCCCCGACGAGTAGACGCCGTAGCCCGTCGCGGAGCTCGTCTGCCCGCGCACGCCGTAGGTCGTTCCCGACGCGGCCGTCGCGTGGCCGGAGACGCCGCGCCCGCTCGTCGACGCGCTCGTGCCGTAGACGCCGTAGGCGGGCCCCGTCGGCGCGACCGCGGCGCCGTGGACTCCGTCGCCGCCCGTCGACGCCGTCTCCCCGTAGACGCCGTCGGTGTGGAAGCTCGTCGCGGCGCTCGCCGTTCCGGAGACTCCGCGGCCATGGTCGGCTGCGCTCTCGGCGACGACGCCCGTCGCGGTGCCGAAGGCGGACAGCGCCGTTCCCACGACACCGCGGCCGAAGGGAGACGCGGCCTCGCCCCGGACGCCCGACGTGATGCCCGCCGCCGAGGGCGCGGTCCCGAAGACGCCAGTGCCGTCGGAGGAGCCGCAGAGGCCGTAGACGCCGAAGCTCGTGCCGGTGGCCGCGCTCGCCTCCCCGAAGACCCCCTTGCCCGACGTGGAGGCGCTCGTCGCGTGGACTCCGAAGGTCGCGCCGCTCGCGGCGTCCGCGAGCGCGGTGACGCCTCGGCCGCTCGTGGAGGAGCTCCCGCCGAAGACTCCCGACGATGCGGCGCCGCTGCTCGTGCCGCGTAGCGCGACTCCGTTGCCCCCGCTCGCGGCGGCGTCGAGGACCGGTGAAGGCCAGCCGGCGGCCGCGAGCGGGCTCGTGAGGTCGACGGCGGCGACGCTGCCGTCCTGGATCCGCGAGCCGTCCACGGCCCCGACGGCGATCTTCGGCTTGGTGATCTCCGCATCTCCGAGGTCGGCGCTCTTCACGCTCCCGTCGACGATCTTGGTCCCGTCGACGCAGCCGGGCGCGAGGTGCGCCTCCTGGATGAGGCCGGCCGGGATCGCCGTCGCCCCGTCGAGCGACGCGACGGCGGCGGCGCGCCGAGCGAAGGGGACCGACGCGATCCGCAGGCGGGGCGTCATCTCGGGGTCCGTCGCGACGCGGAGCGCGAGCCAGCGATCCCCGTCGAACAGCCCCGAGGAGAAGGGAGTCGTCGATCCCAGAAGCACGTTCACCACGCCATCGAGTGCCGTGACCGTCTGCGTCTCGCTCCAGAGCGGGTTCGCGGCGGCGGCCGCGGCGTAGATGCGCGTCTCGAGCAGCACGGGCCCCGCGATCGGGACGCCCGCCGCGTCCGCGATGCGCGCCTGGAGGTGGAGGAGGCTCGGCGGCGCGGCTTGCGGCGCGAGCGCCGCGACGAGAGCGAGGAGAGCGCTCATGGCTGGATGGTGAGGGCGAGGCCATTCGAGGTGCTGAGCCCGTAGAGCGAAGGGACGCAGGGACCGCTCCACGCGAAGAGGCCCTGCGCGTAGTAGGTCTTCCCCACGAGCCCCGGCGCCGCGGAGATCGGAGCCGGAGCCGTTGCCTTGCCGCTCGCGTCGACGGGGAAGTCGAGAGCCAGGATCTCCAGGGCACCGAAGAGGTCGACGTGCAGGACGACTCCCAGCCCGAAGGGATCGGAGCCCGCGACGTCGGCCGCGTCGGCGACGAGCGCGAGACCGAGCGTTCCCGGCGGGGCGTTGGAGCAGGTGAGCGCGAAGGCAGGCGTGTCCACGCGCGGGCAGGTCGTCGCGCCCATGACCTCCGCCCCGGTGCAACCCGGAGTGCCCGCGCCGAAGGCGGCGAGCCCCGCCGTGTAGTGGAACCCTTCGGCGAGAGTTCCCGTGCCGTGGAGGCTCGACGCGGAGACGTCGGCGCTGCCGGCGGGTCCCGGCGGCGTCGTGCAGGTGAGCATCGTGTCGGAGGCGACGGCCAGGGATCCCGCGGCCGACCCGCCGACGGAGACCGAGAGCGTCGCCCCGGCCCCGAGCTTCTCGAAGTTGAGCCCCGAGACGGTGATCGCCGTGTCTCCGGCCAGCGGGCCGCAGTCGGGCGCGACGCCGAAGACGACGGGCGCGTTCGTCGGCTGCGGGTCGTTCGCCGCGAGGAAGCCGATCGACGCGCGGTAGGAGAGGGAGGTCATCTCGGCCCCCGAGAGACCCGGCAGCGCCGCGTAGGCCGCGTGGCCGAGGGAGCAGGTCCCGCCGCCTCCGCCGTCGAGCGCCCAGTCGAGGAGCGTGTAGCCGGGGCTCTGCGGCTGCTGCGCGGAGGAGGCCCCGGCGGCGACCGCAGCGAATGCGGCGACAGCGAGGAGGGCGCCGGGCCTCATCGGAAGTCTCCCGCCGCCGGCTCGCGGAGCGTCCAACCGAGGCGCTTCGCCGTCTCCTCGTTCGGCGTGAAGTCCTCGTGGAGCGTTCCGTTCTCGACGAGGATCCGGCGGAGCGCCGCTGGGTACTGCGTGGCGAAGGGCACGCCGCGCACCTCGGGGATCCAGCCCTGGTTCTCGCGGATCGGCGAGAGCCCCGAGTAGCCGCGGCGCACTCCGTTCACGAAGTAGGAGAAGTCGACGTCCGCGGTTCCCCGGACGACGACGCGATCGAGGTCGACCGACTCGACGCAGAGCACCGCGAGGTCGCCGATCGGAGTGAGCTGCCCCGTGAGCCCCTGCGCCTCGGTGACGAGCCGGAACTCCTCCGGGACCTCGACGACGGCCGCTCCGCCGACGATGCGGCCCGTGCCTCGGAAGTAGGTTCCCGACTCGTTCCCCTCGAGGCAGACGAAGCGGATCTCCTTCGAGGCGTCCGCAGGATGGGGCTGCACGAAGAACTTCGCGCCGTTGCCGCCGAAGTCGCCGTCCGCGTAGACGCCGAATCCCGACGCCGAGTAGGTCTTGCCGCGAACGCCGTAGGAGACGCCGCCCGAGCCGATCCCCGCGTCCCCACGGACGCCCCGACCCGTCGACGAGTAATGGTCGGCGAACACGCCCGCGGTCGCCGACGAGGAGCTCGTCTGGTTGACGAAGAAGCCCGCGTACCCCGAGGGCGAGATCGCGGTCGCGAATACTCCGTAGGCGGCGCCCGTCGCCGCCGTGGACTCTGCGCGAACGGCGGAGCCGATCGGGGCTTGGCTCCGGCCGTAGACCCCGATGGCGCTCCCGACGGGAGACGCCGCGAGCCCGATCACGCCCGTTCCCGTGTTCGACTCGCTCACTCCGTAGACGCCGTAGTTGCTGCCGGACGTGGAGCTCGCGTAGCCGTAGACGCCGGACCCGAGCGTCGTCGTGCTGGTCCCGAAGACGCCGTAGGTGGTGCCGGTCTGCGTCGCGTTCGACGCGAGGCCGACGACCCCGCGGCCGCTCCCCGAGACGGTGGACTCCCCGACGAGCCCCGCCACGAAGGCGCCGGCGCTCGTCGTGCGGGCGCGCAGCGCGATCGACCCGTTCGCCGCCGCCGTCGACTCCACGTCGACGGCGGGATTCGACGTCGAGACCATCGGAGACGCGAGATCCGCGGCGGCGATGGAGCCGTTGGCGATCTGGGACGAGCCGACGGCGCTCGAGGCGATCGCAGCGCTCGTGACCGCGTTGGCTCCGAGCTTCGCCGAGGTGACGCTCCCGTTCGCGAGATCCGCCGTGCCGACGGAGAGGTCGGCGATGGCCGTGCCGTCGACGGCGCTCGGCAGCAGGACCCCCGAGCCGACCGACGCCGGCGCGAGCGCGGCAGCCGTGACCGCTCCGGCCGCGAGCGCCGCCGCCTTCACGGCGCCGGGGGCGATCTTCGAGGCCGTGACGCTGCCGTCGGCGAGGTCGCTCGTGGCGATCGTGAGGTCGAGGACGTGCGCCGATTGGATCAGGCCGTTGGGGATCACCGTGCCGGAGCTCAACGCCGCGACGGTCGCGGCCCGCCGCGCGAAGGGAACGCTGGCGATCCGTGTCCTCGGGACCATCTCGAGATCGTTCCCGACCCGCAGGGCGAGCCATCGATCGCCGCCGTCGAAGAGACCGGAGCCGAGCGGGGTCACGGAGCCGAGGAGCACGTTCACGACGCCGTCGAGCGCCGTCGCCGCGTGGGTCTCGCTCCAGAGGAGGACGCCCGCCGCCGCCGCGTCGTAGAGGCGCACGTCGAGGCTGACGGGGCCCACGATCGGCGCCCCCGCGGAGTCGGCGAGGCGCGCCTGGAAGTGGAGGAGGCTCGGCGGGTCCTGGGCCCGGCTCGGGGGCGCGCCGGCGACGAGCAGCAGGAGCGAGAGCAGAGCGATCGGGAGAGTGCCATGGACGCGCATCGGAGCCTCGAGGGAAGGATGGTCTCGGGGCCCGAAGCGGAGGAACGGCGTGCGGGCGAACGCGCGCGCGGAGGGAACCCGCGCGACTTTCCCGAGGAGCGCGGTCGGTCACGCCCACGACGACCGATCGAGGCGATCTACGGCTTCTTCTCGTCCCTCCTCTCGTCCGGCATCCTCTCCTGCTCCTTCGCCCGCAGCCGGATCTCCTGCAGGTTCATCGCGTAGCGGCTCCCGGGCGGATTCGGCTTCAGCGTGGAGCCGGGGTTGCCGGCGCTGTAGTTCGCCGCGTAGCAGAGCCAGGCCGTGCGGCCGTCCTCGTTGATGAACTTGGAGGGGAGGTTCACGAAGTAGCCCTGCTCGCCGAAGTTCTCCATGTACACCACGAGCTTCCACGGCCCCGTGATCCTCTCCGACTCGAGAATGTACGTGTGATAGGGGCCCGTCGCCGCCCGCCCGTCGGTGGCGAGGAAGAGGTACCGCTTCAGGGGCGCGTTGTAGGTCATCACCGCCGCGCCGACCCGGTCCTTCCACGAGAGGAGCGGTTTCATCTTCGCGCGCTCGCGCGTCCAGACCGGCTCGCCCTTCTCGTCGTGACCGGCGAAGAACTCGTACTGGCTCGCGTCGTTGATCGTCTTCGGGCTCGGCACGACGCGGAGGAGGAACGCCTCGTCGCCGATGCACCAGCTGGAGACGACCTGGCGCGGGTCGGCGCGAGGCGCGCTCGCGCCGTGCGCCACGAGGTAGGCCTTGCCGTCCGGCGAGTGCTCCATGTTCTTGCCGAAGTCGACGAAGAAGGGCTCGCCGATCCGGATGGGGCCGCCCTTCGGCTTCCCCTCCGCGTCGAGCGGCATCTCGTCGAAGAGCGGCTTCGCGGGATCGTTGGGCTCGTCGCTCCAGGTCCTCCCGTAGTCCTTCGAGATGCGGAAGCCGACGAAGGAGCCGACCCAGGCCCAGGGGAGAGGCTTCTCGCCATGGAGCAGGTGCCCGGCCGCGCCCTCGGGATGGCTCCCGTAGTACCAGACTCCGTCGTGCACCAGGCTCCCCGACGGGTAGCGCGCGTCGTAGTGGCCGGCCGGCGTCGGGAGCGCGCCGAGGCCGATGACCTGGAGGTCCATCGGATCGTCGCCGACGATCTTGCCGTAGCCCGCGTTCGACTCGGCGCCCTTCGCACCGAGGGTCGAGACGCGCGCGCGCGTGCCGTCCGGCAGCACGTTCTCGACGAAGCCGTCGGAGAAGGGCGAGTAGAGGTTCCCGTCGGAGGCCCAGGACGGATACCAGCAATCCGCGTTCGTGTACTCGCGGTGACGCCCCGTGAAGGTGACTCCGACGAGGTCCTCCGAGGGCTCGAAGGGGCAATCGGCCGGAGGCTTCGAGGGCCAGTCGATGGGCGAATAGAGCTTCGAGTCGTGAGCCTGCGCCGTCGCCGCGCCCGCGAGGATCACGCTCTGCAGCAGCGCGAGCACCGGGAGCGTGAGTCGGACGCGCGGGCTCGGGACGCTCGTCATCGGAGGATCCGGGGCGGGTGGCCGATGGGGGCGCCGATGATCGCGCGCCGGCATGGATCGTCAAGGCGAGTTGTCCGCGCCGCTGGCGACTTGTCCGCCTTCGACCGCACGGGAACAATCGGCGCATGGCCGAACGGGCTCGATGGCTCGCCGCCCTCGTCACCGCTTCCGTGGCGCCGTTGGCGCTCGCGACGGGCGGACCGGCGATGGGGCAGGCGTCGGGTCTCTCTGTCCCGATCTCCTCGAGCGCCGTGGTTGGCCCGGCCGGCGCGCACGCCGGTCAGGACGCACGGCCGTCGGGCAACGCCCTCGCGCGCGGTCGCGGCCGCGTCGTCGACCGCGACGGGAATCCCATCGAGGGCGCCTCGATCCGCCGCGTCGATCCCTACCTCACCGCGGGCCGGCCCGTGCCCGTCGCCACGAGCGACCGGGACGGGCGCTTCGAGATCGCCACCGATCTCGAGGGCAACACCGCGATCGGCGTGACTCTCGTCGTTCGGAAGCAGGGCTACGCATCCGCCTCGACGGGCGGGCTCTTCGTGTCGGGTGGCGCCGTCGCTCTCGAGGACGTCGTTCTCGATCGGGGCGGCGAGATCGCCGGGCGCATCCTCCGACCGGGAGGAGAGGCAGTGCTCGCTGCGGCGGTGTGGGCGATGCGCGAGTCCGGCGCTGGCGAGTCGGTCCCACCGTTCGCGACCGAGCCCGCACGGGGCTCCGGGCGAGACGACCGGGTTCGCTGGCTCGACTCCTCCGTGACCGACCCCGAGGGGAGCTTCCGCCTCGAGGGGCTGCTCCCGGGGAGATACCGCATCTGGGCGTCGTCGAGCGATCACGAGGCGCCTTGGGCGAGGAGCGAGCCCCTCGAGGTCGAGCCAGGTGGGAGCATCGCCGACGTAATGGTGATTCTCGATGACCCCCGTGCGGGCGATCTGCTCGAGGGGATCGTTCTCGACCCCGCGGGAGAGCCCTTTCCGGCCTTCCTGAGCGTGCGAGTCGCGGGCTCCTCGAGAGGCTTCGAGCTCGGCGCGAACGGCCGATTCAGCGTCCACGCGCAGCGATCCACGAAGGGAGAGCGCGTGCCCAACGACCTCTCCGCGAGCGACACCGAGGAGCGATTCCACGCGGCGCTGCAATTGGGAGTCGCCCCTGGGACCAAGGGGATCGTGCTGCGGCTGCGCCCGCCTCGGCGCGTGAGAGTCCTCGCGACCGACGGATCGGGAGAGCCCCTCGAGTGGTTCTCGGCGGAGACGATGGACGACCCCTACCAGGCGACCGGCTTCGGCGATCGACTGGATCGATGGCCCGGTGGGCGGCTCGTCCTGGCTCGGCCCGTCCCGTTCCGGATCAAGATCACTGCGCCGCGGCGCGAGACTGTGATCGTCGGGCCCTTCGACCCGGAACAATTGCCGGAGCGGATCGACGTCGCTCTTCCCGCGCTCGCCGGAGTCCACGGCCGAGTCACGGTGCGCGGAGAGCCCATCGCCGGAGCCAGGGTCACGCTCCACCGATCTCGGGTTCGCGGCCGGAGAGAGCCTTTCCCGTTCCACACGAGCCCGGGCTCGCGGGCGTTCGCGACCACGGACGCCGACGGTCGGTTCCAGCTCGACCACCGCGAGACGGGGACGATCTGCGTCCGTGTGGAGGCCGGAGGATTCGCGCCCGCCGAGTGGGGACCGCAGCGCGTCGATGCGGAGCGGGGGCTGCGAGGCCTTTCGGTCGAGCTCGGGGTGGGAGGTGCGCTCGAGGGGCGTGTGCTCGTGGCCGAGGGCTCGCCGGCGCACGGGACCCTCGTCGGGATCTCGCGCGGCGACGGTTTTCCGCGCTCTGAGCGCGCCGGTCCGGACGGCGCCTTCCGTTTCGAGGGGCTCACGCCGGGCCGCTACGACGTGCGCGCGATCGCGGTCGCACCGGACGCCAACACGAGCTCCGAGTCGATCGACGAGATGGAGGCGACCGAGAGCCCCTGGGTGTGCGAGGTCCGTGAGGGCGAGACGACCCGCTACGACCTCGACCTCCGAGCCCCGCGGAGCGCGAGGCTCGAAGGCTCCGTTCGCCTCGGAGGCGCGTGGGTCGGCGCCGAGGTCCGCTTCGGGACGGCGATCGACCTCGGGCCGACACGGCCGCCCGTCGCACTCGTCGATGCCGACGGCCGATTCGCGTTCGACGTCGAGGGGACGGGGTGGCGCCACCTGCGCATCGATGCAATGGAGAAGAGCGGTGCGACGGTCTCCCTCGTCGACTCGCCGGCGATCGATCCGGGTGTCCAGCGATGGGGCGTCGACGAGGAGGCCGGGCGCATCGAGGGGCGCGTCACGGGGCCACGCGAAGGCTCCCTCGAGATCCTGGTGCGTGCGCGACCCGACGGAGTGATCTACGCGGCGCGCGTCCGGCCGGGACCCGACGGTGCCTTCGTCGTGGAACGGGCTCCCGCGGGGGAGGTCCGAGTTCGCCGCTTGGAGCCCGATGGTGAGCTCGGCCCGGTGGTGAAGGCCGTCGTGACTCCGGGAGAGGCGGCGAAGGTCGAGCTTCCCTGACTGCGTCGTCGGGCGCCAATCGGCGTCCACACGATCGCGAGCGCCCGAGCGTCCGCTCCGGTGTCGGGCGGATCCCCGCGGAGGCGGTCCCTCGAGCCGCGGGAGGCCTGCTCGCGGGGCTCGACCGCTCACCGTCGGCGCGCGGGTCCGGCGGCGCGCGCGCCGATCTCCTGCAGCCGCTCCACGAAGCGCCGCTCGGCGCCGCGGCCCTGCGGCTCGCCGTTCATCAGCAGCACGGATCCGACGCCGTCCTCGAGCCGGAGCTCCATGCGCGTCGCGACGCCCGGGTCGCCGCCGTCGTGGCCCCAGGAAGTCGTCCCGGCAAGGCGCTCTCGGATCCACGCGAGCCCCTGGTCCTCGTCGATCTCGGGCCGCTGGACCCGGAGCATCTCGGAGACCGTCTCCGCGCGGAGGATGCGGACGCCGTCGAGCTCGCCGCCGCGCTGGTACGCCTGGAGGAAGCGCGCGAGCCCCTTCGCGGAGAGCCGCAGCGTGCCGGAGGCGAAGTCGAGGTAGGCGTGGTGGCCGAGCCGCTCGAAGCCCCTCTCCCGCGACCAGCGCTGGGGGACCGCGACGCGGCCGACGTCCACGTCCGCGAGGCGATACCCGCCCTCGATCCGCAGCGGCGCGAGCACGCGATCGCGCGCGAGCCGCTCGAAGGGCATGCGGGCGGCCGACTCCGCGACGAGGGCGGCCAGCGCGAAGCCGACGTTCGCGTAGCGGTGGCGCGCGCCCGGCGCCCAGCGCTGGAAGCTCCTCTCCGCCGAATGGAGCGCGCCGCCCGGCAGGAAGTACGCGGCGATCGAGTCGCGCAGCGAGAGCGGATAGTCGCCGTCGATCACCCACGTGCCCTCGAGCGCGATCCAGTTGTCGCGGAGGCCCGCCGTGTGCGTGAGCAGCATCCGCGTCGTGATCGGGACGTCCGGGTGCGCGGGGTGCCGCACGGGAAAGGGCAGCACGTCGTTCACGTCGGCGTCGAGGTCGAGCGCACCCGCCTCGACGAGCTGCAGGACGACCGTCGCGGTGACGGTCTTGGAGACGGACGCGAGCTGGAAGAGCGTGTCCTCGGCGACGGGGATGCGGGCCGCCGGGTCGGCCCAGCCGTAGGCCCCCGACCAGAGCAGCTCCCCGTCCTTCACGACCGCCGCGGAGAGCCCGGGGATCCGCGCCTCCTCCATCCGCGCGACGAAGAACTCGTCGTCGGCCGAGAGCGTGCGGTGCGCGTCGAGCCAGCCGCGATCGGCCTCGCTCTCCGCGCCGGCGGCGACCTCCGCCTCGCGCGCCCGCCGCGGCGCGCGCTCTCCGAGCATGTGGCGCTCGAACCAGCGCAGCTCCTCCTCGAGCGCGATGCGCCGCAGGCGCGGCTCGTCGAGGTCGTGCCCCTGGCGGGGGAACTTCACGAAGCGCACGGGCACTTCCCGCGCGCGCAGCGCCGTGAAGAACATCTGGCTCTGGTTGACGGTCGAGACGTCGTCCTCCTCGCCATGCAGCAGGAGCGTCGGCGTCACGACGTTCGCGACGTGGGTGAGCGCCGAGCGCCGGGCCCACTCCTCGCGGTCTTCCCAGGGGTCGCTCCCGATGTAGTGGAGCCGAAGATCGAACATCACTCCGCCGCCGGTCTCCGCCGCCCAGTCGCCGACCATCGCGCCGAGGGACGCGGCCCTGAACCGTTTCGTCTGCGTGATCGTCCAGGCGCCGAGGACCCCGCCCCAGCTCCAGCCGCGGAGCGCGAGGCGGTCCGGGTCGGCGACGCCGCGCGCGATCAGCGCATCGACTCCGCTCATGAGGTCGTGGTACTCGCCGCCGCCGACGTCGCCCATGAGGGCGCGCAGGTGCTCGTCTCCGTAGCTGTCGCTCCCGCGGGGATTGGGCGCGAGGACGGCGTAGCCGCTCGCGGCGAGGAGCTGCTGCTCCGGCTCGAACCGCGCGCCCCAGTGGTCCGGCGGGCCGCCGTGGATGTCCAGGACGAGCGGGAGCGGCGACGCGCCGATCCGGTGCGGCGGCAACGTCAGGACTCCCTCCACCTCGCGCCCGTCCGTGCTCGTCCAGCGCACGATCTCGCTCGGCGCGACGGCCACCTCCGTGCCGACCCAGGGGTTCGCGTTCGTCAGGCGCACGGGCGAGTCGCGGGACGCGTCCGCGATCCAGAGGTCGGCGGGCTCGCCGTGGTCCTCGAGCGTGAAGGCGTAGGCCGACCCGTCGGCGGAGAACCTCTGCACGACGAGCGTGCCCGGCGAGCTCGTCCGCGCGCGCACCTCCCCGGACGCGAGGTCCAGCTCGAACAGGTTCGCCGTCACGCCGCGCGTCTCTCCGAAGAGAAGGCTCTTCGCGTCGGGCGCCCACCAGAAGCCGCGCAGCGCGCCCCGGTGCTGCCCCTCGAGCCGGCGCGCGTCTCCCGTGAGCGGGTCCACGAGCCAGAGGTACCCGTGCCTGAGGTCGAACCGCTCGGCGTCCGGCGCGCGGTAGGCGATCCAGCGTCCGTCCGGCGACCACGTTGGCGACTCCTCCGGCGCCTCGTTCTCCGTGAGCTGCAGCACCATCCCGTTGCGCCGATCTGCGACGTACAGCTCCGAGCGCCAGAACTCGTTCGCGCGGTTGTCGGAGCAGGCCGTGAAGGCGACGCGCTCGCCGTCCGGCGCGACGTCGAGGTCGCCGATGGTCACCTCCAGGTCGGTGAGCCGGCGCTCCACGCCCGTCGCGAGGTCGTGGACCCAGAGGTTGCTCCAGCGCTGCGGGCGAAGACCGTTCCCGTCCTCGCCGACGAAGACCGCGTCGCCGCCGGCGTCCCACTCGGCCTGCGCGGCGGGGTCCCGCGGCTCCTCGGCGGTGAAGTAGACGCGCGCGCCGTCGGGAGACCAGGCGTACCGGTCGACCCCGCCCGCGTGGCGCGTGACCTGCTCCGCGCTGTCGTCGTGGAGGCCCACCACGAAGACCTGCTCGGCGCCGCCGGTCTCGGCGAGGTACGAGATCCGCGCGCCGCCGGGCGCGAAGCGGACCTCGCGCGCGTCGTCGAGGTCGCGCCGGCGCTCCGTGCGGCGGTCGTCCGACGCGGCGAGGAAGAACGCGCGGCGGTGGTCGTTCTCCTCCAGGTCCATCCAGCGCTCGCTGTAGAGCACCCACGCGCCGTCGGGCGAGAGCTCGACGTCGCCGATGCGGACGAGCGCGAGGGTGTCCTCGACGGACCAGGGGCGAGGACCCTCCTCGCGCGGCGCGGAGGGCACGGGCCGGTCGGGTCTCGTCGCGCAGCTGGAGGAGAGGAGGGCGAGGACCAGCGCGGGCAGGGGAAAGCGATGCATCGTGATCCCAGACCCTAAGCGGAACCGGTGCGCTGCCTCCCTTCCCGATCGGTCACCGCGCCGCCGTCGTCTCCGCCGGCAGCCGGTAGCCCAGCGCCTCGGCGACGTGCTCGGAGCCGATCCGCGCGGTGCCCTCCAGGTCGGCGATCGTGCGCGCGACGCGGAGCGTGCGGGAATAGGCGCGCATGGTGAGGCCGAGGCGCTCCATGGCGCGGTCGAGGAGCGCGCGCGAGGGCGCGTCGGTCGCGCAGTGGCGATCGAAGGCTCTCCCCGCGAGGCGCGCGTTCTCGATCGCGGGCGCGCCGCCGCGCCGAGGCGACCGCTCGTGCTGGATCACCCGCGCGCGGACCGAGCGTGAGCGCGCGTCGGCCGTCGTGAGGCCGTCGCGCCGCGCGGGCCCGGCGGAGAGGGCGCCGAGATCGGAGGGCGCGATGGGCGCCACGGCGACGGCGAGGTCGATGCGGTCGAGGAGCGGCCCCGAGAGGCGCGCGCCGTGGCGCGCCACGTCGCGCGGGAGGCAGGTGGACGGCCGCAGCGGATGACCGCGCCAGCCGCAGGGGCAGGGGTTCATGGCGGCGATCAGCTGGAAGCGCGCGGGGTAGGTGACGGTCCCGGCGGCACGCGAGAGGACGACGCGTCCGTCCTCGAGGGGCTGTCGCAGCGCTTCCAGGCACTCGCGCGGGAACTCCGGCAGCTCGTCGAGGAAGAGGACGCCGCGGTGCGCGAGAGCGACTTCGCCGGGCCGCAGATCGGAGCCGCCGCCGACGAGTCCCGCCCGGGACACCGTGTGGTGCGGCGCGCGGAAGGGGCGCTCTCGCCGGAGGCCGGCGCCCGGCCGCACGAGGTCGTGGAGCTGCGTGATCTCGAGCGCCTCGTCCCAGGACGGCGGCGGGAGGATCGCCGGCAGCCGTCGCGCGAGCATCGACTTCCCGGCGCCGGGCGGGCCGACGAAGAGCAGGTTGTGTCCGCCGGCCGCCGCCACGAGGAGCGCCCGCTTGGCCATCGCTTGCCCGACCACGTCCTCCAGACGGACCGCGTCGTCGTCGCCGGCCTGCGGCGCGATCTCGACGACGCTCTCCCGGGCGACGGGCTCGGCGGGGATCATCCCGGCGCAGATGGAGACGACGGAGGCGAGATCCGGGGCGGGGATCACCTCGAGCCCCTCCACCAGCGAGGCCACGGAGGCCGACGGCGTCGCGATGAAGAGGCGGCGCAGACCGTGGCGCCGCGCGGCGAGGGCCACGGAGAGGGCGCCCCGCGTCGCGCGGACGCCGCCGTCGAGCGCGAGCTCGCCGACGAAGAGCGACTCCGCCAACAGCTTCGTCGGCAGCATGCCCGCCGCCGAGAGGACCGCGAGCGCGATGGGGAGGTCGAACCAGGGACCCTCCTTCCGCGTGTGGGCGGGGGCGAGGTTCACGAGGATCTTCCCCTGCGGGAAGTCGAGCCCGCTCGCGTGGATCGCCGCGCGCACGCGGTCGCGGCTCTCCCGCACGGCCGTGTCGGGGAGCCCGAGGATCGCCGTGGCGGAGACCCCGCCGTGGAGCGCCACCTCGACGAACACGAGCTCGGCGTCGACTCCACGGACCGTCGCGGAGAGGACGCGCGATCGAAGGACCATCACCGCCAGGACGCGCGCGCGGTCCGCCATGGCCCGCTCCACGGGGAGCGGGCGTCGGCGACGACGCGCTGCCGCGCGACGAAACGCGCGCGACCGTTGCCCGGCCCCTCCCGCCGGGCGATGCTGCGCGGCTCCATGGACTCGGACGCCGTTCCCCGAGGCTCCCGGCTCTCCCGGGGCGCGGCGATCGTTCTGCTCGCCCTCGCGGCCGTCGCCGCGGGCGCGGCGACCGTCGCGCCCTTCCAGCACCGAGGCTTCTTCCATCGCCACCTCGGCGCCGGCCGCTGGGGGCTCGTGGCGGGTCTCGCCGCGCTCGCGCTGCTCTCGGTGGGCCTCCTCGTCGCACGGCTCCGCCGCCCGAC
Source organism: uncultured Planctomycetales bacterium (assembly GCA_964545855.1). Classification (GTDB taxonomy): domain Bacteria; phylum Planctomycetota; class UBA1135; order UBA1135; family JACQFD01; genus CAZJHD01. Next base: position 28,042 of record CAZJHD010000016.1, read on the forward strand.
GGCGCCGCCGGGGGCCGCGTCCTTCCGCCTCGTCCTCTACGCCTTCGTCGGTGCAACCGTCTGGCAGGCGCTCTGGGTCGACCACTTCCATCCCGACCTCTGGGCCGTGCTCGCGGGCCTCGTCGCCGGCGTCTTCCCGCTGGCGCTCGTCGCCGCGCCGCGTCTCCGCGCCGTGACCGCGGCGCGGCCGGTGCGCGGCCTCGACCTGCTGGCGATGAACGTGGTCGTCCTCCTCGTCGCTGGCGAGACGGCGCTGCGTCTCTGGGCTCGCGCCGCGCCCTCGCCGCTCTTCGAGACTGTCGATCTCGACACGAAGGAGCGGGTCCACATGTACGGCTTCGAGCCCGGCTACGAGCGCCTCGGCTTCGCCTGCAACTCCGGCGGCTACTACGACTCGGAGTTCCTGCCGCGCGCAGCGCGGGATGGCCGGTTCCTCGTCGCGTCCGTGGGCGACTCCTTCAGCGCGAGCATCGTCCCCCATCCCCATCACTTCACGACCGTCTGCGAGGAGCTGCTCCCCGGGGTCGAGGTCTACAACTTCGGCGTCGCGGCGGCGGGACCCTGGGACTACGTCGAGTGGATCCGCACCGAGGTGCGCGCGTTCGAGCCCGACGCGATCGTCGCCTGCCTCTTCCTCGGGAACGATGTCGAGGACGCGCGCAAGAAGCAGAGCCTCGGCTTGCGTTCCCTCTGGCTCCACAAGGGGAACCTGCTGCTCTGGCTCGTGCCGCAGCGCTTCGTGAAGCTGCGCCGGGAGCGCGAGTCCGCGCCCGCCGAGCTCGTCGACCGGCCCGCGATCCGCGGCGTGACGCATCTCCGCGGGAAGCCGACGCTCTCCCGCGAGGAGCTGGAGAAGCGGCTGCCGCATCTGCTCGATCCGCTCCTCGAGAAGGGGTCCTTCTCCGAGGAGGCGTTCCTCGCCATCGAGCGCGGCCGCGTGCGGCAGGTGTGCGGCACGGAGACGGAGACCTTCGATCTGCTCTTCGAGGCGCTGCGGCGCATGCGGAAGGAGGCGAGGGACGTGCCCTTCGGCGTTCTGCTCATCCCCGACGAGTTCCAGGTGGAGGAGTCGGTCTGGCGGAGCGTGCTCGACGCCGAGGGGCGCGAGGACTTCGAGCGCGACCGCGCGACGCGCCTCGTCTCGGCGTGGCTCGCGAAGGAGGGGATCCCCTTCGAGGACCTGCTGCCGAGGCTGCGCGCGCTCCCCGTCGGCGCGAACGGTCGCCGCAACGCCTACCACCTCCGCGACACGCACTTCAATCCGCTCGGAAACCGCGTCGCGGGGAGCGGCCTGGCCGACCTCGTGGAGCGGCTGCGCCGATGAAGCGCGACGCGCCGCCGCTCTGGGCCGGGTTCGTCTTCCTCGTGCCGGGGCTCGCGCTGCTGACGGGCTGCGTCCTGTCGATCGCCGCGTCGCGCGACAAGCTCGCCACCTGGGCCGAGGCGCCCGGCCGCGTCGTCGCGCTCGAGGAGCGGAGCGACTCGGACGGGAGCAGCTACGCCCCCGAGGTGGAGTTCACGACGGAGGACGGCGAGGCGATCCGCTTCGTCGACTCCCTCGGCTCGAATCCGCCGAGCTACGAGCCCGGCGACGACGTCCGCGTCCTCTACCCGAACGGGAATCCACGGGACGCGACGATCCGGTCCTTCGGCTCGCTCTGGTTCGTGGCGATCGTGACGGGCGTGCTGGGCGCGTCCTTCGCCGCGGGAGGCGGTCTGCTGGTGACGGTCGCCGTCCGCGCGCGGCGGCGGCGATGACGCGGGGCGACACTGGCCCCGAATCATTCACTCCCGGGGCGGTGGACCCAGCCGTCCCCCGGGGCCGTGCACGAAGTCGGGGCCAGTTTCCCGGGGTGCCGTGCGGCTCCGCGTCAGACCGCCGCCATCTCGCGCTCCGCCTCGACGAAGGGCTGGTCGAAGGCGCGGATCGCGTCGAGCACCGCGTCGCGCATCCGGTGCGGCAGACGCGCCTGCGGGTCGGCGAGCGCCGCGCGGATCTGCGTCGCGCTCACCGTCACGCGCGAGGCCGCGTCGTGCGGGCAGTCCCGCGTCGTCGCCATGCCGTCGCAGACGGAGCAGTGGAACGCCTCGGGGACCTTGAGAGGACGGATCGCGAGGTCCGGGAACCGCGCGAAGACCTCCTGCGCCGCATAGGGGCCGTAGTAGGTGCCGACGCCGGCGTGGTCGCGCCCGACGAGGAGGTGCGAGCAGCCGTAGTTCTGCCGCAGGATCGCGTGGTGGATCGCCTCCATGGGCCCCGCGTAGCGCATCCGCGTCGGCAGCGTCCCCAGCACGACGCGTTCCGCGGGATAGAAGCCGCGGACGAGAGCCTCGTAGGTCGCGAGGATCACGGGATCGCGGAAGTCGCCGGGCTTCTTGCCGCCGACCACGGGATTCACGAAGAGGCCGTCGCACACGGAGAGCGCGAGCCGCTGGAGGTGCTCGTGCCCGAGGTGGGGGACGTTACGCGTCTGGAAGGCCGCCACGGTCTCGAAGCCGCGGGCGTCGAAGAGCGCGCGCGTCTCCGAGGGCGTGAGCCGGTGGGCCGGGCGCTTCGCGCCGCGCGCGATCCGCTCGATCGGTCCCCCGAGACAGACCTCGCCCCATCGCCGCACCTGCGCCACGCCCGGGTGGGCGGGGTCCTTCGTCCCGAAGACCGACGCGCAGAGCGCGGCGTGGTCGGGCCGGAAGGACGACGTGACGTCCATCACCGCGACCGTCTCGCCCCCGTGGCGCAAGGCGACGCGCGCGCCGAGCCGCGCCGCGTCGGCCGCCGACACCGGGAGAACGATCGGCATCGTCCAGGACGCGCCCGAGACGAGCCGGTGGTCGGCCACGACGCGCTCGAGGTCGTCGCGTCCGAGGAAGCCCGTGAGGGGGCTGTAGAGACCGCAGCCGATGTTCTCGACGTCGGAGGCCGTGTCGGCGTCGATCTCGAGCGACGGGAGCGAGGCGCACTCGGCGGCGAGCGCCGCGCTGCGGGCCGCGTCGGCCGTCCGGTCGACGAGCACGCCGCCGTGGGGCCGCACGCGCCCGCCCGGCAGGTGGCCGAGCCGCCGCAGCGTCGCGAGCACGTCGCGCACCGACTCCTGCAGCGTCTGCGACTCCGTCGCGACGCGCAGCTCGGGAGCGAGGGGCTCCTCGTAGGGGTCGGAGATGCCCGTGAAGCGGGGGATCTCGCCGCGGAGCGCCTTCGCGTAGTGGCCCTTCACGTCGCGGCGGATGCACTCCTCGACGGGGGGCGCCACATGCACCTCGACGAAGCGGCCGATCTCGGCGCGCGCCTTGTCGCGCGTCTCTCGGAACGGCGACACGGCGGAGACGAGGACGACCCCGCCCGCCTTCACGATCGCTCCCGCGACGAAGGCGATGCGAAGCACGTTCGCGTCGCGGTCCTCGCGCGAGAACCCGAGCCCGCGGGAGAGGCGCTCGCGCACCTCGTCGCCGTCGAGCATCTGCACCGAGAGTCCGAGCTTCTCGAGCTCGGGCGCCAGCGCGCGTGCGATCGTCGTCTTCCCGCCGCAGGGCAGGCCCGTCAGCCAGACGCAGAATCCGTGGGTCACGTTGTTCTCTCCGTTCATTCGTAGCCGAATCCGGCGCAGACCGGCTGCGCGACGGACCGGAAGACCGAGAGGTCCTCCGGTTGGAACCAGGTCTTCCACTCACCGCTGCGGCCGCTCCGGAGGACCGGCGCGTGGTGGCTGTTCTTCTTCGGGTCGGTCCGGTCCTGCATGAACTGGATCGACGCGGGCGACCGGTCGAGACCCATCCGGCCGAGGATCGTCTCCATCACGCCGGCGAAGTCCTGCTTCAGGTCCTCGTAGCGGACGACGAGGTAGCGCGATCCGAAGAAGGTCGGCCCTTGCTCGAGGAGCGTCGTGTTGACGGCGTTCCACTCGCGGAACGTGTGCTCAAGGAAGCGGTCGTAGAGGAAGAGCCGGGCGCCCGTGCTCCGGAACTTCTCCGGGTCCTCGTGCAGCAGCTTGCAGGAGGCCTCGTCGTCGGCGCTCTGGAACGCCGGGACGTACTCGAACTGCCCCTTGTACTGCTGCCGCCGCGCGTGGAACCACCTCGACAGCGCGACGTCGCGCGGGTCGCGCACGAGGTGGATGAGGTAGGGCCGGTAGGGGCCGAAGTAGCGCGCGAGCTTCTTCGCGATGAGGTGCGTGTGCGACGGGGACTTGTCGCCGATCGCCTTCGGAGCGGGCATCTCCTTCGCGTCGACGTACTCGCGGGCCGTCCACTCGAAGAAGAAGCGGACGAAGTCGAGGTCGAGCTGCTGGTCCATCTGGACGCGCGCCTTCTTGCTCTCGCGGAAGGGGACGTTCCAGGCGCTGTTCGGAGCCGCGTGCCAGCGGCGCAGCGATTCCGAATGGGCCGAGACCGACTCCAGCGTCGGCAGGAACTGGGGCGTCGCGGCGTCGAGGACCTCGACGGGGTGCATCTCTCCCTGGCAGCAGATCTCCGGGTGCGCGTCGAGCGCGTTCATCAGCCACGTGCTGCCGGACTTCATGCAGCCGACGACGAAGAAGAACCGCGTGTCGGCGGGAAAGAGGATCGGATAGGTCCGGGGCATGGGACCTCGCGAACGGGCGTGAGGGTGGGGAGCGAAGCGGCGCGCGGCGGGGGATGCCGCGGCCCGCTCTCTTCGGCGAGGCCCGCGGGACGGCTTGAGGCCGAGCCAGGGCGACACTGGCCCCGAATCATTCACTCCCGGGGCGGAGGACCCTGCCATCCCCCGGGGCCGTGCACGAAATCGAGGCCAGTCTCCTGGGGGCGGACGCGGACGCGAAGCCCGCGTCGGCGCGCCTCGTTGCGCAGCTCGATCGCGAGACCTCGGTGGAGCACGGCGATCACCCACTCCTTCGTGCCCAACACGCGCTCCCAGGCGTCCTTGGCGCCGAGCGCGCCGAGCGTGTGGTCGAGCGTGCGGACGCGCGCCACCTCCGCGGGCGTCGGAGCGCCGCTCCGCCACGCGGCGACGACCTCGAAGAGGCGCGTGTCGCACACCGGGCCGACGGCCGTGGGATCCGGCGCGGGGAGGAACTCGATCCAGGTCTCCTCGCCGCATCGGGCGCAGTCGAAGCCGCGCGCATGGAGGATCTCCTCCCGGGGGAAGGGTGACAGCGCGCCGCCGCAGTGCCGGCAGGCGAGCGTCGAGTCCTCGGGGTCGGAGGCCATGATCCGACGTTCGGATCGGCCAGGGGACCCGCCCTCGATGAGCGCCGCGCCCTCAGGGCGCGCGCAGGGTCGCGAGGTACTCGACGAGGTCGCGCATCTCGCGCGGCGAGAGGAAGGCGCCGAGCCCGTCGGGCATGGCCGAGACGTCGGCCGCGCGCTCGACGATCGCGGAGGCGGGGATCTCCATGAGCCCGTTGTCGGACCCGCGGACGACGACGACGCGCGCGTCCTCGCGCTCGATGCGCCCCGTCACGACGCGGTCGTCGTCGAGCGCGAGGATCACGCCTTCGTAGCCCGGAGCGACTCGGCGGTTGGGGTCGACGATGGCCTCGACGATCTGGCGCCGCGTCAGCGTCGCGGCCGACGCCCGGAGATCGGGCCCCACGAGGCCGCCCTCGCCGTCGTCGCCGACGTGGCATCGCAGGCACGACACGGCGGCCTTGGCGCGGAACAGCTCGCGGCCGAGGGCCGCGTCGCCGCCGTGGAGGCTCGCCGCGAAGGGGTCCATCGCCGGATCGGGCGGCTCCGCGCGGACGATCGTCGGGAATCGATCGGCGAGCTCGGCGCCGAGCCGGGCGCGCGCCGCCTCGAGCAGCTCGAGGGCCGTCTCCGGTGGCACGAGATCCGCGGCGAGCCGCTCCAGCTCGGCCTCGATCACGCGATCGGCTTCGTCCGAGGCGAGACCCGCGAGGGCGCCGTAGGCGGCGCGGCGCTCGGCCGTGCCGCCGCTGCGGAGCGCGGTCGTCGACGCGGAGAGCGCCTCTTCGGGCGCCACCTGCCGGAGCGCGTCGAGGGCCGCCGCGCGCACGTCGTTCTCGTTCTCCAGGAGGCTGGCTCGGAGCACGGCGACGGTGCCTTCGGGCCGCAGCACGGAGAGTGCGCGCAGGGCGGCGGCGCGCACGGCGGGCGGCTGGGTCGTTGCTTCGGCGAGGGCGAGGCAGCGAGGACCCGCCTCCGCGACGCGCAGGCGTGCGACGAGCCGAATCCATTCGGCGCGCACGGCGGTCGGCGCCTCCTCGATCGACGCGCCGATCTCGAGCGCGACGTCGGGGAGGAAGGCCTTCGTGCGCTCCGCTTGCTCCGCCGTGCGGAGGACCGGCCGCCATTCGCCCATCACGGGATCGCGCTCCGGCGGATCGTTCCAGGAGGCGAGGAGCGCCAGTGCCTCGATGCGCCGCGCTTCGTCGGCGCCGTCGCGCAGGGCGAAGCGCGCGACGGATCGGGCTCGCTCCTCGTCGCCGATCCGGAGGCTCGCCGCGAGGGCGCGGCGCAGACGGACGTTGCCCGCGACGCTCGGGTCGTCGAGCAGCGCCGCGACGCGCGCGTACAGCTCAACGAGGGGCAGGTCGTAGGCGGCGCGCGCCGCCTCCTCGGCGACGTGGGGATCCGGGTCGACGAGGAAGGTGCCGAGCGCCGTGCTCCCCTGGCGGCGCAACGCGACGACGGCGCCGATGCGCACGTCGCTGGACGCGTGACCGGCGAGGGCCGCCAGGTCTTCCTCGGAGGCGCAGCCGGCGAGGCCGAGGGTGAGTCCGTGACGCAGCGCCGGATCGGACGCGCCGGTCTCCGCGAGGAGTGCCACCAGATCGGGGACGGCCGGAGCGGAACGGAGCCGTCCGAGGGCGATCGCCGCGAAGAGTCTCTCGCGCGCCGAGCCGGAGCGGATCAGCGCGACGAGGGGTCCCGCGGAGCCCGCGAGCCGGAGGTCTCCGGCGGCGCGCGCCGCCTGGGCACGGATCTCGGAGTCGGGATCGGCGAGGAGCGGCAGGAGGTGCGCTCCGGCGGACTCGTGGCCCGCGCGCGCGGCGACGGCGAGCCCCCAGAGCGCGTGGATGCGCGCGAGGAGCGTCGGACCGGCCTGCACGGCGCGCGCGAGGGCGTTCGTGCCCTCGGCGCCGCGCGCCGCGAGCGCGAGGTGCGCCTCCTGGCGCACGCGCTGGTCGGGCTCGGCGAGGAGCCGTTCCAGTTCCTCCTCCGGCCGGCCCACCATGCCGTCCCGGAGGACCGCTCGCGTGCGGATCGTCGCGGGGTCGTCCTTCGACGACGGATGCTCGAGCCGGTAGATTCGGCCCTTGCCCGTCTTCTCCCAGCTCCGCACCCAGTCGCTCCACCAGAGAGCGCCGTCGGGGCCGAAATCGCAATCGGTCGCGAGCGTGTTCCAGAGGAAGCGCTCCTCCTTCGTCGGCGCGAAGGTGGCGCCCTTCGGCTCGTTGCGGAACGTGAAGATCCCGCTCCAGCGCGGGTCGCCCTCGAACTCGCAGAGGAAGAAGTGTCCGCGCCAGGCATCCGGGAATCCCGTGCCGGGGTGGTAGGTGAGACCCGACGGTCCCGCGCCGAGGTTCGCGAGGGGCGGCAGGAGATAGGCCGCCTGCCCGGGGTGGTGCGGATGCCACAGCTTCTCGTCGTTCCACGGTCCCCGCAGGATCGGCGTCGTGATCCACTGGTACCCGTAGCGCCAGCCGGAGTCGCTCCCCTCGATCACATGCACCCAGCGCGCGCGGTCGCCGCCGTCGCTGTTGTTGTCGCCCGTGAAGAGGTTGCCGAACTCGTCGAAGACGAGCTCCTGGGGATTGCGCAGCCCCGTCGCGAAGACCTCCAGGTTGCTTCCGTCGAGGTCGCAGCGCAGGACCGCGCCCGTGTGGTGGTTCTCCACGCGGCCGTGCTCCGTCTCGACGTTCAGCCCGCGGTCGCCGCAGGAGAACCAGAGCCGCCCGTCGTAGCCGATGCGCAGGCCGTGGAGGTCGTGGCCGAGCATGGCGATGTGCACTCCGTAGCCGTGGTGGAGCGCGCGCTTCTCCTCGGCGACGCCGTCCCGGTCGCGGTCCTTCAGGAGCCAGAGCTTCGGGATGCAGGTGAACCAGACGTCGCCGCGGTGTGCGAGGAGCCCTGCGCCGATGCCGGCGGACGGCTCGTCGAAGCCCGTCGCGAAGACGCGGTCCTCGTCGGCCACGCCGTCGCCGTCCGCGTCGCGCAGCCACCGCACGCGGTCGGTCGCTCGGGAGTACTCGGCGAAGCGCTCCTTCTCGAAGCGCTGCAGCAGCGCGACGCGGTCCTCCACTGTGCGCGCGGCGAGGTCGGCGTCGCACCACTCCATGTGGCTCCGCACGTCGGTGACGCCGTCGTGGTGGCGGAAGGTCTCGGCGACGTAGCACTCGCCGCCGGGGTCGAGCGCGAAGCTGACGGGATTCGCGAGCCTCGGCTCGGCGGCGAAGAGCGAGACGCGGAATCCCTCGGGCACGAGGAAACGGGCGATCGCGCGCTCCGCCTCGTCCGAGGCGGGCTCCACGCGGGCCGGGCGCGGCGCCTGCAGCGCCGGCGGCGCGAGGAGGACCCCGAGGAGTGGCGCGACGAGCGCCGGTGCGATCTTCGCGATCACGCCGAGCAGGTCGTCGAGGAGCTGCTTCGAGGCCAGGAGATGGCGATCTTCGCTCGAAGCGAGGAGCGCCGCCGCGGGCGTCGCCAGGGAGCCACGACGAGGGCGGCGCGATGCCGAGTCGATGGAAGAGGGCGGAGCATGGTCCGAACGAGCTTCTCGACGCCCTGCTACGCGAGCTCGGCCCGCACGCGCTCGAGGAGCGCCTTCGTGCGCGCGATCCCCTCGCGCTCCGAGTGGCGGTCGCCCTCGTACTCGATGCCGATCCAGCCGCGATAGGTGGCGTCGCGCACGATGCGGAGCATGCGCCGGTAGTCGGTGCGCACCTCGTTCCCCGCGTCGTCGAATTCGTGGGACTTGGCGCTCACGGCGCGCGCGAAGGGCATCAGCTCGCGGACCCCGACGTACCGGTCGTACCACTGCCCGTTCCCCAAGTGGAAGTTCCCGAAGTCGGGAAGCGACCCGACGCGGCGGTGCGCGGCGGCGCGGAGCACGCCCGCGAGCCAGGCGCCGTCGGAGGAGAGCCCGCCGTGGTTCTCGACGATCACGCTCAGGTCGAGGGGATCCGCCATCTCCCCGAGACGGTGCAGGGAGTCGGCGGCGCGGTCGTGCTGCGCGCCGCGCTCTCCCGAACCGGCGGCGTTCACGCGGATCGCATGGCATCCGAGGAATCCGGCCGCGTCGAGCCACCTGCGGTGGTTCTCGATGGCGCGAGCGCGCGCGCCGTCGTCGGCATCGGCGAGGGCCCCTTCGCCGTCGACCATGATCAGGAGGCTCCGCACCCCCGCGTCCTCGGCACGCCGGCGCAGGTCTCGGAGATGGCTGCCCCCATGGGCCCCGGCGGGGAAGAAGCCGCTCACGTACTCGACGGCCTCGATGCCGAAGTCTCGGCGCGCCGTCGCCGCGAAGTCGAGGTGGTCGAGCTCCTTCCCGTGGAGCGCCCGGTGGAACGACCACTCGGCGAGGGAGATCCGGAACCAGGGCTCGACCGTGGGCGGCGCGACGCCGGAGGAGGACGCGCAGGCGGCGACCACGGCGGCGCCGGCGGCACCGGCCGTGCGTTCGAGGAACTCGCGTCGCGTCGATCGCTCCATGGGCCCGAGCATACCGGCGGCTTTCAAGGGCGCGGACGCCGCGGCAGCGCCCGCGGATCGGCGAGGCGGAGAAAGCCCTCGTGCGACCACCCGGCCCGATCGCCGACGAGGGCGCGCAGGCGATCCAGGAGGCGGAGCGCCGGACCGTCGTCGCGCCAGTCGACGCCGCGGCGCGCGAGGAGCGCGGGGATCTCCGTGCGCGCCGTGCGTGCGCCGCGGCCGGTTCCGTCTCCGGCGACGAAGGTGTCGACGGTCACCACGTCGGTGTGGGCCGCGAGCCACCGCGCGAAGGACTCCGTGTCGCGCACGGGCAGACAGGGGCTCACGGCCACGTGGAGGAGCACCGGTTCCCGGGAGAGCGACTCCACGGCTCGGCGGCGCGCCGCGATCGTCGGCGAGCCGGGATGGCCGAGATCGAAGGCAGCGTCGTCGTCGGTCTCGAGCGTGAGGCTCACCACGAGCCGGTCTCCGAGCGATGCGAGCTCCCGCGCGAGGCGCGCGACGAGGGGCGATCGCGTCTGGAGCGCCCACCCGCCGACGGGGAAGCCGGCGAGGACGCGCAGACACTCTCGATAGATGGGCAGGCACGGCCCCGCCAGCGGCTCCGTGCCCGATGCCGAGAAGACGCGCAGCCGCTCCACGTGGTGCCGGTGGGCGGGGTCGCGACGCGACGCGCGCTGCAGCTCGCTCCGCAGCACCTCCGGCGCGTTGCGCTTCACGCGCACCACGTCGCCCCACGATTCCGTGGGCGCGGCGCGCACCCGATGGGGCTGCAGGAATTGCGCGTAGCAGGCGATGCCGCAGGCAGTGCCTCCGAGCGAGCAGCCGATGGCGGGAGAGAAGGAGTGCGTGAACCCCCCCGTTCCCGCGCCGCCGAGGAAGCCGCTCGTCTCCGTGAGGGCGCTCTTCGCGTCGATCCATTCGACGCGCGGGCTCGCGCGTCCGTCGGCGCGAAGGGTGGATGGATGGCGCGGCTCTCGGTGGTGGGTCGCCATGGAGCGATCCGTCGGGCGAAGGAGTACGGTACCGCCATGGCCCGTCCCTCCTTCGCCGGGGCCGTCCTGATCCTCGCTCTCGGGTCGATGGCCGCCTGCCGGAGCGCGCCTCCCGACGCCGCCTCCGCGGACGCCGACGTGCGCGCGACGCTCGACGAACAGGTGGCTGCCTGGAATCGGGGCGACCTCCGCGGATTCATGGAGGGCTACCTCGCCTCGCCCGATCTCACTTTCGTCTCGGGCACCCACGTGGAGCGCGGCTGGCAGCCGACGCTCGAGCGCTACCTGGCGCGGTACCCCGCGGGGAAGCAGGGGACGCTCGCCTTCGAGGACCTCGAGGTCCACGTCCTGCCCGGCGGGAATGACGCGTGGGTGCTGGGGCGCTACCGGCTCTCCCAGGAAGTCACCCAATCCGGAAGATTCACGCTGGTGCTCCGTCGCGTCGCCGGCCGTTTCCGGGTCGTCCACGACCACACGTCGTCGGATCCGCCTCCCGACGGTCCCTGACCGGCCGCGGATCGCGCGGCTTCAACGAACGACCCGCTCTCGAGCGCGTCGGACGTGCAACCCGATCTCTCACGCTCTCCTCTCGACCGACTGCCATGCTCCATCGGATCGTCTCGCATCCCGCGCGCGCCCTCGCTCTCGTTCTCGCCCTCGGCGCCGCCGTCGCCGTGACGTTGGCCGGACCCGGAAAGGCGGACGACCCCGTCGCGCGGCGCGCGAAGGTGCACCTGATGGACCGGCAGTTCGTCGAAGCGGCGGAGCTGCTCGCGAAGGAGCCGGGGAACGCGGAGCAGGCGGCGGAGCGCCGGTTCCTCCGGGCGCACGCCCTCCTGCTCGCGGGAGACTTCACCGGATCGGCGCGGGCCCTCGAGGAGTTCGTGCGCGACTTCCCGAACGCCCCCGAGGCGACGCGGGCCCGGCTCACCCTCGCGGCGGCGAAGCGCGGCGCGAAGGACTTCGAAGCGGCGGCGGCGATCGACCGAGCCCAGCTTCGGACGCTCCTCTCGCCGGAGAGACGCAACGACCTCTCGAAGGTCTACGTCGACTACGCCGACAAGGCGGAGAAGGGTCTGCAGCCCGACTGGGCGCGCGCACGCACGTTCCTCGATCTGGCGGTCGGGCTCGAGCTGCCTCCGGCCGACGACGAGCGCCTGCGCAGCCGCGCGGCGGAGATGGCGGAGAAGGTCGGAGACTTCAAGGACGCGCTGCAACGGCTGCGGTCGCTGCGCGCCGATCGGGGCGACGGAGCGGAGGGCTCGACGCGCTTCCGCATCGCACAGCTCGAGCGACTGACCGGCGACCCCCGCGGCGCCCGCCGCTCCTACGAGGACTTCCTGCGCGACTACCCGAAGAGCGAGAGGGCCTCGGAGGCCGCCTATGGCATCGCGCTCACGCACGGCATGCCGTCGCCGCCGAACGACGAGTCGCTGGCGCGGGGCGTCGCCTCCCTGAAGCGCGTCATCGAGGGATGGCCGGGATCGAAGGAGGCGCGGTCCGCTGCCTTCGACATCGCGCTCGGCGAGCTCCATCGGCGCCGCTTCGACGACGCCGTGCGCGACTTCCGCGCCTTCGTCGCGTCGTCGCCGAAGCCGGCTCCCTCCGCGGACGCGGACCGGGACGATCGGGTCGCCGTCGCCCGCGCCCGGATCGGCGACGCTCTCTACGCGCAATCGCGGTACTCGGACGCGATCGTGGCGTGGCGCCTCTACCTCGCCGAGCACCCGTCCCACGGCGAGTTCGGCCGAGTCCACCGGGCAATCGTCGACGCGGAGTTCGCGATCGCGAGGACGGCGGCCGTGGAGGCGCTGGAGAGCGAGGAGAGGGCGCGCGAGCGCGGCGACCAGGCGCGGGAGGCCGTGCAGGGCTTCCTCGCCTCGCATCCCCTCGACGCGCGTCAGGCGGCGACGGCCCTCTGGCTGGGCCGGATCGAGGAGACGCGGCAGCGATTCGACGTGGCGCGCGACGAGTACGAGCGGGTCGCGAGCAAGTTCGCGGGCGCCGCCGAGGCGTCGGAGGCCCAGTTCCACGTGGGGCGCATCTTCGAGGAGCGCACCTTCGACTACGAGAAGGCGATCGCGGCCTACAAGGCCGTCACGGGCGCCTGGCAGGAGCGGGCGAGGCAGCGCATCGCCGAGCTGCAGCGCAAGCAGCTGGAAGTCGTCACGAAGCGCACGACGCGCACCGACGAGAGCCCTTCGATCGAGATCACGTCGCGCAACATCGAGAAGGTGCGTGTGCGCATCTTCCGCCTCGATCTGGAGACCTTCTTCCGCGCGAAGCTCGCCGAGCCGCGGATCGAGCCGCTCGACGTCGAAGTCATCGAGCCCGACTGGAATCGCGAGGTCGGCACGGAGAACTACCGCGCGCACGAGAGCACGACGCGGACGCTCGCGCTCGCCGAGTGCGGCGGGAAGCCCGGCGCCTACGTCGTGAAGGTGGACGACGGGGAGCTCGAGGCGACGACTCTCGTGCTCGTGTCCGATCTCGTCCTGGTCACGAAGGCATCGCGCCGCGACGCGCTCGTGTTCGCGCAGGACGCGAAGACGGGAGACCCCCTGTCGGGAGTCCGCGTGGTCGTGAGCGACGGATCGAAGATCCTCTTCGAGGAGAACACGGGGGCGGACGGCGTCCTGCTCCGGCGGGACGACGCCCTGGCGGGCGTGGGCGCGCTCGTCGTCTACGGGAGCTCGGCGGCCGGAGCGGCCGTGAGTGGACTCGACCTCTCGTCGCTCGGGCGATCGGCAGTGCTCGCGCCGAAGTGCTTCGTCGTGCTCGACCGATCGAGCTACCGCCCCGGCGATCTCGTGCGCGCTTGGGTCGTGACCCGGGGCGTGAAGGACGGCGGCTACGTCGTCGAGGAGGGCCGGCGCGTGCGCCTCGCGATGCAGGACGCCTCGGGAACCGCCATTCGCTCCGCCGACGTCTCCCTCGGAGCCTTCGGCACCGCGGCCTCGGATCTCGCGATTCCCGCCTCGGCGGGATTCGGATCCTGGACCGTCGCCGTCGTCGATGATGCGAAGAAGGAGACGCTCGGGGCAGCGAGCTTCGCCGTGGAGGACGTTCGCCGCGAACGGATCCGCTGCGAGGTGAAGCTCGCGCGGAGCGTCGTGATGCGCGGCGAGACCGTCGAGGGGACCGTGCAGGCGCAGTACTTCTCGGGCGGACCCGTGGGGAAGCGCTCGGTCACGCTCGAGATCGCCGACGTCGACCCGATCACCGTCACGACGGACTCCGACGGATCGGCCTCCTTCTCCTTCGCGACCCGCGACCTGGCGGAGGAAGGGACCTACGCCGTCGTTGCGCGGCTCGCCGACGAGGCCGTCTTCGGACTGGCGGAGCTCGTGGTGACGACCGTGGAGTTCCGCCCGCGGCTGACGACGCTGCAGCAGGTGGTCCTCGCGGGCGAGGGATTCGACGTGAGCCTGGAGACCAAGGACGCAGCCGATCGGCCGGCCGGCGCGGAGCTTCGGCTCTCGGCGCTGCGGCGCGAGGAGCGGGGTCTGCGCAAGGTGGAGGAGCGCACCGTCGTCACCGATCCCAAGACGGGGAAGGCCGTCGCTCGGCTCTCCCTCGCGGAGGGCGGCACCTACGTCCTGCGCGCCGAGGGCGCCGACCGATTCGGCACCGCCGTCGCCGCGGACCACGAGATCGAGGTGTCCGGAGACGACGACGCCGTGAAGCTCCGGCTCTTCGTCGAGCGCGACTCCTGGAGGCTCGGCGAGCGGATCGTCGCGCGCGTCGTCTCCCGGATGGCCGGCGAGCGGTCCTGCCTCGTCGTGCGCGAGGGGGCCGGTGTCCTCGGCTACCGCATCGTGCGCGTCCCGCGCGGCGAGAGCCCTCTCGACCTGGAGGTGGACGAGGCGCTCGCACCGCAGTTCACGCTCGCCCTCGCGGCCGTCGACGACTGGACCCTGCACACGGCGGCGAAGACGTTCTCCGTCTCACAGGAGCTCACCGTCGAGGTGAAGCCGGCGGCCGCGAGCTACGGGCCCGGTGAGGAAGCCTCTGTGGACGTGGTCGTGCGGGACGCGCGCGGGAAGCCCGTGGCCGCCGAGGTGGCGCTCGCCGTCGTGGACGAGGCCTTCCTCGCCGTTCGTCCCGACGCGACGCCGAGCCTTCGGGACTTCTTCTTCTCCGCGACGCGCGACGCCGGCACCGTCACGGCGTCCTCCTGTGGCTTCTACTACGACGCGGAGACGCGGAGCGTCGCGAGCGACCTCGCCGCCGAGGAGGAGCGCATGCGCCTCCGCGAGGAGACGGCGTCGCCGCCCGAGGCGAGCCCCGTCGGAGACGTCTTTCTCGCGCTCGACTCCGTTCTGCAGGCGGGGGAGCTCGACGAGAAGTCGAAGGACGCGCTCAGGAGTCTGGGTTACGCCGGCGGGGGCGGAGCTCCTGCAGGGCTTGTGGTGCCCGGTGCACCGCCAATGCCGAACGCGGAGCCCTCGAACGGCTCCGATTGGGGGAACGAGGACGAAGCGCGGGCGCAGACCGGCACGTTCGGCGCCGTCGGCGGAGATTCCCTGGCACGGAAGTCCGCCGACAAGCGCGTCCGCTTCTCCGCGAGACGCGGCGGCGCGTTGGCCAAGAACGAGGCCGGTGGCCGCTACAAGGGGCCCGGGGACACGGCCGCTGCCTTCGAGGCTTTCGCCGGCAATCGGCTCGATCTCGATCTTCCGAACGAGTCGGCGGACGCGTCCGGCGCCCAGCTCCGATCGCTCTTCTCCGAGACGGCAGCGCTCGCGCGCGTCGTTTCGGACGCGAGCGGCGCCGGCCGGACCACCTTCCGGCTCCCCGACTCGACGACGAGTTGGAACGTGAAGGCGCGCGGCGTGACGCGCGCGACGGAGCTCGGGGAGGGGAGCGCGAGCTTCCTCGCGCGCCGAGACCTCGAGGTGTCGCTCCGGCTCCCGGGCGCGTTCGCCGAGGGCGACCGCGTGGAGTCGGCGGGCTTGGTGCGGAACGCCTCCTCGGTGGAACGGACCGTCGAGGCACGGCTCACGGCGACGGGAGCGACGGGGGAGGCGAAGCTCGACGCGAGCCTCGCCGCGGGAGCGGAGGAGGCGCTCGTCGGCGATCTCACCATCTCCGGCGCCGACGAGGTTCGCCTCGCGCTCTCCGCGCGCGCCGGCGACGACCAGGACCGGATCGAGCGGACGGTCGGCGTGCGCGCCGCCGGGTCCGCCGTCGCGGACTTCGAGAGCGCGCTGGTGCGCGACCAGGCCATCCTCGAGCTCGAGCTGCCGGCCTTCGAGACGCTGCGGCGTCCGTCGCTCTCGATCGTGATCGGGCCCTCCCTGGAGGCCGCAGTGCTCGAGGATCCGGCGCCCACGAGGCGTCACCTGGCCGGCGGCATGCTGCTGACCGATGCGCCGGGCTGGACCGTGACCTTCGGCGCCGTGGCGCTCGAGAGGCTCCAGTTCCTCGGCCGCGTGGGCGGCGCGGACGCGGCGCAGGCGGCGACGCTCCGACGGCGCGTCGTCGACGCCGTGGCGCGCCTCGTCGCCGAGCAGGCGCCCGACGGGAGCTTCGGCTGGACCGGCACGCTGAACGTGGGCGTCGACAAGGACCAGAAGATCCGCGCGACGCCGGACATCGCCACGACGGCACGCGCCCTCGCGTTCCTCGGCCGCGCGCGCACGGCGGCGATCGCCGTTCCCGATGCATCGATCGACCGCGCGACGACGTGGGTCCGGGCGCGGCTGCGCCAGAACGACGGAGCCGTCGACCGCGCACGGATGCTGCTCGCGCTGGCGGAAACGGGCCAGGGCGACCTGGAGCTCCTGAATCGGCTGCAGCGCGCGAAGGCGAGCGTGCCGGACACGGGGCTCGCGCTGCTCGCGCTCTGCGATCTGCGCATGGGCCGGCGCGATCTCGCCGCCGAGGTGGCGGTCGATCTCCGCGAACGGCTGCGGCGCGTGACGGCGGGACCGGGCGCGCCGAAGCTCGCCGCCGACGACCTCGAGGCGCAGTCCCTCGCGCTCGCGGCGCTCGCCGACATCGACGCCCGCGACGCGATGCTGGCGGCGCTCTCCGACCGCATCCGGACCTCTCGGACGCGGGCGCGATCCGATCGCGCGGAGGAGGCGGCCGTCGCGGCGCTCGCGCGGTACCACGGCGCTGCCAAGCCCGAGGCCGCCGAGTACGAACTCGACGTCGTGCTCAACGGGAATCCGATTCGAACCGTGCGGAGCGCCGAGGCGCGGTCGCCCATCGTGCTCGAGGTCGCGGGGGACGCGATGCGTGGGAAGAACCGCATCGACGTGCGCCTGCGGGGCCGGGGCGAGGTGAGCGTCGACGCGACGATGTCGGCGACCATGCCCGTCTTCGATTCCTCGGCGCGGGAGCGGTTCGCCTCGGTCCGGCGGTCCATCGAGCCGTCGGAGCTCCGCTATCGCGGGAAGCCGATCCCGCGCGGCTTCGACGTGGTGGATGGCCCCTACAAGGCCTTCACGAACACGGTGAAGAACCTCGTCTCGGGAACGGAGGCGCTCGTGTCCGTCACCTTCCTGTCGCGCGAGAAGGACAACTCGCCGCTCGAGTACGCGATCCTGGAGGAGCCGATCCCGGCCGGGTGCGAGGTCGTGCCCGACTCCATCCGCGGCGACTTCGAGCGCGCCCTCGTGCGCGGCGGCGCGATCGTGGCCGCTTGGGGACCGGCGGCGCGCTCCGGGCGCCTCAGCTACCGGCTCCTCGGCGTGCGACCGGGCGAGTTCCTGCATGCTCCCGCGACGCTCGCACCCGCCTATCGGCCCGACCGGACGGCGGAGGGCGACGTCGCGCGGCTGGTGGTGCTCGGCGCCGGCACGAAGTCGCCCGACGAGATCCGGCTCACTCCGGACGAGCTCTATCACGGCGGCATCGCGCGCTACGACGCGGGCGAGCGCTCCGAGGGAGCGGCGTGGCTGCGGAGCGCCGTCTCCGAGTGGCGTCTCGCCGACGCGCCCCTTCGCGAAGCGACGCGCCGGATCCTCCTGGACGCCGTCGCGCGGAACGACTCGGAGGCGGCGATCACGTCCTTCGAGCAGCTGCGCGACCGCTTCCCCGACGTCGTTCTCCCCTTCGAGATCGTGACGCAGGTGGGCGACGCGTACCTGGCGGCGCGCCAGGCGGAGGTCGCCGACCTCATCTACCGCGGCACCATGGGCGCGCTGTTCCGCCGCGAGGCGAACGTCGCGGGCGCGCTCCTGCGGGAGCGCGAGTTCCTGGCGGCCGTGCGGTTCCTCGAGGACCTCCACCGCGTCTACCCCGATGCGCCGGAGACCCTGACGGCGTTGCATCACCTCGCGGGCCTCGTGGCCGCGGGCGCGTCGTCGGGCGCGGGGATCCGCGATGTCGACGGGACGGTCGTCTCGCGCGACGCGCTGCTCGCGCGCGCGGGAGAGATCGAGATGGAGTTCCTCGTCCGGGCGCCGAACGATCCGCTCGCTCCGGAAGCGTCCTTCGGCCTGCTGTCGACGGAGCTCGAGCGAGGTCACTTCTCCGGCGTCGTCGAAGGCTGCGCCGCCTTCGGGCGCCGCTACCCGGAGTCGTCGTTCCTCGACAAGGTCCTCTACCTCGAGGGCTACTCCCGCTTCGCGAACGGCGAGCCGGCGAAGGCCCTCGAGATCCTCGCGCGCGTCGTCGCCGAGCAGTTCCCCGACGGTCGCGGCGGACGGAGCGCCAGCAGCCAGCGCGACCGCGCCGTGTTCCTGCGAGCACAGATCCTCCACGCGACGGGCGACGCGGCGAGCGCCGTCGCGGAGTACGAGAAGGTGCAAGGCCTCTTCACCGATGCGGCGGACGCGCTGCAGTCGTTCCGCCGCAAGGAGCTCTCGTTGCCGGAGGTGAGGACCGTGACCGATGCGGATCTCCAGAAGGACGGGGCCCTACCGGCGTCGCCCACGCTGGATCTCGTCGTGGAGTCGCGCAACCTCGCCAGGGCGCAGATGCGCGTCTACCGGGTCGACCTCATGCGGCTCTACTTGATGGAGCGCAATCTCGACCGCATGACCGACATCGACCTCGCGGGAATCGCGCCGCTCTTCGTCCAGGATCTGACGCTTGGACCGGGAGAGGACTTCACGCGCCGCAAGAGTCCGGTGCAGCTCCCGCTCGCGGAGCGGGGCGCCTACCTCGTCGTGCTGCGCGCCGAGGGGGAGAAGGGCAGTGCGCCCGTCGCCGACGCGACGCTCGTCCTCCGCACCGATCTCCAGCTCGAGGTGCGCGAGGACGCGGCGGCGGGCCGCGTCTGGGTGAACGTCCGCGACGCGAGGGGCGCGAGCGTGCCTCGGGCCGACGTCCGCGTGGTGGGATCCGATGGGGAGGTCGTCCGCGTCGGTGCGACGGACCTGCGCGGCGTGTTCAGCACAGACGCCATCGAAGGCCGGGCGACGGTCGTCGCGCGCGCGGGCGAGGGCGCTCCGGGAGGTCCGAGCTTCGCGTTCCATCGCGGAACGGTCTCCCTCGAGCCGAAGCCGAGCGCATCGAAGGCCGTGGATCGGGCTGCTTCGCAGCAGGCCGATTTCGAGTTCCAGAACACGCAGGAGTTCCGGGACGCGAACGACCAGGTGATGAGGCGGAACATCCAGCAGCTCGAGCAGCTGCTGAACAAGCAGCAGCAGGGCGTGGAGCTGCAGCGCGTGCGCTGATCCACGGGCGAGCCGGGCCGCGGCCGCCGTGCGCGTCGCGCCTCGGCGGCGCGAGCCGGACTCAGGAGCCCGTCTTCGGCTCCGGCTTCCGTCCGGCGGTGACCGTCCGGTTGTACCAGGCGACCCAGTCGGCGGGCTTCGGTCCCACGTCGGACCCCGCGATCTTCGCGAGGGCGTTCCGGACCACGGAGATCTCCTGCCGCACCACCTGCTCGTGCGAGACGTTCAGGATGCGCGCGTCGAGAACGACACCGCTCTGGAGGATGCTGATCTGGGGCTCGGCGATGGACGAGGCCTGGGCCACCTCCACCGAGTAGCCGCCGACGTAGGCGCGCTGCTCGCCGACGAAGAGGAAGGCGCGCGGCGCCGTCGAGCCGGCGCTCGATTGGAGGAGGAAATCGAGCCGGCGCACGAGGGCGGGGACCGCTTCGATCCGCCCGAGGGTCCCGAGGGCCTCGGCGCTGTGCATCCGGAGGAGAGTCGACTTCTCGCCCAGTGCGCCGACCACGCGTCCGAAGACCCGGGGATCGCGCGTCTCCTCGATCGCGCGCGTCGCCGCCGCCCGGACCTCGGGGTCGCGGTCGTAGAGGACGGCGTTCACGAGCGACTGCGACTTCGCCTCCGGCGCGACCATCCCGAGCACCTCGGCGGACACGCGGCGAGTCGCCGGGCTCGCGGAGCGGAGGCCCCGTTCGAGCTCCGGGTGCCACGAGTCGTCGCCCGCGGACGCGAGCGCGAGCGCCGCGTGGAGCTGGCGCGCAGGCGTCGACCGGGCCGCGAGTCCGTCCAGCACGAAGCGTGCGCGGCTGAGGAGCGCGGGGCCCTCGGCTCCGGCGAGGACCTCGGAGGCCATCGGGAGGAGCGACTCCCCGACGCGCGCGCGATCGACGCCCGCCTCGAGCGCTGCGTCCGAAGCCCGGAGGGCCTCCTCCAGCAGCCGCGCGCGGACCGCGAGCCGAACGACCTGGAGGCAGCGGAATCCGTCTCGGGCCGGGGTCTGCTCGAGGAGCCGGGCGCACTCTCGCCGGGCGCTCTCCCGATCGACCACGGCCAGCACGTCGGCGGCCGCGACGGGCCGTTCGGGCACTCCGTCGATCCGGATCTTGGCCGTCTCCCCCTCGAACCGGACCGTGCCGACGAGGGCCGATCCATCGCGGAGATGGATCACCGAAGTCTCGTCGCCGGACGAGCCGGCGGTCGTCGGCGGAAGCGTGAGCAGGAGTGCGCCGATCGTCGAGGCGAGGAGGTTCAGCATGGCGGCGTCCAACGACACAGGTGGCGAGAGGGTTCCACGCTACCCGAGATCGACGCTCGGGACACTCGATCGGGTGCGCCCTCCGCTATGATCTTCGGCGCGCGAGCAGGCGGCCCTTCGGTCGAATTCGAAGGCGCACCTGTCGAGCAGCCGGCCGTATGCACGGCCGGCGAGATCGAGACCTCTCGAGAGCCCACCCCCCGGAGCCCCGTCCTACGAGACGCGCGGGACCGAGGCGGAAGGCGATCGAGGGGCTCGACGGGCCGCGATCCGTGGAGCTCGAGACGGAACGGCATCGCTCGCTCCTTCGATCGTGCACTTCCCATTCGCGGCCGAGACTCCTGGAGGATCCCGTCCCATGACGACTCATCGATTCGTGCCTTCGTTCTTCCTTCTCGCCTCCCTCGCGACGTTCTCGCTGGGCGCACCGAGCCACGGAGCGCTCGCCCAGGACGCCCCCGCATCGCGGCCCGCCGGAACGGCGGCCGCCCCGAAGGACTCGGCGACCAAGGATCCTGCGAAGGCTCAGGCGAACCTGAAGCGCGCGACGGACGCCATGGTGAAGCGATTCGAGGCGAAGCCCGTCGCCATGGACATGGAGCAGTCGGCGCAGGTGATGGGGATGAACGTCAAGGGGAAGGGTCGAATGATGGCCTCCGGCGACGGCCGCATGCGTGTCGAGATGACTCAGGACATGCCCGGCATGGGCGCGATGAAGTCGACGGTGGTGATGGACGGCGAGCTGTTCTGGATCCACACCGACGCCGGGATGATGAACACGGTCATTCGCGGCACGAAGAAGGAGATGGACGAGATGATGGCGAAGCAGGGCGGAATGGCCGGCATGGGCAACGACTTCGACCTCTCGCGTCAGGTGGCCCAGCTCCAGAAGTCGTTCACCTTCGACGAGATCGAGGAAGGCATCGAGGTCGACGGGAAGTCGGCGTTCGGCGTGGCCGGCAGCATGAACAGCGCGGAGAAGGGTGAGGGGCAGGGCCCTGCGGCCGCGATCCGCGGTCTCGGCGTGAAGCGCTGCCGGCTCGTCTTCCTCAACGAGAACGACCTGCTCGTCGGCATCGACATGCTCGATGGCAACGGGAAGCCCCTCAGCTCGCAGCGCATGCGCAATCACGACTTCCAGCCGAAGTTCACGGACGACACGTTCAAGTTCGTTCCGCCGGAAGGAGTGCAGGTGATGAACATCGCCGACCTCATGCGGCAGATGGGCTCCTTCGGTACCGACGAGGACGAGGACATGGACGAGGATCCCGACGAGACTCCGGCGTCGAAGCCCGTCGGCGGCGGCCGCTGAAGCGGCGACGCGCTCGGTCCGAGCGTTTCGGCTCGGACGAGACCCCGGGGCGGCCCGCTTGGGCCGCCCCGTTGCTTTGCAGGCGACGAAGGATCTCGGGAGTTCGAGCGCCGAGCGCACGGACTTCGACGCCGCCTCGCGAATCGATTCGAAGATGCAGCGACCCGAGGTCGCGCGTCGCGTGCAAGGGAAGACCGCGGAGCGCGAGGAGCGCTTCGGCGCGCGCCGTGGAGTAGCGATCGCCGCAGGAGGCGAGCGCGATCTCCGGAGCGAGCGCATCGAGGAGCGGCTCGATCTGCGCGTTGTCGAGGCCGTGGTGCGGCATCACGAGGACATCGGCGCGCTCGCCGGAATGCGCATCCCGGAGCGCCGCGACTCCGGCGGCCTCGAGGTCTCCGGGCAGGAGGATCGTCCGCCCCGCGTAGCGCACCCAAGTGACGAGCCCTCGGTCGTTGTCGCTCGCTCCGAGCCGGTCGAGCGCGGTCCATTCGACCCGGCAGCCCGACCGTTCGAGTCGAGGCGCGGCCGGAGTCGGGCGCCCCGTGGCGCGCGCGAGCCGCGCGGCCCACGCGCTGCCGGGGCCCGCGATCCAGGCGTCCGCGGGGACGCGCGCCAGGAGGTCGTCGAGGGCGTTCCCGTGATCCGCGTCGTCGTGCGAGATCGAGACGATCGACCAGCGCGCGATGCCGAGCCGCGCGCAGACTCGCGCGACGTCCCGTCCGATCCGGATCCGAGAGCCTCCCGCGTCGACGAGGACCGCCGCGCCGTCCGGGAGCCGGAGCACGGCCACTTGTCCGTGCCCGACGTCGAGCAGCCAGAGATCGAGCGAGCCACTGCTCCGCTGTAGGGGGAGCGTGAGCGCCGCCAGCGCGGAGCCGATCGCCAGGGCGGCTCCGAGTCGGGGAGCGCGCGCGATCGCCGCAAGGAGCCCGGCCCCCGCGAGCCCGATCGCCGTCGAGGGGATCGGGCCGAGCCGCAGCGGCGTCGCCGGCGCCGCGTCGGCCCAATGGACGAGCGCGAGCTCGACGGACGCCAGCAGCCGGAATCCGGCGGCCGAGGCGTCGCCGACCGGTCCCGGCAGGAGCGCGCCGGACCCCGCAGCCAACATCGCGGGGATCAGGGCGGCGAGCGGCACGCTCGTGAGGAGCGACATCGGGGCGAGCTCGCCGAAGTGCTCGGCGGCGAGGCCCGCCGTGGAGAGGAGCGCCACCAGCGCGATGCGAGAGGGTGCCGCCACTCCGCGCACGACCCGGCGCCATGGGGAACCACCCAGCTTCGCGCGGCTCGGCATCGCGGGCCGCGCGAGCACCATCCCCAGCACGGCGGCGTAGGAGAGTTGGAACGAAGCCGAGCGCACGCGAGGAGCGGCGAGGATCACCTCCAGGGCCGCCGCCATCGCCAGCGCGACGGGTCCCTCGGCGCGGCGACGGGCCGGCGCGGCGACGGCGATGGCGGCGGCCGCGAGCGCGCCGCGCTGCGCAGGCGGGTTCCCTCCGGTGAAGGCCGCGTAGGCGCAGAGCACGATTGCGAGCCCCGCGGCTCCCCGCCGCCGTCCCAGGGCCCGACCGAGGCACCATCCGACGGGGAGCGAGACCAGCGCCACGTGGAGCCCCGAGATCGCGAGATGGGGAAGGGCTCCCGCGTGGGCGTGCCTCTCGCGCAGCTCCGTGGGGATCCCGTCCGGAATCCCGAGCACGAGTGCGAGGGCGAGCCCGAGGACGTCGCCGTCGAGGCGCTCGGCGAGCCGCGCGAGCGCGCGGGCTCGGAGCGCGCCCACGATCGCCGTGGGAGCGATGGGCGCCGGCCGTCCGAGCCGGTCGATGCACGCGCTGCGCGTGACCAAGCTCGCCGCGACGTCCGTGTCGAGCGCCCGGAGCCGTGCATCGGATTCCCCCGGGAGACGCGGCGCCCGCGGTGTCTCGATCCGTCCGAGGACGCGGACTCGATCGCCCGCGCGGAGATCCAGGGCGGCGCCCTCGTAGAGGACGCGGACCCGTCCGCGCGTCGCCGACTCCGCGGCGGCCTCCTCGGGATCGAGTCGGAGGAGGAACGACCCGCGCGGCTCTCCGCCGAAGGCGCGGCTGCGCGCCGTCGGTGGAACGGGGAGGCCCTCGATCCGGCCCCGAGCCGACACGATCGTCACGCGCGACGCGGCATCCGGAGCGCGCTCTCGCTCGACGACGATCCAGCGCGCGAGAACGCCCGCGGGGAGGGCCGCGAGCCGGGCCGAGAGGTCGAGCGTCGCGCCGAGGAGCGCGCACGCCAGCAGGAGGAGGGGACCGGAGTGCGCCCGCCGGAGCGCGCCGCAGGCGCAGGCGAGCGTCCCCGCGAGCGCGAGGAGCGACGCGTCGCGCGCCGACTCCACCCACGGCGACCCCAGCGAGACGCCTGCCACGAGTCCCACTCCGATCCAGAGAATGGCGCGTCCCGCGGCGCTCGGGGCGGATCGGCGAGACTCTCGCGACACGGATCAGAAGCGTGTCCGGGCGCCGATGGGGCGGCCCGAATGCACGGGCCCCCGCTCCATCGGCGACCCGTGGGGCTCCCGCGGCGATGGATGCCCGATCTCGGGACGTGGCAACTGCGCGCGTGCATCGCGATTCTCGATCGCTACGCTCCTTCGCCATGCCGCAGCCCACCCGGTGCCTCTACCCGGGCAGCTTCGATCCCGTCACCTTCGGACACCTCGACGTGATTCGCCGGGGCCTCGCCCTCTTCGGCGGCCTCACCGTCGGGATCGCGGTGAATCCCTCCAAGGCGCCAGCCTTCACGCCGGAGGAGCGCATCGAGATGCTGCGGGGTCAGCTCGCCAACGTCGCGGAGATCGAGGTCATCTCGTTCCGCGGGCTCGTCGTCGACTTCTGCCGACGCAACGGATTCAACGTCATCCTTCGCGGGCTGCGGACCCTCTCGGACTTCGAGTTCGAGTACCAGATGGCGCTCACGAACCGGTCCCTGGCGCCGGACGTGGAGACGGTGTTCGTCATGCCGAACGAGCGCTACTCCTACATCTCGAGCCGCCTCATCAAGGAGGTGGTCGATGGCGGAGGAGACGTCTCCCATTTCCTGCCGCCGGACGTGGAGGCCGTGCTCCGCAAGAAGCTCGGCAAGCCGCGCCCCGGAACGCCGCCGAAGCCGCACAAGTCGTGATGCCTCGTCGGCTCCGACGCTCCGCCGCGAGGACCCTGCGTGCGGCCGCGCTCCCGCTCATGGCGGGTCTCCTCGTCGCGGCGGCCGGATGCGGGGCTCCCGCCCTCGGCGAACCGCCCATCCCCTCACCCGAACCGCACGCCATGGCTCGACGATCGATCGCGACCGATGCGGCCCCGAAGGCCATCGGCCCCTACGCACAGGCCGTCGAGATCGACGGCTGGCTCTTCTGCTCGGGTCAGATCGCGCTGGATCCCGCGACGGGCAACCTCGTCGGATCGGGTGTGCGCGAGCAGACGGAGCGCGTCCTCCAGAACCTCGAGGCCGTCCTCGCCGCGGCGGGCTGCGGCTTCGCCGACGTCGTGAAGACGACGGTCTTCCTCGCGAGCATGGACGACTTCGCGACGATGAACGAGGTCTACGGGAAGCGCTTCGGCGCCGCGCCGCCGGCACGCTCGACCATCGAGGCGGCGAAGCTCCCGAAGGGCGCCCTCGTGGAGATCGAGGCCGTGGCGCGACGCGCGCGCTGACGAACGACGCGAGCCCCCCGTGACCGAAGCGCTGCACCGATTCCCCTTCGTCGCCGGCGACGACGTGCGCGCACTGCCGCGGCCCGACAGCCAGGAGCCGGTCTCCCTCCGGTTCGAAGCCGGCGAGACGCCGGGTGCGATCCGCCGCGTCGATCCGCTCATCTTCCTCCGCCGGCTCGCGCCCGACTGCATGGCCTTCGAGTGCGGCATCGTTGCCGAGCATCGGACGAAGCTCGACGCCTGCTGCTCCTATGGGGTCGACGCGGATCCTCGCGAGCGCGATCGGATCCTCGCTCTGCGGTACCGGATCGGGCCCGCCATGGACGCGGAGCGCCGGGAGCTGCCCTGGTTCCTCGACGAGTTCACGCCCGACCCCGACTTCCCGAGTGGCGGGAGCGTGCGCACGAACGCGACGCGCGAACGATGCGTCTTCCTCGGACACGCGGGCACGCGCGGATGCGTGCTCCATGTGGTCGCGCTGCGCGAAGGGGTCGAGCCGATGGACCTCAAGCCGCACATCTGCTCCCTCTTCCCGCTCACCTACGCCGAGGGGCTCCTCTGCTTCTCGGAGGACTACGAGGACTACTCCTGCAGCCACGGCGGCGAACCCGTCTATCGCGTGCAGCGCGCCGCCCTCGCGCACGTCTTCGGCTCGACCACCGTTCGCGCACTCGATCGGCTCGAAGCGCAGGTGACCAGCGCCGCGCTCCGCGATCCCCGCGCGCCAGGGGGAGTCCGATCGGACACCCCGCCGGGGAGTCGAGCCGCCGGGCGGGAATGATGCGAAGGTTCGATGGGATGTTTCCGATAGATTGAATCGATCCGGGATCCCTGGTGGGACGCTGCGGCAGAGCCCCGTGTGGATTCCCTAGCTTCTTCCTCCACAACGACTTGAAGACTCAGAGCGCGTCCGCGATCGCTTCCTCGCCCAGCCGTGCGCATCTCGCGCCCGACCTCCAATTGCGCATCCACGAGCTGATGGTGAAGACGCGTGCTTGCGAGGAGCGCTGCATCCAGATGGGGAAGACCGGCGACGGCTGGTTCTGGATCGGGGCGCCCGGGGAGGAGGCCTTCGGCGTGCCGCTCGGTCTGCAGGTGAAGAAGGGCGAGGGCCTCGATCACGACTACCTGCATCTCCACTACAGGAGTTCGCCGATCGCGATCGCCATGGGCGTCGAGCCGATCGACATCATCCGCCAGATGGCCGCGCGCGCGACGGATCCGTTCTCCCGCGGCCGCAACTTCGTGAATCACTACGCCATCCGCCGGTGGAACATCCTGCCGATGGCCCCGACGATCGAGACGCAGTACTCGATCTGCATCGGGACCGGGATCGCGCAGCGTCGACACGGCGGCGATGGCATCACCATCGTGAACGGCGGCGATGGCGGCACGCACGAGGGCGATTTCGCCACGTGCCTCGTCTGGTCGACACGACCGGAGCGGGAGCTGCCGATCCTGATCCTGGTCGCGAACAACGGGTATGCGATCTCGACTCCCGCGAGCACACAGCACGGCACGAAGACGATCGCCGATCGCGCGCGCGCCTTCGGCATCCCGGCCCGCGTGATCGACGGGAACGACGTCCACGCGAGCTGGGGCGCCATCGCCGAGGGCATGGCGTACTGCCGGACGGAGCGGAAGCCCTTCTTCATCGAGGCGCGCGTCTCGCGGCTGAACGGTCATTCCTCCTCGAGCGGCGCGAACCGCGTCGACGAGCCGGACCCGATCCAGCGATTCGAGCAGCAGCTGCTCGACGCGGACGTGGCCACGCGCGGAGAGTTGGACCTCGTCTGGGAGCGCTACCGCGAGGAAATGGCCGACGCGCACGCGCAGGTGCATCGCGAGCCCTATCCCGACGCGTCGGACGTCGAGAGATTCGTCTTCGCGGAGCCGAAGGAGCGCTACTACGAGCCGCGTTCGCAAGGGTCCGAGGCCGAGACCGGGAACGGCACGTCGTCGGGACGCGCCTCGTGAGGCCGAGATCCTCCAACGCATGCGCGCCGGAGCCGACGCCGGGCCGAGGCTCGCGGCGGCGCTCCAGCCGCGCTTTCTCTCTCTCCCTCTCGCTCCGGATCACGAGGTAGCGGTTCGATGGCAACGATGGCACAGGCCATTCGGATGGCGCTCGCCTACGGCGAGCAGCACCTGGGCGTGACCGACATCTTCGGCGAGGACGTCGGCCCGCCGCTCGGCGGCGTGTTCACGTGCACGCAGGGGCTCCGCACCGCGTGGAACTCGCCTCTGGACGAGCGCGGGATCGTGGGCGCGGCGATCGGCCTCGCGCTGGCGGGTCAGCGCCCCGTCGCGGAGATCCAGTTCGCCGACTACATCTTCAACGCGATCGATCTCCTGAAGCTCGCTGGCAACTCCACCTGGAGCTCCGGCGGGGAGTTCACGGTTCCGCTCGTGGTGATGACGACCGTCGGATCGGGGATCCACGGGTCGATCTACCACTCCCATTCCTTCGACGCGATCGCGACGCACCTGCCGGGCTGGAAGGTCGTCATCCCTTCGACTCCGATCGACGCCTACGGGCTCCTCATCTCGGCGATCGAGGACCCCAATCCGGTGCTGTTCCTCGAGGTGAAGTCCCTCCTGCGCACCAAGGGCGTCGAGAAGATCCCGGGGGAGCCCGACGAGAAGGAGCTGCGTGATCGGATCGACGCGCCCCTCGGCGACCGCTCGCAGTGGAAGCCGCGCTGGCCCGAGATGCCGTACTTCGCCGTGCCGATCGGCAAGGCGAGCCTCGTCCGGGAGGGCGAGGACGCCACGATCGTGAGCTACGGACGCACGCTGCCGCTCTGCGCCGAGGCGGCCGACGCGCTCGAGAAGGAGACGGGGGCGCGTTGCGACGTGATCGACCTGCGCACGCTCTATCCCTACGACTGGGCCGCGATCCAGGCGTCCGTGCGCAAGACCGGCCGCGTGCTCTTCGTGAACGAGGACACCGAGGTGACCAACTTCGGAGAGCACCTCCTCCGGCGGACCATCGACGAGTTCTTCTACGAGCTGGAGGCAGCGCCGAAGCTCCTCGCCGGACGCCATGTCCCGGGAGTCGGCATGGCGCCCACCCTGGAGGATGCGTCGGTGCCCCAGTCCCGCGACATCCTCGCGGCGATGCGCGAGCTCGTGTCGGTTCCGGCCTGAGAGCGTCGGCCCGAGCGCGCCGGCCCGATGGAGGGCGGGCGCGCGGGCGCGGGACGACCCGGCGCGCGGAACGGGAGTCTGAGGTCGTGAAGAAATCGGCGCCGGGCTTCGGCCGGCTGCGAGCGGCTGCGGCTTCGTTGCTCCTCCTCCGCAACTCTCCATGAGTTGCGTCGTCGTTGCGCCTCGCCTCGCTCGCTCTCGCTCGCGCCTCGGGCCAGCGGCGACGATTTCCTCACAACCTCTCTGCCCGGTAGAAACGGGGCGGACGGGTCCCTCAACCCGCCCGCCCCACGGGCTCCTCCGAAGGGAGCCCGACCCTCATTCGACCGGCACGG
Source organism: uncultured Planctomycetales bacterium (assembly GCA_964545855.1). Taxonomy (GTDB): domain Bacteria; phylum Planctomycetota; class UBA1135; order UBA1135; family JACQFD01; genus CAZJHD01. The sequence continues at coordinate 57,050 of CAZJHD010000016.1, forward strand.
CGGTTCCGGTGCTCGCGCGCCCGAACGGCTCGTGCCGGACCACCCGGCGCGACCCTGCGGCCGAGGCCATCGGGGGAGCCTCGTCGGGTCGGCCCCGCCGTTCTCGGCGGTTCCCGTCCGAGCGCGGCGGTCGATTCACGAGAACGCGGACCGCGCGCGAACCGAACAGCCCCTCAGGTGCGTGCGCCGAGGGCGGCTTCGAGCCGCCGTCTCTGCAGGACCGGCTCGGGCACGGGGAACGCGTTGACGAGCGCGCGGCTGACGGCGTGGCGCGGCCTCGCGAGGATCTCGGCCACGGGGCCCTCCTCGACGATCCTCCCGCGCTCCATCACGAGGAGGCGCTCGGCGAGCACGCGCGCGACGGCGAGGTCGTGCGTGATGAGGAGCAGCGCGAGACCGTGCGACTCCTTGAGGTCCGAGAGCAGGTTCACGATCTGCGCGCGCACGGACACGTCGAGCGAGGACGTGGGCTCGTCGAGGATCAGCAGGCTCGGCTCCGGCGCGAGTGCGCGCGCGATGGCGACGCGCTGCCGCTGTCCGCCCGAGAGCTCGTGGGGGAATCGGGTGGCGAGCCCGGCGTCGAGTCCGACCGCCGCGAGGCAGGCCTCGACGCGGGCCCGACGCGCCGAGGCCGCGAGCCGCCGGAGCGGCTCGGCGATGCTCGCTCCGGCGGTCCACCGCGGATCCAGGGAGGACTCGGGGTCCTGGAACACCATCTGCAATCGTGCTCCCGCAGCGTCGGCGAAGCGGATCGTCCCCGCGGCCGGCGCGAGGAGCCCCGCGAGCGCGCGCGCCGTCGACGTCTTGCCGCAGCCCGACTTGCCGACGAGGGCGACCGTCTCGCCCTGCCGCAGGTCGAGGTCGATCCCGGCCACGGCCTCCACGGACCGGCCGCCGCGTCCGCGGTGGACGACGCGGAGACCGCGCACGGCGAGCGCGATGCCGCTCACGGCGCGCTCCCGATCGGATCGAAGCAGGCGAATCGCCGGTCGCCCTCGACGACCTCGGGCGGACGCTCCCCGCGGCAGCGATCGTTCGCACGTCCGCAGCGCGGCGCGAAGGCGCACCCGTCCGGCGCCGTGCCCGGCGCGGGAGGTCCGCCGGGGATCGCCGCGAGCCGCTGCGGTCTCGGCCCGTCGAGGCGCGGCGCGGACTCGAGGAGAGCCGCCGAGTAGGGATGGCGCGGGCGCTCGAAGAAGGACGCGACGGGCGCCTCCTCGACGACCCGCCCCGCATAGACGACCGCCACGCGGTCGGCGACGCCCGCCACGACGCCGAGGTCGTGGGAGACGAGCGCCAGGGAGAGACCGCGCTCGCGGCGGATGCGCAGGAGGAGCGCGAGGACTTCTGCCTGCACCGTCGGGTCGAGGGCCGTCGTCGGCTCGTCGGCCACCAGCAGCTCGGGCTCCCCGAGGAGCGCCATCGCGATCGCCACGCGCTGGCGCTGGCCCCCCGAGAGCTCGTGCGGGTGTCGCCGGAGCAGCAGCCCGGGGCTCTCGAGCCGCATGGCGACGAGGGCCGAGGCGGCCTCCTCGCGCGTGTCGGATCCGCGGGCGCCCCGACGGAGCTGGATCGCCTCGGCGAGCTGCAGCCCGATCGTGAGATAGGGGTTGAGCGCGGCCGAGGGGTCCTGGCTCACGAGGCCGATGCGCCGGCCGCGGATCCGGCGCACGCTCTCGGCCGAGAGCGCGAGCAGGTCGTCTCCGCGCGAGCGAAGCCGTCGTGCGCGGACGCGAGCCGACGCCGGGAGGAGGCGGAGGGCCGCGAGGAACGCCGTCGACTTGCCGGAGCCCGATTCGCCGACGACGCCGACGCAGGCGCCGTCGGAGACCGTGAGCCCGAACCCGTCGAGCACCGGAACGAGCCCGTCGTCGCCGTCGAAGGAGACCGTGAGATCCTCGATCTCGAGCACCGGCGCCCGCGCGTGCGTCGTCATCGCGGCGCCTCTCTCGGATCGAAGGCATCGCGCAGCGCATCGCCCACGGCGTAGAGGGCGACCAGCGTTCCCGCGAGCGCGAGGCCCGGGAAGAGCACGAGCCAGGGATGCTCGCGGAAGCTCGCCATTCCTTGGCCGAGGAGCGTGCCCCAGGAGGCGCGCGGGGCCGCCACGCCGAGGCCGAGGAACGAGAGAAAGGCTTCCTCGATCATCACGCGGGGCACCGTCAGCGTCGCGTAGGCGAGGACCGGGCCGGCCGTGAGCGGGATCAGGTGGCGGACGACGATGGCGAGGCTCGACGCTCCCGCGAGGCGCGCGGCGGCGACGAAGTCGCGCTCCCGCAGCGAGAGGATCTGGGCGCGCACGAGCCGCGCCGTCGTGAGCCACGACGTGGCGCCGAGCCCCACGAAGAGGAGCAGGAGGCTCGTCGCGGGGTCGCGTCCGAACCACGCCAGGAGCAGGAGGACGAAGAGGACCGACGGAAGACCGTAGAAGACGTCGACGAACCCCATGAGGAGCGCGTCCACGCGGCCGCCGAGCCAGCCGGCGGCGGCGCCGAAGGGCACGCCGATCGCGACGGAGAGGAGCGTCGCGACGGCGCCGATCGCGAGGGAGAGACGGGCGCCGTCGAGGACGCGGGCGAGCCCGTCGCGGCCGAGCAGGTCGGTGCCGAAGGGATGGGTCGCGGAGGGCGGGACCGCGCCGCGCGCGAGGTCCTGCGCGACGGCCGCCTCCGGGGCGACGAGGGGGAGGGCGGCGCCCGCCGCCGCGAGGAGAAGGAGCGCGGCGCCGCCCACGCGCGCGCCGCGGCTCCGCGCGAAGCGCGACGCCGCGCGGCGGAAGGGCGAGCGCGGAGCCGACTTCGTCGCTGCGCTCATCGCGCCCGCACCCGCGGATCGAGCACGCCGTAGAGGACGTCGACCACGGCGTTCGCGACGACGAGGAACGCCGTGCCGAGCAGCACGACGCCCATCACCAGCGGGTAGTCGCGGTTGAACGCGCCGCGCACGAGGTACTGCCCGATGCCGGGGATCGCGAAGACCGACTCCACGACGAGGGAGCCCGTGAGCACGGCGGCGAGCGCCGGCCCGAGGTAGGTGAGGACGGGCGCGAGGCCGCCGCGGAGCGCGTGGCGGAAGAGGATCGTGCGCTCGTCGAGCCCCTTCGCGCGCGCGGCGCGCACGAAGTCCTGGGAGAGGACCTCCAGGAGCCCGGCGCGCGTGAGCCGCGTCACGACCGCGAGAGGGCCCGCGCCGAGTGCGATCGCCGGGAGCACGAGATCGGCGGGCGACGAGAGGCCGCCCGGCTCGAACCAGCGCAAGGTGACGGCGAAGAGCGCCACCAGCAGCGGACCGAGCACGAAGTTCGGGACCGCGAGCCCCGCCACGGCGATCGCATGGGCGAGACGGTCGATCCAGGAGCGTCGCCGGAGCGCGGCGAAGGCGCCGAGCGGGATCCCGACGCCGAGCGCGAGCGCCATGGCGGCGGCGCCGAGCGCGAGCGTCGACGGGAGTCCGATCGCCAGCAGGTCGTTCACGCCGAAGTCGGCGTAGCGGAACGACGGCCCGAGGTCTCCGCGCAGGAGGTCGCCGAGGTATCGAAGGGCCTGCAGCGGGAGCGGCTCGTCGAGGCGATAGCGCCGCTCCAGGTTCGCGAGAATCTCGGGGGAGACCTGCCGGTCCTCCGAGAAGGGGCCGCCGGGGGCGACGCGCAGGAGCGCGAAGGAAGCGAGCGCCACGGCGAGGAGCACGCCTGTCGTGCGCACGGCGTGTCGGAGCACGAGCCGGAGGCCTCGCCGGTCGCCGCTCACGACGCGAGGCGGATCCAGCGCATCGGATGGAATCCGAGGGGATTCTCGTGGAAGCCGCCGACGATGCGGGCGGGATTCACGAGGGTCTGCTTCACGTACTCGTAGATCGGGAGGATCGGATGCTCGATCTCCACGAGGAGCCGTTCCGCGTCGCGCAGGATCTCGAGGCGCCGCTCCGGATCGGCGCAGGCGCGCGCCGCGGCGAGGAGCCGGTCGTAGTCGGCGGAGGCGAAGCCCGTGCGGTTGCTGCGGCTCTCGGATCCGAAGACCTCGAGGAACGTCATCGGGTCGACGTAGTCGGCGATCCAGCTCCCGCGGCTGAGCCCGCCGTAGCGGAGCTGCTGCTCGTCGTCCAGCACGGCCTTCTTCTCCTGGTTCACGAGCCAGACGTCGATGCCGAGGTGCTCGCGCAGCATCGCCTGGATCGCCTCCGCGATCCGCGCGTGATCCTCGTTCGTGTCGAACTGGTAGGGGAGCCTCGGGAAGCCGGCGCCGCCGGGAAATCCCGCTTCCGCCAGGAGCGCCCGCGCGCGCACGGGATCGAAGCCGAGCCCTTCGGCCGGGACGTAGCCCGTCGTGTCGGCGAGGGAGCGCGGAACGAATCCCGGCGAGGGCCGCTGCCCGAGACCGAGCACGCGCTCGCAGATCGCGGCGCGGTCGATGGCGAGATGGAGCGCGCGGCGGACGCGCCGGTCGTCGAGCGGGGGCCGCGTCACGTTGCAGCGCAGGAAGTAGGTGGCGAGGTACGGGCTCGTGCGGAGCTCCGGCCGACCCCTCCAGGAGGAAGCCTGCGCGGCGGGGAAGTCGTCCACCCAGTCGGTGCGTCCTGCCCGGAACGCGTCGACGGCCGCCTGCTTGCTCTCGGTCGCGAAGGCGACGATGCGATCGACGGCGACCCGGTCCGCGTCCCAGTACCGCGGGTTGCGGCGCATCACGATGCGGAAGTTCGGGACGCGCTCCTCCAGCACGAAGGGGCCGTTGCCCACCCAGAGATCGCCGCGCACGAAGGCGCCGGCGCGGCGCGCGGAGTCGAGATGCACCGGCACGAGGGGCGACGACGCGGCGAGCTGCGCGAGCCAGGGCATCGGGCGGAGCAGCCGCACCGTGAGCGTCCTCGCGTCCGGCGCCTCGATCCCGACGGCGGAGGCCGGCCCCTCGCCGGTCGTGAAGGCGCGCGCCCCCTCGATCTCCCAGAGCAGGTTCGCGAGCGGGCTCGCCGTCTCCGGAGCGAGCACCCGCAGCCACGACGCGACGAAGTCGTGCGCCGTGAGCGGATCGCCGTTGCTCCACGCGCACGGACGCAGGAAGAACGTCCATCGGAGACCGTCCTCCGACACCTCCCACCGCTCCGCCACGCCGGGGACCGGCGCGCCCGTGCGCGGATCGAAGGCGGCGAGCCCTTCGGAGAGCGCGAGCAGCAGGTTCTTCTCCGCGATGCCGGTGGCGCCGGCGGGATCGAGCGTCCGAGGCTCCGACAGGTTGTGGAACCGCAGCGTCGCGGGCGGCGCCTCCTCCCTCGCGCGCGCGCAGGCCGCGCCGAGGGCCGCGCCGAGGACGACGAGGAGCGTGCCCGAGCGCAGGCGCGGGTGGCGGCGGGATCGATCCGGCATCGGCGGCGCGATCCTACGTCGCCGTCGGCGCGGTCCGAGCGCGGGCGCGCCGATCCGCGGCCGGCGGGCTCCGTTTCCCGCGCCGTCGGAGCCGCTACTCGTCCCTTCGCGGCGGCGGGCTCCGCTCGGTCCGCGCCCCCCCGATCCCTACACTGCCCCGACGCCATGGGCCGACGACGCTTCTCGTCTCGATCCGCGAGGGCGCTCCTCCTCGTGCTCGCCTGCGCCGCCGCGGCATGCTCGCGAGGAGCGTGCGCACCGGACGCCGAGCCGGCCGTCTCCGCCGCCGGCGACGGTCGTCGCGGAGACTCGATCGTCCTCGCCATGCAGACCGAGCCGACGACGCTGCTCGAGCCCTTCACGACGGTCGAGGACGAGATGAACGTGGCGGGTCTCCTCGTCCCGTCGCTCACGAACCTGGAGTTCCGTGGCGAGCTCGTGCACGTGCCGGCCCTGGCCGAGCGATGGGAGTGGAGCGACGACGGCCGGACGCTCACCTTCCATCTGAGGTCGGCCCTCTGGGACGACGGCGAGCCGATCACGGCCGCCGACGTGGCCTTCACGTTCCGGATCCTGCGGGACGAACGCTTCGCGTCGCCGCGGCGATCGTCGGTCCTTCCCATCGATTCCGTGGAGGCGGCCGGACCCCGCGAGGTGCGCTTCCGGTTCGCCGAGGCGGCCTACCGCGAGACGATGCTCGCGGACACGAGCTGGGGGATCCTCCCGGAGCACGTCTATGGCGCGATGGAGCCGAAGGACGCGCGCGGCTCGCGGCTCGCCCTCGAGCCCGTCGGCCACGGGCCCTTCCGCCTCGTCCACCGGGAGGGCACGCGCGTCTTCGTCCTGGAGCGCAACGAGCGTTGCGTCACGGAGCCCGTGCCGCACCTGAAGCGCGTGACGTTCGTCGCGACCAAGGACACGAAGGCGCGGCTCGACGCGCTGCTCTCGGGCGCCGTCGACGCCCTCGACGGCGTGTCGCCCGAGGACCTCGCGCGCTGCGTCGAGCGCGGCTTCCGCGTGATCGAGCGCGGGCGTCGCAGCGTCGACTTCGTGATGTGGAACCTGCGCCGGGAGCCCCTCTCCGACGCGCGCGTCCGGCGCGCCGTGACGCTCGCGATCGACCGCGACGGGATCAACGCCGCCTTCTTCCGGGTCGACGGCGAGACGCTCGCGACGCAGCCCATCGGGACCGTGCCTCCGGTGCTGGAAGGGACGCACCCGGACGACGTCGTGGCGCTGCCCTTCGATCCGCGCGCCGCCGAGGAGACCCTCGACGCCGCGGGGTGGCGGCGGGAGGGGAGCGACGGCACGCGCCAGCGGGACGGGAAGCCCTTCGCCATCGAGCTGCTCGTGAACCAGGAGACCTCGCGGCGGGTCGCGACGGCGCGCATGATCCAGCAGGACCTGAAGCGAGTCGGCATCGACGTGCGGGTGGAGCCGCTCGCCTTCTCGGCGCTGCAGAAGCGGCTCGAGGCGGAGGACTTCGACGCGTCGATCTACGGATTCAATGCCGCGCTCCGCCTGACGCAGAGCGACACCTGGGGATCCCGCGCCTACGTGAATCACGGCGGCTACGAGGACGCGGAGGTGGAGCGGATCGTCCGCGCCTCCGATCGGGAGTCCGATCCCGCGCGGTTGCGGGCGCTGCTCCAGGACCTGCAGCGGCGGATCTACCCCGATCAGCCCTTCACATTCCTCTGCTGGTTCAGCCGCTTCGTCGTCGTGCGCGACCGATTCCAGGACCTCGGCGCGAACGTGATCGCCTTCACGTCCGGACTGGGCCAGTGCTGGGTGCCCCCCGAGCGGCAGAAGACCTTCCAGGGGCAGTGAGCCGCCCGCCTCCGGCGATCCCCTTGATCGGTCTCCTCCTCCGTCGCCTCCTCGCTGCGATCCCGATCGTCCTGCTCGTCTCGGCGCTCGTCTTCTTCCTCGTGGAGGCGGCGCCCGGCGATCCCTCCGTGATCTTCACGGGTCCGGGAGGATCGCCCCACGTGAACGAGGCGCAGAGGCGCATCCTCGGCCTCGACGAGCCCGTGGGCGTTCGCTTCCTCCACTGGATGCGGAGCTCCCTCACGCTCGACTTCGGCTCCTCCTTCGCCGACCAGAGGCCCGTGCGCGAGAAGGTGCTGGAGGCGCTCCCGCACACGCTGCTCCTCTCCGGGACCTCCCTCGCCATCGGGTTCGCGTTCGGCATCGGCCTCGCGCTGGTGTCGGCCGCGCGGCCGCGCCGGTTCGCGGACCACCTGATCTCGTCGACGACGCTCCTCGTCGCGTCGACGCCGATCTTCTGGCTCGCGGGGCTCGCCGTCTCCTGGCTCGCCGTCGCCTGGGGCCTCTTCCCGAGCGGGAAGGAGATCTCGCTCGCCCTGCGCTTCGAGCCCGGGCTGCACGTCGTCGACCGGCTCCACCACCTCGCCCTGCCGGCGCTCCTCCTGGGAGGCTTCCTCGCGGCGCACGTCGCGCGCTTCACGCGCGCATCGCTCCTCGAGAACCTCGACCGCGAGTTCGTGCGTGCCGCGCGCGCGCGGGGCGCCTCCCGTCGCCGCGCGCTGCTGCGCCACGTGCTTCCGGTGTCGCTCCACGCGACGATCGCTCTCTTCGGTCTCTCGGTGCCCTACCTCGTCGGGGGCGCGGTGCTCGTGGAGACCGTCTTCGACTGGCCCGGCATGGGGACGCTCCTCGTCGGCGCGATGACGCAGAAGGACTTCCCCGTCGTCGCCGCGGGCACCCTCGCGCTCGCCTTCCTCGCCGTCGCCGGCAACCTCGCCGCCGACCTCCTGTCGGCGTGGCTCGATCCGCGCTTCGAGGCATGAGCGGCGAGACCGTCGCGGCCGTCGAGTCCGCCGCGCGCCCCAGCGCGGTCGATGCGCGCCTGCTGCTCGCGGCCGTCGTGCTGGGCGGGTTCGCGGCGGCGGGGCTGCTCGCGCCCTGGCTCGCGCCCTTCGATCCCGACGCGAACCTGGGGCGCGCGGGCTCCTCCCTCGTCGGGCCGAACGCGACCTACTGGCTCGGCACCGACCGGGAGAGCCGCGACGTGCTCTCGCGGCTCCTCTTCGGCGCGCGCGCGTCGCTGTCGACGGCGCTCGGGGCGACGGCGTTCGCCGTCGCGATCGGGACCGCCGTCGGCGCCGTGGCGGGGGAGGCGGGCGGGCTCGCCGACCGTCTCCTCATGCGGGCGACCGACCTGTTCCTCGCGTTCCCGGCCCTCGTGCTCCTGCTCGCCGCCGCCGCCTTCCTCGGACGGTCGCAGACGATCCTCGTGGTCCTGCTGGGTGCGACGAGCTGGATGGGCACGGCCCGCCTCGTGCGCGCCGAGGTCGTGGCGCTCCGTCGTCGGGAGTTCGTGCTGGCGGCGCGCGCGCTCGGCCAGCGCCGGTCGAGCCTGCTGCTCCGTCACGTGCTGCCCCACGTGCTGGCGCCCGTGGGCGTCTCGGCGACGCTCGGCCTCGGCGGGGTCCTCGTCGCCGAGGCGTCGCTCTCCTTCCTCGGGTTCGGCGCGCCGGACCCGGCCGCCTCCTGGGGAAAGATGGTCGCCGAGGGATTCGGGACTCTCTCGTCGGGCTGGTGGGTCGCCGCGTTCCCCGCGGTCTCGATCGCGCTCTGCGTCACGGCGGCGAACCTCGCCGGCGACGCGCTGCGGGAGCGCTGGGCGGCAGGCTCGGGCGCCGTGCGCGGAGGATCGGCGTCGTGAGCGCGGCCGCGACCTCCGCCGGAGACACGCTCCGCGTGCGCGGCCTGCGCGTGGAATTGCCGGGGCGCGGAGGCGCCGTCCCCGTGCTCGACGGAGTCGACCTCCGCATCGGCGCCGGAGAGTGCGTCGCCCTCGTAGGGGAGTCGGGGAGCGGGAAGACGACGCTCGCACTCGCCTGCGCGGGCCTGCTCCCGGAGGGCTCGCGCGTCGAGGGCCGGATCGAGCTCGGGGGCCGTGACGTGACGGAGCTCAGGGATCGCGACTGGGACGCGCTACGCGGCGCGGCGATCGGGTTCGTCTTCCAGGAGCCTTCCCTCGCCCTCGATCCGGTGATGCGCGTCGGCCGCCAGGTGGCGGAGTCGCTCGAGGTGCATGGCATCGCGCGCGGCGACGAGGCCCGACGTCGCGTCGTCGCGCTGCTGGCGGAGTGCGGCCTTCCGCGCCCCGAGGCGCTGCTGCACGAGGTTCCGCACCGGCTCTCCGGCGGGATGCGTCAGCGCGTCGCCCTCGCGGCGGCGCTCGTCGCGGAGCCGCGCCTCCTCGTCGCCGACGAGCCGACCACGGCCCTCGACGCGAGCCTGCGCGCCCACGTCCTCCGGCTGCTGGAACGCCGCCGGCGCGAGCGCGGGCTCTCGGTGCTGCTCGTCTCCCACGACCTCGCATCCGTCGGCCGCCACGCCGATCGCATCGTCGTGCTCTACGCGGGGCGCGTCGCCGAGGAGGGCCCGGCGGCGGCGGTGCTTCGGGAGCCGCGGCATCCCTACACGCGCGCGCTGGTCGCCTGTGCCGGCGCCGCTCCGCGGCCGATCCCCGGACGCGCGCCTTCGCCGGGGGCGCGCCCCGAGGGCTGCGCGTTCCATCCGCGCTGCGAGCGGCGCGCGCCCTCCTGCGCCGAGAGCGTGCCGGCGCCGGAGTCCTGGCCCGGAGATCCGGCGCGGCGCGTCGCCTGTCCCGTCGTCGCGCAGGAGGCGTCTCCGTCGTGACGGGCTCTCCGCGCGACCTCGCGCTCGAGCTGCGCGACCTGCGCAAGCGCTACGCGGTCCGTGGCGGAGGCTCCGCCCGAGCGCTCGACGGAGTCTCCCTGAGCCTCCACCGCGGCGAGGCGCTGGGCGTCGTCGGCGAGTCGGGCGGCGGCAAGACGACGCTCGCCCTCGCGGCTCTCCGTCTCGTCGAGCTCGACGGCGGGGAGATCCGGCTCCACCCCCACGGATCGCCGGAGGCCGTTCCCTTCCACGCTCTCGGAGGCGAGGCGCTTCGCCGCGCGCGCCGGTCGATCCAGATCGTGTTCCAGGATCCGTCGGGCTCCCTCGACCCGCGTCAGGCAGTGGGGCGCGCCGTGGAGGAGGGGCTCGAGGCGGCGGGGATCGCGGCGGGGCCCGCACGCGCGCGCGCGGCGTGCGCGTGGCTCGAGCGGGTCGGGCTCCCGCCGAGCGTCGCCGCGCGACGGCCCGCGGCCCTCTCCGGTGGAGAGCGCCAGCGCGTCGCCATCGCGCGCGCGCTCGCGGCGGGGCCGGAGGTCCTCGTGCTCGACGAGGCGACGGCTTCCCTCGACGTCTCCGTGCGCGCGGGCATCGTGGCGCTCCTCCGTGACGTGCGCCGGGATCTCGCCGTCTCCCTGCTCGTCGTTTCGCACGACGCGGACGTCGTCGCCGCGCTCTGCGACCGCGTCGCCGTGCTCTACCTCGGTCGGATCGTCGAGGAGCTGCCGGCCGATCGTTTCGCCCGCGGCGACGCGCTGCATCCCTACACGCGTCTCCTCGTCGGGGCCGAGGGGCTCGGGGTGTCCGGCGCATCGGCCGTGGGGCCCGTTCCCGCCGACGCCCGCGCGATCCCTCCGGGATGCCGCTTCCACCCCGGCTGTCCCATCGCCGAGCCAGCGTGCGTGCTGCGCGACCCCGTCCTCGAGGACGCGGGCGAGGATCGGCCCGGCATGCGCGTCGCCTGCCCTCCGGCGCTCGCGCGGATCGGGGGCGCCACGCGGAGGTGAGGCGCCGCGCGGCCGGGCCCGAGCCGCCGCCTACTTCGCCGCGCTCGACGTCGCGCCGGAGCCCGGCTCCATGCCCGGGAGCCGCACGCCGAAATCGCGCACGAGCAGGTCGCGCAGCTCGTGGAAGTTGCGGATCTGGTAGTCCGGCGCGGGGAGCGCGGCGTCGAGCACGTGCCGTCCCGAGCGACGCATCCAGATGCTCACCATGCCGAGCGACTTCGCCGGCGCCACGTCCATGACCGGGTTGTCTCCGACGTACATCGCCTCGCGAGGATCGACGCCGACGGCTTCGCAGGCCTTCCGGTAGAGCTTCGGATTGGGCTTGCTGATGCCGATCTGGTCCGAGATGAAGATCGCGCGCGGGTCGAGGAAGTCCGTGATCTTCAGCCGCACGATCTTCTCGGCCTGCTTCACCGTGAGTCCCGCCGAGATGATCCCGAGGATCAGCCCCGATCGGCCGAGCTCGCGGAGGACTTCGTAGACGTCGTCGTAGACGCGCAGCTCGCGGGACTTCGTCTCGTGGTAGGCGATCACGCCGGCGGCGACGAGGATCGCGGGGTTCCGGCCGTTCAGCGAGCCCGGAGGGAGCCTGAGGAGCAGCTTGTCGAGGTGGTGCTCGTAGTTGCTCGTGAACTCGGCGACGACCTCCTGGAGTTCGCGCGCGAGGGCGTCCCGATCGCCTCGCAGACCCTGCTCGAGCATCGCGTCGATCGCGGCGCGCCGCGCTTTCTCGGCGAACGCCGACGTCGAGAACAGCGTGTCGTCGATGTCGAGGAAGAGCGCCTTCAGGTCCCGGGAGGCAGCCATCGCACGGTCAGTCTAATGGTCTCGCACGGCCTCCGAGCGGCTGCTGCCATAAGTCCTATGACTCGACGCGATCCAGGCACGCCGCCGGCTCGGCGTCGGGACCCTAAGTCCCTGCGGGACAACCCCGTGCTTCCAGCAGGGAAAGTTCGCACCGGCGCTGGCAGCGGCACGCGTCTTGGTTGAGTATTGGGGTCGCGCGTGCAGCCGAGGCCTCGCCCGGGGGCGCGCGACCACGACGCCGACCGACCCACGGGGTCGATCCACGAGAAGTCGCACCGCCAGAAGTCGCACCGCCAGAAGCCGCACCGAGAGAATGAGCCAATCCACCGCAACCCTCGACGCCCCGACGACCCCGAGCCTCATCTCGTTTCGGGATGGCCAGCTCCCGCCGACGGAGCCGTTCTCGGAGCCCCGGGGGAAGATCTACAAGCACCTCGAAGGTCGGCCGATGCGGTTCATGATCGTCCAGGAGACCGTTCCGCAGGAGCCGCTCGGCATCCAGTGGATCTCGAGGGCGGCGAAGACGGCGGGGCACGTCACGAAGTTCCTCTGCACGCCCGACTCCCACTGGATCAAGAAGGTGAAGGAGTTCGAGCCCGACGTGATCGGGTTCATGTGCACGACGGGGGCGCACGCGCACGTGATGGAGATGGCGAAGGCGCTGCGCAAGCACCACCGGTTCCTGAGCGTCTTCGGTGGACACCATCCGACCTTCGTCGGCGACATCCTGAAGGAGTCCTACATCGACGTGATCGTGCGCGGCGAGGGCGAGGGCGCGATCCAGGACCTGCTGAACAACCTCCGCGACGGCAAGCCGATCGGCCACCTCCCGAATCTGTGGGTGAAGGAGGGCGAGACCACGTTCCAGAACGACCTCCGCCCGCTCTTCGCGGATCTCGACCTGAACGGCTTCCCGGACCGCGAGGGCCTCTACGAGGCGAGCGCGTGGTTCGGCGAGTCGGAGCGCAAGGTGTTCCAGACCTCGCGCGGCTGCCCCTACAAGTGCTCCTTCTGCTTCCACCACGCGTGGAAGGACAAGGTCTACAAGGCGTCGATGCCCGAGTACCTGCGCGTGCGCACACCCGAGCACGTCGTCCAGGAGATCGAATGGGTTCGCGAGAAGTGGGGCGTGAAGGAGGTCCACTTCGTCGACGACATCTTCAACCTTCGCACGCAGTGGGTGGAGGAGTTCTGCGATCTCTACGCCGAGCGCGTCGGGCTTCCCTACTCGGTGATCCTGCAGTCGAACCTCCTCACCGAGAAAGTCGCGAAGAAGCTCGCCTCCTCGGGGTGCGTCCATGCGCGCGTCGCCTTCGAAGCGGCGAACGATCGCCTCCGGAACGAGGTGCTCCGCAAGGGCACCATGCGTCACCACCTGACGAATTCGGCGAAGTACATCCGCGACGCCGGCATGCGCCTCACGTCGCTGAACATCCTCGCGGTTCCCGGCGGCACCTTCGACGACGACCTGGAGACCCTCAAGCTCAACATCGAGTCGCGCGTCGCGCACCCGCTCGTCTCGATCATGACGCCCTATCCCGAGACGGACGTGAACGAGATGACCCGCGAGATGGGTCTCCTCGATCAGGCCGCCGAGTTCAACCCGCAGTTCAACCGCATCACGATCCTCAAGCTCGATCACGCGCAGCAGTCGGAGAACCTCCACCACCTGTTCCCGATCGTCGTGCGGTTCCCGTGGCTCTTCCGGATCACTCCGTTCCTCTGCAAGGTCCCGACGAAGCTCGTCACGAACTTCTACCTGCTCCTCTACATGCTCTTCACGGAGTGGATGATCGTCGAGCTGAACTACACGTGGAGGAAGAAGCTCGGCATCGAGCGCAACCGCGTGCTCGAGTACATCCAGCGCGTCACCGCGAAGGGCTGGATCCGCATCCAGCAGAAGACGATCGGGAAGTACTCGAAGAAGCTCGCGCTCATGGTGGAACGGAACGACTTCCTGGCGGACGCGCACTGAGGATCCCCCCCGCGCGCCCGGCTTCGCCGGGACGCGCCGCCCCCTGAGGGGGCGAGAGGTCTCCCCCCCGCGCGCCCGGCGTTGCTTCCCCCCGGCGCGCGCGGCTTCGCCGCGACGCGCTGCCCCCTGTGGGAGCCGAGAGGGCCGGGACGCGCCGCCCCCGCGGGAGGCAGCCAAGGAACCGGCGCCGGGATTCGGCCGGCTGCGAGCGGCTGCGGCTTCGTTGCTCCGCCTCCGCAACTCCTCTTGGAGTTGCGTCGCCGTCGCGCCTCGCCTCGCTCGCTCTCGCACGGCCTCGCTCCAGCGGCGGCGGTTCCTTCACCGCCTCGTAGGGGGCGAGAGGTCTCCCCCCCGCGCGCTCGGCGTTGCTTCCCCCCGGCGCGCGCGGCTTCGCCGCGACGCGCTGGCCCCTGTGGGAGCCGAGAGGGCCGGGACGCGCCGCCCCCGCGGGAGGCAGCGAAGGAACCGGCGCCGGGATTCGGCCGCGAGCGGCTGCGGCGGGGATGGAGGCTGTGGTCGCTAGGCTGGAACGATCGTGCTCTCGCCGCGCAAGCGACACCTCCTCATCGCCGCCGGTCTCCTGGCGGCGCTCGGCGTCGAGATCGGCGTCGGTTTCGGAAGCCTCGGTCCCCTGGAGGGCTCGACGGAACGGATCGCGGTCGTCGTCGCCACGACGGTGGCCGCCGGTGCAACGGCGGCCGCGGGGCTCCTGCTGTTCCGCATGTCGGTCCGCCAAGGACGCCTGGAGGCGGAGCGCCTCACGGCAGCCGAGCTGGCACGAACGACCCGGCTCGCCGAGATCGGGCGCGTCGCCGCCGGGATCTCCCACGAGATCCACAACCCGCTCCAGGGAGTGAGCGGCTACTTGACGCTCCTCGAGCGCGACGGAACGGATCAGGAGAAGCGCCGCGCCCACGTGGCTGCGATCCGATCGGCGCTGGTGAAAGTGGAGCGCCTGACCCGCGACCTGCTCGACCACGCGAACCCGGCCCCGCCCCATCGCGTCGAGGTGGCGCCCTACGACCTCTTCCAGAGCCTGGAGCGCGCGCTCGCCGCCGATCCGCGCTTCCGCGAGGTGACCCTCCGGATCGACGTGGAGAGCGGTGTTCCGTCGTGCTTCGCCGACGCCTCGGCCCTGGAGCGTGTCCTCCTGAATCTGGCGCTCAACGCCCGCGAGGCGATGGAGGGGCGCGGCCGGATCACGCTGCGCGCGCGCCGCGCGGGCGCGGGCCACGTGGAGCTCGAGGTCGCCGACGAAGGCCCCGGGGTCGCGGACGCCTTCTGGCCCCACCTCTTCGAGCCGTTCCGCAGCGGGCGCGGATCGAGCGGTCTCGGTCTCTGGATCAGCGCGAACCTCGTGCGCGCGAACGGAGGGACCCTGCGCGCCGAGAGGCCGACCGCGGCCGCGGACGCGGAGAGCCGGGGCGCTCGGTTCGTCGTCACGCTGCCGACGACCCCCGCGTAGAGTTCCCGGCCTTCGCGACGACCCGTCCCGACCTCGTGCCCAGCCCGCCGCCCCGCGTTCTGCTGATCGACGACGAGCCCTTCGTGCTCGATGCGCTGGGGCAGCTCCTGGAGGCGGAGGGCTACGACGTCGTGCGCGCCGCCACCCTCGACGGAGCCCGGGCGGAGCTGCGCGCCGAGGGAGATCTCGACGTGATCCTGTCGGACCTGCGGCTGCCGGACGGCGACGCCCTGGAGCTGCTCGTCACGTCGAAGGACCTCCGCCCCAACGTCCCGGTCCTCGTCTTCAGCGGAGTCGGCACCGTCCAGCACGCCGTCGACGCCATGAAGGCGGGGGCGCTCGACTTCCTCTCGAAGCCCGTCGACTCGGATGCCCTGCTGGCGGTCCTGCGTCGCGCCATCGAGCACCGCGGCCTCGTGGAGGAGGTGCGCCGCCTGCGCGCCGCTGTGGGCCCGGAGGACGCGCAGCCCCGCATCGTGGGCTCGAGCCGCGTGCTCCGGGATGCGCTCGCGCTCGCGCGGCGCGCCGCGGTGAGCGACGCCCGCGTGCTCCTGCGGGGGGAGAGCGGCACCGGGAAGGAGCTTCTCGCCCTCGAGATCCACCGGTCGAGCCGCAGGTCGCGCCGGCCCTTCGTCCGCGTGAATTGCGCGGCCATCGCCGAGTCGCTCTTCGAGAGCGAGATGTTCGGCCATCGCAAGGGCTCCTTCACGGGCGCCCACGAGGACCGCGCGGGCCATTTCGCCGCGGCGCACGGCGGCACGATCGCGCTCGACGAGGTCGGCACGCTCGCCCTCGACGCGCAAGCGAAGCTCCTCCGCGTCCTGGAGACGGGGGAGTACGCGCCAGTCGGTGAGTCGCGCGTGCGCCGTGCGGACGTGCGCGTGGTCGCCATCACCAACGAGGACCTCCCTGCGCGCGTGAAGGAGGGGTCGTTCCGCGAGGACCTCTTCTTCCGTCTGAACGTCGTGCCGATCGTCGTGCCGCCGCTCCGCGACCGGAAGGATGACCTGCCGGATCTCGCAGCCCACTTGCTCGACCAGATCGCGCGGCGCGATCGCGGGGCTCCCAAGCGCTGCGGGAAGCCGGCCCTCGACGTGCTGCGCCGCCACGACTGGCCCGGGAACGTGCGCGAGCTGCGAAACGTGCTCGAGCACGCCTCGATCCTCACGGACGGCCCCGACATCCGTCCCTCCGACCTGGCCGGAATCCTCGAGGCAGGCCTCCTCGCCGAGATGGGCACTCCGTCGATCGGCGAGGAGGACGGCGGAATCGAGGCGGACGACCCGCCGATCGGAGAGGGCCGCCCGTCGCGCGCCGCGCGGACGGAGGACTTGACGCTGCGGTCGCGCACGGAGGAGTTCCAGCGCGACCTCATTCGGGAAGCCCTCGACCGCAGCGGCGGCCGCCGGGGCGAGTGCGCACGCCTCCTCGGCATCGACCCTCGCAACCTCGCCTACTACCTCCGGAAGACGGGGCTGCAGGACCCCTGAGGGGCGTCGCGGCGAAGGCTGCAAGCGACCGGGGCCGCGTCTTCAGCGTGTGTGTCGCGTCTCGCGCCCCTTCAGGGGCACCGACGCGTCATCGCTCGAGCTTCTTCACCTCTTCGCGAGCGTCGGCGATGCGAGCCCGGATGAGGATCATCAGGTTCTCGTTCTCCGAGTCGTAGCCCTCCTTCTTGAAGAAGAACCCGACGATCGGAAGACGGCCGAGCCACGGCACCTCGGCGCGCGCCTCGATCTCGCGGAGGGTCTTGAGTCCGCCGATCAGGACGGCGCCGCCGTCCGGCACGACCGCCGTCGTGAAGGCGCTCTGCACCGCGAGCTGCGGGAGCTGGAAGGTCACGGCGCCGGCGAGGCCTCCGAGCGTCGTCGTGAAGTCCGTCAGCGCCACCACGCGGGCCACCGTCGGCTGGAGCTCGAGGGTGATGTACTTCCGGTTGTAGTTGATGATCGGCTTCACATCGAGCACGACGCCCGACTGGAGGATGTTGATCTTCGGTTCGGCGATGAACGACGCCTGCGCCACCTCCACGTCGTAGTCCGCGATGTAGCTCTGCTGGTTGATGACGGTGATGTAGGAGCGCTGCTGGTTCGCGACGGAGAGGATCTGCGTGTTCACCTCGTGGACGTCGAGGTTCTTCTCGACGGCGCGGAGGATCATCGACGCCTGATCGCCCTTCAGGAACGTGAACTGGAGCGCGAGGCCGCCGTTCTCCGTGAGCTTGTTGCCGATGGGGCGGTCGAAGAGGTTCTCCGTCCGGGCGAGGACCGATCCGTCGGTCTCGTTGTCGAAGAATCCACCGGCCGACGGTGTCGCGCCGGCGCCGGTGGGGAGGCCCGGCCCGTTGTTGTCGAGGGCCGACGACGCGTTGTCCTTCAGTCCGTTCGTGATGTCGTCGAAGTTGTTGGAGAGCCCGCGCCAATCGACGCCGACGACCTGGAGGAAGTTCTCCGAGATCGTGACGAAGCGCGCCTCGATGGAGACGAGGGCGCTCGTGTGCCGGCGGAGATCGGCGAGGAAGCGGCTCACCTGGCGCTGCACCTCGATCGAGTGCCGCACGATCATCTTCCCCTGGTACGCCTCGATGGAGACGCCGGGCTGGTCCCAGGTGCCCTGGGCGATCGTGTCGCGGACGAGCTGCGTGATCTCCTCGGGCGGAATCTGCTGCACCGGATCGAAGGAGGCGCCGAAGGGGTTCTCGTCCGACGGGCCACCGAGCTTCGAGCGGTTGCCCGGCACGGTGAGGTTGTAGATGCGCGGACCCTGGAACGGCGTGATGCCGAAGATGAGGTCGCTCACGTCGTGGTTGAGCGTGATCGGAGCTCCCAGCGCCTGCTCCACGGTCGTCACGAGCAAGAGGCCGTCCTTCACGATGTAGGTGAGGTTCGGCGCGATCTGGAGCACGAGCTTCAGGGCCGACTCGACGCGCACCGGGTGGGGGAGCTCGAGCTGGAAGGTGACGCCCGCGGAGCTGACGGCGTCCTTCGCCGCCGGCGAGACTCCCATCGGGATCCCGGTCGCCTGGCGGAGGTAGCCGACGACCTCCTCGATGTCCGTCAGCCCGTCGAGCTTGAGCGACGGAATCGACCGCGTCGCGAGCATCTGGCGGATGGCGCGCGTGTCCTCGCTCTCGCCCTCCAGGACGTCGAGGTTCACGTTCGGATCGCGGAGTGCGGAGATCGCCTCCCAGAAGTCCCGCGACGGGAGCGTGTAGGGCTCGCTGTAGAGGATGCGCGCCTCCAGGTCCTCGCGCTTGAGCGCGTTGAAGCTCTGCTTGCGATTGCGCACGAACTCGTCGCTGCGCTTCTCCTCCTTGGCGACGCGCGATGCGTCGACGATCTCGAGGGCTCGTTCGTTGCGGGGATCGTCGCGGAGCACCTGCTCGGCGACGCGGCGCGCGCCCTCGAAGTCGTTGGCGTTGAAGGCGTCCGTCGCGATCACGAGCTTCGCGGCGATCGCATCGGCGCGCTGGGCGCGGACCGCCGCTTCCTGGCGGCGCATCTTCTCGGTCGCGTCTGCCTCCTGCTGCCGGCGGATCCGCTCCGACTCCGCCTCCCGCTCGGTCCGCATTCGGTCGCGCAGCGAGCGCGCCTCCTGGGGCAGCGTTCCCCACTCGACGGCGTAGGGCGACCATCGCAGCACGTCGAGGGCGCTCTCCACCTCGGCCGACGCACGGTCGTACTCGCGCATGGCGAGGAGATCGCGGGCGCGCGCGAGGGACTGCTCCACGTCGATGCGCGCCTTCTGGCTGCGCAGCGTTTCGCGCTGCTCGATCTCCTGGAGGCTCGCGCCGAGGACGCCTTCGCGCTCTCCCATGAGCGCCGCGATCCGGTCGCGGAGAGCGAGCACCTTGGCGTCGGCCGGAGCGATCTCGCGTGCCGCTTCGACCTCCATCCGTGCACCGTCCAGAGCGCCCGTGTTCAGGAGGTGCTCCGCGTTCTCGACATGGCGGTCGACGAGGAATGCGTTTCGCGCGGAGCGGAGCTGGGCCTCGCGAACCTTCTCCTGGAAGTCGCGTCCCTCCGCCGTCGGAGCAGGGGCCATCGGCTCCTGGGCCATCGGCTCCTGGGCCAGGGGCGCCGCGTCGGCTGCGACGGGCTCGGCGGCGGCGGATCGGGACTCGGGATCGGCCGCGGCCTCGGGCGCCCGGTTGCGCGCTCGGCACGCGTCCAGGAAGAGAGGCAGCGAGATCCCGAGCGCGATGAGGGTGACGCGAGTCAGGTCGAGCTTCATCAGTGGACGGTATTTCCTGGGAGACGAGCGCGTTCGCCGGAACTCGAGAACGCTCTTCGAACTGCGAGAGACTTCGTGTCGCGATGCGCGAGCCGCAGACCGGATCGTCGTGCGGCTGCCATCGGCGGCGTGAGGATGCGAGTGGATCAGTGGGAGATCGCGCCGATCCGCGCGCCGATCCCGGCGGTGGGGATCCCCGATCGACGAAGCGTCGGTCGGGTCGCCGTCCGCCGGGGGGCGACGCGCAGGGTGCGCGTCGTCGTCAGCGGAGCGTGTCGACCACGTTCTGGAGGAGCGGAGACGCCTTGGCGGGGATCCGCGGCTCGTACTCCGTCGGAATCACGATCTTCACGCGGAGCAGGATCAGCAGCCGCCGCTTGGAGATCGAAGTGCCCTTCCGATCGAAGAAGAAGCCGATGAGCGGAATGTCGCGCAGGAGCGGAACTCCCGCCGACTCGTTGCGACGCTCGTCGATCGACTGGCCGCCCAACAGGATCGTCCCGCCGTCGGGGACGATGACCGTCGTGCGCACCTTGCGGATCGTGAGGTTCGGGAACTGGATCGTGACGGGCGTACCGTTGCCGACGCCGACCGTTCGCTGCTCGATGGGGAGCGCGAGGGTCGCGAGCGTCGGCCGGAGCTCGAGCTTCACGAACTTCCGGTCCGCGCTGACCACCGGCCGGACGTCGAGGATCGCGCCGTCCTGGATCACCTCGATCTGCGGATCGGCGATCGAGGACGCCTGGGCGATCTCGACGCCGTAGCCGGCGACGTAGGCGAACTGGTTCGTCACGGCGATGTGCGACCGCGAGTTGCTGTGCACCAGCAGCCGCGGCGCCGTCACGAGCTCGACGCGCTCGTTCTTCTCCGTCGCGCGGAGGATCAGCTCGCTCTGGCGGTCGCCGAGGCTGATCCACTGCATCGAGAGGCCGCCGGAGCTCGTGAGCGGATTCGTGCCCGACAGGTTCTGGTCGAAGATGTTCTCGACCTTGCCGAGGACGGGCGTGTTGCCGGTCTGCGTGAAGAAGCCGGGCTGGTTCCCCGTGCCCAGCGGGCCGGGGGCTCCCGGCGTTCCGGGCAGCGGCGACGCGCCGAAGTCGTCGAAGGGCGGCGCCGCGCCGAGACCGCCCACGGGCGGGACGCCGGAGTTGCCGTTGTCGCCGAGGCCGCGCCAGTCGACGCCGATGTCCTCGAGGAAGTTGTCCTCCGCGATGAGGAATCGCGTCTGGACCTCCACCATCTGGTTCGACGACAGGCGGAGATCGTCGAGGAAGCGCTCGAGCTCGCCGTGCACCTCCGGCGTCTGGACGACGACGAGGGTGCTCGACGAGGGAACGAAGCGGATCGTGTGGCCGGCCTCGGTGTCCTGCCAGCTCTCGGGCGCGAGGGACGACTGGATGAGCGTGACGATCTGGTCGCCGCTGAAGATCGGCTCCGGGTCGGGATCCGTCGGGTTCGGGATTCCCTGACCGCTCGGCGTCACGAGCGTGAGGTCCGGACCGGGGAAGTTGGGGACGATCTGGGTCAGGTCCGCGACGTCGTAGGTGCGCTGCTCGGCGCGGCCCTTCATGTCGGCCGCGGTGCCGAGCCGGACGTAGCCGTCCTGCACGCGCCAGTGGAAGTCCTTCACGAGGCGCAGGGCGTCGAGGAAGCCGCGCACGGAGCGCTTCGGGAGCTCGAGGGAAACCGACTTCTGACCCTCGTCCATGTCGAGGATTCCCTGGCTCAGGACGAAGTTCACCTGCACCAGGTTGCGCAGGTAGCCGACGATCTCCTCGATGGAGACTCCGGGGAACTGCGGCTGGAACGCCGTCGTGTCGAGCGCCGCATGCACCGCCTGGTCCTCGGCGCTCATCGTCTGCACGTTCGCGTGGAACTGCAGGGGCGTGCGGTCCTGGATCGACGCCCAGTGATCGAGGTCGTGGACGATGATCTCGGTCTGCGGCATCAGGCCGCTGTGCGCCTCGCTGAAGACCTTCGACCACTCCTGGCGGTGGCGCTGGCGCAGGTCCCGCTCGTGCCGCTCGTTGCTGGAGCGCTGCACGATGTCGCGGAGCTCCTGGGCGCGCTCGTTCTTCGGGTCGATCTCGAGGAGGAGATCGAGGTTGCGGATCGCCTCCGTCGGGCGGTCACTCACGAAGGCGATGTTCGCGTCGCTGAAGAGCTTGCGGATCTGGTTCTCCAACTGGCGTCGTGCCTGCGACTCGCGCTCACGCCGCTCCGCCGTGGCGGCGCGGCGCTGCGACTCCTCGTCCTCGCGCCGGGCCTCGTCCTTGCGGCGCAGGGCCTCGTCGATGCGTGCCGCGACCGACTTCAGCTCGTTCTGCTCGCCCGCGAGCAGCGGATAGAAGCCGAGGATGCGCTCCGCCGTCCGGTAGCTCCCGATGGCCTCGTCGAAGCGGCGCATCTCGAGGGCGCGGTCTCCGTCGAGCACCGACTGGAGCACCTGCTGGCGGGCCTCGGCCTGGCGCACCACCTGGAGATCGCTCTTGTCGCGGAGGTCCTGGGCGCGCAGAGGACCGACCTCACCGAGGGCGGCTTGCGTCTTCGCGAGCCAGTCTCGTGCCTCCTGACTCGTGGGATCGATCTCGAGCGCGCTCGCGAAGGCGCTCCGAGCCGCCTGGAATTCCAGGTGCTGGAAGGCGTCCTTCCCCTTTCCCATGTACTCGCTCAGGAGGAAGCTGCGGCGCTGATCCTTCACCGACTCGGCTTGCCGGGCCGCTTCGAACGCGCGGTCGACCTCCGAGTCCTGGGTCGACCGGATCGGCGCGGGCGCTGGCTCGCTCGCCAGCGGAGCGCTCCCCGAGGGATCACTGCCATGGGGATCGGACGCCGCAACCGGAGCTGCGTCCGGAGCCGACGACACCGGAGCGGGGGAGGGAGAAGTGCTGCGGCGGCTCTTGCAGGCGGCCAGCGGAACTGCGATGAGCAGCGCCGCCGGCGCGGCAAGCGCAAGCCATCGACGCAACGAGTCGTTCGTCATAGAGAGGCCCGAGGGAAAGGCACAGCGCCGAGAAGGAACTTCGCCGAAGTTGATCGGGAGAGTGCGGCGTCCCCGTCCGGAGGAGTCCGAAGGGAGACAGTCCGAAGGGAGACAGTCCGAAGGGAGACAGTCCGAAGGGAGACAGGTGTCGTTCCGGGAGAGATGCCGGAGCGATCCGGCGGGAATGTGAGCGGGGAGTCGAGATCGATCGTTTGGCCGGCGCGCGCCCAGCGCTTCGGTCGAAACGCGTCGCGATCGCTCGGAGAGGCCGCCGCCAGCGGTCAGCGCACGGGGGTCTCCGCGGGTGCGCCGACACGGAGGACCTTCTCCTGGCCGCAGCGATCGCGGAGCCGGACCACGGGGTAGGGGACCGGCCGCTCGACCTGCTCCTTCCGGAAGGCGGGCGCGCCGTTCTCCAGCGTGCGAGAGCCGTCGTCCTCGAAGCGCGGGACCGCGATCTCGAGAATCTCGTCCCGCGTCTCCGTCTCCACCTCGACGAGCGTCCAGTCCGTCTTGATGCCGAGGGTGGCGCCCGCGTCGTCGAGAGGAGCTCCGCTCGACTCTCCGAGGCGAGCCGGGATGCGGAGGTCGAGGATCTCGAGTCGCACGCGAGGCACGCCGACGGGCGATGCACCCGAGCCGGAAGGACTCGGAGGCGCGGAGCCACTCGCGGCCGGCGCGGCGGCGAAGCCGAGCACTCGGATCTCGAACCGTGGTTCGAGCGCGTGGGTCACCGTCTCGCTCATCGCGCTCCTGCGGACCTCGACGCCCTCCACCCGATCGAGTTGAACGGTCATGAGAGCGTAGGAGACGGAGGTGCCGGGGCAGGGCTCCGGGTCGAGGAAGCTCATCCGAAGGTCGGAGCCTTCGGGGTCGCCGCTTCGCGGTTGCTCGGATCCCGGCGTCTGCGTGCGCATGGTCCCCGTGTGGATCACGCGAGGCGCTCGCGCACTGGACCACCGGTAGAGCTGCGTTCGGAGCGTCGCCCCGCTCGGATTCGACGGATGCTCGGTCCACGCGAGGAGGACTCCGTCATCCCGGGTCGTCGCCGAGAGCCCGATCGGTGGGAGGAGCTCCGAGGCGGACGATCCATTGCGCTCGCCGGGCCCCGCGAGGGGACCGGGAATCGCCGATGGGCCGTTCCGCGCCGCGGCGCTGGCCTGATCGATCTCGGAATTGGAAAAGAACCGGACCGGATGGCTCGAGATCCAGAGCGGAGGCAGCGAGAGCACCTCTTCCACTCGCGATGCCGCCGAGAACGACGGAGGAATCTCCGCAATCTCGGAAGCACCGAGGCCCGTACCGACCGCGCCCGATTCGGGAGAACCGGCCGAGCCCGACACGGATGGATCCCGCCCGTCGGCAGTCCGAGCAGGAGAGGACGTTCCTTCCGAAGCGCCACCCGCAGGGTTCTCGGAAGAACCCGCGAGCGAGACTTCGGTAGGAGCGGCAGCAGAAACAGGTGCGCTCGTGCCGGAGCCTGGGAACGCCGGCCAAGCCAGTTCGTCCTTCAGCTTCCGGGCGTCCGCCCAAGTGGCGTTCGCGTCGAGCAGCCGTCGGGCGAGAAGGGCGGGGACGATAGCGGCAGCCCCCAAAAGGGTCAAGGCGACGAGGCGGGTTGCCCGCTCCGTGGACATGCTCATCGTGCCGCTCCAGGCATGGGTTGCACGCGCCGGAGCGAGAGCTGCGCGCGCACCGCGCCCGTGCCGTCGGCGTCCGGGCCCGCGCCTTCGCCGACCCAGCTCCGCTCGCGATCGGCGGGCTCCAGAGTGACCGCATCGAGAGCGTAGAAGGGGCCCCGTTCCCTTCGGCGCATCAGGCCGAGGAGGAACGAGCGATGCGCTTCGGCGGGACCGAGGCACTCCATGCGCACCGGCCGCGACGGGAGCCAGGCGCTGTAGCGCTCGCGTTCGTCGTCTCCCGAGGGATCGGGGAATCGGATGAAGACGAGACTCCTGATCCCCGCGTCGGCCGCCGCCAGCGCGAGGTCGCGGGTCGTGCCGAGACGGAACGCGGCCTCTTGGGGCGGGAGATCGCTCGGCGGGAGGAGCGCACGCATGGACGTCGCGGAGGTCTGGAAGCGCTTCGCGAGGGTCTCGACCAGGCGGTCGGACTCCGAGTCCGCATCTCCCACCAGCCGAGGCTCCTGGCGATGGAGCCGCGCAGCGAGCTCCCGCGCCTCGGCGCGGCCCCGCTGCGCGGCGGCGGCGGTGGTCGCGAGGGATTCGGGGCGAAGAGCGAGCAGCGGTGCAACGCTCGCGCGCAGATCCGCGATCTCGGTGCGCATCGCGGCCTCGCGCCGACCCGCTTCGCGTGCGCGGGGAGCCGTGCGGAGCGCCAGCGCGGCCGCCGGCAGCGCGGCGCCGACGACGAGCGCGGCGGAGACCATGGCGAGGCGACGGGGATTCATCGTCCGCTCCCTCCCGGCTCGTCCGTGTCGTGGGCGAGCGTGACCTCGAAACGGAAGAGGTCGAACAGAGCCGCGTGGCTCCCGTCGTCGGAGACGGCCGGTGCGTCGGCGCGCGGGGCGGCGACGAGACGGTGCTCCAGGCGTCTTGGCGCGGGGAAGAGACCGGTGCGAAGGGGCCCCGAGACCACCGACTCGAAGTCGCGTGCGGCCGCCGTTCGCGGCGGATCACCCGAGGCTCCCGCGGAGCCGGTTCGCGGGAAGAGAGCCGTCACGGTGGCTCGGAGTGCCCCCGGGCCGACACGATCGAAGCGTGCGGAGCGCACGACAGCATCGGGATCGAGCGACTCGAGGAGTCGACCCGTGGCCCTCTCCCAAACGAGCCAGTCGTCGATCAGATCGAGGGCGCGCCCGTCGCTCGCGGCGCGGCCGTCCTCTTGCTCCCGCAGCGCGACGAGCTGCTCGCGGATCGTCGCCTGACTCCACGCGTCGTCGGTGAACTCGCGCGCCGCATCGATCGTGCGCTCCGCGTGGGTCGCGAAGCGATCCCCGGCGAACGTCCCCGCCACGAGCGCCGCCACCGCGACGCCGACGAGCGGAAGGGCGCGCGCCGTCTCGCGCACGCGATTCCGAGGGACGATGGACAGACCCGACTCCGAGGCTCCCGCGGCGTCGATCGCGGCGCCGAGCGCGATCGTGAGGGCCGGCACCTCCGTCGCGAGGGCGTGCCCGAAGAGGTGCTTCCCGATGGCGACGCGGTTCCACTTCGCGTGGACCTCCACCGGGATGGCGAGCTTCTTCGAGATCGTCTCCGTGAGGCCCTTGATGCGCGCGCCTTCGCCCGCGATCAGGATCCGCTGGGGCACGAAGGCGGAGCTCCGGAGGCGGCCGGCCTCGATGGCGGAAGCGATCTTCGTGACGAGGCGCTCGGCGAAGTCGGCGGCCACGCCCTGGCTCCGCGGGTCGCCCTGGCGCGTCTCGATGGCCCGGCGCTCTCCCTCGGCCTCCTTCACGCCGAGGCCGAGCCGCTCCCGGAGCGTGCGAGCGATCCAGAGCGTCCCTTCGGGCTCCGTGCGCGTGAGCGGGCCCTCCCGCAGACCCACGACGAGGTCCGTGGCGCCGACGCCGACGCGCACGGCGACGGCGTCGCGCACCTCGAGGCCGTCGGCTTGCAGAGCGTTCGCGAAGGCGAGCGGCGCGAGCACCACGCGATCGGCGGAGATTCCGGCCGAGGCGAAGGCGTCGAGGTAGCCGCCGACGACTCCGGCCGCGCCCATGGCCACGAGCACGCGGCGCTCGTTCACCGACGGCCCCGGGAGCTCGCGGAACGCGTGGATCATGTCCGAGGCGGCGGCGCCGGCGCGCGCGCGCACCTCGTAGTCGACGAGATCGCCGAGACGGCGATCGGCGACGGGCGGCAAGTCGAGAACGAGCGTCTCGAATCCGAGGCCCGGGATCGCGATGCCGACCCGGTCTCGGGCGCCGATCCGGTGATTCACCGCGAAGATCGCGAGCGCCTTCCGGAGCGCCGCGTCGAGCTCCTCCGGCGACGTGAGGGCCGGGTCGCGGTACGTGTCGATGCGATCGACGTCGACGATCTCGAAGCTCGCGCCGCGCCGCGCGAGGCGGACCACGCGGACGGAGGTGCTACCGAGATCGATGCCCCAGATCGGCTCGTCGAACATGGACGGACTCGGAGCGCGTCGCCCCGATCGCGCGAGCTTACCAAGGATCCGACGAGACCGATCCCGCGGTCGCGGACGCTCGC
The DNA here is from genome assembly GCA_964545855.1 of uncultured Planctomycetales bacterium. GTDB lineage: Bacteria > Planctomycetota > UBA1135 > UBA1135 > JACQFD01 > CAZJHD01. Next base: position 83,722 of record CAZJHD010000016.1, read on the forward strand.
GCGAAGCGGCGACGCGTGCGCGGAGCTCGGAAGACTCCTGCCGCGAGCCGCTAGCTCTCGTTCCGCGGAATCGGGAGTCCGAGCTCCTTCATGGCGAGCTGGATGTCGTGCCAGACCTTCACCTTCTCCGGAGGATTCCGGAGCAGGTAGGCCGGGTGGTACGTGGGGATCACGGCGCGTCCATTCACCCGGTACACCTTCCCGCGCACGCGCCCGATCGTGTCGCGCTCGCCGACGCCCGCGAGCTCGCGCATCGAGTGACGACCGAGCGGGATGATCACCTCCGGGTCGACGACCTCGATCTGCTTCTGGAGGAAGGGCAGGCAGGCCGCCACCTCGTCCGGCTGGGGATCGCGGTTCTCCGGCGGGCGGCACTTCACGACGTTCGCGATGAAGACGTCGCTCCGCGAGAGCCCCATGCCGCTCTCGATGATCTTCGTGAGGAGCTGACCGGCGCGTCCGACGAAGGGGCGGCCCTGCGCGTCCTCCGTCGCACCCGGCCCTTCGCCGACGAACATCACGCGCGCCGAGGCGCTGCCCTCGCCGGGCACGGCGTTCGTCCGCCCCTCGCAGAGACGGCAGAGGGTGCAGGTGGAGACTTTCCGACCGATCGCCGTGAGTGCGGCCTTCCGTGCGTTCGCGTCCATGGTGTTCTCGCCGCGGCGGCTCGCGAGCGTGCGCCGCGTCGGGTCGTCGTCCGTCGCGACGAGGGGGAGCTGGCCCGTGCGCGAGGCGGAGGGTTCCGCCACGCCGTCCGGCAGCGGTGCCGTCGGCTCCTGCTCGAGCGGCTCCTGCCCGGCGGAGCCGAGGCCGCCGACGAAGCCTGCGGCCTCGAGGCCGCCGAGGATCCGGCGGGCTCCGCGCGCGATCTCCCGCAGCTCGTCCTGGGATGTCTCCGGCCGGCCGTCGCTCACGGCGCGCTCGCCGATGGGGGCTCGATGTGTCCGGCGAGGAGACGTGCGACGGGCCGCGTCATCTCGAGGCTCTCCAGGAGGATCTTCAGGACGGCCGTCAAGGGAACGGCGAGGAACATGCCGACGATCCCCCAGATCATTCCCCAGAGGACCAGGGCCGAGAGCACGGTGATCGGATGCAGCTCGAGGGAATCGCCGAGCACCTTCGGCTCCAGCACGTTCCCGATGAGGACCTGCACCGTGCCCGGGAGGACGAGCACGAGGATCGCCGTGGTCCAGCTCCACTCGGGCGTCACGAGCACCATCGGCAGCGGCAGCAGGGTCGCCACGATGGAGCCGACCGTCGGGATGAAGTTCAGGAGGAACGTCAGCGCCCCGAAGACGAGCGGCAGCTTCACGCCGAGGATCGCGAGGATGAGCCCGACGATCGCGCCGGTCGCCGCCGAGAAGACGAGCTTCGCGCTCACGTAGCGCTGGATCCGCGTGCGGATCTTGCTGCGGAGACCGGTCCCGTCGTCCGTCTCCGGCTTCGGCCGGCGCCCGCCGATCAGCAGGTAGATCACGAAGACGAGGACGAGGAACGCGTTCGACAGCACGTCGACGACCGAATTCGCGAGCTTCGTCAGGACCGGCTGGATCTGCACGATCCGCAGCGGGTCCTCGATCATCTCGGGACCGACTCCCATCTTCTCGAGTGGGAGCGAGCCGGCGGCGTTCTTCAGCGCCCGCTTGATCTCCTGGTTGTACAGGTCCGCGTTCTCCGCCAGCTCGCGGACCGAATAGGAGATGAGGAGGCCCGCCGCCGTGAGGAGCGCGCCCCCGACGAGGAACGCGAGGATCATCCCGATCGCGTAGGGCACTCGGAGCCGCCGCACGAGGACGTCCACGAGCGGCGAGACCGCGTAGGAGACGAAGACCGCGAGCACGAGCGGGATCAGCACCGGCTGGAGCCAGTGCAGCGCGAACCCGAGCGCGATCGCCGAGAGCACCAGCATGCACGCGGTGCGGATGCGGGATTCGAGGCCGAGCTTTTCCATCGCGGAGCGGCGGAGTGTGCCCATCGCTCCGGAGGCGAGGGGCGGAATTCCTGGACGGCGGCCCGGGAGCCGCTGGCATCGTAGCGGCGCCCGCGCGCCCGCCGATCCCATCGCGCGCCGCGCGCCCGATGTCGATGGACGCCCGGAGCCTGCTCGACGCCGCCACAGGCGGGGCGCTCGTCCCCTGGCTCGACCGCGCCGTCGGACCGTCCGTCGCCTTCGACGGAGCGCTCCACGGTGCGTCGGCCGCCGCCCTCTGGCTCCTGCTGCGCGGCGCGGGACCTCGGACGGCGGCGCCCCTGGCGGCGCTCTTCCTCGCGGCGCATCCGGCCGTCGGTGGAGCGCTCCCGCTCGACGTGCGCGCCGTGGTCCTCGGCTCGGCGCTCGCGCTCTCGGCTCTCGCGGCGACGCGATTGCGGGACCCCTGGGGCGCCGTCGTGGCCGCGCTCCTCGGAGCGGGAGCCATCGCCTCCGGATCCGTCGCCGCCCTCGGGCTCCTCGCCGCAGCGCCGCTCCTCCGTTCTTCCGGCGGTGCGACGGCGGATCCGCGGCGCCGTGTCGTGCCCTGGCTCCTCGCCGCGCTCGCCCTCGCGGGCGCCGTCGGCCACGGGCTCGCGGGAGTCCGTGGATCCTCGATCGCGGCGGCCTACGCCGCCGGCGTCGCGCTGCTTCCGGTCGCATCCGTTCCCGACGCCCTGGCGCAGCTCGCGCCCCCGGAGAACGCCGCCAACGCGCCGCTCCCATCGGCGGCCCACGGTCTCGTCGCTCTCGGCGTGCTCTCGGCGCTCGCGGGTCTCGCGCTCCGTCGCGCGCGGCCCGCGGCCGCGGCGCTGATGACGGGGACCCTCGCACTCGCGCTGCTCGGCGACGAGCGCGCGTTCCTCCACGACCGCGCCGTGGCGTCCCTTGCTCCAGCGACGGGCTGGCTCCTCGGAGCCGGCGCCGCGCCCTGGATCGAGCGGGCGCGGGCGTCGCGCGTCGCTCGCCCCGTCGCGGCCGCGGGGCTGGTCGCCGCGGCGGCGCTCCTCGGCGCGCTGTCGGTCTCGCGCTTCCTCGACGCGCGTCGTCCCGACCACCTGCAGCGCGCTCTCGAGCGCGCTCCCGCGTCGTCGGTGCTCCGGGAGGCGCGCGGTTTGCTGCGCGCCGCGAAGGCGCGCGAGCCGGGGCTCCGGGCCGCCGAGCGGACCGCGCTGCTGCGCGACGCGGCGGCGGATCTGGAGGCGGCCGCCGAGACCGCGCGCGGCGACCGGCGCCGCTTCCGCTGCGTGCTCGCGGCGGGGGAGCTGCGCGTCGACGCGGGAGACGTCGCGGACGCGCGGCGTGCGCTCGACCGCGCCGAGGCGCTCGCGACGGTCGCGGAGAGTGCGCTCGTGGTCCTCGCGCGCGTGCGCGCCCTCACCCGCGCCGGCGAGGAGGCCGGCGCGCTCGAGCTGCTCGCCCGTGCGTCGCGCGAGCCGAACACCGATCCGGAGCTGCGCGCCGAGTGGATCCGTCGCGCGACGGCCTCTCGCATCGCGCGGTGGACCGCGGCCGTCGCGTCGTCCGAGCCAGAGGCGGCGGCGCGCCTGCGCGAGGACCTCGACGGTGTGCTCGCGAAGATCGAGTCCGATCCGTCGGAAGCGGCGCGGAGCCCGCGTGCGCGCGCGGCGGCGCTCGCGGCGCGCGGGCGCGTCTCTCTCGCGGAGAACGATCCCCTCGAAGCGGTGCGCCGGTTCCTCGCGGCGCGGCGGATCGACGCGACGCTCGCCGAGACCTACCTCGGCGCGGCCGACGCCTACCTCTCCCAGGGTCTCCTGCAGGGCGCCGCCTCGGAGCTGCAGGCGGGGCTCGAGGCCCTCGGCTCGGGATCTCCCGCGGAGCTCCTCGCGTCCTTCGCCGCCGTGCGCCTCCGGCTGGGGGCGCGGCCGGAGGAGGCGCTCGCGCTCCTGGAGATCGCGCGCGCCGGCGACCCCACCCTCCGGGATCTCGCGCGCCTCGCGGCGAGCGTGCGCGTCACGATCGCCGACGAGCTGCTGCAGAAGAGCCACGTCGCCGAGGCGGAGCGCGTGCTCGGCGCGGCGCTCGAGGACGCGCCCGATCTGGCGCCGGCGCACGCCGCTCTCGGAAGGGTCCGGGAGGCGCAGGAGCGCTTCGCCGAGGCGAAGGCCGCATTCGAGCGCGCGCAGACGCTCGAGGACTCGCCGCGCCATCGCGAGCTCCTGGCGGCCGCGTGGAAGCGGGAGGCGCTGGGCCTTCGCATCGCGGGCCGCAACGCGGAGTCCGCCGACGCGTTCCTCCGCGTGCGTGAGCTCGATGCTCCGTCGGTGCCGCTCGGGGGCGGTGCCGACGTGCTGCGCGACGAGGCACGCCGCGCCTACGAGGCGGCGCAGGCGACCCTCGCGGCCGGCGACCGGAGCGCGGCCCGCGGCCTCCTCGAACGGTCGAGACGCTGTCTCCCGGAGAATCCCCTGGCCCACGCGGCGCTCGGCACGCTCGCGGCGGAGGACGGCAACGACGAGGAGGCGGTGGCGCGCTGGAGCGCGGCCCGGACGGCCTTCGAGTCGGCGGGCTTCGCGCTCGCGGAGCACCCGCTGCTCCCGAACCTCGCGCAGGCGCAGCGGAGGCTCGGCCGCTACGCCGACGCGCGCGCGACGGCCCGCGCGTACCTCGACCTCGGCGGCAGCGCCTACCGCGCGAACTGCGAGGAGCTCCTGCGGATCCTCGACGTGCTCGAGGGGAAGGACTGAGAGGTTGTGAGGAAATCGCCGCCGCTGGCCCGAGGCCGAGCGAGA
>CAZJHD010000017.1:0-84159 GCA_964545855.1 uncultured Planctomycetales bacterium
CTCGCTCTCGCTCGGCCTCGGGCCAGCGGCGGCGATTTCTTCACAACCTCTCCGACGCCGTCCGGTCGGGGCCCCTCGGGACGCTCACGGGAAGAGCTTCAGGGGAAGAACAGCCGCTCGACCTGGTCGACGAAGCGCGCGGGGAAGAGCCGCGCGTCGCGGCCCGCATCCTCCGCGAGACGGCCGAGGTAGCCGCCGAGGTCGCGCATCTCGCGTCGGCTCTGGCTCGCGATCCAGGCGGGGGCTCCGCCGACGTTCGACGCCGTCGAGCGCAGGTCGCGCGCGGTCCACTCGCCGACATCGGAGGCGGATCGGCCGACCGCCGCGATGCCGCTCGTGGTCTCGCGCGCGAGCCAGGACGGAGCGCCGGACGCGTTGCGGCCGGTCGCGCGCACGTCGTCGGCCGTCGCTTCGATCGTTCGGTCGATCTGGCGGCTCAGATCCCGGCCCTGGCGCGCGAAGTGTCCGCCGAGCCAGCGAGGCGCGCCCGTGACGTGGTCCCAGAACGCCTGGCCGTCGCGGGCGACCCAGGAGCCGAGCGTCCTCACGGAGCCGGTGGAGCGGTGATCCGAGGCGCAGGCCGCGAGGGCGGGCGCGACCAGGGCGAGGAGGAGGGGAGCGAGGCGCACGGATCTCGTGGTCGGAGGAGCCGAGGGTAGCAGGGCGTGGTGCGTGTTCCGAAACGTCGTGCGGCTTCCGCGACGTCTCCGCGACGCGAGCGCGGGCGCCTACGACCGCGCCGGCGCCGGCGCATTCCGTCCAGCTTCCTCGCGCTCGACCCGTCCCGCCTTGAGATGCACCACCCGGGAGCAGCGCCGGGCGAGCTCCATGTCGTGCGTCACGAGCACGAGCGTCGTGCCGACCTCCGTCTGGATCCGGAAGAGAAGGTCGAGGATCGAGGCGCCGGTCTCCTGGTCCAGATTCCCCGTGGGCTCGTCGCAGAGGAGCACGGAGGGGCTCGAGAAGAGGGCCCGGGCGATGGCGACGCGCTGCATCTCGCCGCCGGAGAGCTGGCTCGGCCGGTGCTTCGCGCGGTCGGCGAGTCCGACACGGTCCAGGAGCGCGAGCGCGCGGTCGCGTTCCTGACGGCGCTGGAGCAGCGCCGCCAGGAAGGGCTCGCCGATGCGGCCCGACAGGAGCACGTTCTCCAACGCCGAGAGCTCGGCGATCAGGTGATAGAACTGGAAGACGAATCCGATCTCGCGCCGCCGGACCGCCGCGCGCGCCGACCGCGAGAGCGAGCCCACGTCCCGGCCGCGGACCCGAATGGACCCCGTGGTGGGGCGATCGAGGAGGCCGAGCAGCTGCAGGAGGGTCGTCTTCCCGACGCCCGACTTCCCGACGAGGGAGACCGTCTCGCCTCCCGCGAAAGCGAGATCGATGCCTCGAAGGACCTGGATCGTGCGTCCTCCGAGCTCGTAGGACCGCTCGACACCGACCGCCTCGAGGATCGGAGGCGCCGGGCGCGGGGCTGCCGGGTCGACGCTCACTCGTAGCGGAGCGCGCGCGCCGGATCGAGCCGGGCCGCGCGGACGGCGGGGACGACGGAGAAGAGGATCCCCGCGACGAGCGTTGCGCCCAGGATCACCGCCACCTGCTCCATGTGGATCTCGCTGGGAAGGCTCTTCAGGTAGTAGACCTCGGGGTTGAAGAGCTTGAGGCCGAACCAGTCGCCCAGGAATCGCTCGATGGCGTTCAGGACGCGCGTTTGCGCGACGAGCAGACCGACTCCCAGCCCGAGGAGGCTCCCGGCGGCCGTCATGGCCGCTCCGACGTCGACGAATACGGCGAGGATCTCTCCCCAGGAGGCGCCGAGCGTCGAGAGGATCCCGATGTCGCGCGTCTTCTCGTTCACGAGCATCGAGAGCGTTGCGAAGAGGATGAAGGTCGCCACCACGACGATGAAGAAGAGGATCACTCCGAGGATCCCGCGCTCGTTGTCGATGGCCGCGAGGAGGACCTTGCGCTGCTCCTCCCAGGTCCGGACCTCAGCGCTCACGTCCTCTCGGAGCACGTCTCCACCGCGCAGGAGACCTGCGGCGAGGAGGCGCCGGCCGATCTCGTCGCGCGCCGCGGAGGCGTTCCGGTAGTCGTCGAGCTTCACGACGATCTCGGTGAAATCGATGTCGCGCGCCGCGAGGAACTTCTGCAGCGCCGGGATGCGGACGAGCACCTTCTGGGAATCGAAGTTCTGCTCCTCCGTGTGGAACATCCCCGAGACCTCGAAGAACATGTTGGGCGTCGTGGGGCTCTCTCGGGTCGCGTCGATGCCGATGGAGACGACCTCGATGCGGTCGCCGCGACGGAGCCGAAGCGACTTCGCGAGCGAGATGCCGACGATCATTCCCTCCTTCGGCAGCTCGTCGGGGTGCTCGGTCGTTCGGAACGGCGCGCTTCGATCGCGTACCGGCTGGAAGATGCGACGGTCCTCGTCGCGGGCCGAGAGGTCGCCCTCGTCGAAGGGGCCGATCCACTTCTCGAAGTTGCTCGTGCCGCGCTCCGCGTCGGCGTCGACGCCGATCATCTCCACGACGAACTCGGACCCGCTGCGTGCGAGGTTGAAGACGTCGAGGACCTGCGTCGGGAACGCGAGGCCCGCCCAGACGAAGCGTGGCGCGATCGCTCGAACGTGCGGGCAGCCGTCGAGGGCCCGGCGGTACTCCTCGAAGCTCCCTGGCATCCGCGAGGCCATTCCCGAGACTTGGCGCGCTCTCGGCTGGATGGTGAGATCGGCGAGGGAGCCGCGAATGAGTCGGCGGTGCTCCGAGATGAATCCGTTCATCACGGAGAGCACGACGATCAGGGCGGCGACTCCGAGGGCGACGCCGGCGACGGAGACGACGTTGATCCATCTCGACGACGCGAAGCGGATCGCGAGCGGCAGCACCGCCGCGCGACGGAACGTCTCGACGAGGGAGAAGACCGCGGCCGCGAGGGCGAACGCGAGGAGCGCTCCCGCGACGACCAGCGCCGCTGTCTGGAGCACGAGCACCTGCGTCGTCGGCGCGGCCGCGATCACGTCGGAGGCGCCTGCGCCGCAGGCGGCCGTTCCTCGCGAAGCAGGGGGAAGAGAACCACTTCGCGGATCGACGCCTTCCCCGTGAAGAGCATCACGAGCCGATCGATGCCGATGCCGAGCCCGCCGGCCGGCGGCATGCCGTACTCGAGCGCCTGCACGTAGTCGATGTCGACCTCCGAGGGGCTCTCTTCGTCCTTCGTCGCCACCTGCGCGCGGAAGCGAGCCTCCTGCTCCGCCGGATCGTTCAGCTCCGTGAAGGCGTTCGCGAGCTCCGTCCCCGCGACGAAGAGCTCGAATCGCTCGGCGACACGCGGATCGCCGGGCTTCGTCTTCGCGAGCGGGCAGATGGGCACCGGGTAGTCGACGATGAACGTCGGCTGGAGGAGGGTCTTCTCGACGCACTCCTCGAAGAGATCGTTGGCGAGCTTCTCCGGCGTCTTCCCGGCGCTCGGCACGCGCAGCTCCGCGGCGCGTCGCGCGCAGAAGGCGCCGTCGAAGAAGTCGCCGCCGACGTGCTCGCGGAACAGCTCGAGGTAGCCCGCACGGCGGAAAGGGGGGCGGAGGTCGACGTCGACGTCGCGGAACGCGATCCGTCCACCGGGGTGCAGCTCCCGCTGGAGGGCGCCGACGATCGCCTCCACGAGATCCATCATTTGGCGGTAGTCGGCGTGCGCCCGGTAGGCCTCGAGCATCGTGAACTCGGGGTTGTGGCGCGTGTCGATCCCTTCGTTGCGGAACACGCGACCGATCTCGTAGACGCGCTCGAGGCCGCCGACCAGGAGCCGCTTCAGGTAGAGCTCCGGAGCGATGCGCAGATAGAGTTCGCGGTCGAGGGCGTTGTGATGCGTGCGGAAGGGACGCGCGGTCGCGCCGCCCGCGATCGGATGGAGGATCGGCGTCTCCACCTCGAGGTAGCCGTCGTCGTCGAGGATGCGGCGGATCGTCCGCACGACCGCGGCTCGCGTCTCGAAGAGGGCACGGACTCCCTCGTTCGCCCAGAGATCGACGTAGCGCCGTCGGAAGCGAGCCTCGGTGTCCGTGAGCCCGTGCCACTTCTCCGGCGGCGGCGCGAGTGCCTTGGCGAGGATCGTGAAGGAGTCGACGAACAGGGTCGGCTCGCCTCGCCGGGTGCGACCCGGGCGACCTGTGGCCTCGACCTGATCGCCGTCGTCGAGCATCGCGAGAAGCTCGAAGGCCTGCGACGGCGTGCCCGGCCACTCGTCGCGGGCGCTTCGATCGAACGCGAGCTGGATCCGCCCTCCCGCATCGAGCAGAGGAACGAACACGAGCTTCCCGAAGTCGCGCGGCTGACGCATGCGCCCTCCGACCGCGAGGGTCTTGGAGGCGTCGATCGCGCCCGGCGCGAGAGATGCGACGGCTGCCACCACCGCTCGCGACCCGTCGATCGGCGTGCTCCTCGCCGGATAGGGATCGACCCCGAGCGCCCGAAGGCTCTCGAGCTTGCGGAGTCGCTCAGGGTGGACGAGGTCGGACATGGCGGTCGCGCGGGGCGGCGGAGTATCCGGACGGTGCGTGCGCGGACCAAGGAGGCTTTCGAGTCCAAGAGCGCCGCGCGAGCACGTGACGATTCGCGCGAGCAGAATCGCGATCGCGAGTCGGATCGAGACGCCCGCGAGCCGCGCTGCCGTCGAGCCGAAGACTCCATAAGTCACTATCGGACAGCGCTGTAAAGCCTCCATGGGATTTCGCGCAAACCGCTCGAGGCGCTCCAGGGAACTTGCCCGTTCCATGACCCCGTCATAGACTCGCTGAGTTCCGCTTCCGATCGACGGATGCGGACTGACATCGCCCGATCGTTGCGTCGCTCTCGAGGGATCCGAGGACGAAGCGGAGTTCGGTCGTTGTGCGGCCTCCAAGGCCGCGGCCTCTACACCCTCTCACCCCACCTCACGAATCGGAGGCATCTCACGATGCGAGCTCGCTTCTTGGCCTTGCCCGCGGCCCTCATGATGGCTGGCACGGCCGCCGCGCAGTCGGGAGTCCTTATCCCGAATGCCATTCACCTCTGGCGGTCGGACGTCTTCTTCGGAACGGTCGTGAATCTCGCTGCGGGCCCCGGAGTTGGCGGCCACGCAGCGTGGCAGACCATGCCGCCGGACGTGCTGACGTACTTCCGCAACCAGACGCACCCGACGGAGCCGGGCGCTCGTCGGCTGAACTTCCGCGGATTCGAGATCACGCTGTTCGTGCCGCCCGCGGGCGCCGCGAACAACCACGCCTCCCCGCAAATGGAGCTTCGCCGCGCCATCGAGAATCCCGCCGCACAGGCTCGGCTTCTCCCGGACACGGCGAATCCCGCCCTCGTCACGATTCCTCCGGTCGCGATCGGCGTCCTTCCGGCGAACGAAGTCCTGAAGTTCGCGGTCGATCTCGGCTCCCCGGGTGTCTCGGTGCCCGCGGGTAACCAGTTCGGCAACGGCCTTTCGTGCTTCCTGCCTCACGTCGGTCAGCAGTTCGGCGGCGCGAACTCCCTGATGATCGTGCTCACCGGCCAGCCCGGCGTGCTCGGCTTCGAGACGAGCGCGCTGTCGTTGAGCGGCCTCACGCTGCCCTACCTCGCGGCCGGCGCGCCCCTCTACATGGATCAGCTCCTTCTGGGCGGTCTCACGATCGCGTCGACGGAGAACCAGTTCACCTACTACTTCTCGCAGTCGCTCATTCAGCCGGTGAAGAACTCCGTCCTCGTGACGGGGGGAACGCCGCTCCCGGGTGGCGGCGCGATGCCGGTTCCGTTCCCGTTCTACATGGACGACGGTCGTGGAGCGCTCCTCCCGGTCGGTGGTGACGGCATCAGCTACACGGGCAACTCGAACTACCAGTCGCTGGGTCTCGGCCCGGTTTGGTTCATCCCGCTGACGATGTTCGATGGCGACATCGGCGCCGGCGGCGGCACCGATCCGCTTCCCGAGAACTGGGTCGGCGCCGGTGGCGCTCCCGAGAACTCCTACATCTACAAGAAGTCGGTCATCGCGTGGATCGACGAGCTCCTGATCGCCTTCGGTGGAACGCCGGGCGCGGGTGCTCTCCTCAACCCGGCGAACTCGAACCAGGGCCTCTGGCTCGGAGTCGATCTGTTCCTCGGGCTGCTAAACCCGACGATCCTCGTGAACTCCGTGAACTTCGCGGACATCTCGGGTGGACCGGCGCACGCCGGCAACGAGTTCACCGCCTACCACTCGCTGCTCGCTCCGGGCGGAATCTTCGGGCGTAACCTCGTGAACTTCGCCCCGACGACCAACCCGATCAGCAACGCGGTGGGCGAGCACACCACGATGCTGCTGCCGCAGACGGGCTACACGGACTTCGTGCCGACCCCGAACGGCTTCCGCGGCTTCGGTGAGAACCCGGGCGGCCCGACGATCGCCGGCCGTGCGTTCTACGTCACGTGCTGGATGCTCGACACGGCATCGACGACGACCGTGACCAACAACAACATCCTCGACATGACGAACGTGATCAAGATCACGCTCGGCGCGTAGTCGACGGATCGCACGGCCGGAGCCTCGAAACGCCGAGGCTCCGGCCGTCGATGGTCTCGCGGGCTCCCGCGCGACTCCTCGGAGTCGCGCGGGAGCCCGCTTCAGTTGCAGGCGTCGCGTCACGTCGCTGCAGCAGCCGTCCCGACGGTGCGGAGGATGCGCCCACCAACTCGGCGCGCTTCGTTTCCGATGGCCGACGATCAGCCGCCGCTCGAGCCGGCAAGGACCCACGGCTCGATCGAGGGCGCGCCGATGCGGGGATCGAGGCAGCCCGTGATGCCATTTCTCGTTGGCCAGAGGGAACTTGCCACGGAAAGGGACTCGTCCTAGGCTGGTACAGTCCGAGGCTGGCTCTTCCGCCTCGGGCTCACCATCGCTCCGACCGGCTCGCGAACCTTGAGGGATCCAAGGGAATTCGTGTCGCCCGGGAAGGAGTGCGGCCCTAGGCCGCGACTCTTCACCCTTTCCCTCTCACTCTCAAGATTCGGAGGCATCACACGATGCGGACTCGTTTCCTGGCCCTGCCGGCCACTCTCCTGCTCGCCGGAACCGTCGTTGCCCAGTCGGGCGTCGTCGTTCCGAACGCGATTCACCTCTGGCGCTCGGACACGTTCCTTTCCTTCACGAGCAACATGGGCGCTGCTGCCGGCCAGACCGGCTTCAACGCCTGGCAGACGCTTCCTCCGGACGTCTTGGCGTACTTCCGGAACGCGACTCACCCGACGCTCCCCGGAGCGCGGAGCCTGGACTTCCGCGGATTCGAGGTGACCCTATTCAACCCGACCGCGGGTGCCGCAAACGCTCAGGCGACTCCAACGCTCGAGCTTCGGCGCGCCGTGGAGAACCCTGCGGCGCAGGGCCGCCTCCTGCCGACGGGCCCACTGCTCGTCAGTTTCCCGCCCGTCGTTCTCGGAGTTCTTCCGGCGGCAGAAGTCCTGAAGTTCTCGATCGATCTCGGAACCCCTGGCATCTCGGTTTCCGCTGGCAGCGCCGTGGGCCACGGCCTCGCGGCGCAGTACTTGAACGTTGGAATCGCCTTTGGCGGCGCGAACTCGCTCCAGACCGTGCACTCCGGCAACCCTGGCGTGCTCGGCTACGAGTCGAGCCCTCTGTCGCTGTCGGGTCTCACGATCCCGCCGCTCGCGGCCGGCGCGCCCCTCTACATGGACCAGCTCCTGCTGGGTGGTCTGACGACGGCCTCGACGGAGCTGCAGGTCACCTACCTCTTCGAGCAGTCGCTGATCCAGCCCGTCAAGAACTCCATCCTCGTGACGGCAGCGACCCCGCTGCCCGGCGGTGGCGCGATGCCGGTTCCGTTTCCGTTCTACATGGACGACGGTCGTGGAGCGCTCCTCCCGGTCGGCGGTGACGGCATCAGCTACACGGGCAACTCGAACTACCAGTCGCAGGGCCTCGGCCCGGTCTGGTTCATTCCGCTGACCATGTTCGATGGCGACATCGGCGCTGGCGGCGGCACCGATCCGCTTCCCGAGAACTGGGTCGGCGCCGGTGGCGCTCCCGAGAACTCCTACATCTACAAGAAGTCGGTCATCGCGTGGATCGACGAGCTCCTGATCGCCTTCGGTGGAACGCCGGGCGCGGGTGCTCTCCTCAACCCGGCGAACTCGAACCAGGGCCTCTGGCTCGGAGTCGATCTGTTCCTCGGGCTGCTAAACCCGACGATCCTCGTGAACTCCGTGAACTTCGCGGACATCTCGGGTGGACCGGCGCACGCCGGCAACGAGTTCACCGCCTACCACTCGCTGCTCGCTCCGGGCGGGATCTTCGGGCGTAACCTCGTGAACTACGCCCCGACGACCAACCCGATCAGCAACGCGGTCGGTGAGCAGGCGACCATGCTGAATCCGCAGACGGGCTACACGGACTTCGTGCCGACCCCGAACGGCTTCCGTGGCTTCGGTGAGAACCCGGGCGGCGCGGCGATCGCCGGCCGTGCGTTCTACGTCACGTGCTGGATGCTCGACACGGCGTCGACGACGACCGTGACGAACAACAACATCCTCGACATGACGAACGTGATCAAGATCACGCTCGGCGCGTAATCGACGGATCGGACTCTCGCTCCGCCGCCCGAGACCTCGGGGGCGGAGCGAGGGAACCGGAGATTCGCGGGCTTCCGTCCGATCTTCGGACCGAACGGGGGCCCGCTTCCTATCGGGTCTCGCCTGGCTCCGCTGTCGTCCCGAAGGCTCGAGCGGGGTACCCGGAAAGTTTTGGCCGGACTGGTGTGACCCGCGCCGATCCGGGATCCTGGAGCCGCGGGACGTCTCCTTACTCGCACGAATCCCGACTTCCTTCCTCGTTGCTGCAACCCATGAACGCAAAGCATGTGATCTGGACCCTCGCCGGGGTCGGCGTCCTGGCGATGGGAATCGTGGCCCTGAACGTCGACCTTTGGCCCAAGATGGGTGGTCCCGGCCGCACGCGTGTGCGGGTCGCGGAGCCTGGAGCGGGATCCCCCGCTGCCACGGCGCAGGCGCCCGGCGCAGTTGCGAACGCTCCGACGAAGCCCACTGCGGACGCGAAGCCCAAGGGTCCCGTGTCGGCGCCCGTCATCGCGACGCAGATCGTCATGGCGCAGGTGCTCGATCCCGAGACGGGGGAGATGAAGGAGGTCCCCTGCACGGCGAGTTGGGCTCCCATGGCTCTGCCGACGGACATCAAGGCACAGATGACCCAGTGGATCGATGAGGTCCCGAGCGTCGTCGATCCGAACAATCCGCCGCCCGAAGGGGTCCAGTTCCGTCGCCGGGATCTCTTCAACATGACGGGCAACGGGGTGCAGGTGCACTCGACGAAGCCCGGCAAGTGATCCGAAGTTCTCGGGTCGACGACGACCCGAGCCGGCCTCCGACTCGATGACGACGCGGCGAAGGCGCCGCTCCCCTCGAATCGATCACCTCCCATCGACCGCGCGAGACGGCCCGACGCCGTCGCGCGCGGTCGCGGTCCATCGTGGGTCCTCCTCGAAACGCAACGCCGAAGGAACCGTCCCGCGTCCCCGGTCGCGCTCGGCCGGCTCCGGCTGCGGCGAGCCATGGGATTCGCGCTGGCACGCCGCTGCCTGGGGGGAGGCCTTGGTTCCTCGCGGCGATCGTCGCCCTCGCCACGATCCTCGTTCCCCTCGCGGCGTCGAGCACCGTGGCGCACGGCTTCGATCCGCCGAAGGCGCTGCTCGTCGTGGTCGGCGTGACCGTCCTCGCGGCACTCTCGAGGGCGCGCGGAGAGGCTTGGGGGACCGCGGCGGCCGGTGACGAGGACTCTGGCCTCGAATCATTCACGTTCCTGGGGAGCGCCCGTACGGTTCCCCGGGGCGTGCACGAATTCGGAGCCAGTATCGGTGACGAGGGAGAAACGCGCCGAGCGCTCGGCGCCGCGGCCATCCTCGCTGCGATCCTCACGACGGCGACGCTCCTCGCCTCGGACCGATGGACGTCCATCCTCGGCGGCGAGCATCGCCGGCAGGGCTGGCTCACGGAGGTCGCCGAGCTCGGAGTCTTCGTCGCGGCCGTCCTGGCGACCCGTCAGGGGCTGATCACCGGCTCCGGCCTGACGCGTTGGATCACGTTCGCCGGCGGCTGCGTCGCGTTCGCGGCGCTGTGCCAGTCGTGGCGGTTCGAAGGCCTCCTGGGCGAGCGCATCGACTCGATCGAGTGGGCGGCGGAGGTGAAGAACCGCGTCGTCGGTCCCATCGGGAATCCGAGCCAGCTCTCGACCTACCTGGCCGTCGTCGTGCCGATCGCCGCCGCGGCCGCGATCCTCGCACTGCGCCGACGGAGTGCGCGATCGGGAGTCTTCGCCGCGCTCGCCCTGGGCTCGCTCTTCGTCGCATTGCTCTACGCGCGCGGCCGATCGGGATCCTTCGGAGCGATCGCAGGGCTCGGTGTGCTCGCCCTGGCCTTGCCCGTGGCCGCGCGTTGGGCCCGCGTCGTGAAGGGAGTCGCGATTGCCGGAGTGACGGCGCTCGTCGTTCTGGTCGCTCTCGTCAACGTGCCGTCGCTCGGTCTCCGCGAGCGCCTCGAGGAGGGCGTGGAGGGTGGTGGAGCGGCGCACTGGCTCCGCCGGGTCGGTCGGCTCGTCGACCCGGAATCGGAGACCGTGCGCATTCGACTCCTCATCGCGGACGCCACGTCGAGCGCCCTCGCGAGCCACCCCAGCGCCTGGGTGGTTGGCTTCGGCCCGGACGGAGCGTGGCCGGCGCTCGCGGAGGGTGACTCGCCGGAGCGACGGGAGATCGAGAGTCTGGCCGCCCCGCCGGATCGCCCCCACGCCATCGTCGGAGAGAAGATCCTCGCCGCGGGTGCGGGCGCAGCACTGCTCTGGCTCGGGATCCTCGCGTCGGCGATCGCGCTCGCTTGGCGCGAGGCTGGGCTCGTCCGACGCGCGGCGCCTCTCGCGGCGGCGATGCTGACCACGGCCGCCGCTGCGTTCCTCGGCGTGTCGTGGTTCGCTCCCCATCCGGGGCTCGCCTCGGCAGCTGCCGCCGGTGCGGCCGTGCTCCCTGCGGTCGTCGTTGCGGGGATGTGTGGGCTGCGTCGCGCGAGCGAAGTCGGGACCGGCAGGGAGCGAACCCTGGTGGCGGTCGCCCTCGGGTCCGCCCTCGTGGCGCACCTCGTGGCGTGCAGCGTCTCCGTCACGAGCGTTTCGGAGCGCGTCCTCGTTTGGGCGATCGCGGGAGTCGCGATCGCGTCGGCCGCGGTTCCCTCGACAGACGATGCGAGTCGCGAATCCGCTCCCGCATCGCACGGTCTTTGGGTCGGCGGGGCCATCAGCGTGCTGCTCCCCGTCTACCTCTACTACTGGTTCGGCTGGGAGCCCGCGAAGCGTGTGCTCGCGATCGGGGTCGTGCCGGTCTTCGTCCTGCTCCTGGGTGCGCTCTCGGCGCCGACGGGAGCCGCCCGCGCGTCGATCGTCGCCGGTGCAGTCGCCGCCCTCGCCTTCACGATCGCCATCGTCTGCGCCAGCACGGCGGGGAAGCCCGGGCCCGAAGCGCTCTGGGAGCACGGCGGCATGTCGGCGGTGACCCCGCTCCTGCTCGCCACGGCCCTCGGCGCAGGGGTCGCCGGGACGATCCTGCAAGCGCGCCGAGGTGCCTCGGCCGGCGACCCCCGGCCCCGGTGGCGTCTCGCGCCGTCCACCATCGGGTTGGGAGCCGCCGCGCTGCTCCTGGTCTGGATCGCGGCCGCGGAGCTCCGGAGCGACACGACGCGCGCGGCCTCCTCGCTCCTCGGTCGCGCGGCGCTCGAGCTGCAGCGAGCAGGCCGCAGCGCGGGGCGGACCGACCTCGAGGCGCAGGCTCAGCGACGCCAGCAGGAATCTCTCGCGCTGCTCCAGCGCGCCCGTCTCGTGGGGGCGCCCCTCGGATTCCTCGGCGCGCCGGCGGTCCTCGACCGAGTCCTGGAATCGGAGCGTCCTTGAGCGACCGCGATTCGGCGCCAGGAGTTCGCCGGGGGAGGCGTCGAAGCGGATGCGCCGCCGTGAAGAAGCGAAAGACGAAGACTCGGACGAAGACCCTCTGACGAAGACACTCTGACAGAGACTCTGTGGTGGAGGCTAGGGGACTCGAACCCCTGACCTCGACAATGCCATTGTCGCGCTCTACCAGCTGAGCTAAGCCCCCGGGCGTTGCCTCGCGCGGAACGCTCGGAAGGGGCCCTGGATCCATGCCAAGGACGGCAGTCGGGCATCCCGTGAGAGGGGCGAGGAATCTAGTCATCCGGGCACGGAGAGGAAAGCCCTCAGGCAGGTCCTTGGAGCCCCGCCGCACGACGCGCGGGTCCGCGACGGCATTGCTCGCGACGCTCTGCGTCCTTGGTCGCGCTCCCCCCGGGGATCCACCGCGCCGCCCCGTACCGCCAGCGACCCCTTGAGCCAGCCCTGCCCCATCGCCGAGAATCCAAGCGCCCCCGCCTCGCCCGATTCGCCCCGCTCATGACCACGCAGCCCGACGCCGTTCGCGACGCAGGGGACCGATCCTCGAAGCCGCCCGTGACCGACGCGCCGTTTCCCGAGCAGCGTTCCCCCGCGTTGGCGTCTCTGGATCTCGCGAAGTCGCGACGCGCCGAGATCGCGCGCGCTCTCCAGAGCGTGCGTCGGCGGAATCGAATCGCGCTCGTGGCGCTCCTCGTGAGCTGTGCGATCGCTCTCGGCGGCCTCGCGGGACTCTATGCATGGAAGGCTCAGGAGTCGTCGGATCCGATCGTGCTGAAGCTCCGGAGCCCGGTCTGGTTCCAGAATCCCTTCGATTGGGAGCGGCCGTCGACGTCGCACGGCCCTTCGGCCGAGCCGGGAGCCGGCGACGCGGGCGGTCCGCGCGACGCGGGCGCCACGGGACCCGACGGGTCCACCGTCGGCCGCTGATCCTCGCGATCGCACGCGCCGCGCGGAGCGGCCGTCGCCTTCGCCGGAGCGAGATCCGCCACACGCCGCGGTCCTCCGGCCGCCGACGTGAGCGATCGTCGCGATCGTGATCCTCCTCGCCGCTCTCGCGGCCGCTTCGTTCGCAGCCTGGGTCGTTCTCGTGATCCTCCTCGCGAGGCACCGCCGTGCGCTGCTGCCCTTGGATCCCGGTGGATCGCTCGCGCTCCGAGAGATCTATCCCCTCGTCTCCATCGTCGTTCCGGCGCGTGACGAGGAGGAGATCATCGAGTCCTGCGTTCGCGCGGCTCTGGCGCAGGAGCACGAGCCGCTCGAGGTCGTCGTCTGCGACGACGACTCGCACGACGGCACGGCGGCGATCCTCGCGCGGATCGCGGAGGAGGACGCACGCTTGCGTGTCGTGACGCATCGTGGACCGCCGCCGGAGGGCTGGGTCGGCAAGAACCACGCGCTCCACCTCGCGACGCGCGCGGCACGCGGCGCCTGGCTCCTGTTCGTCGACGCCGACTGCGTCCTCTCGCCGCGCGCGCTCCCGGCGGCGCTCGCGCGCGCTCACGGCGCCGACGGAGCGCCCGCCGTGTCCCTCGTCTCCGCGCTCCCCGATCTTCAGTGCCCCGACCTGGCGAACCGTCTCGGCATGCCGGCCTTCGCCGTCTGGCTCTCGGTCGCCTTCCCCGCGCACCGCGTCGTCGACCCGCGCTGCCGCGACGCGCTCGCCGCCGGCGGCTTCCTGCTGATCGAGCGCGCGGCGCACGAAGCCATCGGAGGCTTCCCGAGGCTCGCGCCCCACATCGTCGAGGACATCCTGACGGCGCGCCTCGTGAAGGCGAGCGGCCGCCGCATCGCGCTCTTCCTCGGCCGCGCGTGCGTGTCCACGCGCATGTACTCCGGGTGGCGCGACCTCTGGGAGGGAGTCACGAAGAACGCCTTCGCCGGCGCGGACTTCCGCGTGATGCGCTCCCTCGCGGGAGCGCTCGCGATCGTCGTCCTCGCGGTCGCTCCGGCCGCGAGTCTGGTCGCTCTCGCGCTCCTGGCTCTCCAGTCGCCGACGTGGGGAGGCGCCGAGGCCGTCGCGTTGGCCGGCTTCGGCGCGAGCACCGCCGTGCTCGTGCTGCTCCACGGAGCGATCCACCACGAGATGCGCATTCCGCTCGTCCTCGCGCTCGCCGCGCCGGTCGGGCATGCCTTCGTCGCGCTCGCGATCGTCGCGTCGACGATGCGCGGGCGTTTCGGGCGCGGAGTCTCGTGGAAGGGGAGGCGGTACTACGGAGCCGACGCGGCGCTCCCCGGCGATCGGCTGAACGGCTGACGCACATCGCGGGCTGCGCCCGCAACCCAACGGTGCCCGTTCCGAGAATCGTCGTGCGGCGGGCGCAGGCGCGCGAGTCGTAGCTCAGGCGCCGGCCCAGCGGACGGCCACCATCACGAGGATCCCCAGGACCACGAGTGCGATCCGCTGGACCTCGTCCTCGCGATCGTGGAAGACTTCGGGCAGCAGATCGCAGAGGCAGACGAAGAGGAAGGTCCCTGCCGAGAAGGCCGTCACCACGGCGAGCGCGAAGTCGCCGAGGGAGCCCGTGACGAGGTGCCCCAGCACGATCCCGGCAGGCGTGGCGAGCGCGAAGAGACCCGCGAGAACGACGATGCGGCGTTTCGCGAAGCCCGCGAGCAGGAACACCGAGGTGAGCGAGAAGGCCTCGAATCCGTGATGGCTCACGATGGCGAGGAAGATCGGCGCCTCGAGCCCTTCGTGGCGCGACGACGCGGCGAGACCGATCCCCGTCAGGAACGAGTGCGCCGACAGACCCGCGAGTGCCGCGTAGCCGACCGATCGGTGGCGCTGATCCGGCGCCGGGTCTCGCTTCTGGAACACGAGGGACTCGGCGAGGTACACGCTCAGCACGCCCGCGAGGACGCAGAGCCAGATCGCGAGCGTCTCGCTCGGCGCATGACCGTGGGAGCTCGAGCTCACGTCGCCCGCCGACGGAACCATGGCCGGGAGCGCCGGGAGGAGATGGAGGAAGACGGCGCCGAGGAAGATCCCCGTGGAGAGCGAGAGCGCTCCGTGCAGCAGGCGCTCGCTCCATCGGACGAAGAGCGGCAGCATCCCGCCCGCGAGCGCGACGACGAGGAGGGAGGCGATCTCACCCATGGAGGGAGTCGCGGAGCGGGTCGGGACGGCGTGCCAAGGTCGGCGAAGGGGGCGAGAGTGTGTCGATCGAGGCGCCGGGAGGATACGGCCGCCGTCGAATCCGCCGCCGCCCGTCGATCCGTGACGGCGCGCGGTCGCGGCGGCAGGATGCGCCTCCCGTCGGAGGTGTGCGCGCCGCGCGCGGCGAGATCATGGAAGCACAACAGACCCCAGACCCCGATTCCGGCGAGCGTCCGCGCATCGCGCTCTGCCTGTCGGGCGGAGGCTACCGGGCCGCCGCCTTCCACCTCGGTGCTCTGCGGAGGCTCCACGAGACCGGCCTCCTCGCGATCGTCGATCACGTGAGCTCCGTCTCGGGAGGAAGCATCCTCGCGGCGCATCTCGCCCAGTGCATGGTGGAGAAGGGGCGCTCGACGCTGCGATTCGACGACTGGGAGCGCGACGTCGCCGAGACCTTCCGCGACCGCATCCTCCGCCGCGACATCCGCACCCTGCCGATCCTCGTGCAGTGGTGCCTCCCCTGGAACTGGTTCCGCTCCGGTCCCGGCGCCGAGGCGCTCCGCGCGCAGTACGAGCGCCACCTCACGCGGCTGCGGCTCGACGGCCTCCCCGAGAAGCCGCGGTTCACCTTCTGCGCGACGGACCTGCAGTTCGGCGCGAACTGGACCTTCGAGCGCGACGGCTCCGGCGACTACCTGGCGGGGCAGTTCCGCTCCCTCGCCTCCGAGCCCGTGGCACGCGCCGTCGCCGCCTCGTCCTGCTTCCCGCCCGTCTTCCTTCCGCTCACGCTCGCCCTGCCGCGATCCGGCGAGGCCGACTCGGACCGTCCGTCGGTCGTCCACCTGACGGACGGCGGCGTCTACGACAACCTCGGGATGCAGCCCGTCTGGAGCGGCCGGCCCGTGGTCCTCGTCTCCGACGGCGGCGCGCCCTTCGACTTCGAGGTGGGCACGAAGCCCTGGAGCCGCCTCGCCCGCTACGCCGCCATCGCGACGAACGAGGTGGGTTCCCTGCGGCTGCAGTGGCTCCTCGCGCGGGTACGCAAGGAGGAGATCCGGGCCGCGACGTGGCGCATCGGCAACTCGACGCACAGCTACGTCCGGGACGACATCGGCGGTTACTCGAAGCAGCTCGCGCGCGACGTCGTCGCGGAGATTCGAACGGACATGGACGGCTTCCTCGAGTCGGAGATCCGCGTCCTCGAGAACCACGGCTATCTCCTCGCGGCGGCATCGACGTCCGGCTTCGTCGACGACCTGCTGGAGGCGAACGCGCCGGCTCCCCGGGCGCCCCATCCCGAATGGCTCGACGAGGCGCGCGTGCGCACGGCGCTCGCGAAGAGCTCCGAGCGGCAGTACCTCGGCTCTCTCGCGCGGCTGGCCGCGCGTCCCTGGTCTCCCTTCGTCCCGAGGCTCCCGAAGCCCGACGCGCGCGGCTGAGCGCTCGTCGGGGGCGCGCCCCGAGGCCCGGCGGCGTTCCTCAGCCGCCGATCGTGATCGAGAGCCCCCTGGAGGAGACGAGCGGGTACGGGAACGGAGCGCACCCCGGTGCGATCCAGATCGTCTGCGCGACGAAGCTCTTCCCGTAGAGGGCAAGGTCGTTCGGGATCGGGAGCCGAGCCGCCGAGACTCCGGCCGAGTCGCTGGAGATCGGGATCGACCCGATCTCGCTCGCGGAGAGGAGATCGACGTAGAGTGTGAGGCCGATCCCGAAGGGATCGCTGCCGCCGGGATCGGACGCGTCGGCGAGGAGGACGGCCCCGGCCGCGTTTCGGGCCGCGTTCGTCGAGACGATCGCGAACTGCGAAGCGCCGAGCGCGGGAGTCCCCGTCGTGGCGGCGCCGAGGGTGCCGAGGCAGCCCGGCGTGCCCGTGCCGAAGTCCGTCACACCCGCGGCCTGGGGCCCCTGGTTCCAGAGGATCGTGCACTGCTCGAGGAACGAGTTCGCGAGGACCGCGTCGGTGTGCCCGTCGGCGTCGACGTCGGCGAGCACCGCGTCCGCGAGGAGTCCGCCCACGCGTGCCGGGCTCTGCGGCGCGAGGCCGCCGGCGCCGTTGCCCAGGAAGAGCTCGACGCTCGAGGTGTCCCAGGTCGCCGCGAGGATGTCCACGAGCCCGTCTCCATTCAGGTCGCCCGGGACGATCCGGTTGATCCCCGCGAGGCCCTGGAGGTCGTAGCTCACGGGCGGCGCGAAGGCCGCCGCGCCCACGGCCCGGAAGACGTGCAGCTTCGAGGTGCCGGCGATGGTGCCGCCGGTCACCAAGTCTTCGAGCCCATCACCATCGACATCGGCGACGCAGAGGTTGCTGACGGGCACAGGGTTCTCGAGCCATTGCGTCGGGACGAAGGCGCCGCTGCCGTCCCCACGCAGGACCTGGAAGTAGAAGCTCCAGGAGAAGACCAGTCCCGGGGCTCGCGCGAGGTCGAGCAGACCGTCGCCCGAGAAGTCGCCGAGGGCGACGTTCTCCGACATGTCGAAGTCGGGGATCGGCGGGCCCGCGACGAGTCCGCCCACGCCGTCGTTGAAGCGCACCCGCGACTCGCCGAAGCGGTTCGTGACGACGTCCATGGCGCCGTCCAGGTTCACGTCGCCGAGCGCGATCCGGCCGAAGGCGCCGGTTCCGGGCGGCACGTGCGTCGTCAGGTCGTAGGTGCCGTCGTCGAGGCGGCGGATCACGCCGAGCCACTCGGAGTACCCGCTGACCACGACCTCGGGGCGAGCGTCTCCGTCGAGATCGGCGGCGGCGCACGACCAGGGATACTCCTCGGCGGCGATGTCGATGAAATCGAATGCGCCGTCGCCGGCGTTCCGCAGGAGCCGCACGACGTTCGGCGCGTCGCCAGCGATCGAGACGAGATCGGCTCGGCCGTCGCCGTCCAGGTCGGCCGCCGTGCACCCGAGGCTCGTGCCGCCGGCGCCGGGGCCGCCTGGCGCTCGGAACCCGCCGGCGCCGTCGGACGCCAGCACCGCGAGGGCCCACTCGAGGGAGGACCCCGTCACCAGGTCTGCCCCGCCGTCGCCGTCCAGGTCAGCGGCGTCGATGCCCATCGACCAGAGGAGGGCTCCCAGGCGGACTCCCTTCGAGAACGGCGACGACGCCGACCCGTAGGCCACGGTCACCGCATTGCTCCACTCGTGCACCGCGGCGACATCGGTGCATCCGTCGCCGTCGAAGTCGACGGCGACGCTCGCAACGGAGCCATGGCCCGACGGGATGTCCGGGAGTGCCTGGAAGCTGCCGTCTCCCAGGCCGAGGAAGGTCCGGAGCGTGCCCATCGACGTCGCCGCCGACACCGTCCATGCCGCGAGATCGAGCCGCGTGTCGCCGTTCCAGTCACCGGGGATCAGTCCCTGGGGCAAGTCGGTCAAGGGGAGGGTCGAGACGGCGTACTCGAGCGCGGACGAAGCTCGCCAGATCTCGAGAAGGGGGCCCGTCGACCGCAGGAAGGCGAGGTCTCGCACCCCGTCGCCGTTCCAGTCGCCGATCACGGCGCTGCGCACCGCCTGGGGGACGGCGATGGACTTCACGGAGGCCGACGAGAACGCGCCATGGGCGTCGGCGAGGATCAGGTGCACGCGGTGGGGCGGCGAGCTGGCGGTGAGGAGGTCGACCGTTCCGTTCCCGTCGAGGTCGGCCGCTGCGAGGGTGCCGTGCCAGCCCGCGAGCGGCAGCGCGTGCGTCTCCGAGAAGGTGCCGTCGCCGAGCCCGCGGAGGACGCGAACGAAGTTCTCCTGCGCCAGCGCGAGATCGAGGTTCCCGTCCGCATCGAGGTCGACCAAGCGGGCGCCGAGGGTCCTCGCGCCCACCGGCACGGCGGAAGGGGTACCGAATCCGGCGGAGAGGTTGTGAAAGAATCGCCGCCGCTGGCCCGAGGCCGAGCGAGAGCGAGCGAGGGAAGAAGCGACGACGACGCAACTTGAGAAGAGTTGCGGAGGAGGAGCGACGAAGCCGCAGCCGCTCGCAGCCGGCCGAAGCCCGGCGCCGATTCTCTCACGACCTCGGAGCCGTCTCCGCGCACGATGCGAGCCTCTGGCACGTTCCAGTTCAGCGCCAGCGCATCGGGGGAGCCGTCGCCATCGACGTCGCCGAGGCGCACGATGTGCGAGGACGTTCCGCTGGGGAACGAAGGGATGCCCTGGAAGACCTGCCCCGCGACGGCCGGCGCGCAGAGCAGGAGCACGGCGGGGAGGGCGAAGGGACGGAGTGCCCGGAGATCGGTGATTCCCATGGAGACTCTCGACGAGGAACGGAGCGCGGGGGTCGGCTCGGCGCGATCCGCGATTCCCTCATCGGCTGCGACCCTCGAAGTCTGGAGCCGCGAGCCCGCGCGCTCCTGCGTGCGACCGCCCTCGATCCCGATTCGCGGGTCGGTAGACTCGCCGCCCCGTGACGAGCCCCTGCATCTTCTGTCGCATCCTGGCTGGCGAGCTGCCGTGCACGAAGGTCGCCGAGAGCGCGAACGCGATCGCGATCGAGGACATCCACCCCGTGTCGCCCGTCCACGTCCTCGTGATCCCGCGCCGCCACGTGGACTCGCTGGAGGCGACGGGCGCCGACGACACGGCGATGCTCGGAGAGATGCTCGCGCTCGTGCGGACCGTCGCCGAGGCGAAGGGAGTCTCCACGAGCGGCTATCGCGTCGTCACCAACGTGGGACGCGACGGCGGCCAGGCCGTGCCGCACCTGCACTTCCATGTGCTCGGCGGAAAACGCCTGGGGCCCAAGCTCGGAGCGTGACCGTGGCCGACGAGGACGAGGCGCCGGTCTCCGGCGAGAGCGACGAGGAGAGCCCGCCGCGCGGCTTCGTCTGCCAGGACGCGGGCATCGCGCGCAAGATCGCCGACGCGCTCCGTGGCGCGGAGATCCCCTCGGCGGTCCACGAGCGCGAGGACGGCCGCGGCCTCCTCCTCGTGCCGGCCGCCTGGGCGAGCTCCGCGTCGCAGGTGGTCGCCAAGCTCCCGGGGCTCGTCGTGGAGCCGGGGGAGGAGCCCTACCTGCGCCGCCACGATCCGACGAAGGACACGGTGATCTTCTCGGACCCGGTGCTCGAGGAGAGCGCGGCCCGGATCGTCGCGCGCGGAGCGCCGGCCCTCGAGGACCTCGTGCGCTGCGTCGAGCGGGGAGCGCCCGCCGTGGTCGAGCGCGCGATCCTCCTCCTCGGTCGGGTCGGCGCCGAGGCGCGCAGCTCCGTCGACCGGCTCTCCCTCGTGGCCATCCGCGCCGGCAACGCGCCGCTCCTGGGAGCGCTCCTGCGCAACGGGAACGCGGCGGCGGGCCGCGGCGGCGAGCGCCTGCCGGAGGGCCTGCGCGATCTGCTCGCCCTCGCGCGGCACGACGACCCCGCCGTGCGCCAGCTCGCGATCCGCATGCTGGGGGAGCTGCGCTGCATCGAGGGAGTGCCCACCGTCGCGGACGCGCATCTCGACGCGTCGCCCGAGGTCGCCATCGAGGCGGACGACGCGTTCCTCGAGTGGGGCGCTCCCGACCTCGGCTTCGACCCGGAGATCGGCGATCCCCAGAAGCGCGACGTCGTCGCGAAGCGGCGCGCGTTCCGTCCGAAGAGCTGAGCACCCCGAACCCCCGACGCACCGAAGGGACCGATCATGGACCGATTCCGCATTCGAGGAGGCCTTCGCCTGCGCGGCGCCATCGAGGTCGCGGGCAGCAAGAACGCCGCGCTTCCGATCCTCTGCGCGGCCCTCCTGACGAACGAGACGCTGCGCATCGAGCGGGCTCCCCGACTCCGCGACATCGAGAACCTCCTGCGGATCCTCGACGTGCTCGGCGTGCGCAGCGAGCGCCTCGCCACGGGCACCCTCGTCGCGAAGACCGAGAGCGAGGAGTGCTCGATCGCGCCCTACGAGCTCGTCTCGACGATGCGCGGATCCTTCGCGGTGCTGGGCCCGCTCCTCGGGAAGCGCCACCGGGCGCGCGTCTCTCTCCCGGGCGGCTGCGTGATCGGCGTGCGCCCCGTCGATCTCCACCTGAAGGGGCTGCGCGCTCTCTCCGCCGACATCCGGATCGACGAGGGATACGTGGTGGCGCAGGCGCCGTCCGGCGGTCTCCGGGGCGCTCGGATCCATCTCGGCTCCGCCAACGGCTCCACGGTGCTCGGCACCGCGAACGTGCTCATGGCGGCCGTCCTCGCCCGGGGCAAGACCGTCATCGAGGCGGCCGCCTGCGAGCCCGAGCTGGAAGACCTGTGCCGGTGCCTCGTCGCCATGGGCGCCGAGATCCAGGGCATCGGATCGCCGACGCTCGAGATCCGCGGCGTCGAGGAGCTCCACGGCGCGACGCACGGTCTCGTCGCCGACCGCATCGAGGCGGGCACCTTCGTGATCGCCGGCGTGCTCGCGGGGGGCGAGGTGGAGATCCGCGGCGCGGTGCCCGAGCACCTGGGCGCGCTCTTCGACCGGCTCGAGGAGGCCGGCGCACGCGTCGAGACCGACGAGAGCGGCACGATCCGCACGCGCGGCGTCGCGCGGCTGCGCGCGACGGACGTCACGACGCACCCCTATCCCGGATTCCCGACCGATCTGCAGGCGCAGTGGATGACGGCCATGGCCGTCGCCGACGGAGTCGCGGTCGTGACCGAGCGCATCTTCCAGGACCGCTACACGCACGCAGGAGAGCTCCTGCGCATGGGAGCGCAGATCCGGCGCGAGGGCCCGAGCTGCATCGTCCGCGGCGTCGACGGGCTCTCGGGAGCGCCCATCATGGCGAGCGACCTGCGGGCGTCGGCGGCTCTCGTGATCGCGGGGCTCGTGGCCCGCGGCGAGACCCACGTGCGTCGCGTGTACCACATCGATCGCGGCTACGAGCGGATCGAGGAGCGCCTCTCGGCCCTGGGTGCCGACATCGTCCGGGAGGAGGATCGGACGGCGCCCGCGGGGGAGGCCGGCGCCGCCGAGGGTTGATCGCCCCAGGGGTCGCACGGACTCCGCTACCCTGGAACGCTTGCGGCGTTCCCCGCGGGCCTCGACCGCGGCAGAGGCCGAGCGTCCACCCCCCTTCATGCGTCGACCTCCTCCCGATCACCTCGCCCGCCGGTGCGCCCTCCTGGCGATGGTGCTCGTCCTCTCCGGATGCTCGGCGCAGTCCTTCCGCGAGGCGGCGGACCGCGAGGTCTACGGCATCCTCGCCGAGCGATCCAAACAGCTCTTCGGCAGACCCGAGCCGCTCTCCATCGAGCCGGTCGCCGGCGCGCTGCGCGAGCGGCTGCTCGCCGAGACGCCGGCCGAGCCCGTCGTCCTCACCTTCGCTCGAGCCCTCGAGGTCGCCGCGGAGAACAGCCGCGAGTACCGCGCGCAGCGCGAGTCGGTCTACCTCGCGGCCCTCGGCCTCACGCTCGAGCGCTGGCGCCTCGGCTACATCCCGAGTCTCACGGCCGTCGCGGAGCTCACGGGCGAGCAGAACCAGGCGGCGACGGGGAGCGTGGGCGCCGGATTCACGAAGGTGCTGGGCACGGGCGCCACGATCGTCGGGAACCTCGGGATGAGCGTCTTCCGCGTGCTCTTCACGGGAGACCGATTCCATTCGCTTCCCGCGGTCCTGAGCCTCTCCGTCACGCAGCCGCTCCTGAGGGGCTTCGGCAGCGACATCACCGAGGAGCCCCTCACGCAGGCGGAGCGGAACGTGATCTACGCGCTGCGCGCCTACGAGCGGTTCCGCCACGAGCTCGCCGTGGACGTGGCGACGCGCGTCTACCGGATCCTCCAGCAGATCGACACGGTCGACAACGAGAAGGCGAACTACGACAACCTCGTGATCGTTCGGGAGCGCAACGAGGCCCTCGCCCAGGCGGGCCGGCTCTCGGACGTCGAGGTCGGACAGGCGCAGCAGAACGAGCTGTCGGCGCGCGACCGGTGGATCGATGCGCAGCGCGCCTTCGCCGAGAGCACGGACTCGCTGAAGATCTTCCTCGGTCTCCCCGTCTCGGCGCCGATCGAGGTGGATCCCCGGGAGCTGCGCCGTCTCGTCGACGAGGGGCTCGTCCCCGTCACGATCGACGAGGCCCGGGCCTTCGCCGCCGCGACGCGACACCGGCTCGACTACCGGACGACCCAGGACCGCGTGGCCGACGCCGAGCGGCGCACCTCCGTCGCCGCCGATGCGCTCCGAGCGGGCCTCGATCTCGGCGCCTCCTACTCCGTCGCCTCTCTCGAGGGCCGCGTCGCCGACCTCCGGACGGAGACCGCCGCTTGGGACGTCTCGATCGGTCTCGACCTCCCCGTCGATCGCCTCCCGGAGCGCAACGCCTACCGGAGCTCCCTCGTGGCCCTCGAGGCGGAGCGCCGGTCGGCGTCGCTCGCGACCGACAATATCCGCCTCGAGATCCGCAATCTCGTGCGCGACCTCGCCCAAGCGCGCTCCAGCTTCGAGATCCAGTCGAAGGCCGTCGATCTGGCGCGGAGCCGCGTCGAGAGCGTCGAGCTGAACCTCCAGGCGGGACGCGCCAACACCCGAGATCTCCTGGAGGCGCAGGAGTCCCTCGTCTCCGCCCAGAACGCCCTGACGCGCAACCTCATCGAGTACACTCTGGCGAGGCTCTCTCTCTATCGCGACCTGGGAGCACTCCAGGTGGACGAGAGCGGTCTCCACATCGACGCGGAGGTCCTCGCCGCCTCTCTCCCGGAGGGATCCTCCCCCGATGCCCAGCCGAACTGATACCTCGAGCACGGCCGTCCGAGCGTCCGGCGCGCCCGCGCGCCGACGAGGCGTGGGGCGCGCCGTCGCATGGCTCGTCGCGATCGTGATCGTCGGAGCCGTCGGGTGGGCCCTCCTGAGCACGGGACCGACGGAGTCGTTGAAGGACCTCCCGATCGCGACCGTCGAGCGGGGCCCGATCCGCATCTCGCTCCTGGAGCGAGGGAATCTGAAGGCGAAGCAGAGCACGACGCTGCGGAGCGAACTCGAGGGACAGGCGCGCATCCTGTCGATCGTCCAGGAAGGGAAGCTCGTGAAGGCGGGCGACCTGGTCTGCGAGCTCGACGTCTCCCAGCAGGTGGAGCGGCGCGTCCAGCAGCTCATCTCCTACGAGCAGGCGGAGGCGAGCCACATCGAGGCGAAGGAGCGGCTCGCCATCCAGGACAGCGAGGCCGAGAGCGCGATCCAGAAGGCGGCCCTGGCGCTCGAGATGGCCCAGATCGACGTCGAGAAGTACGACCAGGGCGACTGGCCGAAGCAGCTGCAGACTCTCGAGGCCCAGATCACGATCTCGGAGCAGGAGCTGAAGCGCGCCGAGGAGCGGCACAGCTGGTCGCAGAAGCTCGCCGAGAGGGGCTACATCACGCGCATCGAGCTCGAGCAGGATCTCCTCGCGGTCAACAAGTCGAGGATCGATCTGGAGCTCGCGCGACGCAGCCTCGAAGTCGCCAAGCGGTACGAGCAGCCGACGGAGGCGAAGAAGCGCCGGGCCGACGTCGCCGAGTTCACGCGCGAGGTGGATCGCGTGAAGCGCCAGATGGCGGCCGAGCGCGCGCAGGCCGAGGCGAACTTCAAGGCCCGCGAGGCCATGTTCCGCTACGAGAAGGAGCGGCTCGCGAAGCTGGACTCGCAGATCGAGAAGGCGCGGATCCTCGCTCCGACGGACGGCATCGTCGTCTACGTCAGCTCGGGAGGCTCCTCGCGGCGCAACGAGGCTCCGCTCGGTCCCGGTGCGACCGTCGACGAGCGCGAGGGAATCATCGAGCTGCCGGACACGACGGGCATGCTCGCCGAGGTCAAGATCCACGAGTCGGCCATCGACCGCGTGCGCGTGGGCCAGCTGGGAATCGTCACCGTGGAAGCGTTCCCCGGACGTGTGCTCCAGGCGCGTGTCAGCTACCTGGCGGTCGTGCCGGACTCCCAGTCGCGCTGGTCGAACCCCGATCTCCGCGTGTTCCGCGCCGAGGTGGAGCTCTCGGGGGATACCTCCGACATGCGTCCGCAGATGTCCTGCGCCCTCGAGCTCGTGATCGCCGACCTGCAGGACGCGGTCCACGTGCCGGCTCAGGCGATCTTCCGGAAGTCCGGAGAGCCGCAGTGCTTCGTGGTGGACGGATCGCGCGTCGAGCAGCGCCCCGTCGAACTCGGGCTCTCGAACGACATCGACGTCGAGATTCGCTCGGGACTCCGCGAGGGCGAGATCGTTCTCCTGGCGCTGCCGCCGGGGATCGCGAGCCAGCTCGCCGTCGAGGTGCCGCGCACGAGGGTCGGCGAAGTCGTCACGCCCGAGGACGGGCCCCTGCCGCCCGCGAATCCGTCGATGCGCGGTGGCGATCGGCGGCCCGAGAACGGAGGCCGGTCCGAGGGCGGCCGCAACGAAGCAGGACGCAGTGGAGGCGGCCGAGAGGGCAGCTTCGAGGGCGGCCGCTCGCCCGGAGCAGGCCGGCCCGGCAACGGGCGCGGCGATGGCGCCCGGAAACCCGAGGGGTCCGCACGCGCCGATGGACCGAAGGGAAACGCTCCCGGCACGCAGACGGCCGGCGGCACGCAGACGGCCGGCGGCACGCAGACGGCCGGAGGCACGCCGCAGGCGAACGGCGCGGCCGAGTCGGCCGATGGGGCTGCGACCCAGTCCCCCCGGTAGCGAGGTCCCTCCCGTGGCAGCGGACGACCCCGTCGTCGTCTTCGAGGACGTCCACCGCGAGTTCCGCATGGGGACCGAGGTGGTGGCGGCGCTCGACGGAGTGTCCTTCACGATCGGCCGCGGCGAGTACTGGGCCATGATGGGGACCTCCGGCTCGGGCAAGTCGACGGCGCTGAACGTCCTCGGCTGCCTCGACCGCCCCACGGCCGGCCGCTACATCCTCGACGGCCAGGACGTGGCGCTCCTCACGGACGATCAGCTCTCCGATCTCCGGAATCGCGCGCTCGGCTTCGTCTTCCAGTCGTTCCACCTGATCCCACAGCTCACGGTCCTCGAGAACATCGAGGTTCCGCTGATCTACCGGACGGACCCTCCTCCCGATGGCCGCGAGCGGGCTCTCGAGCTCGCGCGCCGCGTGGGTCTGACCGATCGGCTCCGCCATCGCCCGACGGAGCTCTCCGGCGGACAGCAGCAGCGGGTCGCGATCGCCCGCGCCCTCATGAACGGGCCCGCCGTCCTCCTCGCCGACGAGGCGACGGGCAACCTCGACTCGTCGACGGCGCGCGAGATCCTCGATCTCTTCGACCAGCTGCACGACGAGGGAATGACGCTCGTCCTCGTGACGCACGACGCGGCCGTCGGCCGCCGCGCGAGCAAGATCCTGCACCTGAGCGACGGCAAGGTGCGCGACATCGAGGTGGTTGCACACGGCCGCCCCGCCGCGGTGTCTCCGGGAGGCGGACCGTGAGCCTCGGTCTCTCCATCGGCCGCACCGTGAGCCTCGGTCTGCGGAGCCTCCTGCAGCACCGCCTGCGGGCGGCGCTCACCATGCTCGGAGTGCTCTTCGGCGTGAGCTCGGTGGTGGCCATGCTCTCGATCGGAGCGGGCGCGAAGTGGGAGGAGCAGCAGCAGATCCAGCAGCTCGGCAGCACGAACCTGCTGATGCGCAGCGTGAAGCCCGCCGAGAGCTCGCGCGGCGGGGGCAGCCGCTCCCAGTTCATCAGCATGTACGGGCTCGTCGACGAGGATCTCGAACGGATCTCCAGGATCCCCGGCATCGAATCGGTCGTGCCGGTGCGCGAGCTGCGCGAGGACGTCCGGGTCGGAGAGAAGTGGCTCGCGCCGCGTGTCCTGGCGACGCTCCCGAGCTACATCGAGGCGACCGGACGCATCGTGGCGGAGGGGCGTTTCCTCTGCGAGGAGGATCAGTTTCGCGGCGCGAACGTCTGCGTGCTCGGCAGCGAGACCGCGCGGCAGCTCTTCACCTTCACGGACCCGCTCGGGGAGATCGTGCGCATCGGAGCGGACTGCTTCCGCGTCGTCGGCATCCTGGTCCCGCGCGCGTCGACCACGGGCACGCAGTCGTCGCTCAACGTCACGACCTCGGGGGAGATCTTCGTGCCGCTGCGCACCGCGCGGCGCTGGTTCGGCGAGATCACGATGAAGATCCGCCCCGGCAGCCGCGAGATGGAGCGCGTCGAGCTCCACGAGATCATCGCCCGG
Source organism: uncultured Planctomycetales bacterium (assembly GCA_964545855.1). Classification (GTDB taxonomy): domain Bacteria; phylum Planctomycetota; class UBA1135; order UBA1135; family JACQFD01; genus CAZJHD01. The sequence goes on from CAZJHD010000017.1 coordinate 27,145, forward strand.
GTCGCGTCGCTCGATCAGGTGGAGCCCGTCGCGGAAGCGGTTCGCGAGGTGCTCCGCAAGTACCACACGAACAACGACTACGAGCTGGTGGTGCCCCTCGAGCTCCTGCTCAAGGCGCGGGAGACGGAGCGCATCTTCACGATCACGCTGGCGGCGATCGCCGGGATCTCGCTGCTCGTGGGCGGGATCGGGATCATGAACGTGATGCTCGCGACGGTGACGGAGCGCACGCGCGAGATCGGCATCCGCCGCGCTCTCGGCGCGAAGCGCCGCCACATCGTCGCCCAGTTCCTGGTGGAGTGCGTCGTCCTCTCGGCCACGGGCGGCTTCCTCGGAATCGGCCTCGGGGTGGTGATCCCCGAGTTCGTCGAGAGGTGGGGGAACATGAGGACCATCGTGGATCCCTTCTTCGCGGTGTTGGCCTTCGGGATCTCCGTCGGCGTCGGGATCGTCTTCGGCCTCTATCCCGCGTGGCGCGCCTCCGTCATGAATCCCGTCGAGGCGCTCCGGCATGAGTGAGCGCGTCGCGGCGGGGGGCGCCGGTCACGTGCTGCGTCGCGCGCGTCGATGGCTCGAGGTGGGGCTCTGGGCCGACGACCTCCGCAGCCTCCCGCGATGGCGCGCGCTCCGTCTCGGCTCCCTGCGCGTCGCGACGCACGTTCTCGGCAGCTTCGGGAAGAATCTCGGCGGGATCCGTGCCGCCGGGCTCAGCATGATCACGCTGCTCTCGATCGTGCCGATCCTCGTGCTCGTCTTCGGAGTCGCGAGCGGCCTCGGCTACCGGGAGAAGCTCGACGAGCTGATCGTGGAGTGGACCGCGGGCTTCCCCGCCAACACGCGCGAGGCGATCGAAACGGTGCGCGGCCTCGTGAAGTCGACGCGCCTCGGGGCGCTGGGGATCATCGGGTCGCTGCTCCTCGCCTACTCCGCGCTCACGCTCTTCACGCGCGTCGAGCAGGCGCTCAACTACGTCTGGCGCGCGCGGAAGAGCCGGTCCTGGGCGCGACGCATCGTCGACTTCGTGGCCTTCCTCGTGCTCGTGCCGCTCTTCGGGCTCGCGTCGATCCTCCTGAATTCGATCTTCGCGAGCGCCGGCGCGCTCCGCGAGACGTGGCCGCTGATCAGCCTCCTCGTGGACGCGGGCGCGGGCGCGATCCCTCCGCTCCTCATGGGGCTCGCATTCACGCTCCTCTACAAGATCGTGCCGAACGTGCGAGTCCGGTGGATCCCGGCGATGCTGGGTGGGCTCGTCGCCGGTGCGACCTGGATCATCGTCTACGGCGTGTACCTCCGCTTCCAGGTGGGCGTCGGGCGCCTGAACGCGATCTACGCCACGCTCGCGGCGCTCCCGCTGCTGCTCGTCTACCTCCAGCTCTCCTGGACCATCCTGCTCGTCGGCGCCGACGTGAGCTTCGCGGTGCAGAACATCCACCGCCTCCGGGTGCTGGAGCATCTCCCGCCGCCCTCCTTCCGCGACCGCCGCCGCATCGCGATGCACGTCGTCGGAGAGGCGACGCGGCGATTCACCGAGGGCCGCAAGGGAGTCGACGTCGTGGACCTGGCGAGCCGCTGCGACCTGCCGGGCGAGTGGGTCGTGCCCGTCGTCGACGACCTCGTCGCCGCCGGTCTTCTCCTGCGGGTCGACGGCGAGGAGGACTTCGTCGTCCCGGCGCGGCCGCCCGCTCTCCTGACGCTCGCCGAGGTGGCGCGCGCCGTCGAGGGGCCCGAGAACGACCTCGTGCGGCGGCTCGCCGTCGCCGATCCCTGCGCCCGCGCCCTCGAGGCGGTGGACCAGAGCCGCGATCGCGAGCTCGGGCCGAGGAGCTTCGACCCGAGCGCAGGCTGACGGCCGGCCGGCGGCGCGCCTACTTCTCGACGTACTTGCCGCCGGTGCCCTTCGCGATCTCGCGGAGCTGCGAGCGGTACCACTCCTTCACGGCGTCGCTCCACTCCGGATCGCTCACGGACACCGTGTGGACCACGACCTTGCGGGCCACGTTGCGCCGCTGGAGGTGGTCGACGACGCGGTTCCAGTGGACGTAGGTGCCGTCCTCGGGCTCGCCGTCCGACATGAGGTAGATCGTGTCGATCTCCGGATCGTCGAGCGCCGCCTGGAGCGCGCCCCAGATGTTCTTCCGTCCAGCGAGGCTCTGCTGGCGCAGGAACTGGAGCGCGGAGGCGATCGACTTCTCGTCGACGGGCTTGGGCTTCTTCTCCCAGGCGCGGACGTCGCCGGAGTAGGCGTAGACGTTGAAGAACGTGTTGGCGCGCGGCAGCGCCTCGAGCGTTCGCTTCAGCTCGCCGATCACCTCCTCCATCTTCGAGCCGCTCCCGTTCAGCGACGGGTTCGCCATCGTGGCGCCCCGGTCGATCAGGAAGGCGACGTGGTCGCTCTCGATGGGGAGGCCGAAGAAGACGCCCGTTCCCTGACTCTCGGCCTCCTTCGCGCCTTCGCTCTTCGTCGTGGGGGCCGACGGCAGATCGAAGGTGGCCTCGTTCGCCTCCCACCAGCCCTGCCACGCCTTCTGCCCGGCGATGAGCTTCCCGGTGAGGGCCGCCAGCGCGTGCTCGGCGGCCTGCGCGACGACGCGCCGCGGGTCGCCGACGGCCCCGACGAGGGCCGTGACGGAGTCCTTCGTCCGCACGCTCTGGAGGTTCTGGACCGCCTGCAGACGCACGCGCCAGTCCTTGTCCGCCAGCGCGGCCTTGGACCGGCCGTAGATCTCCGTGGGGGCGACGCGCGGCAGCACCGCGAGGACCGTCGTCCGCACGCCGGCGTCCTTGTCGGCGAGCTTCTCGAGATAGCCCTTCGCGTTCTTCTCCGGGTCGCAGAGCCCCCAGGCGACCGTCGCCGTCGCGCGCAGCATCGCGTCGGCGTGCGTGCGGAGCCCCGCGAGGCGCGATGCCGAGTCGCGCACCGCGAGGCGTCCGAGCGCCCGGGCGGCGGCGATCCGCACCTCGACGGCGGGATCGGCGAGCCCCTTCAGCAGGACCTGCGTCTTCTTGGCGTCGGCGTACGCCCCCAGCAGATCGGCGCACCAGGAGCGGACGTCCGCGTCCTTGTGGGACTCCGCCCAGTCCTCGACGACCCCGATCGCATAGGGATCGCGGAGCTTCTCCAGGTGCTCGAAGACGATGTCCCGGAAGTGGGGCTGCGATTGGGCGAGGATCTTCAGCATCGCCTCGGCCCCCTCGGCGTTGTTCGCGTCGACGCACATCTGCGCGCCTCGGGTCACGTCGCCCTCCGTGCGGCCGGCGAGGAGCTTCCGCGCTTCGTCGAGCTTCGGGCCCTGGAGGAGCGGGGGCAGGACGGCGAGGGCGAGCAGAAGGGTCTGCATCGATTCGGGGGGTGGGGGTGCCGTGGAGCCGACCGGGCTCGGGATCGTACCGGCGGAGGTCGCGGCAGGGCATCCGGGGGCCCCCGACGGCTTCCGAGGGGAACGGGCGGGTGCTACCCTCTTCGCCCTTTTGCACGGGGGTTCCTCTCCGGCCGCCCCCGGCTTGCAGCCGCTCGGCGCTCGATGCGTGCGCGTCGAGGGCCCGTGCCCCCCCAGTGTTCGACTCCCTGACCCAATCCTTGTCGCGTGCGTTCCGCACGCTCACGAAGAACGACCGCCTCACGGAGGCGAACGTCGACGAGGGCCTCCGTCTCGTGCGCCAGTCGCTCCTGGAGGCGGACGTGCACTTCACCGTCGCGAAGGAGTTCTGCTCCTCGGTGAAGGAGCGGGTCCTGGGCGAGAAGGTGCTCGAGAAGGTCTCCCCGGCCCAGATGTTCATCGGGCTCTTCCAGCAGGAGCTCACGAAGCTCCTCGGCGGCGAGACGACGAACCTCGGATTCGTCTCGAATCCGCCGACGGTCTGGCTCGTCGCGGGCCTCCAGGGCTCCGGCAAGACGACCACCTGCGCGAAGCTCGCCCAGTGGGTGCGACGGCAGGGCAAGAAGCCGCTGCTCGCGGCCCTCGACGTCCAGCGCCCGGCCGCGATCGATCAGCTCGAGACCCTCGGCAAGCAGCTCGACGTCCCCGTGTTCTCCGAGCGCGGCGGCCGCCCCTCCGGCATCGGCGAGCGCGCCGTGAAGGAGGCCGAGAAGCGCTTCCTCGACGTGGTGATCCTCGACACCGCGGGCCGGCTCCACGTCGACGACGAGCTCATGGCCGAGGTGGCCGAGGTGAAGGCGCGCACGAGCCCCCACGCGGTCGTCCTCGTGGTCGACTCGATGACGGGTCAGGACGCCGTGCAGTCGGCGAAGGCCTTCGACGACCGCCTCTCGATCACCGGCACGATCCTCACGAAGCTCGACGGCGACACGCGGGGAGGCGCCGCGCTCTCCATCCGCCACGTGACGGGGAAGCCGATCCTCTTCGTCGGCGTGGGGGAGAAGCTCGCCGACCTCGATCCCTTCCATCCGGACCGGATGGCGTCGCGCATCCTCGGCATGGGCGACATCGTCTCCCTCGTCGAGCAGGCGCAGGACGCCATCACCGAGGACGAGGCCGCCGACACGGCGACCAAGATGCTGTCGGGGAAGTTCGACCTCGACGACCTCTACGAGAACCTCCAGCGCGTGAAGCGCATGGGGCCGCTCAAGAAGGTGATGAACATGATCCCGGGGCTCGGAGCCATGCCCGACCTCGGCGAGCACATCGACGAGTCGAAGATGAAGCGCAAGGAGTCGCTCTTCACGTCGATGACCTCCTGGGAGCGCCGCCATCCCGAGCGGATCGACCTCTCCCGCAAGCAGCGCATCGCGCGCGGCAGCGGGAACGCGGTCTCCGAGGTCACCGACCTCCTGCGATCCCTGGACGCCATGCGCAAGCAGATGAAGCAGCTCTCGCGCGTGATGCAGATGTCGTCGAAGGACCGCAAGCGCTTCCTCAAGGACACCGAGCGCGACCTGCGCGGGCGCGCTGGCCGCATCTGAGACACCGCGGCCTCGTCCCCCGCGCCGCTCACCCGCACACGTCTCCCCACTCTCCCAATCCCCACTCTCCCAACCTCTCCGCAAGGAACATCCCTTGGCAGTCGTCCTCCGTTGTCAACGTCTGGGCCGCCGCAATCGGTCCTTCTTCCGAGTCATCGCCGCCGACGAGCGCGCGAAGAGCGACGGTCGCTTCGTCGAGATCCTCGGCACCTACGATCCCCTGTTTCCCGACGAGACGAAGCAGCTCGTCCTGAAGGCCGATCGCGTGCAGTACTGGATCGGCGTCGGGGCGCAGATCTCCGAGACCGTCCGCAGCCTGCTCGTGCGTGCGGGGATCCCCCTGCCCGTCCGCAAGCGCCGCGAGCGCACGCGCCCGACCGGGAAGCCGGGACGGGGCGGCGTCAAGCGCAAGCCCGCGAGGTTCAAGATGACCAAGAACCAGAAGAAGAAGGCGGCGTCGACGACGCCGGCCGCGGCCGAGCCGAAGGCGGAGTGAGTCCGGGCGGGCGCCGACCGGCGTCCGCATCGCTCGCTCCCCGAGCCGCTTCCCGAGCCGACGCGCGGCGTGTCCCGAGGACGCGCCCGCGGCCACTCGTCCTCTCCGTCTCCACGACTCCACGCAGCCTTCTCGAATCACTCCATGAGCAGTCGGGCCAGTTCCACGGAGGTCCTCGCGATCTTCGCGAAGACCTACAAGAAGTACCGCGGCTTCCAGGGCGTTCCGCTCCTGGAGCGGCTGGTGCTGATCCTCCTCGGCCGCGACCTGGCACCGACGAAGGCCGATCCCGTCCTGGAGAAGATCAAGAAGGAGTTCGTGAACTGGAACGAGGCGCGGCTCGCGCGCGTCGAGGACCTGCGCCGCATCATCGCGCAGTCGGGAGCGCCGGACGCCGCCCACCGCGCGATGCTCCTCCGGGAGCTCCTGAGCAAGGTCTTCGTGCGCCGGCACGCGCTCGAGGCCGATTTCCTCCGCGACGAGGACAAGGACGCCCGAGCCGAGTTCCTCTCGGGGCTCCCGGGTCTCGACTACGCGCAGTGCCAGGCCTTCGAGGCGTCGCTGCAGGACGAGAAGGGGGAGATCCCGGTGACGCCCCATGCGCAGCGCGTGGCGCAGCGGCTCGGCTGGCTGCCGAAGGGATCGCCGCCGCTCATGAAGTCGCGGAAGGTCCTCACCGACGCGGCGCACGGCGATCCGGTGAACCTGATCTACGGCCTCGTGAAGGTGGGCGAGGACTACTGCCATTCGCGCACGCCGGACTGCCCGCGCTGCCCGCTCCAGGCGGTCTGCCCCACGGGGAAGAAGTGGAAGGAGCCGGCCGGCAAGGCCGGTGCGGCGGAGTAGGGAGCGGGGATTGGGGCGCAGGCGCGCGCTCGTCCTCGCTTCGGGCTCGCCCCGGCGCAGGGCGCTCCTGCGCGAGGCGGGCTTCCGGTTCCGCGTCGCCGTCCCCGGCGTCGACGAGACGGTGCCCGCGGGCTGGGGCGCCTCGCGAGCCGCGCTCGAGGTCGCTCGGCGGAAGGCGCGGGCCGTGGCTCGGCGCATGCCGCCGCGCGCGCACGTCCTCGTCCTCGCCGCGGACACCGTCGTGGCGCTCGGGCGCCGCCTCCTCGGCAAGGCGGCCGACGCGGACGAGGCGCGCGCGATCCTCGCCGCCCTCTCGGGGACGTCCCACCGCGTGGTGACCGGCGTCTGCGCGATCGCGCTCCCGGAGCGCCGCGCGACGGCCTTCGCCGTCACGACGCGCGTCGCCATGCGCCGATGGACGCGCGCCGAGCGCGAGGCCTACGTGCGCTCCGGCGAATGGAAGGGGAAGGCCGGCGCCTACGCGATCCAGGAGACCGCCGACCGCTTCGTGACGCGCATCGACGGCTCCCTCACGAACGTCGTGGGGCTCCCCATGGAGCGCGTCGCGCGGCTCCTCGCCGAGGGCGGGACCCCGGCGCGGCCGCCGGCGCGGACCGTCAGTCGGCCGCGAGCTCGATCCAGAGGAACCCGTCGCGGGCCCGCAGCGGGTCGGGGAGCTCCGCGAAGGCGATCCCGACGCCGAGGCTCACGGCCTCGCAGCGCAGGTAGAAGCGCCGCACGGGAAGATCCTTCCCCTCGCGGCGGAAGCGGAGCGGGAAGCGCGCCGAGCCCTCGGCGCCGCTCTCGACCGTGAGCGACGACGCCGGCACGTCCAGGGGGGAGACCCCGAGGGCCCGCTCGCCGGCCGCGACCTCGAGCCCACCGGGAACGGTCTCGATCCGGATCGCGGGGACCCGCGCGTTCAGGAACACGCCGGGGGGGCCGGGCGCCGCGAGGGCGCGGGGGAGCGGCGCGTAGCGCAACGACTCGGCGCGCCGGAGGATCTCTTCGACTCCGGCGTCGCCGTCGCGCCCGCAGGCGGCCAGGAGGAGCAGGGCGGCGGCGGCGAGGGAGAGGGGGACGGGTCCGAGGGCGCGGCGTCGCACGCGCACCTTGTACCCGGCAGCCTCCGTTGCGGCTCCATCCTTCGGCCGCTACCCTCGTCGCCCGTTTCGCCGCCGTCCGGCACCGGTCGGTCGGCCGAGCCCCTCGCGCCCGCCATGAAGCCCGACACGCATCCGAACTACCAGAAGTGCTCCGTCGTCTGCGGCTGCGGCTCGACGTTCGAGACTCGCTCGACCGTCGCGCGCATCGCCGTCGACATCTGCTCCTCCTGCCATCCCTTCTACACGGGCCGGCAGAAGTTCGTGGACACGGCGGGACGCATCGACACCTTCAAGAAGCGCTACGCGAAGTTCGCGACGAACCCGAAGTAGGGGATCGGCGGTGCAGCGGCGGGCCGCGGTGCTCACGCACTGGCGGCCCGCGGTGCTTCGGATTCCGGCTCGACTCTCCGTGGTGATCCGATGACGCTCCCGCCGGCGGCCGTCTCCAAGCTCGACGCGCTCGAGGCGCGCGCGAGGGAGATCGACACGCAGCTCATGGACCCGGCAGTGGCCGTGGACCCCGTGAGGACGCGGACCCTCGCCAAGGAGAAGGGCGTCCTCGACCGCACGGTCGGACCCTACACGTCGTGGAAGACGCTCTGCGCGCGGAGGGCCGAGGCCGAGGCGCTGCGCGCCGACGCGGAGATGGCGGCCCTCGCGGCGGAGGAGCTCGGCGCGATCGGCCCGGAGATCGAGGCCCTCGAGACGAAGCTCCTCGACCGGCTGCTCGTCGAGGATCTGGAGGGGGATCCCGACTCGGCGATCCTGGAGGTGCGCGCCGGCACGGGCGGGGACGAGGCGGCGCTCTTCGCGATGGATCTCTTCGGCATGTACCGCCGCTATGCGGAGCGTCGAGGCTGGAAGGTGGAGGTGCTCGACCGCAGCACGACGGAGCTCGGCGGGCTCCGCGAGGTGGTATTCACGGTCTCGGGGCCCGACGCATTCCGCCGGCTCCGCTTCGAGTCCGGCGGGCATCGCGTCCAGCGCGTCCCCGAGACGGAGGCCCAGGGGCGCATCCACACGAGCGCGGCGACGGTGGCGGTGCTGCCGGAGGTGGAGGACGTCGACGTCGAGCTCGACCTGGCCGACGTCGAGGTCGACACGATGCGCGCCGGCGGCCCCGGCGGTCAGAAGGTGAACAAGACGGAGTCGGCGGTCCGGCTCACGCACAAGCCGTCGGGCATCGTCGTCAAGTGCCAGGACGACAAGAGCCAGCACCGCAACCGGGCGACGGCGTTGCGCATCCTGCGCGCGCGCCTCTTCGAGCATCAGCAGCAGGAGCGCGACCGCAAGCGCGCCGCCGAGCGCAAGCACCAGATCGGATCCGGCGATCGGAGCGAGCGCGTCCGCACCTACAACTTCCCGCAGACGCGCATCACCGACCACCGCATCGGCTTCTCGGTGCACGACCTCGCGCAGGTGCTCGACGGCAAGCTCGACGAGATCCTCGACGCCCTCGCCGCCGCCGATCGCGAGGAGCGCCTGAAGCGGCTGTGACGAGGGCCGACGAGGGCGCGGACGCGGAGCCGCTCCGGCTCCTCGACGTGCTGCGTCGCACGACGGAGTTCCTCCGAATGCGCGGATGCGACGCGCCGCGGCTCGACGCGGAGCTCCTCCTCGCGCGCGGCCTCGGTCTCGCGCGCCTCGATCTCTACCTGCAGTTCGACCGGCCCCTCCTGGAAGCGGAGCTGGCCCCGTGCCGCGAGCTGGTGCGGCGGCGCGGCGCCCGCGAGCCGCTCGCGTACCTCCTCGGGACGAAGGAGTTCCGCTCCCTCGATTTCGAGGTGAACCGCGACGTCCTCGTGCCGCGGCCCGACACGGAGACGCTCGTCGAGGAGACGCTCTCGTTCCTCGGAGAGCGTGCCGGCGCGGCGACCGTCGCCGACGTGGGAACGGGGAGCGGCGCCGTGGCCGTCTCCCTCGCGCACGCGCGACCCGGCCTGCGCGTCGTCGCGACGGACGTCGCGCGCGCGGCGCTCGCCGTCGCGTCGCGCAACGCGGCGCGCCACGGCGTCGCCGACCGCGTGACGTTCCACGAGGGTCCGTTCCTCGATCCGCTCCCGGCGGAGCCCCCCCTCGACGCGATCGCCTCGAACCCTCCCTACGTGCTTCCGGAGGAGGAGGCCTCCCTCCCGCCGGAGCTCCGCTTCGAGCCGCGCGAGGCGCTCTTCGTGCCCGGCGGCGACCTCGAGGCGATCTACGGCCGGCTCGCCGAGGCGGCCCTCCGCAGGCTTCGCGGCGGCGGCGCGCTGCTGGTGGAGGTGGGCGACGGGCAGGCGGCGCGGGTGGAGGCGACGCTCGCCGCGGCGGGCCTCGCGCCGGTGCGCCGCGCGCGCGACCTCGGCGGAGCGGAGCGCGTCCTCGTCGCCGTGAAGGCCGCCGGGGGCGTCGCTCAGCGCACGTAGCCGAGCTGGCGGAGCTGCGCGCGCAGCGCCTCGTCGATCTCGGCACCCGGCTCCGCGCGCGGGCCGTGGGTCTCCCGCATCGCCTTCCAGACGGCCTCCATCCCGCGCAGGGCCGAGGACAGTCCCTCGGCCTCGGGCCAGCCGTCGATCGCGCGCGACGCCGTTTCGCCGGGGTCCTTCGCGAGGTCGTAGGCCTCGGCGGGCGCGGCGCCCGACGCCGCGCGGACGACCTTCAGCGCGTGCGTCCGCGCGACGGCGCGGAAACGCGACTCGCCCTTGCAGTGGGCCGCATAGGCGATGCCCGCGCTCCCGCCGCTCCTGCGCGCGAGCGCCGGCGCGAGAGTGCGCCCCTCGAGACCCTGGGGCACCTCCAGGGCGAGGAGGTCGAAGAGGGTCGGGAGCAGGTGCACCAGACCGAACACGACGGAGCTCCGCGATCCGCCCTCGGCGGCTCCCGGCAATCGCACGAGGAGCGGAACGCGCAGCACTTCGTCGAAGACCGTGTCGTGCTGCAGCCCGCCGTGCTCGTGGAACTGCTCGCCGTGGTCGGAGGTCACGACGAGGATCGTGCGCTCGAGGAGGTCCCGCTCGCGCAGGCCCCGCACGAGCGCTCCGATGCGCTCGTCGAGCCGCTCGACGCAGGCGCGGTAGAGCGCCCTCAGGAACGCGACCTCGCGGTCCGGCATCGTCCCGTCGCCGTGGTAGAGGCCCCAGAAGAGCTCGGCGGCGAGCTTGTCGTGATCGGTCACGCCGTTCTGGATCGCGCTCTGCAGACGCTTCGCGGAATCGGTGTCGCCGTGCTCGGCGACGACGCGGGCGAGAGCCTCCGAGCCCGGGAGGTAGGGCGCATGCACCTCGTAGGTGTGCAGGAAGACGAATCCCGGCGTCCCCTCCGGCAGCCCGCCAAGCCAGTCGAGGGCGCGGTCGGTCTTCGGAGCGAGACCCTCGGCCTCGCTCGCGAAGCGCTCGAAGCCGCGCGCGAACCCGAAGGGGCGCGACAGGTAGCCGCCGTCGGTGTCGCCGTAGGTGGCATAGCGCGCCTCGCGCATCCGCTCGGCGAACGTGCGGAGCTTCGCGGAGGGCCGCATCGGCGCCGACTCCCGGCTGTTCACGACGCCATGCACCTCCGGCGAGTAGCCGGAGAGCATGGTCATGTGGGAGGGCCCCGTGTGGTTCGACGGCGCGACGGCCTCGTCGAAGACGATCGACTCGCGCGCGAGCGCCTCCACGTGCGGCGTCGGCGCGCCTCCGTGGATCGAGAGCGCGTCGCGCCGGAGCGTGTCGACGGAGAGCAGGACGAGGTGCGCCCCCGGGAAGCGCGGCGGCGACGGCGCGCGGCCGAGCCCTCCGCGGATGGCGAGGAAGGCTCCCGCGCCGACCGCGGCGAGCGCTCCGACGACGAGGAGGATCCGGGTGCGGTTCAAGGGGAGGTCACGTCGCGGAGGCGCCCATGCTTCCCCATCGACCCCGTCCCCGTCGAGGCTCCAGCGGACCACGATCGCGTGCCACGAAGAGCGCTAGGTGCGGTGCAGGCCGAGGGGATCGGCGGGGCTCGTCCGGGGGACCGCGAGGCTTCCCTCCGTGCGCGCGACGAAGATCGCCGCCGTGAGGTCGCCCGTCACGTTCGGCACCGTCCGGCACATGTCGACGATCCGATCGACGCCGAGCACGACGGCGATCATCTCCGGCGGGATCCCGACGCGCGCGAGGAGGAGCGCCAGGAGCGGCAGCGAGCCGCCCGGCACGCCGGCGGCGCCGACGGCCGTCAGGACCGCCAGGACCACCACGGTGATCTGCGCGCTGATCGAGAGCCCGAGGCCCGCCACCTGGGCGAGGAAGAGCACCGTCACGCCCTCGAAGAGGGCGGTCCCGTTCATGTTGAGCGTGGCGCCGAGGGGCAGCACGAAACCGGAAATGGGGGCCGGCACGCCGAACTCCTTCTCGGCCGTCAGCATCGTCGTCGGGAGCGTCGCGCTCGACGAGGACGTGGAGAAGGCCGTCACCATCAGGCCGCGGCTGCGCCGGAAGAACGTGAGCGGGTGCACGCGGCAGACGAACGTGACGATCAGTCCCAGCACGAGGAACTGCTGGATCGCGAGCCCCGAGATCGCCGTGACGAGGTAGTACCCGAGCGACGCGAGGATGTCGGACCCGAACTTCGCGGTGACGACGAAGATCAGCCCGGCGACCCCGAAGGGAGCGAGCTTCATCGCGAAGCCGAGGATCACGACGCAGATCTCGTAGAGGGCCTTCAGGACGCCCAGCAGCGGCTTCGCCGTCTCCGCCGGGATCTTGGTCGCCGCGAGCCCCATCAACAGCGCGAAGACGATGACGCCGAGGATCATCCGGTCGTCGGCGGCGGCCTGGACGACGTTCTTCGGCACCATCTCGACGAAGGTGTCGACGGAGAACCCCGTGCCCTTCTCGCCCTGCTCGATCTTCTTCTGGGCGTCGCCCGCGAACTCGCGCTGGATCGCCTCCGCCTTCTCCCGCGAGAGCGACTTCCCCGGCTCGATCGTGCGCACGAGCCCGATCCCGAGCGTCGCCGCCAACGCCGTCGTCACGAGGAAGTAGGCGAGGGTCTTCGCGCCGACGCGGCCGAGGCTCCCGGAGCTCCCGAGGCCCGCCACCCCCAGGACGAGCGAGGAGAAGACGAGCGGGATCACCACCATGAAGAGCAGGCGGAGGAACACCTGCCCCACGGGGTTCGCCACGTTGCGGCAGAAGGCGTCGAGCCCTTCGTGGCCGGGGCCGAGGGTCGCGTTCGCCGCGACGCCCGCGCCGGCGCCGACGACGAGGCCCAGCAGGATCAGCGTCGCGAGCGAGGGCCGGCGCAAGGGGGTCGAGTCTTCTCGGGCGGCGCCGCGCTCAGGTGGCCGCGAGGCGTCCCTGCACGAATCGATCGATCGACTCGCGCGCCGTGTCCTCGATCTTCGTGAAGTAGATCGCGACCTCCCACTCCTTGCCCGACCGCACGCAGCGCACGACCGCTCCGTCGGCGCGCAGCGACTCTCCGTTCAGGCCCGGCAGCTCCATGTCGAGGCGGACCGAAGTCATCTCCGGCAGCGCCTGGGGAGCATGGAAGCAGACGCCCGTTCGCGACAGGTCGCGCACGCGCGCGGGGAACCGCCGCTCGGCGGCGCCGATGGTCGCGGGGAAGACGGCCTTCGCGCGCGGGTGAGCGCGGCGTTCGGAATCCTTGCGAGTCGTGTCCGATCGGGTCATGGGGGCAGCAGGAGGAGCGCCCCATGTACCACGGGGCCACCGCCCGCGCGACAGCGCGAAGGTGATCCGCTACGCTGCCGTCCCACCCGGTGGAGGACCCATGGCATCCCTCAACAAAGTTCTGCTGATCGGAAATCTCACTCGCGATCCCGAGCTTCGACAGTTCGCCGGCGGTCAGAACGTGTGCAAGGTGCGCCTGGCCACGAACCGCCGTTTCAAGACGCAGAGCGGGGAGATGCGCGACGACACGACGTTCGTCGACGTGACGATCTGGGGGATCCGGGGCGAGAACTTCGCCAAGTACTTCAAGAAGGGCGACCCGGCGTTCATCGAGGGCCGGCTCACCTTCGAGGAGTGGCAGGACAAGACGACGGGCGACAAGCGCAACAAGCTCTCGGTGACGGCCGAGGACTGGCAGTTCGTCTCGAGCCGTGGGGAAGGGGGCGGGTCCCGCGGGTCGTTCCGCGGCGGCGAGTCGGGCTCGCAGCCGCAGCAGGAAGCGGCCGCCGGCGGCGACTCCTTCGAGGACGAGGGCTCGCTGTCGGACGGCGGATCGGTCCCCTTCTGAGCGTCCGCGGCGCCGGCGTTCCCGCCGTCATCGTTGCGACCGCCAACCGACCGCTCCGGACCCCCGTAGGGGCCGCCCTTCGCGCCCCGTTCCCGCACCGCCACCGCATTCCGCACCGACTCCTTCTCCTCGGATCCCACGGAGGCCCCATGTTTCGCACCTTCCTCCTCGCCTCGGTGCTCCTCGTGCCGATCGTCTTCCTCGCCGCCTCCACGACGGCGAGCCCCGCGGCCGCCGCGGGCGGCTCCGGCGCGCTCGATCAGGAGCCGCTCCTCGTCCACGACGTGACGGGCTTCGGCTTCGCCGGGAACCTCATCCACCGTCACCTCGCCGTCTACGACAACGGCGTCGTCTCGATCTCTTCGGTGACCGACTTCCCGAGCCAGAGCAAGGGCGCCGTGAAGTTCCTCGCGCCGAACGTCGTGCGCCAGCTCTTCCGCGAGCTTTCCACGAACGGCGCCTTCGCGCTGCCGGATCAGGTCCTCGGCGCCGCCGACATCCCGCTCTCGACCCTCACGGTCTTCCAGGGCGAGACCAACGCGAACGCGCACACGTTCAGCTACTGGGCCGGGCTCGGCGCCTACGCGCCGATCGACGCGGCGGTGAACCAGTTCGTCGCGACGCACTTCCCGGGGTTCTGAGAGCCAGGTTTCTGAGAGCCAGGCTTCCGAGGGCCGGGCTTTCCTTGGCCGGCTCCCGGCGAGCCAGCTCTCGATCGGTCTTCGAAGCGTCGACACGTTCGAAGGGCCGCTGATTCGGCGAGGCAGGAATCGTCGAGCCAGCGGCCCGCAGTGCTTCTGGGGCCCGGCTCTCCGTGGAACCGACTCCGAAGCTCCCGCCTCTCCGGAAGTCAGCGCCTCCGAAAGATCGTCACGCCCTCGGGCTCCAGCTCGTCGCCGTTGCCGCGGATCGCGCGCAGCGTGAGGACGTCGCCGACGATGCGGCAATGCACGAAGTGGAAGTAGGTCTCGGCGCGCGCGAAGTCGCCCGGCAGGTAGGCGTCCACGTCGTCGCCGCCTCCGCCCGTCACGATCTGCACCATGCCCCGGAGCGGCTTCGACCGCTCGTACCAGTGGTGGTGGCCGGCGAAGACGAGGCTCACGCCGCCCGTCTCGCACACCTGGCGCAGCCGCTCGCTCACGGCGCGCTGCACGGGGCCGATCTGCTCCCACCGCTCGGCGTTCGCGAACCAGAGCGGCACGTGGCACACGGCGATCTTCCAGGGACGCCGGGCGTTCCGCAGGTCGTTCGCGAGCCACCGCACCTGCCGCTCGAGCCCGTCGGCGCCCTCGACGGTCGAGTCGAGCAGCGCGACGTGGAGCGGACCGTAGTCGAAGGAGCGGTACTTCCCCTCGCTGAGCGGCGGGCACTCGCGGCTCCCGAGGACGTCGAGGAAGGGGCTGCCGTCGTCCGTCTTCAGGTCGTGGTTGCCGATGGCGGCGGCGATCGGCGCCGTCGCGAGGAGCGCTTCGAAGGGGCGGAAGAAGGCCCGCGCGTAGTCCTCGCGTCCGCCATAGGGGTAGACGACGTCGCCCGCGTGGAGCACGAGCTGCGGCCGCGTCGCCGACATGCGGCGCGTGATCACCGACGGGCGGCGTTTCGCCCCCTCGTGCGGCGTCGCGCCGAAGAGCTCCAGCAGCCGGTTCGGCGCGCCGCCGCTGTCGCCGACCACGGCGAACTCGAACACGTTCGGCGAGGGGCCCGGATCGGTGCGGAAGCGCAGGTGCCCGCCCTCCACGGGTCCGTTCTCGTCGCGGACCTGCACCTCGACGATGCGGTCCTGGGGGAGCCGCGTGAGCACGACCTCGTGGCTCCTCGTCGGCGCCGGCTCCTCGCCGTGGGGCGACCCGATCGTGAGGGGGACGACCGTCCAGCGCGTCGGATGCCTCGTGAAGCCGCGGATGGTGACGCTCCCCGCATCGGGACAGACGAGGTACGGCCTCGCCACGAAGGCGCGGTCGCGCGCGGCGCCGTAGACGAGCGCCGAGCCGAGCAGGAGCACGGCCGAGGCGGCGACGCGGGCGCGGCGGGAGCCGGGGAAGCGGGCCATCGGCCGCCCAGCATGCCGTCGTTCCCGCTCCCGCCGCGACCAATTGCGCACCGCCGAAGGTCCGCTCAAGCCGGGGGCCGGCCGTTGCCGATGGCATCCCGGAAACCGCGTCTCCGTACCGGATGGGTCTCGTGATCAACGTTCGGGAAGTCCTACACACGCATTCGCAGTCGACGACTCTGAAGGAGCTCGAGGCGCGTGGTCGTGCGCGCGTGCGCGTCATCAACGCGAACCAGATCGCCGAGCTGATCGAGGAATCGGTGCGCGCGACGATCGCGCGCGCGGGCGGCGACGAGAACCTCCTCGAGCTGATCGAGAAGTCGAAGACCGAGTTCAAGGAGATCGTCCGCCAGCGCGATCTCGAGCGCGAAGCCCGCGAGGAGGGCCTTCGCCAGCTCGAGGCGGCCCGCTCCGACATGGAGAAGCTCGCCGGCGAGGTCGCGCGCTTCCGCGAGGCGGAGACGGAGCAGCGCGAGCGCATCTCCGTCGTCGATCGCGAGCTCGCGATCGAGAAGGTCCGGCTCGAGGAGACGCGGCGACTCGTCGACGCCCTCGGACGCGAGCGCGACGCCGCCCGCGCGGCGGAGGCGGAAGCCCGCGCCGCGGCGGCGGCCGTGCAGGCTCGCCCCTCGACGGAATCGACGGAGCTCCTCTCGAAGCTCGCCGCCGAAGTGGCGCGGCTCTCGGAACGCATCGACGCGGCGCCGGCGACGGCGCCCGCCGGCTCCGGCGCGGACTCGGCGGAGAACGCCGCGCTGCACCAGAGGCTCGAAACGCTCTCCTCGGGGATCTCCGAGAAGCTCGAGAAGTTCGGGCGATCCATCGGCGTCTCCTCCGCCGTCGAGGTCGACGGGCCCAAGTACGACGCGCTCTTCGAGAAGGTCGACAGCCTCGAGAGCAACATGGGCACCGTCGAGGTGAAGCAGCGGAAGGGGAGCGGCATCGGCGGCGTCCTCGAGCGCATGAAGAAGATGCGGCTCCGGGGCGCGTCGCCCGAGGAGACGACCGAGGAGCCGCCTCCGCCTGCTTGAAGCGAACGGGCACGAATGGGGAGCGGCGCGCGCCGCTCCTGACGACGACTCACGCACTGCACCGGGAAGAAATGGGGGGCCCCTTCGGGGGTCGAATCGACTGTGGTTGAGATCTCCGAGAATCTGGCGACGGGAACGACGACGGGAGTGGAGACGGAGCGTCTCCTTGGCAAGGGTCTCGACGTGGGCACGGCGAATCTCGTCGCGGCCCACCAGAACCCCGACGGGAGCATCACCGTCAAGCTCGAACGCAACGCCTTCCTGGACGTCAAGGCCGACGTCTACTCGAAGGCGATGCTGACGAAGCTGAAGGTCCCCTACGTCATGCGTGGAGACACGCTGATCGTGCTCGGCGAGTCCTCCTTCGAGCTCGCGAACGTCTTCGGACGCGAGACGCGCCGTCCCATGAAGGACGGCCTCATCTCCCCGGGGGAGGTCGACGGTCTCCCGATGATCAAGCTCATCATCGAGAAGATCCTCGGCGCCCCGGCGATGCCCGGCGAGAACTGCTTCTTCTCGGTGCCGGCGCCCTCCATCGACCGGGACAACAACATCATCTACCACCAGGGTCTCTTCGAGAGCATGTTGCGCTCGATGGGGTACACGGCGCGCGCCATCAACGAAGGGCACGCGGTGGTCTTCTCGGAGCTCGCCGAGAGCGACTTCAGCGGCATCGGCATCAGCTTCGGCGGCGGGATGGTGAACATCTGCGTCTGCTTCAAGACGATCCCGGCGCTCTCGTTCTCGATCGGCCGCAGCGGCGACTGGATCGACAAGAACGTGGCGGACGTGCTCGGCATCCCGAAGTCGCGCGCCGCCTACCTGAAGGAGCGCGGCGTCGATCTCTCGAACCCCCAGGGGCGCGAGGAGGAGGCGATCGCGATCTACTACCGGAACCTGATCCAGTACACGCTCGCGAACATCAAGGCGCGCTTCGAGAACGCGGCGAACATGCCGGTCTTCCAGGCTCCGGTGCCGATCATCTGCTCCGGCGGAACGGCCCTCTCGAAGAACTTCATCCCGGTCTTCCAGGACGAGTTCAAGAAGATGAAGTTCCCGATCCCGGTGAGCTCCATCTGTCTCGCGACCGAGCCGCTCAACTCCGTGGCGAAGGGCTGCCTCGTGGCGGCCGCCCTCGGCGACGGAGCCTGATCGACGCGAGCGCACGAACGCGCTCGAGCCGGCGCCCCGCGCGATGCGGGGCGCCGTCGTTTCGGCCGCGCGCCAGAACGCGGATCCGTCAGCGCGCGGCGACGGCGGGGTCCTGCCGGCGCGCGCGTCGCTTTCGACTCCAGAGCCACAGGCGCGCCGCCGCCGACCAGGCGGCGCTCTTCACGTGCCACGCCGTCCGCAGGGCGCGTCGGGGGCTCAGGAAGCGGCACTCCTCGGGGAGCATCACGAGGCTCACGTGCACGTTGGGAGCGATCCCGATGGGGAGCCCCGCCGCCGCCGTGGCTTCGAAGAGGTGGCGGAAGACGGGCACCAGATCCTCCGTGCGCGGCGGCGCCACGTCCGCGTAGTCGGTCCCTCGCAGCGGCCGGAAGACGCACACCGTCGGAACCGCTCCGCGCGCGACGAGCCAGTCGATGGCCGCGATCGTCGACTCCGGTGCCTCGAGCCCCGCGATCAACTCGCCGTTCGTGATCCAGGGCTCTCCTCCTGGACCCCGCGAGCCCAGGCCCGCGCAGTGCTCCACGGCCTCCAGGTAGCGCCGCAGGCCGTAGTCGCGCGCCTTCCCGGGGCACACTTCCTCGAAGCGCGCCGGGTCGAAGATCTCGAAGCAGAAGGACACGCGGTTGCATCCGAGATCGCGCAGCCGCTCGTAGCGCGACAGATCCGGATGGGGCGGCGCCTGGATCCCCACGAGCAGCCCCGTCTCGCGCTTGATGCGGTCGACGATGGGATCGAGGAGGTCGAGGAAGCTCGCGTCCTGCGCGTGGCCCGCGTTCAGATCGACGTAGGTGATGCCCGATTCGTCGCGCGCCGCGCGCACGACCTCCAGGATCTCGGAGACGGTCTTCTCCTTGGAATCGTCCTTCCCCAGATTCAGCCCGACGGAGCAGAAGTGGCAGTTGCTGCGCGTGCTCTCCGTCCAGAACTCGCAGACGCTCCCCGGGTAGATCCCGAGATAGGTGCCCTGCAGCGTCCCGATGGAGGTCATGGGGCGCCCCGTGGTGGTCCTCCGGTCGTACCAGGGCGGGCGCGGAGCGAGGCGCGCCCGCGCCACGGGGACGCCGTCCCGTCGGATCGTCACGTGATCGTCGGCGCCGTTCGCGGCCCCGATCTCGTAGGGCGACGCGGCGGCGAAGGCCTCGGACACGGGAACGTTGGTCCAGAGATCGCGCGGGAGCACGAGTTCGAGGCCCGAGCCGAGACCCGCCCGCGTGCGGAGCACCTTGCGGCCGCCGCGGGCCTCTACCAGGAGGTCGGGGGCCAGGCGCGCGCCCCGGCAGTAGAGATCGAGCTTCAGGAGCGCGGGGTTCGCGCGCAGGGTCTCGAGGTCGAGGGTCGTCCGCATCGTTCGCGATCGAAGGAGACCCTGACCGCGAGCAACGAGCCGGCCTCACCGGGCGCCCGCTTGAGCGTCGTCAAGTGGAGACTGGTACCGATTCATTCACGGAAGGCGGAGGCGCGCGCTGGCGCTCCCCGGGCCGTGAATGAATCGGTGCCAGTCTCCGATCAGGGACCGTCGTCGAGGCCCGCCACCTGCTCGAGCCGCGCCAGGTCGCGCACCTCGATCTCGCGGCCCCGGAGCTCGACGATCCCGCTCTCCTTCCAGTCGTGGAGCACGCGCGAGAGCGTCTCCGGCGCGATGTTGAGCTGGGCCGCGACCTCGCGCTTGGGCAGCGGGAAACGGATCCGGAGCCCCTCCTTCGATCCGTGCGCGGGGAGCCGCACCACGAAGTGCGCGAGACGCGAAGCGGCGCTGCCGCGCGTGAGCTCCTCGACGCGGTCGAGGAGCCGGTGGATCCACATCGACAGCGACGCGATGATCCGCTCCGCGACGGCGGGCGTGCGGCGCAGCTCCCGGAGGAAGGGCTCCTTCGCCACGGCGATCACGACCGACGCCTCCGCGGCCTCCGCGCTCGCGGGGAAGCGTCCGCCGCCGAAGACCGCCGCCTCGGCGAAGCTCTGCCGCGGTCCCATCTGGTGGACCACCTGCGAGCGACCGCCAGGGGCCTCGCGGAAGACGCGAATGCGTCCGCTCTCCACGATGAAGAACGACTCGCAGGGATCGCCCTCGGAGTAGAGGCGCTCGCCGCGCGCGAGGACGATGCGCTGGCACGCGTCGGCGACGGAGCGCCGCTCCGTCGGGCCGAGTCCTGCGAAGAGCGGGATCTCGCCGAGGAAGTCCTGCAGCGGCGGCGCCGAGGTGGTCATGGGAGGCCCCTCGGGGCAGATCCCGTGCCGCTCGCCGAGGGCGCGACGCGGGCCGGTGCGCACCCCGCGCGCCCTCCGCCGTGTCCCGGCGCGCCACGGGGGCTGCGCCCGGGCGACACAGAGACCGCGCCCCGGAGCCCTCGCGGCAGGGCCCGCTACCAGGCGCGGTCCCGCCCCGGGGCGCCCCGAGCCGTGATCGAGCCGAAGCTGGAAGACACCCGACACCGCCTGCTCGATCTCACGCGGCGCAACCGGCTCCTCGAGGCGCCGGCGGCGCGCGAGGAGTTCCTCAGGGGAACGAGCCAGCGGCTCGCGACGGTACTGCAGCGCGAGTTCGCGATGCCCCGCGAGGCGCTCGTGCAGCGCGCGATCCGGTGCTTGAGATTCGGCCGGAGCGGCGCGAGCCTCGTCGCCTGCTTCGAGCGCGCCGTCGACGATGCGCTCGAGGCGGGGGAGATCGGGCCCGACGGGGAGGGACGGCTCGCGCTCCGTGCCGCCGACGCGGAGCGCGCACGGGCCGCGGAGGAGTAACCTCGGCCGCCATGCGAGTCCGTGTCCTCCTCTTCGCGTCGCTGCGCGAGCGCTCCGGCGCCGCCGCGCGGGACCTCGATCTCCCCGGCGACGCCGACCTCGAGGCCGTGCGCGCCGCCCTCGAGCGCGAGACGCCGGGGCTCCTCGCGTCGGGCGCCTTCGCGACGGCCGTGAACGGCGTCTACGAGCGCGACCGCCGCCGCGCGCTCCGCGACGGCGACGAGGTGGCCTTCCTGCCGCCCGTGAGCGGAGGCTGAGGTGGCCGAGGGCGCGTTCACCTTCGAGCTGTCGGCGGCGCCCCTCGACCTCCCGGCCATCGAGGCCGGCGTCGCGACCGTGGCCGACGGCGCCGTGGTCGTCTTCGTCGGCGTCGTGCGGGAGCACGCGCGAGGCAAGCGCGTCCTGCGGCTCGAGTACGAGGCCTACGGCTCCATGGCGCAGACCGAGATGGACCGGATCTTCGCGGCGATGCGCGAGCGCTTCGGCGTCGAGCGGGCGCGCGTCGTGCACCGCACCGGGGTCTGCGGGCTCGGCGAGCCGTCGATCGCGATCGTCGTCGCGGCGCCCCATCGCGCGGCCGCCTTCGACGCGGCCCGCTACTGCATCGACACGCTGAAGGAGACGGTTCCCATCTGGAAGCGCGAGGTCTACTCCGATGGGGTCTCCTGGATCGGGGAGCGGTCGTAGATCGCGGGAATCCTGGGCTCGGGACGGGGACGAGGCGGGGGACGGCGGCCGGGCGCCGGGGCATGCGGACGCTCGCCGGACGGACTTCGAGAGGCTGCGACTGGGCCGAAACGGCGATCGGGCGGTAGGCTCGATGTCGTTCCGGCTCCGGGCCGCGTCGGCTCCAGGCCGCTCCCTCCCGAGACTCCCTCACCCCCATGGGCACGATCTCCCCCTGCCGCGTCCTCGCGGCCACGCTCCTCCTCGGCGCTGCGTTCGCTTTCTCCGCTGAGACCGCCCTCGGACGCGTCCCCGGCGATGCGGGTCCGGCGACGGGCAACTACGCCGTCAAGTTCAAGACCCGCTACTACACGCCGTCCGACAAGGCCGGCGCGCCGGCGTGGGCCGATCGGCTCCAGAACGAGAGTGGCGTGGGCACCCTCGAGCTCATCGACTCGGACGCGGGATTCGCGAGCGCGTTGACCGGAACGCTCACCATCTTCGACGAGCCCGAGAACGACGTGATCCCCGTGACCGGTCATCGCCGCGGGCTGTCGATCGTGCTCGAGCCGGCCGGAATGATGACGGAGAAGGGAGAGTTGAACTTCGTCGTCTACGGCCGTGTATCGATCGACAAGAAGACGAACCTCGTGAAGACTCTCAAGGTCTCGGGCGCGGAGCTCGACGCGGACTTCCCCGATCCGAGCTTCGACTTCATCCAGCTGTCGGGAAAGCGCCTGACGGTCCAGTGAACGCGAGCAGGACCGGGACCGTGGAGCGTCCGCGATCGCCGGCTCCTCTCCGCGCGGCCCGCGCCCCCTCCGGGCGGCCGTGAGATCCGAGTCCCCGATGCCGGGTCCCCTCCGCGGCGGCTTCCCGACGACCCGCCGCTCCGTCGTCGAAGTGTTGCGGAGCACGGACGAGGGCGAGCGGCGGGTGGCCTACGAGTCCCTCGTCGAGGCCTACTGGAGGGCCGCCTACAAGCACCTGCGCCTCCGCTGGCGTCTCGCGGAGCACGACGCCCAGGACCGGACCCAGGCCTTCTTCGCCGCGGCGCTCGAGAAGGACTTCCTGGCCGGCTACGACGCGGGGAAGGCGCGCTTCCGCACGTTCCTCCGGGTCTGCCTCGACCGGTTCGCGGCGAAGGAGCTCGAGGCGTCGCGGCGCCTCAAGCGTGGCGGAGGCACCCGCGCCCTCTCCCTCGACTTCGAGGGCGCCGAGGGCGAGATCGCGCGCGCCGGTGCCGCGCAGGAGCCGGAGGGCGTCTTCGACCGCGAGTGGATGCGCGACCTCATGGGCCGCGCCGTGGACGCGCTGCGTACCGACTGCGATCGGCGCGGTCGGCCCGCGCGCTTCGCGCTGTTCTCCCGCTGCTACCTCGACCCGCCCGTCGAGCGCGAGACGCACGCGCAGCTCGCCGAGCGCTTCGGCCTGAAGCCCTCGGACGTGAACAACGAGCTCGCGTCGGCGCGCCGCGAGCTCCGGCGGATCGTGCTCGACCGTCTGCGCTGCATCACCGCGAGCGACGAGGAGTTCCGGAGCGAGGCGAGGCTCCTCCTGGGAGAGTCTCCGCCGTGAGCTTCCTCTCCGACGAGGCCCTCGAGCGCGTGCGCGCCGCGGCCGACGAGCCGGACCTCGAGGGCACGAAGTACCGGCTCGTCCGGCCGATCGCGCGCGGCGGCATGTCCGTCGTGTGGCTCGTCGAGGACGCCGAGCTGGAGCGCGAGGTGGCGCTGAAGGTCCTCGACGCGGTCGATCCGTCGGGGGAGCGGGTGCGGCGCATGCTCCGCGAGGCGCGCATCGTGGCGCGCCTCGAGCACCCGGGGATCGTCCCGATCCACGACGTCGGCACGCTGTCCGACGGGCGCGCCTACTGCGCCATGAAGCGGATCGCGGGGAAGACGCTGCGGAGCTGGGCAGCGGGGCCGCGCGCGCTCGGCGAGAGGCTCGCGGTGTTCCGGCGCGTGTGCGACGCCGTCGCCTTCGCGCACGCGCGGGGCGTGATCCACCGCGACCTCAAGCCCGAGAACGTCATCGTCGGCGCCTTCGGAGAGGTGGTGGTGCTCGACTGGGGCGTCGCGCGGGAGATCGCGCGGAGCGAGACGTCGGGGTCGACGGAGGCGGCGGATTCCGGAGAAGCCCGCCCCCTCGAGACCCGGGTGGGGACGCTCGTCGGCACGCCTGCCTACATGGCGCCGGAGCAGTGGCGCGGCGAAGTCGATCGTCTCGACGAGCGGACGGACGTCTTCCTCCTGGGAGGGCTCCTCTGGTTCCTCCTCACGGGCGCCGCGCCCTTCGAAGCTGGACGGCGCGAGACGACCGGCGGACCGCGCGACGCGCGCGGCGACGTGCCTCGGGCGCTCGACTCCGTCTGCCGGCGGGCGATGGCGCAAGCGCCCGCCGATCGCTATCGGGGCGCGCGCGATCTCGCCGACGACGTGGCGCGCTTCCAGGCGGGGCTCGTGCCGCGCGCGCACCGCGCGAGCCCGCTCGAGATCGTGCTCGCCTTCGCCGCGCGCCACCGCGTCGTGCTCGGGCTGCTCGGCGCCTACGTCGTGATGCGCACCGTCATCCTCCTCGCCTCCGGGCGGTGATCGGCGCCGGCCGCCCGATTTCCCCGAAAGGGATCTCGGCGCGAGCGGAATGGAACGCCGAACCCGACCCCTCCCCCCGACTCCTCCCCGTCCGCCATGTCGAAACCGGTCCTCGGCCTCCTCCTCGGCGCGCTCCTCGGGCTCATCGACGGCGCGAGCGCCTACCTCTACCCCTACGAGGACGTCCGGGCGCAGATCGCGTCCATCGTGATCGGCTCGACCTTCAAGGGGCTGCTCACGGGGCTCGTCGCCGGATTCGTCGCCACGCGCACCCGGTCGCTCGCGATCGGGATCGGCGTCGGGCTGCTGGTGGGCCTCGCGCTGAGCGTCGCCGTCGCGGCGATGCCGAACGAGAAGGGGGGCCACTACTGGCTCGAGATCGTGCCTCCCGGCGCGGCCCTCGGAGCGATCGTCGGGTTCGCCACGCAGCGCTTCGGCCGCGCCCGCGCCGTGAGCGGGTGAGGGCGACGACGTCCTCGGCCCGCCGGGGCACTCCCCTCGGAAGCGCGAGATACACTCTGGGGGAGTCGCGAGAGACCCTGATTCCCACTCTTGCCCGCCTCCGCCTTCCGATGAGCCAAGTCGAATCGAACTTCGATCGCATTTCGTTCGACGCCGAAGTCATGGGCGGCCGCGCTTGCATTCGTCACATGCGGCTCCCGGTGTCGGTGATCGTCGGTCAGATCGCCCACGGCGCGACGTTCGAGGAGATCTTGGAGGGATACCCGGATCTCGAGCGCGAGGACGTTCAGCAGGCCATCGAATACGCGGCCTGGCTCACTCGGGAAGAGATTCGGAGCGCGTAGAGCTCCGCCGTGCGATTCCTCGCGGACGCCTGCGTCGACCGACGTGTCGTCGACTGGCTGCGCTCGCGAGGTCACGACGTGCGCTCGCTCCAGGAGGAGGGCCTGCAGCGGATGAACGACGTCACCGTCTTCGAGGAGGCGAAGGCCGGCGAACGAGTCGTTCTCACGTTCGACCTCGACTTCGCGGAGATCGCGGCCGTCTCGCGCGATCGTCCCGTTCGCGTCTTGCTGATGCGGTTGCGGAACACTCGATCCGCGCATGTGATCGAGCGGCTCCAGGCGGTGATCCCGGCATGCGACGAGCATCTCGCGCGATCGGCTGTCGTCCTCGTCGAGGAATCTCGCTACCGCGTGCGCCGCTTGCCGATCGGGCGGAGCGGGGATCCGAGCTGACCCGCGTTCGTCTCTACTCGATCTCCCGCAGGACCACGTTGCGGAAGTGGATCTCCGCGCCCTCGGACTGGAGGCAGATCTTCCCGGCGATCTCCTCGCACCAGCGCGCTTCGTTCTGCAGCACGCCGTTCACGACGAGGCGCAGGTCGCCGCCGCGGAGCGTGATCTCGTAGCGGTTCCACTCGCCGAGGGGCTTCTCGCTGGAGGGGCGGAGCTTCACGGTGCGGCGGCCCTGGGTGCGCGCGGGGTCGACGAGCATCGGCACCTCGTCGATGTTCCAGATGTCTCCGGCGTCGGTGTGGTGGAGCTGCGCCTCGATGCTGCGGGGCCACACCTTGTCGGGGCCCGTCGTGCGCAGCAGCACGCCGGAGTTGCCGGGGCCTTTCGCCGGATCGAAGCGCCACTCGAGGGTGAGCACGAAGTCGCGGAAGTCGCGCGTGGTGCGGAGGTACCCCGCGGGCTTCCCCTTGCAGACGAGCACGCCGTCGCGGATCGACCAGACGTCGTCGCGCGCCGCCTTCGGGTCCGAGAGATGGTGCGTCCATCCGTCGAAGCTCTTCCCGTCGAAGAGGACGATCGGCTCGCCCAGCCGGGGCGGCGTCGAGCGGTCCTCCAGCAGGCAGGCGGCGAGGTCGGCGAGGCTCTGCGCGTCGAGCCCGAGGGCGAGCCCCTCGGGCATCGCCGAGATCGTCTGCTTCACGCGCTCCTCCACCAGCTCGGCGGGGATCGCGTGGCGGTTCCCCTGGTTGTCCTTGAGCACGAGCGTCGGCCCGTCGGCGAGGAGGAAGCCCGTGAGCGTGCGGCCCCCCTTCGTCGCGACGAGCCACGAGTCGTAGCCGTGGGCGATGCCGGCGCTGGGATTCAGGATCGCGTCGAGCAGCTCGCGCCGCCCGAGCTTCGCGCCGATCGCCGTGAGGTCGGGACCCACGTCGGTGCCGCGGCCGTCGAGGACGTGGCACGACGCGCAGGCGGCCTCCTTGGAGACGAAGACCCGGCGCCCGCGCGACGCGTCGCCCGGCATCGCGGCGAGGTCGTCGAGGGAGGGGAGCGAGGCGCCTCCCTTCGCGCGGCGCGGGAACACGGAGGTGGCGAGGGCGCGCACCGCGAGGTCGGGGTTGCGGGCGATGGCCTCCTCCACGGTCGTGCGCAGGTCGTCGGCGAGTGCGTGCTTCTGCGCGAGACGCAGGAGGAAGAGGCCGCCCTCGGCGTCGGCGGCGAGCTTCTCCGCCGCCTCGGCGCGCGCCGCGCGCGGCGACGACGCGTCGGCGACGGTGCGCTGAAGCGCGAGGATCGCGCTCCGGTCGGCCTCCCGCTCGAGCCACACCTGGAAGTCGACGGACGTCGTGCGGCCGCCGTTCTGCGCGATGCCTCCGTCGTCGGGCCCGACCCGCGCGCGGAAGCGCGTGGCGCCCTCGGGCACCGCGTAGGCGATCTCCGAGCGCGCGTGCGTGCCGATGCCGCGGAACTCCTTGCCGCCCACGCGCAGCGCGCCGCCGTTGCAGTTCGTGTCGACGCGCGCCGCGCCCCACTCCGCCGTCGCGGAGAGCCATGGCGTCGCGGTGGCGGAGACCTCGCTCCCGCCGACGACCCAGCGCGGCTCGACCCAGTCGGCCCAGTCGCAGGAGATGCCGTCGCCCGCGCCGTCGGCGACGAGCCAGAGGGCCGAGGCGCCGCTCACGTCGACGTCGACCTCGTGGAGACCGGCGCGCACGACGCCCGAGGCGAAGGCACGCCCGGCGCGGTCGATCCGCGCCTCCGGGAGGTGCGCGGCGAGGCCGAAGGCGCGCCAGTCGTTGGTGCTGCGATGGCGCACCCACCAGGCGGCGAGCGGCCGCACGTCGTCGGGTCCGCCCATCGCGAGCGTCAGCATCGAGCCGGCGGCCTCGCGCGTCGGCACGAAGGCGAGCGCGTCCGTCGCGCGGCGGCGTTCGTCGGGGGAGAGCGCCGGGCTCGCGGCGCGCACGAAGAGCGCCGGCGCCGCCTGCGGCGGATGGAGGCGCCAGGCGAGGGCCGCGAAGCGGGGGCTCCAGGCGAGCGGGTTCGCGTCGCCGAGGACGGGGAGGAGGAGGTCGTAGACCTCGGCCTCGCGTCCGGTGCAGGCGATGCCGAAGGCCTCGAGCGCGAAACGGTCGGCGGGGTCGACCGCCTTCGCGAGCGTGACGAGAGCGTCGGAGCCCTGGGCGAGCGGGACGTCGCGCAGGGAGAGGGCGACCTCGCGCTGGACGTCCGGCAGCGGAACCGCGGCCGTCGACTTCGCGACGCTCGCGACGAGGGACGGGCCGCCCGAGCGGAGCGCGCGGAGGACGGTGACGATCTCCGCGGTGCGCCGCACCTTCGTGGACGCCGCGGCCATCATCCCGTCGAGGCCGAGGCGCGACATCGTGAAGAGCGCCCGCGCGCGCAGCCGTGCGTCGTCCGATCCGAGCAGCGGCTCGAGCTCCTCGATCGATGCCTCTCCGCGCGCGACGAAGGCCTCCGCCGCGAGGTCACGCACGGACACCGCCGGCGACGCCAGCGCGGCGCGACGCCCCTCGGGCGTCGCGAGGTCCATGCGCGGCGTCGCGGGCCGGTGCCCCGCGGGGGCCACGCGGAAGATGCGCCCGCGGCACTCGCGGTCGCCCGCGAGGTGGCCGCCGACGCCCGGGTCCCACCAGTCGGCGACGAAGACGGAGCCGTCGGGCGCCACGGCCACGTCGCTCGGCCGGTACCAGTGCCAGCGGTCGTCGCCGTCGAGCTTCTTCGCGCCGAGGAAGGTCGACGTGTCGAAGACGATGCCGGCGCCCTGCGGCTTCGGCCGATGGAGGAACACGCGGTTCGCGCCCGCGTCGGCCTCCAGGACCGCGCCCGCGAGGCCCGGCAGGAGCGAGCCCTCGTAGACGGCGACGCCCGTTGGCCCGCCGGCGCCCGTGCGCGCGCCGGGGGGCACGACGCCCGGATCGTCCTGGTGCCAGTGCGCCGTCCAGGTCGACTGCCCGGGCCGCCGGTCGGCGCCCCAGAAGCGCGTGCCGTCGGCGGAGAGGTAGCCGTAGTTGCCGCCCTCCATCACCCAGGCGAGGCGGCAGCCCTGGTTGCCGTCGTCGTCGTTGTCGCTGACGAAGAGGTCGCCGAAGGAGTCGACGGCCACCTCGTAGTCGTTGCGGAAGTTGTGGGCGAGGACCGTGAGCCCCGTGCCGTCGCGGTTCATGCGCAGCACGAGGCCGCCGACCCACGCGCGCCCGTCGTCGCTCACGAGGCCCGCGCGGTTGCCGGCGAGCTTCGGCCCGCCGCCGTCGTAGACGCTGCCGCTGCGGAGCGTCCAGCCGGCGCGGTCGGTCACGACGTGCGGGCCCGCGTTGCCGAGAGCCATGTAGAGACGCCCGTCGGGACCCGGCGTCCAGGAGTGCGCGCCGTGGTCGTGGTCGAAGCCGCCGAAGCCCTCCAGCAACACCTCGCGCCGGTCGGGCACGTCGTCGCCGTCGTCGTCGGTGTAGCGGAGCACGCGCGGCGAGCAGGAGACGAGCACCTGGTTGCCGAGGACGAGGATCCCGAGCGGAGACACGAGATCCTCCTCCTGCACGAACACCTTCGAGGAATCGCAGACGCCGTCGCCGTCCGTGTCCTCCAGGATCACGATGCGGTCACCGCCCGTGCGCTCGTAGCCGGGGTTGCGCCCCTCCCAGCGCCGGTAATTCACGGCCTCGGCGACCCACACGCGCCCGCGCGCGTCGATGTCGAAGGCGGCCGGGTTGTAGAGCTGCGGCGTGTCGGCCCAGAGCGTGACCGCGAGGCCGGGCGCGACGTCGAAGCGGGAGGTGAGGTCGGTGCCGAGTTGGGGCGGGGCGTCCTGGGGCGCAGCGAGCAAGAAGAGTGAGAGAATTGCAGCGGAGGCAGAGAGCAAGCGGAGCATTGGCGCAGTATGCAGTTCGATCGAGCAGGCGCCGATTCGCGAACACGCAGCCGTTTGCAGGTCCGCGTGAGTCAATCTGTGAGTCCCCGAGAGGGGCGAACGCCGAGGTCGAAAGATCTGTAGCCCGGCGGGGCGGCCATGCGGAGGGCCGAGCGCACGATGGCGGCGGCGTAGACGAAGCTTCCTCCGCGAATCACGCGGTAGCCGGGGTTCTCGTCGAGGCGCTCGCCGTCGCCGTGTGCCGCCGGCACGTTGTAGTGGGCGTGGTTGTCCCGGCACCACTCCCAGACGCTTCCGTGAACGTCGTGGAGACCGAAGGCGTTCTCTCGAAGCGATCCGATGCGCGTTAGCGAGCCGGGCGCGAGGTTCGCGGCGCCCGCAAGCGAGACTCCGTCCGACCCAGTCCACCAGGGCGTCGACGTCCCAGCGCGCGTGGCGAACTCCCACTGCGCCTCTGTGGGGAGCACGAGACCGGCACGCGGCAGCCAGCGATGGCAGTCGTCCCAGCTCACGCTCTCCACGGGCAGGGTGCCGGAGTCCGACAGGTTTCGCTCCCAGATGTCGTTCGCCGCGCCCAGCCGCATCCACTGTCTCTGAGTCATTTCGTACTTCGAGAGGAGGAACGGCGCGAGAGTCAGCTCCGTGACCGGGGACTCGTCGTCCTGCGCAACAGGGTCAAAGTTCGGCTTCGCCGGGCCTTCCCTCTGAGCGCCCATCCAGAAGGTCCCTCCCGGCAGCAGGACGAGGACGACTCCCATCTCCTCCGTCACGACGAGCTTCCCCTCGCCATCGATCTCGGGAGGTGCTCCCGTTTCCAAGTGTGCGAACTCCCAGAGACCCGACCGGGGATCCCGGTGGATCGGGACGAGGCCGTACTGCGGCACGATCCGCAGGCCTCCGTAGGCGGGACACTGCGCCGGGTCGGCGATCGACTCGATGGCGGCCTTCCAATCCGGCGTGAGCGTTGCCGTCGTCTCCCAGAGGTCGAGCTTGCGGCGGATGCGCGCCGTGCGCCCCGACGGCGTGTTCTCGTCCGAGAGGGCGTCCATGCGCGTCACGACGTCGGCGAGGACGTCGCGCTGCCAGAGCTGCTCGTTCGAGCTCGCCGGGTCCGTTTTCTCCGGTCCCCTGGCAATGCGGGCACTCAGCTCAACCAGCTTCGCGCGATGGACCTCGCGCTTCACGACGAGCCCCCGCGCATCGGCGAGCGAGCGGTCCAGCTCCTCCCTCGGCGGCTGCGCCTGTTCCAGGAGCGCGTCCGCGCGTCCCTCGATCTCGGAGAGGAGGCGGGCGTCCGCCATCCGCCGGTAATCGCCGAGAGCGGCGGAGACCTCTCGGGTCCTCGCTTCCTGGATCGCCAAGGTTCCACCGATGCCGACGATGCCGATCATCGCCGCGGCGAAGCTCGCCCCCATGGTGCCCGGATTGCGCTGCACCCATTTTCGGAGCTCCGCCACCGCCCCCGTCCGGTGCGCCTTCACGACGCGCCCCTCGAGGTACGCCCGCAGGTCCTCCGCCATGGCCTGCATGTCCGGGTAGCGATGCGCTGCGTCGCGTGCCATCGCCTTCTCGCAGATCGCCGCCAGCTCGGAAGGGGCGTCGGGAGCGAGCCGGTGCACCGTCGGCGGCGGCCCCTCGCGCACCCAGCGGAGCACCATGTAGGGGGAGGCCCGCTCGCCGGGCCGGACGTAGGGCATGCCGCCCGTGAGCAGGTGGTAGAGGATCGCGCCGGCGGAGTAGACGTCGGACGCCGGGCCCAGCTCCGCGACGCGACCCTCGGCCTGCTCCGGCGCCATGTAGGCGGGAGTCCCCACCACGTCGCCGTCCATCGTCACGAGCGGCGAGTCGGGGTCCGAGTCGGCGGCCTCCCGGCGCTCCGTGCGCACGGCGCTCGCCGTCGACGGAGGCGGCTGCAGTCGGACGTCCTTCGTGTCCTCCTGGCCGAGCACCTTCGCGAGCCCCCAGTCCATCACGTAGACCTCGCCGAATCGCCCGACCATGACGTTCGCGGGCTTGAGGTCGCGGTGGATCACGCCGCGGCTGTGCGCGAAGGCCATCGCCTCGCAGATCTTCTGGAGGACACCGAGGGCGCGCGTCTGCGACCAGCCGTCTCTCCCTTCGCGCACGAGGTCGAGGATCGCCTTCAGATCCTGCCCCTTCACGAGCTTCATCGTGAAGTAGACGCGTCCCTCTGCGTCGAGGCCGAGCTCGTGGACCGGGACGATGCCCGGGTGGTCGAGCTGCCCCGTCACCTGCGCTTCCTCCAGGAAGCGCGCGACCTTCTGCGACTCGACGGCCGGCGTGCCGGCGCTCTTGTCGGCGCCGCCCTTCCCGAGGATCACCTTCATCGCGAGGTGGCGGCGCAGCTCTTCGTCCCAGACGCGCAGGATGGCGCCCATGCCACCCTGCGCCACTTCGCCCCGGATCGTGTAGCGCGCCGCGAAGGACTCGCGCGCCGAGAGTCGCCGCAGCAGATCGCTGTCGGGTGCCTGCGCCCCGCCGGCGCCGCCGCGCGGCGCATCGCCGTACGCTTCGCTCGGATCGATCGGCTCGGTCACGCAGGCTCCTCCGCTCGGGAGGGCGGGAGTCTAGCGCGGGGCCTCACAGCCCCCCGATCCCGACGACCTTCGTCTCCAGGTACTCCGCGAGGCCCTCGGCGCCCGACTCCATGCCCTGACCGCTCTGCTTCCATCCGGGGAAGGGCGTCTCGACGCCGTGGGGGAGCCACTCGTTGATGCCCACCATGCCGAACTCGAGGCGCTCGGCGACGCGCACCGCCGTGCGCAGATCGTTGGTGAAGGCGTAGGCGGCGAGGCCGTAGGGCGTGCGGTTCGCCAGCGCGATGGCCTCGTCGGCGTCGCCGAAGGAGGCGACGGGGATCACGGGGCCGAAGGCCTCCTCCTCGAAGAGGCGGTGCTGCGGTCCCGTGTGGTCGACGAGCGTCGGCTCGTAGAAGAAGCCCTTCCAGTGACCCGGCGGCCGCTTCCCGCCGGCGACGACGCGCGCGCCGGCACCGCGCGCCTCCTCGACCATCGCCTCGAGGCGCTCGCGCTGTCCGGCGCTCGAGAGCGGGCCCACCTGCGTTCCCTCGGCGGCGCCGGGCCCGACGCGCAGCGCGCGCACGAGCGGCGCCGTCTCCTCGACGAAGGCCTCGGCGAGGTCGCGGTGCACGAGGAAACGCTGCGGCGCGACGCACACCTGCCCCGCGTTGCGGAACTTCGTCGCGACGGCGCTCCTCGCGACGGCGCGCGGATCGGCGTCGGGGAAGACGAGCACCGGCGCGTTGCCGCCGAGCTCGAGCGACAGGCGCGTGTGCGTGCGCGAGGCGCCGTCCATGAGGACCCGCCCGACGCGCGTGCTGCCGGTGAACGCGATCTTCCGCAGGCGCGGGTCGTCGAGCATCGCCTGCCCCATGGCTTCGGGCTCGCCGTTCACGAGGTTGAACACGCCCTTCGGGATGCCCGCCTCCACGAGGATCGATGCGATCGCCATCGCCGAGAGCGGCGTGCGCTCCGAGGGCCGGCCCACGACCGTGCAGCCCGCCGCCAGCGCCGCGGCCCAGGTGCGCGAGGGGTTGTAGGCGGGGAAGTTCCAGGCGGTGATGGTCCCCACCACGCCGATGGGCTGGCGCAGCACGAGGATCCGCCGGTCGGGCTTGCGCGAGGGGATCGTGCGGCCGTAGGCGCGCTTCCCCTCCTCGGCGAACCACTCGAAGAGATCGGCCGTCACCAGCCACTCGCCCTTCGCCTCGGCGAGGGGCTTCCCCGCCTCGCGCGTCGTCGTCGCGGCGAGTGTCGTCGCGCGCGCGCGGATCGCCTCGGCCGTGCGCTTCAGGATCGCCGCGCGCTTCCAGGCCGTCTCGGCGGACCAGGCCGGGAACGCGCGGTGCGCCGCGTCGATGGCGGCGACGCAGTCCTCGCGCCCGCCGAAGGGCACGGTGGTCACCACCTCCTCCGTGGCCGGGTCGATCACGTCCCAGGTGCGGCCGTTCGCCGCGGAGACCCACGCGCCGTCGATGAGCTGTCGTGTCTCGGTCATGGAGGACTGCCGGAGTCCGGAGGAGGCGCGAGAGTCTCGGACGAATGCGCCGCCGTGTCGATGAGCGGCTGACTCGGAGCCGGGCACGGCGCGTGCATGGTCGCGCGACGAGCCTTGAGCCGATTCGCCGTCGAGTGCGGTCGGCACGGGACTCCCGTCCATGCGTTCGGCGGCCCTTCAGGACGCCAATCCCCGACACAACCTCACGGCCCCACCAACCAGCGGAGATCGAATCATGCGCGCAACGACGATCGCGAAAGTCCTCTCGCTCCTGTGCCTCGTCACCCTGCTCCCATCGTGCGGAGACAGCGAGACGAAGCTCAAGGTCTCGAACGGATTCAACCTCGAGTTCGAGAACAAGTCCGGAGGCGGGGCGTCGGGCGGCGGAGGCGGCTCGTCGTCGCCCGCTTCCGGGCCGGTCACGATCCAGAACGACACCGGCGCTCCCGCGACAGTGCAGTACACGAACGAGAAGGGGGAGATCAAAGAGGAGACCATTCCGGATGGCGAGACGAAGAAGATCCGAGTGAAGTGCGACACGGCGATCCGTCTCGTCGCACCGGCGAGCCAGGCCGAGTCGCAGGACAAGGGCTCGCAGACCGGCGACAGCGCGGCGGTCTTCGACGGATTCGCGGTTGCGCGGCCCGGTCCTTCCGAGTGGCACGGTGCCGTGCTCTCCGCCATGGGCTCGACTCTCACTGCGAAACGCTATCGGATCGCGGCCGGGTCTCCCGGAGAGGCGCTGTCGCTGCTCGCGGTGGGAACCAACTCCCCGGAGGTCGAAGACCGCTCGCGCGTGGTCCTGACCTCCTTCGGCCCGAGCGCGGCTCAGCTCGATCTCGCATTCGCGCCGGAGGAACTCGTGTCCTTCGACGTGGTCGCCGATGGCGTGAAAGTCGCGTCGAGCAGCAGCGGCATCGGAGGCGCGCAGCTCGTCCGTGGCGCGGACGGACTGGTGCATGCGGACGTCGTGTTTCCGCTCGGCGCGCGCCGCTCCGTTCACGAGATCGTCCTCGAGAAGCAGGACCCGCAGGGAGCCGTCTCTGTCGATCGCCTGCGTCTCGTCCACTGAGCCACCCTCCGCTCATCGGTCGCGCCCGTGGGGCCCGCGTCGCTCATTCGAGTTGCGCGGGCCCCGCCTCTCTTCGAGCCTCTCGCGGCGGTGTGCCCGGAGAACCCAACTCTCGGTGGGACGGGAAGCTCCGAGAGGGTCGGAGCATTTTCGCTACGCTCCCGCCCCATGGAACGCGACGTCCTCGAGGTCGATGTCCTCTACGTGGGCGCGGGAGCGGCGGCGCTCTCGAGCGCCCTCACGCTGAAGCGCAAGCTCGCCGCCGCCGGCACGGAAGCGACGATCCTCGTCCTCGAGAAGGGCGAGGAGATCGGCCACCACCAGCTCTCCGGCGCGGTGATGGACCTCCGCGCGCTGCGCGAGCTGCAGCCCGACTTCGACGCGAAGGGATTCCCGAGCCAGGGCGAGGTGACGGACGACGAGCTGCGGTTCCTCACGGCGAAGGGCGCCTTCGCGCTGCGCGGTCTCCTCCTTCCGGCGCCCTTCCAGAACCACGGCAATCGCATCGTGTCGCTCTTCCGCGTGGTGCGCTGGCTCAAGGACCTCGCGGAGAAGGAGGGCGTCGACGTCTACCCCGGCTTCGCCGCCGACTCGCGGCTCGAGGAGAACGGGCGTGTCGTCGGCGTGCGCATGAAGGACGTGGGCGTCGACAAGCACGGGAAGCACAAGTCGACCTTCGCTCCCGGCATGGACGTGCGCGCGAAGGTGACGGTGTTCGCGGAGGGGCCGCGCGGCTCGCTGGCGAAGAAGCTCGTCGCCGAGCGGAAGCTCGACGCGGGGAAGAACCCCATGACCTACGGCACGGGGCTGAAGGAGATCTGGGAGACGAAGCAGGACCTCGCGGGGAAGGTGATCCACACGGCGGGCTTCCCGCTCCTCGAGGGCGGCCAGTACGGCGGCGGCTGGATCTACGGGCTCCCCGACCAGCAGGTCTCCATCGGCTTCGTCGTCGGCATCAACTACGGCGACCCGCGCTTCGATCCCCATGCGGCCTTCAACCGCTGGAAGCAGCATCCCTTCGTGAAGGCGATCCTCGAGGGCGGCACGCTCGTGCGCTACGGCGCGAAGACGGTGCCCTACGGCGGCTACCACGCCATGCCGAGGATGTGGGGCGACGGCTTCGTGATGATCGGCGACTCCGCCGGCTTCCTGAACTCGGCGCGCCTGAAGGGCATTCACCTCGCGATGAAGAGCGGGATGCTCGCCGCCGACGCGATCTTCGAGGCGCTGCAGAAGAACGACGTCTCCGAGGCCTCGCTCGCGCGCTACGGGGAGCTCTTCGAGAAGAGCTGGGCGCGCGACGAGCTCTTCGAGGTGCGCAACTTCCATCAGTGCTTCGAGGGCGGCTTCTGGGGCGGCTCGCTCAAGGCCGGGATGATCGTGCTCTCCAAGGGGAAGCTCCTGGGCGGGCGTCTCGGCGCGAAGGCCGACCACGAGCACTACCGGAAGCTCCGCGCGGGCGAGGACGGACAGACGGCCTCCAATGCCGTCGCCTTCGACGAGCAGCTCACCTTCGACAAGCTGAAGGGCGCCTACTTCAGCGGCACGATGCACGACGAGGACCAGCCGGTGCACTTGAAGGTGCTGGAGCCCGACGTCTGCGCCACGAAGTGCACCGAGGAGTACGGCAACCCCTGCCAGCGCTTCTGCCCCGCGAACGTCTACGAGTGGGACCGCGAGGCGTCGAAGCTCGTGATCAACGCGAGCAACTGCGTCCACTGCAAGACCTGCGACGTGGCCGACCCGTACCAGATCATCGACTGGACGGTGCCCGAGGGGACGGGCGGGCCGAAGTACGTCGACATGTGAGATCGACCGCGTCCGGCGCCGCTTCCCCGAGGCTGCTCCCGCTCCTCGCGCTCTTCTTCCTGTCGGGGGCAGCGGCCCTCGTCTACGAGGTCGTCTGGACGCGCCAGCTCGGCCTCGTGCTCGGCGTCGGCGCCGAGGCCGTCTCGACGGTGCTCGCGACGTTCATGGCCGGGCTCGCGCTCGGAAGCGCTCTCGCGCCTCGGCTGATGCGCGGCCGGCATCCGCTCGCCTTCTACGCCGTGGCCGAGGCGGCCGTGGCGGTGCTCGGCGCCGCGAGCCCGTTCCTGATCGGCGCGCTGCCGGACGTTTTCGTGCCGCTGGCGCGGACGTTCGGCGAAGGACCGCTCCTCGGCGCCGCCCGCGCGGCGCTCGCCGGCGCCGTGCTGCTGCCGGCGACGATCCTCATGGGCGCGACGCTCCCGGCCCTCGCGCAGTGGGCGAGCCTCCGCGGCACGCGGCTCGGCGCCTCGATCGGCCTCCTCTACGGCGTGAACACGCTCGGCGCCGTGGCGGGAACCCTCGGCGCGGCCTTCTTCCTCGTGGAGCTCCTGGGCCGACGCGGGACGATCCTCGCGGCGGCGGCCGTGAACCTCGGCGTCGCCCTCCTCGCCGGCGCCCTCGCGCGCCGGGCCTCCGCCGAAACTGGCCCCGAATCATTCACGTCCCCTCCGGGGCCGGCGAGCGCCTCCCGCCCGGCCGTGCACCAATTCGGGGCCAGTGTCTTCGGGGCCAGGGTCCGATCGAGCGCGATCCTCGCCGGCGCCCTCGCGGGCGCGACCGCGCTCGCCAGCGAGAGCCTGTGGACGCGCTACCTCGTCTACTCCGTGGGCGACAACTCGGCCTACGCCTTCGCCGAGATGCTCGCGATGACGCTCCTCGGCATCGGCGCCGGCAGCGCCCTCGCGGCGCCCTTCCTCGACCGGATGGAGCGGCCCCTCGCCGTGCTGGGCCGTCTGCTCGGCCTCGCCGCCATCGCCTGCGTCGCGAGCGTGAGCGTGCTCGAGGCGCCCGGACGCTACGCGGGGCTCGGCGACTGGCAGGGGGCATCGGCGCCTTGGAGCACCTTCGTGACGCACGGGCTGCTCGCGAGCGCGCGCGTCGTGCTGGTGCCGGCGATGCTCTTCGGCGCCGCCTTCGCCGTGGTCGCGCGCGTCGCGGCGACGGACGCGCGGGGAGCCGGCCGCGGCGTGGGGCGCGCGCTGGCGGCGAACACGATGGGCGCGATCGCCGGCGCCCTGGCGGGAGGGTTCCTGCTGCTGCCGGGCCTCGGCCTCGCGAAGGGGATGATCGCGGCGGCGCTCCTCGCCCTCGGCGCGAGCGTGGTCGCGTGGCGCGCCGAGCCGGCGACGCGGCGGTCGATGCCGCTCCTCGTCGGGCTGCTGGCGCTCTTCGCCGCCGCCTGCGGCTTCGCGCTCTCCCGCGAGGACGCGGCCGTGCGCGCGCTGCTGCAGGGGAGTCCGCGCGACCGTCTCGTCTTCTACGCCGACGGCGCCGTCTCCTCCGTGGGCGTCGTCGAGGACGCGCGCACGGGGCACCGCACGCTCTTCGTCGACGGCGACGGCCAGGCGGGGGACGGCCCCGAGATGATGCTCCACCTGCGCCTGCTCGGGCACCTGCCGGCGCTCCTCCACGAGGACCCGCGCAGCGCCCTCGTGATCGGCCTCGGCGCGGGCATCACCGTCGGCGCCCTCGCGTCGCATCCGCTCGAGACGCTGCAGGTGTGCGAGCTCTCGCCGACGATCCTGCGCATGCACCGGGAAGGCTGGTTCGAGGCGGGGAGCGGCGGGGTCCTCTCCGATCCGCGTCTGCGCGTCGTCGTCGCGGACGGCCGCAACCACCTGCTGGCCTCCGACCGGCTCTGGGACGTCATCACGACGGACCCCATCGACCCCGACGACGCCGGCGTCTCGAACCTCTACGCGCGCGAGTTCTACGAGCTGGTCGCCGCGCGGCTCGCGCCCGGCGGCGTGGCCTGCCAATGGATCACCCAGAGCTACGGGCCGGAGGTGACGCGGAGCCTGATCGAGGCCTTCCGCGGCGTCTTCGCCGACTGCGTCCTCTTCGACGCCGGCTTCACGACGGTGCTCGCGGGACGCAAGCGTGGCGGCACGCCGGCGGACTACGCGCGTCTCGAGCGGGCCTTCGACGACGCACACATCGCGCGCTCGCTCGCGGAGGTGGGGATCGACGGCCCGGAGGATCTCCTCGCGCTGCAGCTCGCGGGGCCGGAGGCGCTCGCGGCCTTCTGTGCGGGCGCCGTGCCCAACACCGACGACCGGCCCGTGGCCGAGGTGGTGGCGCCGCGCACCACCTGGGGCGTGTCGGCGACGGAGTGGGTCGAGCGCGCGCGGACGCTCTACGGGATGCGGAGCCTCGACCGCGCAGCCGTCGTGGCCGACTGGAGCGAGACCCGCGAGCACGCCCTCGCGCCGGCCTTCGAGGCGATGACACGGGCGCTCGCCTCGCGTCTCGTGGCGCCGCGGGAGCGGCCCGAGGACGTGGAGCGTGCTCCCCGCCTCGTCCTGCGTTCGCTAGTTGCCCCGGCGCCACGCTACGTCGACCTCATGGCGGGCTTCGACGAGTGCGAGGTGCCGGCGGGGACGGTGGACGCCGAGTTCGACCGACTCTTCGGAACGGGCATCGCCGCCCTCGACCTCGCGCCGGGCACGCCGGCGACGGACGCCCGGGCCGTGCGGAAGTTCGAGGAGGCGCTCGCTCTGCGGCCGCAGTCGCTGCGGGCGTCCTTCGGCCTCGCCGTCGCGCATGCGCAGGCAGGCAGCCCCGCGCTCGCGATCGACGCGGCGATGGGAGTGCTTCGCCGCGCGCGCAACGCACGGGACGTTCTGGAGCCCTTCGCGCTGCTCCAGGTCGACCGTCTCGTCGCGGCGGCCGCGGAGCCCGGAGCCGCCGGCGCCTCCGCGCGCGGCGCCCTCGAGGCGCTCGCGGGCTCGGCCGCGGGAGCGGGCGGCTGGGACGCGTGGTGGTCCGGCGCGCGCGCCCGCGCCTCGCTCGACGAGCAGGCGGGTCGGATCGAGTTGCGGGAGGAGGAGTGAGAGGGCGCGGCGAGTCAGCGGCGCGACGACCGCTTCCGCGTCCTGCGGCCTCGCGGCCTCTCTTTGCGGCGAGGGGTCGGCGTCGGCCGCACTGTGGTCGGCGTTCCACCGAGAATCCTCTGAGAGAGAGCAACGAGTGCATCACCGACCGCATTGAGCACGCTCGTTTCCGGCTCCGAGTCGAGCGCTTCGAGGAGAGGGCCAAGGGCGCGGAGATCTCGCAGCTCGCCGAGCGCGCGCGCGGCGGATGCACGGACGTCCGCCGCTGTTCCCGAACGGAATATCGCGAGCACGGGTTCGAGAGCGCGCGAGTCGCGGAGC
Organism: uncultured Planctomycetales bacterium; assembly: GCA_964545855.1. GTDB lineage: Bacteria > Planctomycetota > UBA1135 > UBA1135 > JACQFD01 > CAZJHD01. Next base: position 66,343 of record CAZJHD010000017.1, read on the forward strand.
GAGCCTAGTGCATCGAGAGCATGCCCGCGAATGGAGCTGTTCTCGTCGTTGCGCAAGAGTTCGAGAAGGGGAGCGACGCTGCGCGCATCTTTGAGGAAGCTGAGTGCTACGGTGATTGCTCCGCGAACAGACTCATCCGGCTCTCGCCGAAGCCGCTCGAGCAGGAGCTCGAGTGCACGCGAGTCTCGAGACGCTCCGAGGAGGGTCGCAGCCATCGCACGGTTGTCGCTCGAAGTTGATTCGCGCAACGCCTTCACAAACGGCTCGATTGGACCCGGCTGGGTGAATGCAATTCGAAGGCATACGATTGCGACTCGAGCGAACGGGGCGATCGCATCACGGGATACGCGCACGAGGAACTCGCCCGCGCGAGCGTCTCCCGCCTTTACGAGGCCCAGAGTAGCCGCGAAGCGGACCCACCAATCCTTCCCTGCGTCGTGCACCGCAACGAGCGTCTCGGCGCATCGCTCCCATCGAGTCGTTCCCACGGCCGCACCAGCAGCGAAACGGACGACGACCTCCTTGTCGTTTCGAAGGGTCTCCAGCAATGGCCCGAGCGCGCGCGCGTCGCCGAGCGATCCAAGCGCTCTCGCGGCGGAGCTGCGGACTCTAGGGTCGTCGTCCTCGCGAAGAGACCCGACCAGGGCTTCGAGGGCTGCCGTGTCTCCAATTGCGCCGAGTGATTCGGCGACGGCGCTACGAATCGACGCCTCTTCCGCACTCCGGATCAATCGGATGAGGGGTGTGAGAGCGCGCACATCGCGTAGTGCGCCCAGACTCTCCGCCACCCTGGCTCGTTGCTTCGCGCAGTTCGAAGCGGTCAAGGCCGCGAGAACCGCATCGAATGCTCTTTCGCCGATCCGCGATCCGACCAACCGAGGCAGGACTCCCAGCGCGAGCCGGCGGAAGGCCTCGATCTCCTCGTCCAGCAGGCACGGGACGAGCCGCTCGATCACCTCGTCGACCGTCTTCGCTGCGACGTTCGGTGCGTCGACGCAGCAGCGGGCGGCGAAGAGGACGTTCTTGTGCAGGCGCTTCGTGATCCACGCATAGCGGGGCACCGTCCACCGGGTCAGGAGGTCGCCGATCAGCTTCTCTGCTGCCGCTGGTCGTCCTTGAAGGATCGAGAGGGAGCCGATGCCCAGGAGGAGCACCTCCTCCCAGCGGGAATCGAACCAGCGCCTCCTTGCGACGGAGCCGAACTGCTCCGTCGCGTGGAGGTGCGCCGCGGCGAAGAACTCCTGGAACGTGAGGTGGAGGAACCCCACGAGGCCCGGGCCGCGCTCGACGAGGATCTGGAGCTCGTCCTCGGCCTTGCGCAGGAACTCGCGCGCCGAGGCTTCGGCGACTCCCGCCGCGACGCCGCTGCGCTCGACGAGCGCCGAGGCGATGCGTGCCTCCACTTCCGAGCGTGGAGCGGCGCCTGCGGCGTGGTGCACGTGGAGCCAGTAGGCGAGCCGGCCGAGGACGGGCACCGCCTCGGACTCGTACTCGAGGCGCGCCGAAGCGCTACGAGCGCCCGCGACGAGTCGGCGGGCGTTGCTCCAGGTCTCGCAGAGCGCCCGCGCCACGATCTCGTAGACGCGAACTCGATGCGACGGAAGCTGACCCTCTGCGCGATGCACCAGCGCAAGGGCCGAGAGCAGGAATGGGTTGCGCGCGAGGGCGCCGAGGCGCGAGTCGCTACGCAACGACTTTGCGAGATCGGCGGCCTCCCCTTCTGCAGTCGGACGGTCGCGCTCGGCGGCCTCGTCGTCGAGCGCCGACTCCCAGGTGCGATAGGCAGTGAACCAATTGCGAAGGTATCGAGCGACCTGCTCGTCCCCAAACGGCAGCAGGACTACCTCTCCGCGCTCAGGGAGATCGAGCGGCCCGAAGCCCAGGATCCGGCTCGTGACGACGAATCGGCTCTTCGGGAACAGTGCGGCGAATTGCTCGATCCAGCTCGCGGCGTCGTCTCGTTGGCCAGCCGGCACCTCATCGACTCCGTCGAGCAGAACGAGGCAGCGTCCGGCGTCCAGCTCGGTCTCGAGCAGCCTCGCGATCGATGCCTCCTCGAGCCCGGTTTGAGACGCATGGAGGTAGCGCGCGATCGACCGGAGGACAGTCGGCGGATCGGCAGTCGCGTCGTCCGTGCGTCGCAAGGACTCGCGGATCTCCAGCAAGCGGCCGATCGAGACGAGGACGGGAAGGAGCCGTTCATCGATCCCCAAGCGCGCACGGCACGTGGATCGACCGTCGGCGGCCGTGAGTGCGAGCCACTTGAGGAGCGTCGACTTCCCGCTGCCGGGGTCGCCAAGGACGACGAGATGGCGCTGCTTCGCGAAGACCACCTCGAACGGTTGCGGTGAGGTGAGGTCACGGCGGAGCGACCAGGGAGCGATCGAGAGAACGTCGTGCAGCGGAGCGCCCTTCTTGGGGTCTCGAGTGCGCTTCCTCGCGCGCTCGATCGCTTCGATCGGGAGCAGCGCGTCCGCGAGTTGCAGGCGCCGCACCTCGACCTCGAGTGGCGTGAAGACGCTCGCAAGGTCGAGGCTCGGCGGCTCCTTCCTCGTGAGCCGGAGGCCGACGTAGCGGAGCCTGCGGACGGCGGGGGCGTCGAGCGCCGCGAGGAGCTTCGCTCGGCGCGGCTCGAGGTCCTCGGCGGACGCGACGAACTTCGACGCGTCGCGTCGCTTGGCCGCGGCGGCGGGGTAGACGTGCGCGACAGTCCGGTCGCGGAGAGTGGTTCCCAGGTACTGGAGCCTGGTCCGGAGCTTCGCCGGGAGCGACCGCAGAACGTCGTCGGTCACCGCCAGCGACTTCGCGGGTGCGGCGCGCTCGAGGTGGCCGCAGCGGTCGAGGTCGGGGCTCGCGAGCTTGCCGCTGTCTCGCTCGAACGGCACGCGTCCGCAGTGGGCCGCGATCCGCATGTCGAACCCGCTCTTCGCGAGGTGCTCCAGGAGCTCGATCCCGAGCAGGCCCGCCCGCATCGCGGCGCCGGTGATCGTCTCCGTCGACCGCGGGCGTCGTGAGCCGTGCTCGCTCACGAAGATCATCACGCCGTCGCCCTGCCAGCCGAGCGGCTCCATCGCGTCGAAGGCCCTCGCGATCTCCTCAACGGCGCGGTGGAATTCCGCGCGGCGCGCGAGCGCGGTCCCCTCGGAGAGCTCGAAGTCTCCGCTCGATCCCACGCGATCGAGGCGAACGAAGCCGAGCTCTATCGGCTCGCCGGGAGGGACCGACTCCCACCACGGCCCCGCGCCGCTCGACGTTTCGGTCATCGGGACGCGGGCTTCGTGCGGAGTGCCACCAAGAGGGAAGGACCCCGCTCCTCGATCTCGGGCTCAGGGAGGCTCTGCTCCCGCATGATCCGGAGCACGCGAGGCACGCCGCTGCCGCGCTCCGTCATCATGCCGCGCTTCGCGAGGACGCCGGCGAGGAGGGGATTGCGCTCGACGTGGACGCCGAGCCGCACCGCCTCCACGGACACCGAGTTCAGGAGCCGCCCCGGGCTCGAGACCTCGAGACGATCGTCGTAGACCGTCACCAGGATCGGGCTGCGGATCGCGTAGTCGCGGTGGGCGATCGCGTTGCGCACGACCTCGCGAATCGCCTCGAGGGGAAGGCTCGGCTCCGGCGCCTCGGACTCGAATCCCTCGATGCGCGACGGAGACCGGAGGTGGTCGAGGATGAACCGCTCCGTTCCCGTGATCTGCGCGTCGAGCGTGCCGCCGATCTCCTTGCGATCGAGGAACTCCATGCCGACGTCGACCCCGGGGCTCCGCGCAGCCGAGACGCGCGCCCAGGGAAGCGGCCGCTGCGGATCGCGCGCGAAGCAGAGGACGCCCATGAGCGAGAGGCCTTCCGTCGTGAGGATCTTGAGGGCCGTGAGGAGCCTTCGCAGGGCCTCGGCGTCCGTCGGCGGCTCATCGCCGTAAGCGAGGCGGTGGAACTCTCGGAATCGCGTCGAGTCGAGATCGTCGAGGCTCGTCCCCGGGACGGGCAGCTCGTCGGGAACGAGCGCGGACGCGGCCGCGGACTGGACGAGCCGGCGCACTTCGTCGCCCGACGCGAGCCGTCGGCTCGCGCCGCCGCGCACGTAGTACTTGCCGCCGCTCGTCCGGTACGGCCTCCCCGGGGCGAATCCCGGTACTTCGGTGACGAGCAGCGCGACCGCGCCGTACTCGACCTTCACGTGGCGGCACGCGATCGGCGGCTCCACGTTGTGCTGGCACACGTCGTCGAGGAGCGTCAGCAGATCGTCGGCGCTCGCGCGGTCGCCGACTCCCGAGGGGGTGGAATCGGCATCCACGCCGAGCCAGAGTCGCCCGCCTCCGCTGTTGGCAAAGGAGACGATAGCGGCCGCGAGGTCGTCCGCCTGGGGACGCCTGCGAACCACCGACTTGAACTCGTTCCGCGAGTCCTCCCCGAGGCGCAGGGTCCGCTCGATCGATTCGGGCGTGGGTTCCTCGGGGAGCATGGAGGTGCCTGGGGAGTTCTGTCGAGACTTCGAGTCGCGCTACGACCGAATCGCCGAGCCGTCCGAGGTCCCGTTGCGTTCGTCGAGTCGACCGTCGCTCGGATCGTAGCAAGCCGCCGAGACGGTCGAGAGCGTGTCGGGATCGTCCGCCGGACGGACGAGAGACTCTCTTCCTCGTAGGGTCGAGCGACCCTTCGTCGCCCTCGCCTTGCGATCGGCTCTCGAGGCGACCGGACTCTACCCGTCGCCCGGATCGCCCGTGAGGATCCAGCCGCTCCAGTCTCGAATCGGCCAGCCCTTCGCGCGCGCGGCCTTCTTCGCGTTCCAGAGCGCGACGGCAACGGGCGACCTTTCGACCCAGAGCCGCCGGTAGAAGTCGGTCATCAGCTCGCGGGTGCGCTCGTCGTCGACCTTCCAGAGCGACGTGATCGCCGTGCGCGCGCCGGCGGCGTGAAGCGCCGCCTGGAGCGAGGCCATGCCGCTCGCGCCCCGGTCGAGGCCGACGTGCGTCTCGCAGGCCGACAGCACGGCGAGCTCGCAGTTCCGCAGGTCGAGGCCCGCCAGCTCCTCGGCCGTGAGGATCCCCGGCACGCGGCCGAGCGCATCGCGGCCGCGGTTCGCGCCGGCGAGGGCGAGGCCGCAGAGCGTGAAGGGGGAGAGGCCCTTCACGGTCTCCTCGAGGGTCGATCGCCGCCAGAGCGACCTGCGCTCCCCGCGATCCGGCTCGCCGAGGACCTTCACCTCCGCGTCGGAGAAGTAGCCGTGGGTCGCGAGGTGCAGCCAGCGCGCCTCCGGCGCCGCCGTCGCGACGGCCGCCTTCGTGGCGCGCGCGCCCTCGAGGAGGCGCGGCTCCTCGCCGAAGACGGTCTCGAAGTCGGACGCGATGGCCCGGGCCTCCTCCGCCGTCTTGGCGAGCTCCCCGAAATGCACGAACCCCGGCTCGCCGGCGGACCGGGCGACGGTCGGCGACGCGGCCATCGCGAGCGACGCACCGGCCGGCTCGGTCCCGAAGTCGACGCCGCCGATCACGAGGAGCGACGGCTTCCCGGCGGGCGCGGCGCGCGCCCGCAGCCGTCGCGCGAAGCTCACCTCGTGGCGGACCTCGATCTCGTCGCCGAGGACGCCCTTCTCGGTCGGCAGGGCATCCAGCGGCACGAGGTGCAGCGGCCCGTCGAGGCAGACGCGCCAGCGGCGCGCGCCCGGAGCGGCGGCCCGGATCGGATCGACGACGAGCTCGCGCAAGCGGCGGCCCCAATCGATCGGGCTCCCGCCCTCGGAGCTCGGTCCGGAAGCGACGCCACCGACGCCTCGTCCCGTGGGCGCGTCCATCGCGGCCCGCCAGCTCTCGGTGGCTTCCTGGATCGGAGCGAGCGGGCCGAGATCGACGCGGCGAAGAGCCCCGTCCGGCAGGACGACGTGGGCGAGGAGCGAAGGCGTCCCGACGAGCTCGTGCCGCCCGATGTGCTCGGCTTCGAAGAGCGTGGGCCGAAGGAAACCCACCGCCGCCTCTTCCGCTCCGAGGGTCGGCGCGAGCGTCCGGAGCCGAACCTCTGTCGGCACGATGCCCCGCGCCGCGAGGGCCAGGACGAGATCCCGCTCCGCATCGTCTCGGCGGAGCGCCGCTTCGGCGATCGCGCCGCTGCTCGGCGGCTCTCCCGCGCTCCGAGAGCCGAGGTCGCTCACGAGATCCGCCGATCGGGCGCGCAGCTCGCGCACGGCGCGCCGCAGCTCCTCGATCTCGGGCGAGGTCTCCTCGCGTCCCGCCGAGACGGGCGCCGCGGCGAACGCACGCCGCGTCTCGAGCCAGTCGAAGACCGATTCCCCGAAGCCAGGCTCCCCGTCCGCGAGGGACGCGAGCGAGAGGCTCACGCCCACGAGATGCTCCTGCGCCGCGGCGACCGACTGCGCTTCCCGAGGCGCGAGGGCGCCCGCGCTCCGCAGCTCCTGCACGGCCGCCGCCAGCGCGCGCGCGAGCACGGGGGCCATCTCGCCGGCGGCGCCGAGGGAAACGAGCGTCACGGAGAGATTCAGTCGCGCCGACTGGACATCCGGATGGTCCTCGGGAAACCGGTTCTCCAGCGCGTCGAGAACGTCCTGGAAGTGCGCTCGCGCGCGCGAGAGATCTCCCATCTCGAACAGGGTCGCTGCGAGGTTCTCTCGCGCCGCCAACAAGTCCGGATGACCCGCCGGGAGCAGCCGCTCCTGGGCGGCGAGCACGCTCTCGTCGAGCGCCCGAGCCCGCGCGAGATCGCCCTGCAGCCTCGCCGTGTTCGCGAGGTTCTGGCGAGCCCCGCGGAGATCCGGATGGTCCTCGGTGAGCGTTCGTTCGAAGGCGTCGAGGACGCTCTCCTCGAGCACCCGCGCGCGAGCGAGGTCTCCCAGCTGCTTCAGCGTGACCGCCAGCGCCTGCCGCGTCTTCAGCAGATGGGGGTGGTCCGCCGGAAGCGATGCTTCGCGTGCCGCGAGCACGCTCTCCTCGAGCGCTCTCGCTCGAGGAAAGTCTCCTTGCGCCTTCGCCACCGCCGCCAGGTTCTGGCGAGCCTTGAGGAGCTCCGGGTGGCCCTCCGGCAGCCCGCGCTCGATCGCTTCGAGGACGCTCTCGAAGATGGCCCGCGCGCGGGCGAGGTCGCCTCGCATCGCCATCGTCCCAGCGAGGTTCGAGCGCGCCGCGATCCGATCCGGGTGATCCTCCGGGAGAGTGCGCTCGCGGACTTCGAGGACCCTCTCCTGGAGCGATGCCGCGCGATCGAATTCGCGCTGGGCGTGCAGGGTCCCGGCGAGGTTCTGCATCGCCCACAGGACCTCCGGGTGATCCGGCGGGAGCGAGCGCTCGAACGCGTCGAGCACTCCTTCCTCGAGTGCGCGGGCGCGCGAGAGCTCGCCGAGGACCTTCAGCGTGACGGCATGGCCCTGTCGCGCCTTGAGCCGACGCGGGTGCGACTCCGGAAGAGTCTGCTCGATTACCGCGAGAACGCCCTCCTCGAGCGTCCGCGCGCGCGCGAGGTCTCCCCGCTGCCGCGCCACGTTGGCGACGTTGAAGCGCGTCCCGATCAGGTCGGGGTGGCCCGGCGGGAGCGAGCGCTCCCGGAATCGGAGCGGGTGCTCCCACGCGGACGCCGCCGCATCGAGGTCTCCCAGCCCGTACGCGAGCGTTCCGAGGCTCCATGCGCGATTCGCGACGAGGGCGCTCCGTTCGGAGCCCTCGATCTCGTGGATGCGCTCCAGGGCCGCGCGCAGGAGCGCGCGGCCGGCCCCGAGGTCTCCCGACGCCCGAGCGGTCTCGGCCTCCTTCTCGAGCGCTGCGGCCTCCGCGGTCTCCGTGCGGACGCGCTCGAGCTCCGCTCGGGCCGCTTCCCGATCGCCGGATCCGTCGATCGACGCCAGTCGGTCGAGAGCGAGATCGGCTCTCGCCTCGTCCCCGCGGCTTCGAGCTCGGTCGTAGGCGAGCTCCCAGTGCGCGCGAGCCGCGACGGACGGCTCCGGCGGCGCGGAGTCGAGGGCGCCGCGGAGCGCGTGGACCGTCGCGCGGCCTCTCCGGAGGCCCTTCTCCGTGAGACGCACCGTGAACGTTCCCGCGCCACGGGGAGTCCAGACGACGCGCGCATCCGTCTCCGTGCCGGAGTCGTCGTCGGACGCGAGCACGGCTCCGCTCGCGTCCTCCACGGCGAGCGCCACGTCGTCGTCGAAGCTCTCCGCGAGGATCGTGAAAGTCTCCGAGATGGCGACGTCGAGTCGCAGGACGCGGCCTTCGTCGCCGATCCGGTCGAGCGGGAGCGGGATCGAGTCGCCGAGCCGGATCGCCGGCGGCATCGCCGGCGCGGGAGCCGAGGCGGGCCGGGAGTCCTGGAGGGTCAGGACGGCGAGGAGCGCGAGAGCGGGGGAGGTCATCGGTCCGAGGAAGTCGCGTTCGCGGGGCGCGTGGCGGGGGAGCGATCGGGATCGTCGCCGGGGTCGCCCGTGAGGATCCAGCCAGCCCAGTCGCGCACGGGCCAGCCCTTCGCGCGTGCGGCCTTCTTCGCGTTCCAGAGCGCCGCGGCGACAGGCTGCTCCTCGACCCAGAGCCGCCGATAGAAGTCGACCATCAGCTCGCGCGTGCGCTCGTCGTCGACCTTCCAGAGGGACGTGATCGCGCTGCGCGCGCCGGCGGCGTGGAGTGCGGCCTGGAGCGACGCCATGCCGCTCGCGCCGCGGTCGAGGCCGACGTGCGTCTCGCAGGCCGAGAGCACGGCGAGCTCGCAGCGGCGGAGGTCGAGCCCCGCGAGCTCCTCGGCCGTGAGGATGCCCGGCACGCGTCCGAGCGAGTCGCGGCCGCGATTGGCGCCGGCGAGGGCGAGGCCGCAGAGGGTGTAGGGAGAGAGGCCCTTCACGGTCTCCTCGAGGGACGCGCGCTGCCACAAAACGTGCGAGACGTCGCGGTCCGGCTCGCCGAGGACCCTCACGTTGGCGTCGGAGTAGTACCCATGGGTCGCCAGGTGCAGCCAGCGCGCGCGCGGCGCCGCCTCAACGAAGGCCGCCTTCGTCGCCCGCGCGCCCTCGAGGAACCGCGGTTCCTCGCCGAAGACCGTCTCGAAGTAGGAGGCGATGGCCTGGGTCTCCTCCGACGTCCTCGGGAGCGCCCCGAAGTGCACGCCACCGCGCTCTTCCGCCGAGCGCGCCAAAGGAGGCGACGATGCCGTTGCGATCGAAGCGCCCGTCGCCTCGGCACCGAAATCGACGCCGCCGATCACGAGGAGTGACGGCTCGCCGGTCGGCGCGACTCGCTTTCGCAGCAGACGCTCGAAGCTCACTTCGTTGCGGATCTCGACCTCGTCGCCGAGGACACCCCGCTCTGTCGGCAGAGCCTCGAGGGGAACGAGGTGGAGCGCTCCGTCGAGGCAGACGCTCCAGCTGCGGGAGTTCGGCGCGGCCGCGCGGATCGGATCGACGACGAGTTCGCGGAGGCGGCGGCTCGCGAACGCCGATCTCGCTTGCGCCTCGGTGGCTCCGCCCGTGATCGCACCGGCGCCTCGTCCGACCGAGGACCCGAGTTCGAGGCGCCAGACCTCGACGGCCTCCTCGATCGGTGCGAGGGGCCCGAGCTCGATCCTTTGAAGCGATCCGTCGGGAGCGACGACGTGAACGAGGAGCGAACGATTCGCGGACCAGCTGTTCGGCGCCTCGTTCTGGCTGTTCCACCGCGTGTATCCATGGAAGCCTACGGCTGTTTCGCCAGGACGGAGCGCGGAAGCGAGAGAGCTGCAATCGACTTCGACAGGAAGCCTTCCGCGTTGCGCCAGCGCCTGCGCGAGTGCGCGCTCGGCGTCGTCGCGGCGGCTTGAAGCCGCGAGCACTGTCGACGCAGTGGGTCGTGATGGATCGACTCCCCCGCCGAGGCCGCTCGTGAGATCCGACGAGAGCTGACGGGCTGCGCTCACGGCCCGACGGAGATCCTCGACTTCGGGATCGTCGGAGAATTGTGCTGCGGAGCCCTCAACGGCTGCCGCCGCGCGCCGTGTCTCGATCCAGGCGAAGAACGCGGGCAAGAGCTCGTCCGGATCCGGCTCGAGCCTCGTGAGCGAGAGACCCAAACCGAGGGACCTTTCCTGAGCCGCGGCGGCAGCTTGCACCTCACGCGGAGCCAGGATGGCTGCCCCTCGGATCTGAGCGCGTGCCCCGGACGCGAGCCTGCTCAGCACCGGTCCCAGCGAATCCATGTCCCGGAGCGAAGCCAGGTTTCGGGCGAGGTTGTGGAGGGCCTTCAGCAGCTCGGGGTGGTCGTCGCGAAGAGCGCGCTCGCGCGCGCCGAGGACGCTCTCGAGGAGGGCTCGCGCGCGGCGGAGATCGCCCTGATCCGCCACCGTCAGCGCTAGTCCCTCGCGCGTCCGCAAGAGATTGGGGTGGTCCTCGGGGAGAATGCGCTCGTAAGCGGCGAGCACGCTCTCCTGGAGGATGCGCGCTCGAGAGAGGTCGCCTTGCGCTCTAGCCGTCACTGCGAGGCTCTGGCGAGCAGCGAGCAAGTCGGGATGATCTTCGGGGAGAGTGCGTTCGCGTGCGGCGAGGACGGTTTCCTTGAGTGCGCGAGCGCGGGTGAGATCGCCCCGATTGGCCTCCGACGCGGCGAGGTTCTGGCGCGCCGCGAGCAAGTCGGGGTGGTCCTCGGGGAGCGTGCGCTCGCGCACCGCGAGAACGCTCTCCTCGAGGGCGCGTGCGCGGGCGAGATCACCCTGTGCCTCAACGATCAGAGCGAGGTTCTGTCGCGTGCGGAGGAGATCGGAGTCGTCTTCGGCAAGAGTCCGTTCGCGCACGGCGAGAACGCTCTCCTCGAGGGCGCGCGCGCGAGCCGAGTCGCCCTGCTCGAACAACGTGGCGGCGAGATTGTGGCGAGCCGTGAGCAGAACGGGGTGGTCTTCGGGGAGTGTGCGCTCGTAGACGGCAAGGGTGCTCTCGAAGAGGGCGCGGGCGCGAGGAAGATCACCCTGCGATGCTGCCGTGGCGGCGAGGCCTTGGCGCGCCGCCAAGAGATAGGGATGACCCTCTGGGAGCGTGCGTTCGTTCGACGCGACGACACGCTCATCGAGAGACCGCGCGCGAGAGAGATCTCCCTGCGCCTTCGCCGTCACCGCCACGTTCTGGCGAGCGACGAGCAGGTCGGGGTGGTCGTCCGGAAGAATGCGCTCGAGATGGCGAAGAGCGCAGTTCCAAGCGCTCGCGGCGGTCCGGAGATCCGCGAGTCCGTAGGCGTCGAATCCGAGACTCCATGCGCTTTCTGCGACGAGCGACGACTCCTCGGATGCCGGAATCGATTCGAGGCGAATCCAAGCCGCATGGATGTGCTCGCGCGCGACTGCGACATCACCGGCTTCTCGCGCGTTCTTTGCTTGCTGCAATAGGGCGTTCGACTCGGCGATTCCCGCGCAGGCCGTCTCGATCGACTGTCGAACGGAGTGACGGTCGCTCGGGCTGGAGAGGGCCGCGAGAAGCTCCAGGGCCAGAGTGACCCTCGCTTCGTCGGTCCTGCGCATGGCGCGGTAGTAGGCGAACTCCCCGTAGTCCTTCGCTGCGCGTCTTGGATCCGGCGGTTCGGCGTCGAGGTTCCCCCGCAGCACACGGATCGTCGCTGTGCCGGTCCGCGGCGGCTTCGCCGAAAGACGAACGGAGAAGCTGCCCGTGTCGGAGGGACTCCAGAACAGATGTGCATTCGTTTGAGTGCCCGTGTCGTCGTCGAAAGCGAGCACTGTCCCATTGCCGTTTTCCACGGCGATGGACACGTCCCCGTCATAGCTCTCGGCGACGAGGGTGAGAGGCTCGACGACTGCGAGATCGAGGCGTAGCACGTGGCCCACGTTGCCGATCCGGTCCATCGGGAGCGTGAGCGTGTCGCCGAGGCGAATCGCATTCGGCAGCGGAGGCGGCACGGGTGCCGATGCGGGTTGCCCGCCCTGCAGCGAAACGGTAGCGAGCGTTGCGAGCGCGGCAGAGATCATCGGGTAATCGAGGCCCGTGGAGGGGAGGGGGTCTATTCCACGGACGCAAGATCGTAGAGCGCGAGGTCGGGGCGCGTGAGCCGAGGGCAACGGCGCCTGCGGATCGGCGACGGATCCGCCACAATCGCCGGGCGCCACCCCGCTCTCCGCCCTCCGGCGAGGATCCGCATGCATCGCTTCCGTCTCGCGCCCCTGCCTCTCGCGCTCGTCCTCGCGGCCTGCGTCTCCGTTTTGCCGCCGCTCTACGAGGGGCTCGGAGTCACGCAGAGACCCGTCTCGACGCGCGTGGAGCTCGCGCAGCGCTACTTCGACCAGGGGCTCGCCCTCTGCTGGGCCTTCCAGCACGACGCGGCGGAGGCGGCGTTCCGCGAGGCGGCGCGTCTCGATCCCGACTGCGCGATGGCCTGGTGGGGCGTCGCCTACGCGCTCGGGCCGAACATCAACCTGCCGCTCACGGACGCGAGGCGCGCGGCGCGTGCGCACGAGGCGGCGCAGGAAGCGCGCGCGCTCGCGGAGCACGCCGCGCCCGTGGAGCGCGCGCTGATCGACGCGATGGCGCAGCGCTTCGCCGACCCGGCGCCGAAGGACCGCCAGCCCCTCGACGACGCCTACGCGGCGGCGATGCGCGAGGTGTGGCGGAGCTTCCCGGACGACATCGACGTGGGCGTGCTCTTCGCCGACGCGCTGATGAACGTCTCGAAGCGCTGGCGCGAGTGGCCCGTCGACGGCGACCGCGGTCCGCACACGCCGGAGATCGTGGCGACCCTCGAGCGCGTGCTCGGCCTCGCGCCGGACCACGCGGGGGCGAACCATTTCTGGGTCCACGCCGTGGAGGCTTCGAGCACACCGGAGCGCGGCCTCGTCGCGGCCGATCGCCTCCGCGCGGCGGCGCCGGCGGCGGGCCACCTCCTGCACATGCCGGCGCACATCGACATCCGCGTGGGGCGCTACGCCGACGCGATCGCGACGAACGAGCGCGCGATCGCCGCCGACGACGCCTTCTTCGCGCGCTCGCCGGAGCAGGGCGTCTACCACTACTACCGCGCGCACAACCACCACTTCCTGATCTGGGCCGCGATGTTCCAGGGCTCCCGCGGGCGCGCCCTCGAGGCGGCGCGCACGATGGTGGCGAAGCTCCCGAAGGAGTCTCTCGGCGATCTCCCGCGGTCGATCGAGGCGTTCCTGTTCGTGCCGGTCCACGTGATGATGCGCTTCGGGATGTGGGAGGAGATCCTCGCGGAGCCGCTCCCCGAGGAGCGCTTCCCGATCGCGCGTGCGCTCGCGCACCACGCCCGCGCCGTCGCCTTCGCGACGACGGGGCGCCTCGCGGAGGCGGACGCGGAGCAGGCGGCCTTCGACCGCGTCGCCGCGCCGATCCCGCCGGACCAGAAGGTGCGGAGCGCGAAGGTGGGCACGCTCCTCTCGATCGCACGCGACACGATGCGCGGGGAGATCCTCTACCACCGCGGCGAGCGGGAGGCCGCCTTCGCGGCGCTCCGCGAGGCGGCGGCGACGGAGGACACGCTTCCCTACTCGGAGCCGCCCGGATGGATGCAGCCGGTGCGCCACGCGCTCGGCGCGCTCCTGCTCGCCGACGGTCGTCTCGAGGCGGCGGAGGCGGTCTACCGCGAGGACCTCGCGCGCCACGCCGAGAACGGCTGGTCGCTCCACGGACTCGCCGAGAGCCTGCGGCGCGCGGGCCGCGTCGAGGAAGCGTCGGTCGTCGAGGAACGCTTCCGCGCCGCCTGGGCGCACGCCGATGTCGCGATCGAGGCGTCGTGCTTCTGCCGGCCGGCGGGATGAGCGCGAGCCCGCGCTCCTTGAAGGCGCGCGGGTCGACCTGTCCAATGCGCGGCCCCTCCGGGCGGACCCGCAGCCGCCTCACCACCGCCCATGAAGATCACCTCCTCCGAGCGCGCCGCTGGCGCCGAGACGACGCCGCTCCTCGCGCTCCTCTGCATCGAGGGCGTCGCACCGGAGCTGCCCTCGGGGCTCTCGCTCCCGGCGCGCGTCCTCGCCGATTTCCGGGGGAAGCTGCGTCAGACGGTGGTCGCCTACCCCGAGGGACGAAGCCGCGTCGAGCGCGTGGCGCTCGTGGGTCTCGGCCCGAAGGGGAAGCTCGGGGCGGAGGAGCTCCGGCGCGGCGCCGCGATCGCCTGGGCCGCGGCCCGCGACCGCAGCGCGACGAAGCTCTCGATCGCGCTGGCGGCGGACCTGCCGAAGGCGCTCGACCCCGGCGTCGTGGGGCGCTCGCTGGCGGAGGGCGTCGTGCTCGCCTCCTACCGCAATCTGCGGTTCAAGGGCGCCGAGGCGCGGAAGGCGTCGGCGAAGCAGAAGAGCCCGGAGCGCGCGGTGCTCCACGGCAAGGGCTCCGACTTCGTGCACGGCGTCGAGCGCGGCGCGCGCGTGGCCGAGGCCGTGAACTTCGCGCGCGACCTCGAGGACTCGCCGGCGAACTTCGCGACGCCCCGCGTGCTCGCGGCGGCGGCGAACAAGCTCGCGGGCCGGCGCGTCACCTGCCGGGTCCTCGAGGAGAAGGACATGAAGCGGCTCGGCATGGGCGCGCTCCTCGGCGTCTCCCAGGGCTCCAGCGAGCCGGCGAAGCTGATCGTCCTGCGCTACCGGCCGAAGGGACGCGTCCGCGAGCGCATCGCCGTCGTGGGCAAGGGTCTCACGTTCGACTCGGGCGGCATCTCCATCAAGCCCTCGGCCGCCATGGACGAGATGAAGTACGACATGTGCGGCGGCGGCGCCGTGCTGGGGCTCTTCCACGCGCTCCGCGAGATGGACCTGCCCCTCGAGGTGATCGGCGTCGTGCCGGCCTCCGAGAACCTCCCGGACGGCAAGGCCTACAAGCCGAGCGACGTGCTCCAGGCGATGAACGGCACGACCATCGAGGTGCTGAACACGGACGCCGAGGGGCGTCTCATCCTCTGCGACGCGATCTGCTACGTGGAGAAGGAGTTCGAGCCCGACGTCATCGTCGACCTCGCGACGCTCACGGGCGCCGTCGTCGTGGCGCTCGGTCACGAGGCGACGGGCGTGCTCGGCAACGACGACGCGACGCGCGACGCCGTCTGCGACGCGGGAGAGCGCGCCGGCGAGCGGTGCTGGCCGCTGCCGCTCTGGGACGTGCATCGCGACCAGATGAAGAGCGACCTCGCCGACCTGAAGAACATCAACTCCGGCAAGGACGGCGGCGGCGCCATCGCGGGCGGCGCGTTCCTCGCGCACTTCGTGAAGAAGGCGAAGTGGGTGCACATGGACATCGCCGGCACCGCCTGGGGCGGCCGCGAGCGCGACTACCTCCACTCCTCCGGCGCGAACGGCGTCGGCGTGCGCACGCTCGTGCAGTTCCTGCTGGACCGGGCGGCGCGGCGTTGAGGCGCGCGGGGAGCGGCGCCGGCGCGCGGAGCGGCTCCGGCCGGAAGGACGACGCGCCGACGCTCCTCGGGTCGCACGTCTCCGTCGCCGGCGGGCTCCACGAGGGCGTGCGCCGGCTCGCCGCCTACCGCGCCCTCGGCGCGAACGCGATCCAGGTCTTCACGAAGAACAGCAGCCAGTGGGAGGCGAGGCCCGTCGATCCCGAGGCGGCAGAGCGCTTCCGCGCCGCCTGCGCGGAGAGCGGCGTCCTCTACGCGGCGACCCACGACAGCTACCTGATCAACCTGGCGTCGACGGGGGAGATGGCGAAGAAGTCGTACCGGGCCTTCGTCGACGAGATCCGACGCTGCGACGCCTACGGGATCGGAGACCTCGTCTTCCACCCGGGTGCCCACGTGGGCGCGGGCACGGCGCCGGGGTTGAAGCGCGTGGCGAAGGCGATGCGGCGCGCGCTCGACGCGACGGCGGACTCGCGCGTGCGGCTCCTGATCGAGATCACGGCGGGCCAGGGCACCTGCCTCGGCGCGCGCTTCGAGGAGGTGCGCGACCTGCTGGAGCTCGCCGGCGCTCCCGATCCGCGGATCGGCACCTGCTTCGACACGTGCCACGCGCACGCGGCGGGCTACGACCTCTCGACGGAGGCGTCGGCGCGCCGCGTCTTCGACGAGTTCGACCGCGTCGTGGGCGCGTCGACGGTCGGGCTCTTCCACCTGAACGACGCGAAGAAGCCCCTCGGCTCGCGCGTCGACCGCCACGAGCACATCGGGAGCGGCTCGATCGGTCTCGCGGGCTTCCGCGCGCTCGCCGCCGACGCGCGCTTCCGGCGCGTGCCGAAGGTGCTGGAGACGGAGAAGGGCGTGAACCCGTCGACGGGCCGCGACTACGACGAGGAGAACCTGGAGCGGCTGCGGGCGCTCGGGATGTAGAGCCGGGAGCCGTGCGCCGGAGCGCGCGCTGTGCGGCGGGCGGCCGCGGACCGATACTCCCGGCCATGAGATTCCTCCGCAGCCTCGCGCTCGCGCTCTCGCTCCCCCTGCTGGCCGGCGCCTGCGTGTTCTCCCACACGCGCACGCCGCTCGACACCGACCTCTCGGTGACCCGCCTCGGCTCGAAGACGGGCACGTCGACGGCTCGCAGCATCCTCTGGCTCGTCGCCTGGGGCGACGCATCGTCGGCGGCCGCCGCCAAGGACGGCGGCATCGAGGTCCTGAATCACATGGACAGCGAGCAGCTCTTCATCCTCTTCGGCGTCTACGCGAGCTACACGACGATCGTCCATGGGGACTGATCGCCGCCGTGGAGCCGCGCGCCTCGCCGCGGTCCTCTCGCTCCTGCTCGCCGCACCCGGCTGCATGACGCCGCGGGGGCTCCTCTACGAGGACATCTGCCTGCCCCTCACGACGAACATGCGCGGGACGCCCGTCGGCACGAAGCAGAGCGACCTCTCGACGAAGGAGGTCCGCGATCCGATCTTCACGGGCGCGAGCGTCGGCTGGGACTCGAGGGCCGTCGGCGACATCGCGAAGCAGAACGGCTTCGAGGAAGTGCACTTCGCCGACTTCCGGAGCTTCAGCATCCTGCTCGGGATCTTCGGGCAGGAGTCGGTGATCCTCTCGGGACGCTGAGCGAGCCGCTGGTCGGGGCGGAGGGAGTCGAACCCTCATGGCCCGGAGGCCGGGGGATTTTAAGTCCCCTGCGTCTGCCAGTTGCGCCACACCCCGTGACTGCGCGCTTCCTTGCGATGCCAACGCGGCCAAGCTAGCGTTCGCGCGCTTCGGCGGCATAGCCAAGTGGCCCAAGGCGACTGATTGCAAATCAGTTATCCCCCGGTTCGAATCCGGGTGCCGCCTCCAGAGAGCCCGCGATGATCCCGCCGAGAAGCCGGCGCCAGCCTGCCGCGGATCGGACCTGCGCCGCCCCGGGGCGGACCGCCTTCAGGGCTTCTTGAAGAGCCGGTCGAACGCTTCGCGCGACTTGCGGCGCTTCTGCTCGTCGTCGACGACGACCTCGCCGAGATCGAACTCCTCGCACTGGTTCTTCCCCTCGGCGTCGCGCGGCGGGTCGGCCGAGAGACTCTTGCACCAGTTCCAGGCGCGCGACGGATCGTAGTGGCGGCAGCTCTTGCACGCGTGCAGCGCCGCGCCACACTTCGAGCACGTCGCGTCGAAGCCGGGGGTCCCGGGATTCGACCAGGGCGTTCCGCACTGATGACAACCTTTCACGGCGTGCTCCCACCGGACGAGACCGGCGGCGGCGCGGAAGACTACTGCGCGTCCCCCGGGGCGGCAACCGGAGCGATGCTCGCCGCGCTCCTCGGCGCCGCCGTGACGGCCGCCGCCGTCGCGGGATCGGTCGCTCTGGCGGCACCGGCGCAGCGGCCCGCCGTCCTCGCCGTCGCCGTCGCGGTGCTGGCGGCGCCCCTCGGAGCGCTCGCGATCTCGGCGGTCGCCCTCTCCGCGCGGCGCGCGCTCGGCGCCACGCTCGCCGCCGTCGTGGCGTCGGCCCTCG
>CAZJHD010000018.1:0-81483 GCA_964545855.1 uncultured Planctomycetales bacterium
GGCGGCGATCGATCTCTTCAAGATGGCGAACCAGGGACGCATTCCCGAGAGCCTCGAGCGCCTCGTGGAGAAGGACGACACCGGCGAGTCGTACCTGAAGCAGGACACGACCCCGCGCGATCCCTGGAACAACGAGTACTACTACTTCCCGAGCCAGGTGGGCGGCACCCAGTACGAGCTCGGCTCCTACGGCTCCGACGGATCCCAGGGCGGCGAGGGCGAGGCCGAGGACATCGATCTGAAGAGCCTCCGCGGCAAGTCGAAGTAGCGAGGATGCCTTGACACGGGGCGCGAGCGATCCGACTCGACCGACGATCCGATCGGCCGCCGCTCGTGACGGCGCCCGCCCGGCCGAGCAGCGATTCGGATTCACGCTCGTCGAGCTGCTCCTGGTGGTCGCCATCATGATGCTCGCCGCGGCCGCCGTCGCGACGAACATCGACACGCTCCTGCCCTCGACGCGGATCGAGGCCAGCGCCCGGATCCTCGCCGCGGACATCGCATCGGCACGGGCGAGCGCGGTCGCCCAGGGGCTCCCCTACCGCATCGACTACGACATCGACGAGTCGCGGTACCGCATCGCAACGCCGTTCAAGGACGGCGGCGGGATCGCCACGGAGGAGGAGGATCGCGTCACGACGGAGTGGAAGCCATTCCCCGAGAACGTCGTGCTCCGCGAGATCCTCGTGGGGAACCAGACGATTCGCTCCGGGTCCTACCGGATCGAGATGAAGCCCAACGGCAACACGATGGAGCACGTCGTGCACCTCGAGCGGCCGCTCCCTCCCGGCAACTTCTATCTCGTCGTGCAGGGGCTCACGGGATACGTCCAGTTCTTCAGCGGCGATTGGCGGCCCGAGATCGTCTCGGAGTCCGACTTCCGATGATGCAACGACCGATCGATCGTTCTTCCCTGCACCGAACGGCGACGCCCGCCGGACAGACCTCCGCCTCCGCTCGAGGGCTCTCGCTCGTGGAGGTGATGATCGCCATCGCGCTCCTCTCCTTCGCGTTGATCACGCTGATCTCGAAGGTCCACGGCTGCACGGACACGGCGCGCGTGACCGAGTACCAGAACGCCGCGCGGGAGTTCGCGAAGGAGCTGATGGCCGAGATCGAGGCGGGCACCATCGACGGGCTCTTCGATGGCCACTCGGGCGACTTCTCGGACCGCGGCTACCCCCACTTGAAGTTCGTGGTCGGTCTCGGGGAGAGCTCCGGAGTCGCGACGCCGGGGTTGGACCCGACCGTCTCGGGGAACCAGACCGCTCTCTACGAAGTGCCGCGGGATCCCTGGGAGGTCGACCCGGCGCTCGATCCGACCGCCGAGGACACGACGGAGGAGCCCTACACGCGCGTGCGGATCGTCGTGCAGTACCCGACGGCGAACGACGACATCACCGGAGTCTTCACCCTCGAGCGCATGGTCCCGACGGAGAACTCGAAGGGCTCCCGCGGGCTCGATGAGAAGAAGGAGCGCGACGCCGAGAGGGCGCTGCGGGAGTCGACGGGCAATGCGTCGCCCGGTGCCTCCTCGGCCGGTGGCACTGGATCCGGCGGCGGCGGAGGAGGAGGGAGCAAGGGCCCCAAGGCGGGCTCGAGCGTCTCGTCCGCGGCGAGATCCCCGGGCAGAGGCCTCTGATGATCGACTCGAACGCATTCCTCCTCGAAGCCCGTGCGCGCCGCGCGGCGCGCACGGCCGGCTTCACCCTCGTGGAGATGCTCGTCGCGCTCCTCCTCACGGCGATGGTGATGACGAGCGTCTTCGGCGTCCTCCATGACGCGATGACGGCGCGCGACAAGGTCCACAACCTCTCGCAGCTCCAGCGCACGGGCCCGCTCATCCTCGATCTGATCGAGTCCGACCTGCGTTCCCTCGCCGGATTCAACGTGGCGGGCCGCAAGGTCTTCCAGGGACGAAACCTCTCTCTCGGCGGAGCCGACGCCGACGCCTTCGACTTCATCACGCAGCGGCTCGCCACCGTGGAGACTCCCAAGGACGACCGGATCCTCGGCGACGCCGCCCTCTTCGTGCGCGCGCCTCTCTGCGAGGTCGGCTATCGGCTGAGGCAGAATCCGCGCGAGCCGAGCTTCCTCGAGCTCTGGCGCCGCGAGTCGCCGCTCGTCGACGACGATCCCTTCACCGGCGGCACGTACACGAAGGTCTACGACAAGATCACCAACTTCAACGTCAGCTACTTCGAGGAGGCCGGGGTCCAGGCGCGTCCCGAGGACACCTGGGCCGTCGCCGAGAAGGAGATGCTCCCGCAGCGGCTCCAGATCGATCTGGAGCTCGAGATCGAGCCGCGCGTCGAGGCGACGGACCGTCCGCTCGACTTCACGCGGCGGCGCAGCTTCCGCCGGATCTACAACCTCGACCCGGATCTCAACCGGATCCTCCTCGCCAACCTCCGGCCGCGCGTGCCCGACGTGCCGAAGGCGGACGAGTCCGCCGCCGCGCCGGGCGCGGCCGGAAACCAGGGAAAGGGCGGTAAGGGCGGCGGCGGGCCAGGAAGCGGCGCACCGAAACAGAACACACCGGACAGCGGCGCCCCGATTCCGTTCAACAACCAGAGCGCCAATCCGCCGTCACCCTTCGGCGGCTGATCGGGAGAGGCGGCCGGAGGAAGGCCGAACCTGATTCCGCGCGGCGCGGGCGCGCCGCCGAATCACCCGATCCGGTCCTTGCCGAAGTAGGGAACGAGCGCCGCCGGGATCCGGATCGAGCCATCGGCCTGCTGGTGGTTCTCGACGAGCGCGATCAGGATGCGCGGCGAGGCGACAACGGTGTTGTTCAGCGTGTGGCAGAAGCGGGGCGATCCGCCGCCCGGCGGCCGGTAGCGGAGACCGAGTCGCCTCGCCTGGAAGTCGTGGAACCGCGAGGCGCTGTGCGTCTCGCCGTAGCCGCCGCGCGCCGGCATCCACGCTTCGAGATCGAACTTCTCCACCTGCGCCGCGCCGAGGTCGCCCGTGCAGATGTGCAGGACGCGGTAGGGAATCTCCAGCGCGCGGAGGATCTGCTCGGAGTTCTCGAGAATCTCCGCGTGGTGCCGGCGGCTCTCCTCGTCGTCCGCCCGTCCGACGATCACCTGCTCGACCTTCTGGAATTGATGCACCCGATAGATCCCGGCGGTGTCGCGGCCGTAGGTGCCCGCTTCGCGTCGGAAGCAGGTGCTCCAGGCGACGTACTTCCGCGGAAGGTCGGCCTCCTCCAGGATCTCGCCCGAGTGGAAGGAGGTGAGCGGCACCTCGGAGGTCCCGATCAGGAAGAGGTCGTCGTCCTTGCATCCGTAGGCCTGCTCCTCGCCTCCCGGGAAGTAGGCCGTCCCCTCCATGGCATCGCGCCGGACCAGGAGCGGAACGCCGAACGGGATGAAGCCACGGGCGATCATGTGGTCGAGCGCGAAGCGCATCACCGCGATCTCGAGGAGCACGCCATCGCCGCGGAGGAAGTAGTTGCGGCTGCCGCTCAAGCGCGCGCCCCGTTCGATGTCGAGCATGCCGTGGCCCGTCAGGATCTCGGCGTGGTCCTTCGGCGCGAAGCCGAGCTTCACCGGCTCCCCGTGTCGTCGCAGCTCGACGTTGCCACTCTCGTCGGGCCCGTCGGGCACCTCCGGCGCCGGGACCTGGGGAATGCGCAGGCTCCGGACGCGGATCTCGGCGGCGAGCTCGCGCTCGGACGACTCGAGCGTCTTGATCCGCTCCTTGAGCTCCTTCAGTCCGTCGAGGAACGCCGGCCGCTCCGCCGCCGCCACCTTCGCCACCTCCTTCGAACGCCGATTCTGCTCGGCCCGGAGCTCGTCGGCCTCGCGCTGGACTCCGCGCGCCTTCGCGTCGAGCGCGAGCAGCTCGTCGAGGATCGTCGCGACGTCGATGCGCTTGCGGGCGGCACCCGCGCGGACGGCTTCGGGGTTCTCGCGGATGAACTTGAGGTCGAGCATGCGTGGGCCGCGTTCGATGGGCGCGGTGGGGACGGCGGAAGGAGACGGCGGGAGCCGGAGCCGGGACTCCGACTTCGCGGGACGCGAGCGCGGCCGACGGCGTCGGCGCGTGCTACCGCGAAGCCTCCGACTCGATCTTCCCGAACCACTTGTGGTCGTCGACGAGCCGAATCTCCATGGCCGCCGGATCGGGCTTCTTCTCCGCGAAGTCGGCGGGCCACCACAGATCGCCGATGGGCGTCGTGTTGGTGAGCTCGAGCTTCTTCATGGATCCGAGCTTGTCCCAGTTGCGGCTTCCCGGCTTGCGAACCTGCACCTCGGGCCGCGGGATGTGATCGGAGAGGAGCACGTAGCGCTCCCCGTGTCCGCCGCGGATCTCCACGCTCTTCCCCGCGATGCGCACCTCTTGACCGTCCTGGGACGCCTTGAAGGCGAACTGGAACGGCGCGCCGAGCGTGAGGGTCTCCGTCCCACCCGCGGCCAGCTTGATCTTCGCCGGCTCGCCCATGGGAATGATCACGTACTTCTGGGTCTGCTTCCCCTTCCCCGTCCGCCAGAGGCCGTAGAAGAACTCGTAGTCGCCGGCCGGCACCTCGAGTCCGCGGGCGCCGGTCGCCGCGAGATCGAAGTACGCGCCCGCGAACTCTCCGACTTCTCGCACGATCACGAACGAGGGCGAGACGTCGCTCGGCCCCTTCCAGACGAACTTCAGCTTGCCCGTGGGGACCACGGCTTGGCGCGCGAGGAACTTCTGCCCCAGGCCGTCGCTGTCGCTCTTGAGCCGATACCAGTCCTTCCCGAACTTCACGTAGGACGAGAAAGGCACCGCGCGTTTCCCGGACCCGATCAGCATCGTGTCCATCAGGGGAAGCCCGCCCTCCATCCGCCCCGCGTAGTCCCTGAGGACGAGGGGCTCGGTGCCGTAGCGACCATCGCCGTTGTCGTCGAGGAGACGCACCTTCTGGCGCGCGAGGTCCGCGACGCGCGACGCCGCCGGCGCGTAGCGGAGGATCGCCCGTGTGTCGTTGGGCGCGGCGTTCACCGACTCGCCCTGCGCCGGCTCCCGGTCGCTCGGCATGGCGGCGCAGAATGCGTAGTCGACCCCGCCACTCAGGGGGACCTTGAACGTGAACGTATAGGGCCTGCCGAGCTTCAGCTCGACGAGGTTCTTGTCTCCGGGGTCGAAGAGGAACTTCGCCACCGACTCGCGAACGAACTTCGCCTCCGTCGCGAAGAACTGCACGCCCCCCGAGACGTTCTCCTTCCCCTCGATTCCCACGCCGAGCCAATCCATGTAGTTCTCGTCGCAGGTGTAGTTGGGTCGCTCGATCTCCCCAGGCGGCGTCTCGATGAACTTGGTCGTGTTCGAGATCCACTTGGATCCGGGAGCGAAGCCTCCGCCCGACGACTCCGGCAGGTCGGCCGAGGGCTCCTTGCGCGCACCACCCGATCCGGACGACGGCGGTAGCCCCTTCTTCACGCGGTTCTCGAGGTCGTCGACCTTGGTGTAGAGCCCCTCGTAGAACGAGTCGCGGAAGTCCAGGTCGACGCGGAGCTGGAGAGCCTTCTTGTAGTAGTCGAGCGCCTTCGCCATGTCGGCGCCCTTGGAGCGGAAGGCCGGATCGCTCGCTCGCGCGGCCCAGTTCCAGCAGTACACGGCGAGGTGGCGGTCTCCCATGATCACGAGGATCCCGGCCAGATCGACGGACTCCGCCACCATGGGGTCGTAGGCGTCCGCCTCGAGCTCCCCCTTCGCGAGCTTCGCGTCGAGCGCGAGGAGCTTGTTCCACCGCGAGAGCGCTCCCCGGCGATCGTTCCACTGCCCTCGATCGAGGATGCGGAGGTCCTCGTAGTAGTTGTCGAGGAACTTGTTGTTGAAGGCCTCGGACCACGCCTTCACGAGCTTCTCGATCTTGTCGGCTCGGTCGACGTTTGCGGGATCGACGCTCAGACCCTCCACCTGCTGCGTGAGAGCCCAGGTCGCTCCCTCGGGGTCCTTTCGCACGAGGCTCGCCAGCATCCGCAGGTCCCCATCGGCGACCGCGGCCGTGAACTTCTGCCAGAACGCATCCGGGTTCTGGAGGACCGCGGCCCGCGCCGGCGCCGCGGCGCCAGCGGCGAGGGCGAACGAGCACGCGAGGGCGGCGAGCGCGGTGAGAAGAACTCGATTCGAGGCGAGCATGGAGTTTCCTCGACGGGAGCGAATCCGCAGCGCGGAGTGAGAGAGGCCGAGAGTGTAACGCCTTCCGCATGGGCTCCGCTCCCGGCGGAGGCACGAGGACACCCCGCTCCCTCGGTCGGGCCGCGGCCGAGCAGCCTGCGGCAAAAGTGCTCCGCGGAGCGAGCGCGAGGAATCGGCGATCGGCGCGAGGCGCGCGCCGCAGACGTAGCAAGCGGCTACGGAGAGGACGCGCAACGACGCGCCGGGCGGCGAGGCCCGCGCGCAGCTCGGAGGACTTCTGCCACAGGCTGCTAAGCGTCAGCCGTCCCGAGGGCCGCGCGCCGACGATCCCGCATGCCTGCGCTTCGTCGGCGGGCGCGTCGAACGTTGCCCTTCCTGGGCCGAGTTCGACACCTTCTCGAGGAAACGTCGCTCCGACCGAGACAGCGACGCGATGCCCTTCTCGTGGATCTTCTCGAGGATCGCATCGAGGCGCTCCGCTCTCTCTCGCACGCGCCGAGCCCGGTAGCGCGCGAGCGCCTCTCGTCCCCGGTCGAGGAGCCGCGACCCCGAGCCGTCCGGGTCGTCCCGCACGCCCCGCAGGGCGATGCCGAGGCCCGTGACGGCCCCACCCAGATGGGCCACGTGGGAGACGGGATCGAGGCCCGTCCCGAGCCGCAGCGTCTGCGCGAAGAGGATCAGGTTCACGCCCACGTACACGGCCGCGAAGACCCAGAGCGGGATGCGGAAGATGAGCTCCAGGTGGGGCGCGCAGATCGCCGCCGCCACGAGCAGCGCGAAAACTCCGCCCGAGGCGCCGACGAGCACGATGGAGCTGTCCTCGAGCCACGCCATCGCCGAGTAGGCGAGACCGCCGCAGGCGATGCCGAGCACGAAGGTGAGCACCATGGTGCGCGGCCCGCGCTCGTTCGCGAACACGCCGCCGAAGATGAAGACACCGAGGGCGTTCCAGGTGACGTGGAACGGGTCCGCGACGGCGTGGACGAGCCCGTAGCCGAAGAGCTGCACGGGGAACGCCCAGTGGAGCGGGACGGCTCGGAGCCCGAGCCAGCCGCCGATCACGTCGCGCCCGAAGACGAGGAAGGGCACGAGCTGGAGCAGGTACGCGCAGCCCAGCACGGCCGCGATCTGCGCGTGACGGGAGAGGGCCCCGAATCGGAATCGGGGGCTGCGCGGCGCCTCGTCTTGGTACCAGGGTCTCAAGGCCGGTCATCCCATCCATCGACCAGCGCCGGCCCGGTGGCGATGTGCATTTCTCGCCACGGCCACGCCTCCGGCTCAGCGCGCCTCGATCGGCGCCGCGGGCGCTCCCGAAAGCTCCGTGCCCTCGCGCGAGATCCCGTCGGTGTACTTGTGGAGGGAGTCCTGGGACGCCGGCAGGTAGCCGAAGAGCTGGTAGGTCACGAGGATCGAGATGGCCCCCGCGAAGATCACCCAGAGCCCTCGCTCGCCGCGCCATCCGGCGACCAGCCGGAGATGCACGTAGACGACGTAGACGAGCCAGGAGATGAGGGCGGAGGTCTCCTTCGAGTCCCAGCCCCAGTAGAGCGCCCAGGCCTCCTGCGCCCAGAAGCCTCCCATCATCAGACCCGCCGTGAGGAACGGGAATCCGACGCTGAAGATCGCGAAGGAGAACTTGTCGAATCCTCCGATCCACGAATCGAGGCCCGCGAGCTTGCCTCGCCGCGCCAGCACCAGCGCGAGGCCCGCCACGGGCACGAAGATCGCGATGTTCACCACCTGCGCGAAGGGCGGCAGGAACACGAAACCGAGGAAGCAGGCGATCGCCGGCAGCGTCATCGGCTTCGCGAGACCGGGTCCGCCGGCGAGCTGCCGGATGAGCTTCAGCGTGAAGTAGAGGAGCGCCGCCACGTAGGCGATCGAGAGCGTCACGTAGGAGAGCAGCAGCGCCGAGACGTGGGGCGCCATCCAGTAGGACTGGAGCGCCGGCGGAAGCGTCCGCGGCCCCTTCTCCTGCGTGTTCGCGTAGGCGATCAGGAAGAACTCCCCCGCCATCACGATGGCGAGGAAGAGGTCCGACACACCGCGCACGACGCCACGCGACCGGTAGAGACCGAGCACGAGGTAGAGCACTCCGAACGACAGGAACAGCGCCGTCGCCGTCGTCGTGAGCGCCTCGAACATCGTCTGGACGGGGAAGTGGTTCACCTCGATGCCCCGCAGCACGAGGCCCGCGAGCGACGAAGCGAGACCCGCGATGAAGACGCAGAGCGAGGTGCCTGACACGTAGCGGCTGAGTCGCTCGAGCGTCGATCCCTCTCGTGCCACGAAGTGGCCCACGGCCGACAGGAGGGCCAGGCCGGCGGCCGCTGCGGCGGCGAGCTGGCTCGCGCCGAGGAACTGGAACGACAGGTCGACGGTGAACGTCACGGTGCCGCCCTCCGGATCAACAGGGGCTTCACGAGGAAGGCATAGGCTACCCCGATCACGATGCCCCACATGCCGAGGAGCACGGTTTCGATGCCCGGGTCCTTCACGATCCCCACGCCCGAGTAGCCGGGGAAGCGCGGGTTCGCGTCGGTCTGGAAGAACCGGTAGCCGCGGAAGGTGTGGTAGTCGTTCACGCGGATCGTCCCCGAGTCGACGATCTTCGACTCGCCGTCGCGCGTCTCCAGGAACTCCAGGCGCGACTTCCACTCGCGCGGAAGGTCGTTGCGGTTCTCGAAGAGACGCAACCGGATGCGACCGCCGTAGACCGCCGCATCGGCGAAGGGGCGCGCGGCGAGGCGGAACTCCTGCTTTCCCTCCGGGCCCTCCACCTCGACGCGCACGGCGCCGGGCCGGCTCGCGTCGAAGAACACTTCGTCCGAGTCGGCGTCGCCGGGCACGGGCTCGATCAGCGGCACGAGGCGCGGCCGGTCGGCGCGCCGATCGATGCGGAGGCTCACGCCACCGCCGAGCAGGGCCGACTGCCCCACTTCGAGCTGCTCGAGCCGGGAGGTTCCCACCTCGGCGAAGAGGATCGGGAGCCCCGGCGCGGTCACGAGTCGGAAGCGCTTCCGGGCGGGCGCTCGCCAGGGATCGGAGTGCACGAGGAACCGCGCCTTGTCGCGACCGATCTGCACCAGCCCCTCGTCGCCGAAGGGCGAGTCCGCCGGATCGGCGAAGACCCAGACTCGCCGCGACTTGCCGTTCTCCGCCCGGAGCTCGATCTCCGCGCCCGGGTGGGTCGGAGGAAGATCCTGCGCGGGAGTGCCTGCGAACTGCGGCTCGAGGGTTCCCTGGGGCGTCGCCATGAGCCGCGCATCGGGGAGGGCCCGAAGCACCGTTCCCGTGATCTTCCCGCTGGGGAGATCCAGCTCGAAGACGGCGCCGCCGCGGAGCTCCACGGATACGGCGGGCCGCGCCGCCTCGTCGGACGTCCAGACCTCGAGCGTGCCGTACGTCTCCCCTTCGAAGGGCGCCGTCGCGAGCTCGCGCTGCGACTCGGCGTCGCGGGCCGCCTGCAGGCGCACGCGCACGGCGGGGAGGTCGATGACCTCCGCCAGATCGGGGCGACCCGCGAAGAGGAACAGCGAGAGCATCGGCTCGCCGTTCGCGGCGATGGCGAGCTTCAGCGCCGGGCCGATCGCCTCGACGGAGTTCGCCGGACCCTCTCCCTCGGGCCGTTCGACGAGGTCGAATCCGACTTCGGCGCGATGCCAGTGCTCGAGCACGCGCACGACCGTCGACGGGCGGTCGTGGCCCGAGAGCCGGAATCCGCTGCTCCCGTGCGCCCGCGGTCCCGCTCCCTCGCCGTCGGCGTCCGTCGGCCTCGCGCCGTACTCGAGACCGATCTGGCGTCCATCCCACACCTCGTACGTGCGATAGCGCGGAAACGTCTTCGGCGCGGGATCGCCGAGGAACTCCACGTCGAGGGTGTCGCGGTAGTCGGCGCGGAAGTCCGCGAGCCGCACCTCGAAGGCGCTCTCGCCGCTCCCGAAGGGCCGCGGAACGTTGCTGTAGGTTCGGAACGAGCTCGACTGCCGCGGCGATCCCTCGCGCATCGGATCGATCGAGAGCTGCACGATCCCGCGCTCCTCCGTCACGCGCGACCAGAGCCCGCCCACGAGCGACGTGAGGACTCCGAGGTGCGTCACGAGGAAGCCGATGCGCGCCAGAGACACGAGCGACTTCAGGTCCCACCAGAGCGCCGAGGGCAGGTGTCGCAGGAAGCCGAATCCCGGCGCTCCCAGTGCGATCGCGCGCGCGGCGCCGCGCCGAAACGTATTCGTCGCGACCATCACGAAGAGCAGCACCATGGCCGCCGTGAACCAGTCGCTCGTCCAGGCGCCCTTCCCCGTCGTCGTGCCGTTCAGCTGCAGGAAGAAGCACGCCTCGTAGAGACCGTCGAAGAGTCCGCGGTGCTCCTCGATGAGCTGGCGGATCTCCTGACTGCGCACGGTGCCGCTCAGGGCCGTGCGCATGCCACTCTCCTCCTGCTTCGCGATGCGGTCGCCATAGCGGCGCGCGATCCGCTCGAGCCCCGTCTCGGCGCCCGGCGGCGGCTCGAAGCTCGGGAGGCCGATGCCGTAGGGATGGGCCAGGTGATAGACGAAGAACGCGGTCGCCCAGGCGAAGTCGTCGCGTTGCGCGCGCTCGCGCTGCTCGATCGTCGGGAGATGCAGGTACTTCTCGGGATCGCGCGGATGCGCGACGACGCTCACGATCGAGCCGAGCAGGAACACGACGATCACGGCGATCCCGACGCGCACCGACAGCAGGAACTCGACGGCGCGCCGCGCCGAGAGCGCGAGGAAGCTCGCCGCCGCGATCGAACCCGTCGCGAGCGAGAAGACATGCAGCGCCGAGCCCGTTCCCTCCACGAACACGCGGCGCAGCGGGATGCCGATGCCCCAGGCGAAGAGGAGGATCAGGAAGACGGCGAGGAACGCCTGGCCCCAGCCCCAGGAATCCAAGCGGAGCTTCGCCGCGGGAGGAAGCGTTTCGGAGGCGGCCGAAGCCGTCGTGGTGGTCTTGGAGGTCACGTCGAACTCGATCGGCGTCGCGTTGGGGGAGAATCGGAGCCGCGGCCACGCCTTCGGCGAGAACGCGATCGGCCGCTACCAGCGCCGGCTCAGGACGTATTCGGCCATCGCCACGAGGCTCTGCTTCGCGGCGCTCGGCGGGAAGGGCTCGAGGGCCGCGAGGGCCGCGCCGGCGGATCGCTGGGCGAGTCCGTAGGAGACCTCCAGGGCGGCGCGCACGTCGAACTCGCGCCAGAGCGTGGCGACCCGATCCTCGATCCCCTCGGAACGGAAGATCTCCGCGATGCGCGCGCGGCCTCGGGGAGGCGCCGTGCGCAGGAGCGCGATCACGGGATGCGTGATCTTCCCCTCCGCGATGTCGGTGCCGAGCGACTTGCCCACGACGTCCTCGGAGCCGTCCAGATCGAGGCAGTCGTCCACGATCTGGAACGCGATCCCCAGCTCCAGGCCGAATCGGCGCGCCGCCGCCACGACGGAATCGGCCGCCATCGCATAGCGCGCGCCGAGCTCGCAGGAGGACGCGTAGAGCGACGCCGTCTTCGCTTCGATCGTCTCGAGGTAGCGGGCCTCGTCGAGGCCGAAGTCGTACTTCGCGCGCGACTGCTCGATCTCGCCGCGACAGATCGTCGCCGTCACGTCCGACAGCACCCGCGAGCAGGTCTGATCGTCGAGCCGAGTGGAGATCGAGAACGCCCGCGCGTAGATCCAGTCTCCGAGGAGGACCGCCACCTCGTTCCCGAAGCGCGAGTTCACGGTCTCGACCGTGCGCCGCACGTCGGCGCGATCGAGGACGTCGTCGTGAACGAGCGTCGCCATGTGGATCAGCTCCACGATGGACGCGATCTCGAGGTGGGCCGGCGTCATGGGGCGGTCGCCGAGACAGGCGCGGCCCACGAGGAGGACGCAAGCGGCGCGCAATCGCTTGCCGCGCACGCAATGCAGCTGCGAGACGACGTCGCGCACGGCCTCGGAATCCGAGTCGAGTTCGCGGAGCAGGCCGGCGCTCGACAGCTCGAGCTCGCGCGCGACGGGCGCCACGAGCCGGCGCAGGTCGTTCTGGCGCACGTCGGTCGCGCGCCCCTCCCGCGCCGCGGACTTCGGGATGGCCGGCGTCTTCGCCTCGGAATTGCCCTCGAGCGCCGGCTCCGACGTCCTCTGCTCCTGGGTCACGACTGGCTCCCGCCGCGCGCCGCGCGGCGCCGCGGGCGGCGACGAAGCGTCGTCCGGCCTGCGGTCATCGGTGCGCCGCCCCTTCCCGTGCGCCGTCTCGGGCAACTCCTCGCGCGCGCTCGAGCTCGGCCGGATCATTGACGTTCAGGAACGTGAACGGGTGGTTGGAGAGTTCGTCCTTGGAGACGCGAAGGAGGCGAAGGCCAGCGAGCGCATGAGCGCGCGAGCGCGCGTCGGCGGCGGATCCGGGACGGTCCTGCGGTCCGGGCGTCGGCAGGGCGAGCCTTCGGATCCCCGCGTCGGCGGCGCGTCGCAGGACCCGTGCCACGCGCGGCCGGTAGGCTGCCGCGAGGGGCTCGTCTCCCGCAGGTCCCGTCGGCACGACGCCGTCCAGCTCGGGATCGGCCGCGAGCAGCCGAGCCATCGTGCGCAAGGAAGACGCATCGACGAACGGGAGGTCGCACGCGCACACGAGAACGACATGGTGATGGGTCAGCGCTTCGAGCCCCGCGATCAGCCCGCCGAGCGGTCCGCTGCCGGGGATCGCGTCCGCGACGCTCCGCGACCCCAGGAAGGCGAAGGGCTCCGGATGCGACGTCGCGAGGAGAATCTCGCTCGACGCGCTCGAAAGTGCCCGATGGACGCGCTCCACGAGAGTCTCGGGACGACCGACATCGTCCGGAGAGTCCGCGATCGGCAGGAGCGCCTTGTCGCGGCCCATGCGCAGGCTCTGCCCGCCGCAGAGCAGGAGCCCCGCGGTGGTCACGGCTTGGCCGCCGGATCCTTCGCGGACGCCTGCTCGGCGTCTTCCATCTTCTTCAGGTCGGTCTCGCCCTCCTTGAGACCCTTCTTGAACTCCGAAACGCCCTTGCCGAGGTTTCGGAGCGTGTCCGGGATCCGAGTGGATCCGAAGAGGAGGAGGACGATCAGGATGACAACCAGGAGTTGCCACGCGGTGAGACTGGCGAGGAACATTCCACAACGTCTTTCGGCGGGCGACGGGGCCGGGCAGGAGGATCTTCCGGGGTCGACGATGGTAAACGGGCCGGAGAGTGGGAAAAAGCGACCGGCGCGCTGGCCTCCGAGCGCTCGATCCCCTCCACCCAAGAGTGGATGCGCCGGACCCGGTCCGCCCCCCGAGAGTCGATCTCGGGAGGCACAGGCGCGCGACGCGTCGCTCAGCGCGCCTTCGCGCGCTCGAGCGCTCCGCGTTCCTTCAGGAGCGCCTCCATGGAGGAGCCGATGGCCGAGGGATTCGGAGCCACCTTCACGCCGGCCTCCAGGAGCGCCGCCACCTTCTCGGCAGCCGTGCCCTTGCCGCCGGCGATGATGGCGCCGGCGTGTCCCATGCGCTTGCCCGGAGGAGCGGTCGTGCCGGCGATGAACCCGACGAGCGGCTTCTTGAATCCGCCGCTGCGCACGAACTCCGCCGCGTCCTCCTCGGCGGACCCTCCGATCTCGCCGATCATCACGGCGGCGATCGTCGCCGGATCGCTCTCGAAGGCGCGCAGGACGTCGACGAAGTTCGTTCCGTTCACGGGGTCTCCGCCGATGCCGACGCAGGTGGACTGCCCGAGCTCGAGGGACGTGAGCTGCCACACCGCTTCGTAGGTGAGGGTGCCGCTGCGCGACACGACGCCGACGCGGCCGGCGCGATGGATGTAGCCCGGCATGATCCCGATCTTGCAGCCCTTCCCCTTCTCGCCCGGCGTGATGACGCCCGGGCAGTTGGGACCGACGAGCCGGGCCTTCGTCCCCGCGAGGAAGCGCTTCACGCGCACCATGTCGAGGATGGGGATGCCCTCCGTGATCGTGCAGATCACCTCGATGCCCGCGGCGGCGGCCTCGCAGATCGCGTCCGGGGCGAAGGCGGCCGGGACGTAGATCACGCTCGCCTTCGCGCCGGTCGCCGCCACGGCGGCCTGCACCGTGTCGAAGATCGGGAGCTCGGCGCCGCTCTGGGGGCCCTTCCACGTGGTGCCGCCCTTACCCGGCGTGACGCCTCCGAGCATGCGCGTTCCGTAGGCGCAGGCCTGGTCGGTGTGGAACGTCCCGTTCGCGCCGGTGATGCCCTGGCAGAGGACTCCGGTCGAGCCGTCGACGAAGATGCTCACTTCGCACCTCCCACCGACGTGCAGACGAGCCGGGCCGCCTCGTCGAGCGATGCCGCCGTCGTGATCGGCAGCCCGCTCTCGGCGAGGATCTTCCGCCCGCGCTCGACGTTCGTGCCCTCGAGCCGGACGACGAGCGGCACCTGGAGCTGGATCTCGCGGGCCGCGGCGACGACGCCCTCCGCGATCATGTCGCACTTGGCGATGCCGCCGAAGATGTTCACGAGGATTCCCTTCACGTTCGGATCGGAGACCAGGATCTTGAACGCGGCGGCGACCTTCTCCTTCGTCGTGCCGCCGCCGACATCGAGGAAGTTCGCCGGCCGACCGCCGTGGAGCTGGATCGTGTCCATGGTCGCCATGGCGAGACCGGCGCCGTTCACCATGCAGCCGATCGTTCCGTCGAGCGCGATATAGGAGAGATCGAACTTCGACGCCTCCACCTCCTTCGGATCCTCCTCGTTCAGATCGCGGCAGGAGAGGAGCTCGGTGTGTCGGAAGAGGGCGTTGCCGTCGAAGACGATCTTCGCGTCGAGGGCGAGCACGGCGCCGTCCTTCGTCGTCACGAGCGGGTTGATCTCGGCGATGGCGCAGTCGAGACCGACGTAGATGCGGGCCAGCGCCTGGAGGAACTTCGCCGCCTTGCCCACCAGCTCGTTCGGGACGCCGATCCCGAAGGCGAGCCGTCGCGCCTGCCAGGGCCAGAGGCCTGCGTCCGGGTCGATCGGCTCCCGCAGGATCTTCTCGGGGTGCTTCGCGGCGACCTCCTCGATCTCCATGCCGCCCTCGGACGACGCCATCATCACGGGGAGGCCGAGACGGCGGTCGAGGGCGATGCCCGCGTAGAACTCGCGGTCGATCGCGCTCCCCTTCTCCACCCAGACGGTCTGCACGATGCGTCCCTGGGGGCCCGTCTGGTGCGTCACGATCGCCTTGCCGAGCATGCCGCTCGCGGCGTCCGACGCCTCCTTCGCGGAACGGACGATCTTCACGCCACCGGCCTTGCCTCGGCCGCCGGCGTGGATCTGCGCCTTCACGACCGCGAGCGGTACTCCCAGCTCCTGGAACGCGGCCGCGGCCTCGTCGCCGGATCGTGCGGTCCGTCCGTCGGGCACCGGAACTCCGGCCTTGCGGAGCAGCTCCTTCGCCTGGAACTCGTGGATCTTCATGGAGGGTGGGCCGACGTTTCCGCGAGCCCTCGGAGGTGCGGGAAAGCGCGGGAGTCTATCAGCGGATCGCGTCGCGCCTCGGCCCGCGTGCCCGTACGCCTTCCCCCGCCCCTCGTGCGTCGTCAGACTGCCGCCGTGCCCGGCACTCCCTCCGCTCCCGCGGGCCTCCTCGTCGACTCGGAGATCCGCGCCCTCGCCGCGAGCGGCGCCATCGGCGGAGAGATCGCGCTCGAGCGCAGCCAGATCCAGCCCGCCTCCCTCGACCTCCGGCTCGGGGCCGTGGCGCACCGCATCCGCGCCGGCTTCCTCCCGGAGGAAGAGACCGTCGAGGAGCGGCTTCGGGAGCTCGCGATCGACGAGCTCGACCTCGTACGCGGCGCCGTGCTGGAGCCGGGCGGGATCTACCTGATCCCCCTGCTGGAGTCGCTGTCGCTGCCGCCCGGCTTCTCCGCGCGCAGCAATCCCAAGTCGACGACCGGGCGGCTCGACCTCTTCACGCGCGTCCTCATCGACCGGAACGCGCGGTTCGACGACGTGCCCGCCGGCTACGAGGGAGCGCTCTACATCGAGGTGGCCCCGAGGTCGTTCCCGGTCCGGGCGCGCCGTGGAGATCGTCTGACGCAGCAGCGGTTCGCGCGCGGCGCGGCGACGCTCGACCCGGCGGCGCTCCGCGATCTCGCGTCGCGCGAGACGCTCGCCTTCGACGAAACGGGCAGGCCGATCCCCGCCGGCTCGCTCCTCTTCGACGGCGAGGGCGGCATCGGTTTCCGATTGCAGCTCTCGGGCTCCGGTCCCGTCGGCTTCCGCGCGCAGCGGTACACGGGGGTCGTCGACCTCTCGCGCGACGGCGCCCACGATCCCTCGGAGTTCTGGGATCCGGTCCACGCACGGCGCGGCGCCATCGTCGTGGAGCCCGAGCAGTTCTACATCTTCGCGTCCAAGGAGCGGCTCCGCGTGCCCGTGGGTTACGCGGCCGAGATGCTCCCGATCGACGTCGGCGTCGGCGAGCTGCGGACGAACTACGCGGGCTTCTTCGATCCCGGGTTCGGCGCGACGCCCACGGGCCAGGCCGCCGCCGACGCCTCGCTCCCCGGCACGCCCGCCATCCTCGAGGTCCGGCCCCACGACGTGCCTTTCCTGGTGGAGGACGGGCAGGTTTTCTTCCGGCTGCGATATTTCCGATGCACAGGGGTGCCGGAGACGCCCTACGGCGCCGCCGCCCTGGGGTCGCACTACGGTCGGCAGACCCTCGCTCTGGCAAGGCAGTTCCGAGCCCCCTGACGATCCCATGGAAGGTCCCTCCCCCCACCGAGCCGAGATGAGGTTCCTGGGGCGGAGCCTTCCGGTCGGCGACTTCCGACCCTGGGGACGCCTCCTCGTTCTCCTGGGCGGGATCCTCGTCTTCGGCTCCGCCGCTCGGAAGCTCGCGCGCCACGTGCGCGACGCGCAGGTCCGCGAGAGGATGGAGGCCGTCGCCGATGCGGAGGAACGCCTCGCGGCCCGCACTCGACCCCTCGTCGCGCTCGACGGTCTGCCGCACGCGGCGTTGCGATCTCCGGGGGCCGCCCTCGGCTCGACGGCGGCACGCACGCACCTCTGGC
This sequence comes from uncultured Planctomycetales bacterium, assembly GCA_964545855.1. Classification (GTDB taxonomy): domain Bacteria; phylum Planctomycetota; class UBA1135; order UBA1135; family JACQFD01; genus CAZJHD01. The sequence goes on from CAZJHD010000018.1 coordinate 17,163, forward strand.
TCGATGGAGGCGACGGCCCGGGAGCGAACGCATCGGTGCTCGTCGTGACCGATGGAGGCGCGGAGACGGAGCCCCACGACGGTGCGACGACGGGCCTGCGCGTCCTTCCGCCTCGGGGGCTCCAGGGTGCGCTCGCTCTCGAGGTCCATCGAGAGGGCACCGCCGACGGCATCGCCCTCCTGCGCGTCGAGTCGCTGCACCCGACGCTGCCGGGCGCCGCGCGCTGGGCCGGACGTCTGGTGCCGCCGCCCCTCGTGGCCGTCGAGGTCGAAGCCGACGCCGACGCGATCGTCGTGGTCCCCGTCCTCTCCGACGAGTCGCCCGCCGACCCCATCGCGCGCGCACGGCTCGCGCGCGCTCTCGAGCGCACGGCAGGCGGCGTCTTCGCCGGCCTGTTGCCCGAGGGTCTCCTCGAGTTCGAGCTCCGCAATGGACCGCGGCGCGCCCTCCTGCGCCGCTGGGTCCGCGCGGGCGATGCGCCGCACTTCGCGCTCGGCCCCGGCACGGTGGCGCCCGCCGACCTGGCTCCCGCCCCCGCGCCGGCGGACGCACCGGCTCCGGGCGACGCCTTCGTCTTCGAGGCCGGCCCCGAGGCGGCGAGCGGACCGTCCCTCTTCGGTTGGGAGCTGCGCGGCGTGCCCGGGTCGCCCATGCGTCCTTCGAGGCGCCCCGGCGCGCCCCTGCGCGCCCTCGTGGTCGAGACGCCGTTCTCGAGCGCCTCCCAGGTCCACCTCGGGGAACCGGGCGACGGCGCGGTCGACCGCGAACCCGCCTGGGCGCCGATGACCTCGGGCCTGCGCGGCACGCTGCGCTCCGAGTCCGGTGTCGCGCTGCGGGGCGTCGAGGTCGGGCTCGACCTCTTCGGGTCGGGCATCCTCGTGCCCGTGCCGGCGGAGGCGGACGCGGCCGGTGCCCGGTTCCACGCGCCCTCGTCGCCGGAGGGCGAGCACCGGCTCGTCGCCCTCGCCGAGGGCCATCTCCCCGTGTCCCTGGACCTGCAGCTCCCGCTGCGGGGCGACGACGCGTCCCTCGATCTGGTCCTCACGGAGGGCGCCATCGTCGAGATCGCCGTCGACGCCGAGGGGAGCGGGCTCCACCCGAGCGTCCTCGGCGTCCGCGTCACGGCTCGGGGTCATCGCAGTGCGCTGCTCGCGTTGCCCGCGTCGGGTTCGGTCCGCCTCGAGCGTCTGCCGCCCGAGACGCTCGTCTTCGAGCTCGTGGCGCCGGCCGAGCTGCCGCGCGGCGCGTGGCTCGCCTCGCCCCCGCTGCGCCGCTGCGGCGAGCCCGTCGTTCGCACGCTCGCGCCGGGCGCCACGAACCTCCGCATCACCCTCCGGCTCCCGAAGCCGCTCGAGCCGGAGATCCGGTGCGCCGGGACGACGCGTCCGCGCGCCTGGGTCTTCCGCGCCGGCGCGCGCCGCGACGAGCCTGGCGGCGTCGTCCGCGCCGACGACGAGGGTCGGTTCCAGGTCGCCGCCTGCGCCGGCGAGCGATGGATCGCCGCCGAGGGCGAGCTCCCGGCGTTGCGTCCCTTCGGTTCCACCCTGGCGTCCCCGACCATGACCTTCGAGTCGGCGGGCGAGCTCGAGATCCGCGTTCTGGAGGAGAACGGCAAGCCAGCGGCTGGCGCGACCGTCTCCGTGCGTCCGATCGGACCCGAGGCCCTCGGGCTCCACGCGGAGCACGTCGTGGCCGACTCGCAGGGCCGGGCGCGCTTCCCCGACCTGCCGGCCGGGGCTCGCGTCGACGTCTTCGCGTCGCGAGCACCCAGGGACGCGGCGGCGACGATCGACCTGCCGGGGCCGGGCGTCCGCTCCGCGAAGGAGCTCCGGCTGCGGGACGCCGCCGCCGGCCCGTAGCCGCTCGGGACCGCGGGGCCGGCACGACCGCCGTCACGGCGACGATCGCCCCTCACGATCGGGCGCGTGCCCCGTTCCTGCACCGGCGGATCGATCTCGGTCCGCGCGCCCCCGTCGCCCGCCGCGCTCCCCGCGCGCGGGCTCTCGCCGGATCCTCTGGTAGGATTCGAAGCCACTGGCTCCCGGAGCCGACACATGAGCCGATCGTTCCTCCTCGCGGCCGTGGGTCTCCTGATCGCGGTCGGACTCGCAGCCTTCCTGTTGTTCGAGCCCGTCGAGAAGGCGCGCTCCACGGTCCTCGCCGAAGAGGGTCCGAAGCGCGGATCGACGGAGGGCACTCCCGCGGCGATCGACGTGCGCGCCGAGGACGTGGGCAGGAGCACCGACGAGACCGAGTCGGTGCCCGCCGTCGCCGCCGTCGCCGGACAGTCGGAGGCGGACGCACTCCAGTCGCCTCTCGTGTTCCGCGGGTCGGTCCTCGATCCGGCGCGACGGCCGCTCGCCGGAGCCGAGGTGGTGGCTCGACGATTCAACGGCGCCTCCGCATCCCTCTCGGTGACGGCCGCCACGAACTCCGAAGGGCGCTTCGTGATCGGAGTCCCCGAGCGCTACGGCTGGGGCTGGCGCGTCGAGGCGCGCAGCGCCGGATTCGCTCCGGCGTTCCTCTCGGGCGTGCCGAGCGGGCTGCCGGAAGTCGACCTCGGACCGATCGTCCTCTATCCGTCGGTCTCTCTCTCGGGGCGCGTGATCGACCGCGAGAAGCGCCCGATCGCGGGAGCGCGCGTGTTCGTGAAGACCGCCGAGATCCAGGACGAGGAGTCCGGCGACGAGAGCGACGCGCCGCGCTACGAGGCGCGAGCGATCACCTCGGCCGACGGAGCCTTCGCCATCGCGAGCCTTCCGCCGGGCAAGGTGACGATCGGCGTGCAGGCGGAGGGATTCGCCGACGGCGTGCGGCCGGGCGCGTTGCTGCGAACCGACGGTCCGAACCAGGTGGAGATGACGCTGAAGCCCGACGAGCCGATCGTCGGCACGGTCGTCGAGAAGGCGGGCGCGACCATCGCGGGCGCGCGCGTCCACGCGCAGCAGGACGACTCGCAGTCGGCCTTCTGGCGCAAGCCCGTCGAGTCGGATGCCCAGGGCCGGTTCACGCTGGCGGGCCTCCAGGCGAATCGGCGCGGGCTCGCCGTCCGCATCGAGAAGTTCGGGTACTCGCAACTCTGGGTGCAGGCGACCCACCTGCCCGCCGACGGGAAGTTCGTCCTCCGCGAGGCGCGGGCCCTCACGGTGCGCACCGAGGGCGAGGGCGGGAGCCCCGCGCCCGCGATCCGCTCCGTCCGCTTCGAGCGGAAGAGCCGGTCGAACCGGTGGAGCGGATGGAACGAGGTGGCCCGCTCCCAGCGCGAGGAGGTGAGCCCGTCCGAATGGAAGGTCGCGACGGAATCGACGGGCGCCCTGCGCGCCGTCGTCACGACGGAGGCCGGGCTCGTCGGGCGCAGCGTCGAGTTCCAGGCGACGGCCGAGGGCGTCTCGGTGACGGATCTGACGGTCACCTTCGAGCGGCCCGGCGCGATCGCGGGACGCGTCGTCGGGCGCGACTTCTCGCCGGTCGCCGGCGTGAAGGTCCTCTACTCCCACTTCGTCTCCGGCCCGCAGCGCGTCGAGCGCGTCGCCACCTCCGGAGAGGACGGGAGCTTCGTCTTCTCCGGGCTCCCGTCGGGCAAGGGCCAGATCAGCGTCCATTCCGCCGAGTGGGTCGCCTCGGACGTGCCCTGCGAGGTCCTCGCCGGCGAGACGCTGCCGGGTCAGGACGTGATCGTGTCGCACCCGTCGACCCTGCGGGGCCGGCTCACGATCGACGGAGCGGCGCCGGGCGAGGAGATCCCGATCGCCTTCCACCTCGTCGAGTACCGAAACGGCAATCCGCGCTGGCGTCTCGTGAACCTCGCCACGGCGCGCGCCGACGGCACGTTCGTCGCCGCGCCGATCCCCTCGGGTCAGATCGCCCTCGTGCCGAAGCGCCGCGTCGATCCCGAGCACGGCTCGATGCGATCCTTCAACAACGAGTCGGTGCACCCCGAGTGGAATCCCGAGCAGGCGAAGGCCTGGGCGTGGATCGTGGACGTGCCGCCGGAGAGCGAGATTCGCTACGACCTCGACATCCCGGAGCCCCGCCGCGGACTCATCGCGGGACGCGTGCACGTGAACGGCGAACCTCGATCCGGCGTGACGCTCTGGCTCGAGAAGGTCGAGGGCAACGACTGGCGCAGCGACACGACCGACGGCGAGGGCCGATTCCAGTTCAAGACCGAGCTGGCGGGCGAGTACCAGGTGCAGCTCTGGGGAGACGGATTCAACGAGTCGCGCAAGGTGTCCCTCGGGGAGGGCGAGACCACGGAGATCTTCTTCGATCTCGTGTCCGGCGGCGTCGAGGGAGCCGTGAGCGATCGCTCGGGCCAGGCCCTCTCGGTGCGCGTCCAGCTCGAGCGCAAGCGGGAGCGGAACGCCTCGGGTGAGATGAGCTGGTTCGACTCCCCCGACATGATGACCCGCGCGGACGGGAGCTACTCCTTCACCGACGTCTCCGCCGGAACCTACCGCGCCGTCGTGAACGACCCGCGCCGGCATTGGGCGACGATGGCGAGCGAGCCGTTCACGATCGGCGCGCGCGAGCGTCTCCAGGTGCCGTTGCTCACGCTCCCGCGCGCGGCCCCGCTCGTCGTCGAAGTGAAGGATCCGGACGGAAAACCCCTCTCGGGGCGCGTCCTCGTCTCGGCCGCCGACGGCGCGAAGCCGCTCGTGCGCAAGACGACGACGGGCTGGCTCCGCAACGGCCGCGCGCGCGTCGACGCGCTGCCGCCGGGCCCCATCGTCGTCCGCTTCCGCCTGAACGGCCCGTGGTCGGCGGACGACCAGACCGTCACTCTTCCCGAGGACGGGCGCGAGACGCCGATCTCCGTCGCGGCGAAGAAGAAGGAGGGCGCGCCCGAGGGGACGGAAGCGTCGAGCCACGAGTCGCTCATGATCCGCTCGCTCGGCTATGCCGGGGGTCAGGTTTTCGTCTCCGACGGCAGCGTGATGGTCCACGGTGCCTCGTCCTTCGAGGACTTCGACTTCGGCGAGTGGGAAGGCGGCGTCATCTACTCGCAGTCCGACGGCGACTGGTGATCGGCAGCGGCGGCTCGCCGCGCAGCAGCCGCCTGCGGGCGATCCCGCCGCGGTAGCTACGAGCAGACGTCGAGCGCTTCGCCCCGGTCGGTCTCTTCGGGACGCGGAGCGGACACGCCGGCGCCGCCGCGGGCACCGCGGCCCGGTCGCTCCGGCCGGCCTCGGCCGCCGTTCGACGCGCGAGGCAGGTGCGCGATCAGGTCCTCCCGGCCGACGCGCCGCAGGGCCTCTTCGCAGAGAGCCCGGTTCTCGGGGAACTTCCACTGCATCAGCGCCTTCTGGAGACGGCGCTCGCGCTCGCCGCGCGGAACATGCACGGGCTCGCCCGTGAGCGGGTCGATCCCCGCGGCGTACTGGACGCCGGCGCGGGTCATGGGGAGCGGAATGAACTCCTGCACCTGCTCCGGCGCGTAGTTGCGCGCGACGAGTCGCTCGAAGAGCTCGACGGCGGCCTCGAGCGTCGTGCCGGGGTGGCCCGCGATGAAGTAGTTCACGAGGTACTGGTCCTTCCCCAGGTCGCCGCACGCCTGCCGGTAGCGGTCCTCGAACTTCTCGTACTTCTCGAAGGAGGGCTTGTTCATCAGCCGGAGCACGTCGTCGCTCGCGTGCTCCGGCGCGAGCTTCATGCGGCCGCTCGTGTGGTGCTCGACGAGGTCCTGGAAGAGCGCCTCGCCGGCGCGGCCCTCGAGCATGTCGTAGCGCACGCCGCTCGCCACGAAGGCGTGCTTCACGCCCTTCACGTTGCGCACCATCTCGAGGAGCCGACGGTAGCCCTCGGCCTGCGAGTCGATGCGCAGCGCGGGACAGAGATCGGGCGCGAGGCAGTCGCGGTCGAGACACGCTTCGCCTCGCTCGAGCCTCTTGCAGCCGAGGCCGTACATGTTCGCCGTGGGTCCACCCACGTCCGTGATGGTCCCGCGGAAGTCCGCGTGGCCGACGAGCTGCGCCGCCTCGCGGACGACGCTCTCCGGAGACCGCTGCTGGATCGAACGCCCCTGATGGAACGTGATCGAACAGAAGGAGCAGTCGGCCATGCAGCCGCGGTGCGTGTTGATCGACCAGCGCACGGGCTCGAGGGCCTGCACGCCGCCGCCCTCGTCGTGCCGCGGGTGCCAGTCCCGCGTGTAGGGCAGGTCGTAGTAGTGGTCGACCTCCTCCGGCGTGGAGGGCGGGTACGGAGGGTACTGCACGACGAAGCGGCTCCCGTGCCGCTGCGCGAGGGGCCGCGCGCCGGGCTGGTTCTCGGTGCGCACGGCATCGAAGAGCGGCACCAGGTTCCTGCGGTCGGCGACGCACTCCTCGAAGGCCGGCACCAGCCGCACGCGCTCCAGGTCCGCGACGGACCGGCGCACGATGCACGACATCGGCACTCCGTCGAGCGCTTCGTCGAGGGGCGCCGGTCGAGCGCCGCCATGCGCCGCCCGCGCGCGTGCGTCGAGCCGGCGCGCGACCTCGAGGACCTGCCGCTCCGCCATGCCCCAGAGCAGGAGGTCCGCCTTGGCGTCGACGACGATCGAGCGGCGGATCGTCTCGTCCCAGTAGTCGAAGTAGGCGAGACGGCGTCCCGAGGCCTCGAGCCCGCCCACCACGACCGGCACCCCGGGGAACGCGGCGCGGCACGCCGCCGTGTAGGCGATCGTCGCGCGGTTCGGGCGCGGCTCGCTGCCGCGCGGCCGGTAGACGTCGCCCCGCCTGCGGCGCTTCGCGGCGGTGAAGTTCGTCACCATCGAGTCGATGGTCCCGGCCGTCACGCCGAAGAACAGCCGCGGACGCCCGAGCGCGCGGAAGTCCTCCGGTCGCTTCGGGTCGGGCATCGCGACCATCCCGACGCGCCAACCGGCAGCTTCCAGCACGCGGCCGATGACGGAGGCGCCGAAGGAGGCGTGATCGACGTAGGCGTCCCCCGTGACGATGACGATGTCGAGCTCGTCCCAGCCCCGCGCGCTCGCCTCCTCGCGCGTCGTGGGGAGAAGGGAGCGCGCACGCTCGGCCGCCGTCGGCTTCTTCGGGCGCGGGGCGGGCGCGCTCATGCTCGGGGCGGCTCCACGCCGCGAGCCGACTCCGCCCGTGCTTCGCCCACGGGCCGATCGCCGGACGACTCGAAGGCCTCCGGCGGCGGCTCGACGCGCGTCGCGTCGCGCTCCTGCTTCGCCGTGTAGAGGGCGTGGTCCGCGAGCCCGAGCAGCTCGCTCAGGGTCGCGCCCCGCGGAGGGCACTCGGCGACTCCCGCGCTCACGCGAACGACGTGCGGAAGCCCCGTGCGCTGGCGATCCTCCAGGAGCTCGCGGATGCGATCCACGACGCGGACCGCATCGGCCGCCGACGAACCCGGGAGGAGGAGCGCGAACTCGTCGCCGCCGAGGCGCGACGCGAGATCGGTCTCGCGGACGCAGCCGCGCAGCGCACGCGCCACGACCACGAGCGCCCGGTCTCCGCCGTCGTGCCCGAAGCGGTCGTTGATCTCCTTGAACCGGTCGACGTCGAGAGCGGCGACGCAGAACGGCAGCCCCTGGCGCACCGAGAGCGCGAGCTGCTTCGTCCCGAATTCCTCGAGCCGCCTCCGATTCGCGATCCCCGTCAGCGGATCGGTGGCGCTGCGCTCGATCGACTCGCGCAGGAGACGCACGTTCTCCAGGGCCGGCGTGAGGAGCCGCACCAGCGTCGCGCCGAGGTCGCCGCGGATCGCCGTGGCTTCCTGTCCCTCGCGCGCGAGGAAGTGGACGACGCCGGCGCGACCCGACGCGCCGATCATCGGGACGCAGACCTTCGCGCCTCCACAGGGCGGCGTCGCGGGACAATGGGTCGCCACGACGCCACGGCCCGGCGCGTCGAGGGCGGCGCGCCCCGCGGCGCAGGCCTCCGGATCCTCGATCACGCGGAGGCGCTGCGGCCGCTCGCCATCGCCGGCGGCCCCGATCTGCTCGAGGAATCCCTCGGGCTGCACGAGGCGGAACACCTCCACCCGCGACGTCCCGAGGATCGCGTTCGACTTGCGCGCGAAGATCTCGACCATGTGCGCCTCGTTGCGCGCACGCGAGAGCTCGAGGACCAGGTCCTGGGCGAGCTCGAGATCCGCCTGCCGTGCGCGGGCGCTCTCGCGCTCGCGGCGCGTCTCGCCCCGCGAACGGTCGAGGACGCGCCCGAGCTCGTTCAGCCTGCGCACGACGTCGGTGATCTCGGCGAAGCTGCGGAGCTCGCGCGGCGAGAGCTCGCCGCGCTCGAGCGCCGCCACGTGGTCCTCGATCCGCCGGAGCGCGTTGCGGGTCCGGCGCATGGTGAGCATCGTCGCTCCGACGGCGAGGATCCCGCCGAGCACGCCGAGGACGATGAGAACGGCGGCCCGCTCGGAGACGGCCCGGTCGAGGGCCTCGCTCCGATCCGTCAGCTCCTGCTGGATCGACGCAATGGCGTCGCGCGCCGCCGCATCGACGGGCTCGTAGGCGGCGCGCCCCGCGTCGAAGCCGCCGGCCTCCACCACGTGACGCCAGTCGTAGAGCCCCCGCGCCATGACCTCCAGCGGTGCTCGCATGGACTCGTCGAGTCCGGCGCGCGTGCTCGCATCGCGGAGATCGCGGAGCTCCCGCTCGGCGCGCGCCACGGTCTCCCCGAGACTGGCGGCTCCGGCGGAGCCCTCGGGCGCGCGCGCGATGCCGGGCCTCGCGCGCATCAGCCGCTCCTCCACGAGGGAGAACTGCAAGTCGTCGAACTCCTTGAAGAGAGACGCCGCGTGGAGGACGCGCGCCTGCGCGGGCGCGATCCAGACGCGGTCGAGCGCCAGATACAGGGCGGCGGCGACGAGGATGAACAGGACCAGAACGATCCCGCTCAGCCGAATGGCGGCGAGGAGCGAGGGCTCGCCGAGGCGCGTGCTCGCGGGGATCGAGTCCAGGGGGCGCACGGGAGGAACGACCATGGACGTCGAGCCGACGGGACGCAATGGCGCCCTTCCGGGAGGCGGGCCGCCGTGCTCGCTCGCTCTCGCGCCGCGCGGCTCCATGCCCGAGGAATGCGGCCCGAGGGATGCGGCCCGGGAAACGACCCGCCGATCAGCCGACTCGGAACTTCCCGCTCTTCTGGCGCTTGCGGCGGATGATCCTCCGCCCGCCCACGGTCTTGGATCGCGTGCGGAAGCCGACCTTCTTGGCGCGCTTCTTCTTGCTCTGGCGGATATTCAGCTTCATGGACGCGAAGGCGAGAGTCCCGGGGTGCGGAGCCGCGGGTCCGGGTTTTGGGGGGAGCAGTCTACGGGCCGGATCCGGGCCGACAAGCCGTCGCTCCGCCGGCGCATCGGCGCCGGATCCCTCAGCGCCGGTCCTCTCCCGGCGACGCCGGCGCCCCCTCCCGGAGCGCCTCCTCGTCGGGCGCCTCCAGGAGGATCTCCCGGAAGACGCGCGCCACGACCCCCTCCAGCTCCGCACCGGCCGCGCTCGAGAGCGTGCCTCGGCCGGCGCGCACGAAGGCGAAGGGCTCTGCATCGGTGTCGAAGGCGACGAAATGGAGACGGATCCCGGCGACGTCTCCCGCGGCGGAGGCCTCGCGCGCGATGGTCTCCGCGACGCGCGCGGGGTCGGAGCCGACGGTGTTCTCTCCATCGGTCAGCACGAAGAGGTGGCGCTCCCGCGGAGCCGACTGCGCGAGTTCCGAGGCCGCGAGGTGCATCGCCCCGCCGAGGGCCGTTCCGCCGTGGGGCGGCGGCACGAGACGCTCGACGGCGTCGCGCAGCTTCGCGGCTTCGAAGGGACGGAGCGGGATCACCGTCCGGAGCAGGTTCGAGAACGTGTAGAGACCGACGAGGAGCGGCCTCCCAGGGTGGCCCGTCGCCCACGCGTCGAGCTGCGCTGCGAGCGCCGAGAGCGCGCGACGCGCCACCGCGTCCCGCGTCTCCTCGACGTGGTTCTCGGAGCCCCCGTCTCCTGCCGCGTGCCGCATGCTGCCCGAGGTGTCGACGAGGATCGCGACGGCGATGCCGGACCCCTCTCCGATCCGGTAGCCGTTCAGCAGGTGCTCCGCTCCGTCGGCGCCGAGGCGCCGTCCCGGGATGAACTGCCAGGCGACGACCGCGGCGATCACGAGCGGCACCAAGAGCCCGATCCGTCTGCGCCCTCGCGTGCCTCTACCCATGTCGCATCCTCAGCGTCTCGATCTCCTGGTCGAGGGCCGCTCGCGCCCCATCGTCGTCGAGATGCGACTGGTAGCGCTCCGGGAGGAAGCTGCGGTGCGTGCACTCGCGCACCGCCACCAGCTCCTGCAGGACGGCCGCGGGCCCGTAGCTCGGCCGGAGGAAGCCGGCCACGGCCCGATCCACGTGCTCGCGCCGGAGGACGTCGGCCTTCGCGAGGCGTGCGATCCTCCAGCTCTGCACGAGGAGGCTCTCCAGATCGGCGCCCGTGAGCTGCGCCGGGAGCGTCTCGGGGATCGAGTCCTCCGCGAGCGGGATCCCGTTCTTGCGCGCCATGGCGACGAGCATCGCGCGGCGCTCCTCCTCCGTGTCCGGAGCGAAGAGCGGGATGTGCACCTCGCAGCGGCCCTGGCGCTTCATGTCGACGGGGAGCAGGTCGGGACGGCAGGTGAGGAGCATCCAGACGAGGAAGCCGCGGTACTTCGTGTTGCCCATCTGCGCCGCGAACATGCCGAAGACGCGCGAGGAGGTGCCCGAATCGCCCTCGGCGCTGCGGTTGCCGAGCATCGCGTCGGCCTCGTCCACGACGATCATCACCGGGCCGAGGGCGCGCGCGACGCGGAGGATCGTCTCGACGTTCGCCTCCGTGCGCCCCTGCCACATCTCGCGGAAGTTCTTCAGCACGAGCACGGGGATCCCGATGGACCCCGCGAAGCAGACGGAGAGGAACGTCTTGCCGGTGCCGACGCGGCCGCAGACGAGGTAGCCCATCGGAACGCAGGAGAGATCGCCGCGCCGGATGAGCTCCGCGTCCTCCAGGAGCTGGCGCTTCGCCGCTTCGTGGCCGACCAGCAGCGAGAGGTCGAAGGAAGGCTCCACGAACTCGACGAGTCCCCCGCAGGCCTTCTCGATGAGCCGCTTCTTCAGCTTCTTCAGCCCCTTCGGCGTGTAGGGCTCGCCGCTCGCGCGCGCCTCGTCGAGGAGCTGCTGGATCGCGATGCGCGTGAGCCCGGCCGTGAGCTTCGCGAGACGGTCGAGGGGCTCCTGGCACCAGTCGGAGAACCCGTCGCGCTCCCGCGAGAGCCATCGGAGGAACGCGAGCCGCTCACCCTCGTCGGGGAGCTCCACCTCGATCGTCGCCACCGTCGGCGAGTCGCGGATGGCCCGGTGGAGGTTCGCGAGGGCGGGGCAGACGAGCACGATCGTCACGTCCGCGCCGCGGATCCCCGGGTCGGCGGCCCAGGTCCGGAGCTTCGACAGGACGGCCCCGATCTCCGAGGAGAGCTGCGGCGTGTCGCCGTCGGGAGCCACCAGATCGGCGTCGTGGACGACGACGGCCATCGTCTCGAGCTGCGACTGGCTCCCTGTGGGCGCCGTCTTCCCGGCGATGCAGTGGAGCAGCAGGAGGTCGAGCACGTCGAGCGCCTGCCGCGGATCGCGGATCGCCGGCGGCGAGAGGCGCGGGATCCCCTGCACCGTCGCGATCGCGTCGAGGATGCGGTGGAGCACCTGCTGCTGATCGCGGCGACGCTCGGCGTTGCGCACCGGATCCGCGTCGAGGGTCGGCGAGACGCGGATGCCGCGCCCCCGGTCGAAGACGAGGGAGAGGCTCCGCCCCGGGAAGAACTGCGAGGAGAGCCAGTCCGACAGCGGCACGTAGGACTCGGGCGCGTCACCGTTGCCGGCCTGGATCGGCACCAGGTCGTCGACGTTCCCGTGGAGGACGAGCACGCTCACCGTGCCGCCGAAGTAGACGCGGGCGAAGGTCTGGGCCCAGGTGGGCCAGGACGCGGTGGAGCGTTCCGTCTCGGGTTTCATGCGGTGCGCGTGCCCGTCGGGACGGGGCGGCTCAGGATCTCGGGTGCGATCGCATCGGGCATCGTGATGGCGGGAGCGTCACCCATCACGTCGCGCAGGACCCGCTCCATCGACTCGAGCTCCTGGCTGACGCCGCTCACCTGCGCGTTCAGGTCTCCGAGGCTCGCCGTCGTGAGGCTCCGCTCGAGGGCGAGGCTCGCGAGATCCTCGATGCGGCCGAGCTCCGCCTCCACGACGCGGAGGTTCGCCCCGGCGCGCTCGTAGTTCGCGAGCCGATCCTCGACGACCTTCCGGTTCTCCTCCATCGCCTTGCGGGCGCGATCGAGCAGCCCCGGAGCCGCGGAGTCGGTCTCGAGCTTCCGGATGCGGTCCCGCAGCTCCTTCTCCGTCTTGGGGTCGACGAAGCGCTCGAGGGCCATCTTGTAGGTGAGCGCGCGGACGAACATCCAGAGGAGCTGATTCGTGCTCGTCACGCGCTCGCCGCCGAGGAGGTCGGCGCGGCCCGCGCCGGCCTGATCGGCCGACGAGAGGAGCCCCTCGCACCTCTGTCGGAGGCGCTCGAAGCGCGCGCGGTCGGCGGCGCCGAGCCGGCCGACGGTCTCGTGGAACTTCTGCGCCTGCTCCCAGGCCTCCCGCGCCGTCTCCTTGGCCGCGCAGGCGCGCTGGAACCGGCGGTTCTGGCTCAGCACCAGGAGGAAGAGCAGCTCCAGGGCGATCACCGGCGGCCAGAAGAGATCCGGCCGCAGGGTCACGATCCCGGCGCCCATGCCCAGCGCGAAGAGAACGGCGTTCCACTTGTCGAGGAACGCCTCCTTCACGTAGTCGAGGATGCCGAGCGTGCGGGGCATGGGAATGGGGATGGGATCCGTCGGCGTCGCCGGACCGCGCGCGGAGCGCGCAGGACGGAGGCGGGCTGATTATGCGTCCGGGTCGGCTCCCTGGAGCCCCTGCTCGATCGTGCGCACGAGATCCTGGAAGGAGGGCTGCTCCCGCGTCTCCTCGAAGCTCGCCCGGGGAGGCGGCAGGTCCCAGAAGCGCGCGATGGTCCCGGGATTCGCCTTCATGAGCACGATCTTCGTCGAGAGGTAGACCGCTTCGGCGACCGAGTGCGTCACCACCACGACGGTCACCTCGATCGTCGGATCGCGGTAGATGCCGAGGAGCAGCTCCTGCATGTCGCGCCGCGTCGCCGGGTCGAGGGCGCCGAAGGGCTCGTCCATGAGCAGCACCTTCGGGCGGCAGATGAGGGTGCGCGCGATGGCGACGCGCTGCTGCTGGCCTCCCGAGAGCTGGTGCGGGTACTTCGAGCCGTGCGCCTCGAGCCCGACCTTCGCGAGCCACTCCTTCGCCTTCGCTCTCCGCTCGTCCTTCTCCATGCCGCGCAGGGAGAGGCCGAAGGACACGTTGTCGAGGACCGTCAGGTGCGGGAACGACGTGTAGGACTGGAAGACCATGCCCCGGTCGGCACCGGGCCCGTCGACGGCGCGCCCGCGGACGAGCACCTCCCCCGCCGTCGGCGGGAAGTGCGGCCGCAGTCCGGCGACGCAGTTCAGGATCGTCGACTTGCCGCATCCGCTCGGGCCGAGGAGCGCCACCACCTCCCCCTGATCCACCACGTCCTCGACGACGAGGGAGACGTCGTCGATCGCCGTGGTCCTGCGGCCGTTCGCGCCGTGGAAGATCTTCGTGACGCCGCGGAGCTCGAGGACCGGCGTCTCGCCCACGGAGGCCACGCTCGGCGCGCGCGACTCGACGATCGGCTCGCCGGAGATCTCTCCCACGACGTGGGCCTCGGGCCTCTTCTCCGCGACCTCGACGCGGTGGTCGGTCATCGGGCCTTCGCCTTGTAAGGGAAGATCCACGTCTCGGCGAGCGCGACGAGGCGGTCGATCCCGAAGGCCAGCGCCGTGATGAGCACGAGGATCACGTAGACGTCCTGCGTCTGGCTCCGGCGCTGGGAGATCGTGATCAGGTATCCGAGGCCGTGCTCGGCGGCGATCACCTCGGCGAGGACGATGTAGCCGAAGGCGACGCCGAGGATCGTCCGCATGGACGAGACGATGGACGGCAGCGCCAGCGGAAAGAGCACCTTGAGCACGATCTGCGACGGCCGAGCGCCGAGGGTCGCGGCCGTGTGGACGAACCGGTCCTCCACCGACGCGATCGCCTGGGTCACGTCGTGGACGAAGAAGCCGAAGCAGGCGACGAAGAGGAAGAGGATCTTCTGCTCCTCGCCGATGCCGCTCCGGAAGATCCCGCCGGCCCAGAGGATCGTGAGCGGCACGAGCGCGGCCACGGGCACGTAGCGCAGGAAGAGCGTCAGCGGCGCGAGGAACGCGCGCACGCCTTCGAAGACGCCCGCGAGGATCCCGATCGGGAGACCGAGCGCCACGACGCAGGCGAAGCCCGCGAAGATCCTCCCGAGGCTCCAGAGGGCGCTCAGGAGGAGATCGCGCTCCACGAAGAGCACCGGGATCGCCTGGAGAGCCTCCGCCGGGCTCGGGAGCGTGAGCCGGTTCACGAGCCGCTCCTCGGGAGCGCCCGCCGTGACGAGGCTCCAGACGACGAGGAGCAGAAGGACGCAGCCGACGCCCCAGAGCGTCGTGACGAGGCGCGTCGGCCGGCCCCGCAGTCGGAACGACTCGCGCAGCGCCTCCGCGCCGACGCTTCCCGTCGCGCCGCGGGGCGCGCCCGTCTCGACGAAGAGCCCCACCAGGCGCGCCCAGAGGCCGGGGCTCGGCTCCGGCGTGGGATCCGTCGGCGGCTCCGGCGTCTTCGGCGCGTCAGCGCTCAAGCGGGTAGACCTTCACCTCGACCCGCCGGTTGCGCGCATGGATCTTCGAATCGGCGGGCCGGTCCCATCCCATTCCCTTCACGAGGATCTGCTTCTCGTCGATCTGGAACTTCTCGAGGACCGCCTTCTTGACGGCCTCGGCGCGACGCCGCGAGAGGTCCTGCACGAGCTGCGGCGAGACCTGCCCCTTCATCGACGCGTCCGTGTGGCCCTCGATCAGCACCTGCGCGTTCCCGAAGGATCCGACGAGCTTCCCGATCTCCTCGACGGCGGACTCGACGTTCGGATCGTAGGGCGTGCCCTGCGACGTCACGGCCCTGAGGTTGTCGCTGTTCGGCGGGAAGTGGATCCGCTCGACGCGCGCGAGGATCTCCTCCGACTCCGCCACGGAGTCGACGCTGAGGCCTCCGAAGGTCGACACGTACTCGTTCGCCGACGAGCGGTAGGGCTCCACCTCGCCGAGCTCCTTCACGACGGTGAAGTCCATCACCGAGTCGAAGGAGACGATCGACTTGATGGCGCCGATGCCGAAGTAGAGGTTCGAGGCGTTCTTCCAGACGCGCTCGAAGTTCGCGGGATTCGACGCGTTCAGGAAGAACTCCCGATTCTCCGCCCAATTCGTCGAGTGCGCGTCTCCGAGCATCGCCTTCGCGTCGTCCTCGGGGATCTTGTAGGCGGCCGCCATGAGCTTCGCCGTGGCCGCGCGCCCCGCATCCGTCTTCATGAGCTCCATCCCGTCGAAGATGCCGCGCGCGAGGCCGCGAACGATCTCCATGTGGTCGCGCGCGAAGTCGGCCCGCGCGAACCAGACGTCGGCGATGAGCTTGTTCGCCGTGCCCGTCGACACGAGGAGCTTCGTGCCCGGCAGCTTCTCCGAGATGTTGTAGATGTCGGGCGCCCAGGTGACGCAGGCGGCGATGCTCGGGTCCTGCACGAAGGCCGCCGCCGCCTGGAAGGCGTCACCGGTGAACCGGAGCGTCACGTCGCCCGGCCGCTGCACTCCGCCGGACTGTCCCGGCGGACGCAGGCCGGCGTTCACGAGCATCGAGAGCAGGAAGTAGTGCGAGGGCGAGTTCTCCGCGAGGACGATCGTCTTCCCGCGGAGGTCGGCCATGGTCTTCACCTGGGCCGTGCGGACGACGATGCCGTCGCCGCCGTTGCTCCAGTCCACCTGCTGGAACACGCGCGGCATCGCCCGGCTGTCCTTCTGCAGGCTCTCGATGAAGAGCGGCAGCATGTCGAGCGTGCCCCAGCCGACGGGAAACTCGCCGGCCGCGTAGGCGCCGATCATGTCCGCCGGTGAGTCGACGATCTTCAGGTCCACGAGGAAGCCGTACTTCGCGAAGATCGACTCCTTGTTGGGCGCCGTGCCGCCGTTCGCCGCGACGATCGGCGCCCAGCCGGCCCAGACGTTGATCGGGAAGGGCACCACGGGGAGCCCGTCGGCCGCCGCGAGCGGCTTGTAGTCCGACGTCCCCTTCACCGCCGGGAGCACCGTCGCCGGGACGAAGGAGTACTCCTTCACGGTCGTGATCCCCGACGTGTCGGGCGCCTCGGTGACGTTCCCCTGCGGGACCGCGGCCGGCACTCCCCCCGGCTGCGCCGAGGGAGCGTCGTGCTTCACGACGGCGGGCTGCGGTCCCGGGAAGAGCTGGTCCTTCCACCAGAATCCCGCCAGCCCCAGGAGCCCCGCCACGACGAGGAGGATCAGGAAGAGGCCCGCGGGCTTGATGCGAACGGGTGCGTCGGACATGGGGCTTCGAGACTCGGGTGTCGGGGGATCGGGGGAACGCGCCGCTCTCAGCCTTGCTGCGGAGCGTCGGGCAGCTTCTGGGGCGGCGTCGTTCCGAGCGTCTTCTCGGAGGGCGCCGAGATCGGAGGCGCCTGCGCGAGGCCCATCTCGAGCTCGAACTGACGCAGGACCTCGTCGGCCTTCGCATCGCGGACGTTCTGCTCCGCCTTGATCTCCTCGATGCCCTGCGCCGAGAGATCGCTCGCCACGCGCGCGCGGCCCTTCGCCGTGTCGATGCGCTCGTTGATGCGCCCGATGATCTCGCCGAAGTCGGTGGTCCGCCCGACGTTCATGTTGAAGGCGCTCGCCGTCTCCGAGATCTGCGCGAGGGCCTCCTCCATCTTCACGTCGGCCTTCAGCTTCTGGAGCGCCTGACGCTGCTCCTCCATGCGGCGCATGGCGTCCTGCATCTTCAGCAGGTTGTTCTGGTAGGCCTGCTCGTGGAGGGCGAGCTGATCGCGGTTCTTCGCGAGGTCTCCCTTCACGCTCTCGAGCTGCTGCGCGAGCGTCCGCGCGAGATCGCGCTGGCCGCTGCCGAGGGCCGCCTTGATGCGCGCCGTGAGGTCCTTCTCGCGCGAAGTGCCGTCGAGGACCTGGCGATTCACCGCCTCGACGAGGGCGCGGTACTGGACCAGCCCCTCGCGGGCCTCCTTCAGACGCTCGCCCTGGCTGCGGAGCTCGTTCTCGGCGAGCTCGATGAGGTACTTGTCCTCCATGCCGCCGACGAAGACGTTCACCATCGCCATGAAGAGTCGCTTGATCCGACCGAAGAATCCCATCGCGCGCTCGGGGTTGAAGTCTGGGGGCCGCTGCGAGATCGAGTCCGGTGCTCACCTTCGACTGCGGCGTCCCGGGGCCGGAGCCCTGGCTCGGTTCGCGCGCCGCGTCGAGGGGAGATTCTAGCAGTCTGCAGAGGAAGGGCTTCGCAGAGCGAGCGCGAGGCATCGCCGTCCACTGCGAGGCGCATCGCCGGAGGCGTATCTAGGAGATTCGACGGCGGCGATGCAACGATGCAATGGACGGTGAGGTCCGCGCGCGGCTCGAGTGCCTTCTTCGGCGTCCGGCGAGGAACTCGGGGGTCGATCGCACCCGAATCGGAGATCCGGATGCACGCCGCTACCGTGCGCGCACCCGACGCTTCCCTTCGCGCTTCCTCCGCGTCGCCGCGCGCTCCGCTCCCATGCGGTAGATGCGCAGTGTGTGCGTCCCGCCGGGAACGGGCGACGTGCCCGCGAGGAACACGACGATGTCTCCGGCGCGCGCCGTTCCGAGAGTGCGGAGCTCCCGGGCTCCCCGTTCGAAGAGCCCCGCCATGCTCCGCATCGTCGGCAGGAGCCGCGGAAGGACGCCCCAGTAGAGGGCCGCGCGGCGCAGGGCGGGGACGCCATGGAGGCCCGCGACGATCCAGGGCACGGGCCGCTCGCGCGAAACGAGACGCGCCGTGCGGCCGCTCGCGCTGAAGGGAACGATGCATCGGGCGTCCACGTCGGCCGCGGTCCGCACGCCGGCGCGCGCGATGGCGCTCGCGTTCCGGAGCGCGTCCGCCGCTTCCACCGACGGGAACCGGCCGCCCGCGGCGAGCGAGCGCTCCGTCCGCGAGAGGATGCGGACCATCGTGCGCACCACCTCGGCGGGCCACTTTCCGACGGCCGTCTCGCCGGAGAGCATCACCGCGTCGGTGCCGTCGAAGACGGCGTTCGCCACGTCGGAGGCCTCCGCGCGCGTCGGCCGCGGGTGCTCGATCATCGAGTCGAGCATCTGCGTCGCCGTGATGGTGGGCCGCGCGCGCGCGTTCGCCGCCCGGAGGATCCTCTTCTGGAGCACCGGAACGTTCTCGTAGCCCACCTCCACGGCGAGGTCGCCGCGGGCGACCATCACGGCGTCCGTCTCCTCGAGGATCTCCTCGAGACGTGTCACCGCCACGGCGCGCTCGATCTTCGCGACGAGGCCTGCATCGCTGCCGGCACGGGCGAGGAGCCGGCGCGCGGTGCGCAGGTCCTCGGGCCCGCCGACGAAGGAGATCCCCACGTAGTCGACCCCCTGCGCCGCCGCGAAGGCGAGGTCGCGGCGGTCCTTCGGCGTGAGCGTGTCGAGGGAGATGCGGCTGTCGGGGAGGTTCACTCCCTTGCGCGAACGCAGCACGCCCCCCACGACCACGGACGCCTCCACCTCGGAGCCGGCGACGGCGCGGACGCGCAGCTCGATCTCGCCGTCGGCGACGAGGATCCGGTGGCCCGGCGCCACGTCCTGGGCGAAGCGCGCGTGGGAGACCGGGATCCATGGCTCGGCCCGCTCGCGCGCCGGCTCCGGCGGATGACCGAGCACGATGCGCTCGCCACGGCGCACGCGGATCCCCTCCTCCGGCAGCTTCCCGACGCGAACGCGCGGCCCCTGCAGGTCCGCCAGGATGGCGACGGCGCGTCCCGTCTTCGCCTCGGCGCCGCGGATCGCCGCGACGGAGCGCGCGTGCGTCGCGGGGTCGCCGTGGCTGAAGTTCAGCCGGAATACGTCGACCCCGGCGCGCACGAGCCGCAGGAGCTGGGCCGGGCTCCAGCAGGCCGGCCCGACGGTCGCGACGATCTTCGTCCGATTGGCGCCGCGTGCTCGGCGCACGGATTCGTTGGCCCGCGGCGGCCGCTCGGAGGCTCGGGCGGCGCGGCTCAGAGGCTCGGCCCCACCATGTCCTCGGGTCGCACCCACTGATCGAACTGCTCGCCCGTGAGGAGGCCGAGCTCGATCGCGGCCTCGCGGAGCGTCCTCCCCTCGCGGTGCGCGTGCTTCGCGATCTTCGCGGCGGCGTCGTAGCCGATGTGGGGGTTGAGCGCGGTGACGAGCATGAGCGAGCGCCTCAGGAGGTCGTCGATCCGCTCGCGGTCGGGCTCGAGCCCCTCCGCGCAGTTCGTGCGGAAGGAGTCGCTCGCATCGGCAAGGAGACGCGCCGACTGCAGGAACGCCGAGATGAGCACCGGCTTGTAGACGTTCAGCTCGAAGTTCCCCGAGGCGGCGGCGATCCCGATGGCGGCGTCGTTGCCGAAGACCTGCACGCAGACCATCGTCAGCGCCTCGCACTGCGTCGGGTTCACCTTGCCCGGCATGATCGAGCTGCCGGGCTCGTTCTCCGGGATGCGGATCTCGCCGAGACCGCAGCGCGGGCCGCTCGCGAGCCAGCGCACGTCGTTCGCGACCTTGAAGTAGGCGACGGCGAGCGTCCGGAGCGCGCCGGAGGCGGCCGAGAGCGCCTCGTGGCCGCCGAGGCCCGCGAACTTGTTCGGCGCCGACACGAAGGGATGCCGCGTGCGCTTCGCGATGGCCGCGGCGACGCGCGTCGCGAACTCGGCGTGGGCGTTGAGGCCCGTGCCGACGGCCGTGCCGCCGAGCGCGAGCTCGTGGAGCGCCGGAAGCGTCGCTTCGATGGCGCGCGTCGCGAGGTCGATCTGCGCGACCCAGCCGGAGATCTCCTGTCCGAGCGTGAGGGGCGTCGCGTCCTGCAGGTGCGTGCGGCCGATCTTCACGATCGTCGCGAACTCCTTCGCCTTCGCGTCGAGGAGGTCGCGCAGCGCCTTCACGGCCGGGAGCAGGCGCTCCCGCAGCACCACCACGGCGGCGACGTGCATCGCCGTCGGGAAGGTGTCGTTCGACGACTGGCTCCGGTTCACGTCGTCGTTCGGGTGAACGGGCTTCTTGCTCCCGAGCGTTCCACCGGCGAGCTCGATGGCGCGGTTCGAGATCACCTCGTTCACGTTCATGTTCGTCTGCGTGCCGCTGCCGGTCTGCCAGACGACGAGAGGGAAGTGGTCGTCGAGCTTCCCCTCGAAGACCTCCGCCGCGGCCCGCACGACGAGGTCGCGCGTCGCCGCCGGGAGCAGGCCCAGGTCGCAGTTCACGTCCGCGGCCGCCTGCTTCACGACGGCGAAGGCGCGGATCACCTCGATGGGCATCCGCTCGCCGCCGATGCGGAAGTTCTCGAGGGAGCGCTGGGTCTGCGCGCCCCAGTAGCGGTCCGAGGCGACCGCCACGGAGCCCATGGAGTCGGTCTCCTGCCGCGTGCCCGCCGCCGGCCTTCCGGGAGCGGGGCTCAATCCTGGAGCAGCCCCTTCTGCCGGAGCACGTCGAGGTCCTTGCGGATCGCGGCGCCCGAGCGGTGGAGCTGGTCGCGCTCCGCCGCCTCGATCTGGAGCTCGATCACCTTCTCCACGCCGCCGGCGCCGAGGACGCAGGGCACGCCCATGTAGATCCCCTCGATGCCGTACTGCCCCGTGAGGAGCGCGGCGCAGGGGAGGAGCCGCTTCTCGTCGCGGAGGATGGAGCTCACCATCGCGAAGGCCGAGGCCGACGGGGCGTAGTAGGCGGAGCCGGTCTTCAGCAGGTTCACGATCTCGGCGCCGCCGTTGCGCGTCCGGTCGTTGATCGCCGCGATGCGCTCCTTCGGGACGAGCTGCTCGATCGAGATGCCGTTCACCGTGGAGAAGCGCGGCAGCGGCACCATCGAGTCCCCGTGACCGCCGAGCACCATGGCGTCGATGTCGGAGACGCCCATCTTCAGCTCCATGCCGAGGAAGCACCGCATCCGCGCGGAATCGAGGACGCCCGCCATCCCGCTCACGCGGCTCGCGGGGAACTTCGTGAGCTTGAACATGAGGTAGACCATCGTGTCGAGCGGGTTCGTCACGACGATCACGTGCGCGTTCGGAGATCCGGCGCGCACGTAGTCCGCCACGTCGCGGACGATCTTGCCGTTCACCTCCAGCAGATCGCTGCGGTCCATCCCCGGCTTGCGGGGAAGGCCCGCCGTCACGACGACCACGTCGGAGCCCGCCGTGTCCTTCGGGTTGTTCGTGCCGACGATCCTCCCCTCGACTCCGAGCACCGGGGCCGCCTGCATCAGATCGAGCGCGATGCCCTGCGGCTTGCCCTCGACGATGTCGATCAGGCAGACGTCGGCGACTCCCGACTCGAACACACGCTGGGCGAGAGTGGATCCGACGAAGCCGGAGCCGACGACGGTGACCTTGGAACGCGACATGGTGCAGCCTCGAGGGGGCGCTGGTGACGGGGCAGGCAACGAAGCGGAGCAGTCTACGAATGGCTCCAGCGACCGCCAACGCATGGCGCGCAATCGGGCCTTGAAGCGCCCGCGCCGCGCGCGCGGAATGCGGCGCCTCCCTTGCCCCTCGCCCTCGATCTCCTCTGCATCGCGCTCCTCGAGATCCTGGCGGTCCGCCGCGGGTCCGGCGCGCCGCGCGATCTCGGAGTCGGACGGACGGCGCTCGCGGGACCGGCCGCACTCGTCGCGGCCGGAGCCGTCTACGCCCTCGCGGCGCTCCCGCTCCCGTTCCTCGCCGACGACTTCCTCCTGCTCCGCTACTACGGCGGGCGCTCGTGGCCCTGGGAGGTCCTCGAGCCGGCGATCGGCGAGCGCTGGTACCGGCCCGCCGGCTGGCTCCTCTGGTGGGTCTGGGAGCAGCTGTCTCCGGGCGCCGCCTCCGGCGAGACCCTCGCGCCGCGCGCCGTCGCGGGCGCCCTCTGGATCGCCTGCGTGCTCGTGGCCCCGCGGGCGCTGCGCCGGCTCGGGATCCCGCGCGGCACCGCTCGCGTCGCCGCGCTCCTCTTCGCGCTCCACCCGGCGGCCTTCGAGACCGTGGCGTGGCTCGCGAACGGATACTCGCTCCTCTCGCTCCTCGGCGTGCTCTCGGCGGTCGCGTGGCTCCCGCGCCGTCCGACGCCGCGCGCGTTCCTGCCGTCGGCCCTCGCGGCGACCCTCGCGTTCCTCTCGAAGGAGGACTCGTGGATCCTCCCCGTCCTCGTGGCGCTCGTCGCGCTGCGACGGCGGCACGGACGCCCGGCCTTCGCCCTCGGCGCCGCGCTCGCCGTCGGCCTCCCGCTCGCGGCGACGATCGCGCTGCGGCTCGCGATGCTCGGCGGGATCGGCGGCTACTCCGCGGGGCCGCGGGCCGAGTCGGTGCACCTGCTCGTCTCCCTCGGCGCCCTCGGGGATCTCGTCGCCTCGAAGCTCCCGGCCTTCCTCTTCCTCCCGGCGCGCGCATCCTCCGTCGGCGATCTCCCGCGCGACCTCCTCGGGATCCCGCCGATCCTCCTCGCGGTCCTCGCGCTCGCCGGGAGGCCGGCGGGCGCGCCGCTCCGCCGGGCGCTCCTCCTCGCGCTCCTCCTCCTCGGCCCCGTCCTCGCCGTCCTCCTCCCCGATCGCGAGCTCCTCGACGCGCGCCACTTCTTCGGCGCGAGCCTCGCGCTCTCCGCCGTCGTCGCGAGCCTCGTCGCCGCCGCACCCCTCGGCGCCCGCGGCCGCGGTCTGCTGCTCGCCGGCTGGGCCCTCCTCTCGGCGGTCGTCGCGTTCTCGAACCGCACGGCCTGGACCGATTCGGCGCGTGCCCTCGAGAGCGGTCTCGCCCTCGCGTCGCGCGCGCTCGCCGACGCGCCCCCGGGCGCGCGCGTCCTGATCCAGGGGCTCCCGGGCGGCGTGCGCGGCGTCCCCTGCTTCGGAGACGGCAAGCCCGCCGCGATCGAGCGCACGATCGGCGGCGGCCTCGTCCTCGAGAACACGACGACCGGCTTCGGTGCGCTCGATCGGCTGCTGCTCCTCGAGCCCGGCGGCCCGTCGATGCGCGCGCCTCTCTCCGAGCCGCCCGCGCGCACGCTCGCCGCGCGGGAGCGGCTCCGGCTCGACCTGACGGCCGCGAGCCCGGACCGCGCGCTCTGCATCCCGCAGGTCCTCACCGCCGACGATGCCCCCGACGGGAGCTGGCGCCTGCGCGGGAACACGGAGGCGTCGGTGCTCCTGCTCCCCGTCGTGGACGTGCCGGCGGGCGCGACCGTCGCGCTCCGCGTCGAAGGGAGCGGACGGTGGGCGAGCGGCGAGGACCAGGCGCTCCCCTTCGTCGCGAGCTACCCGACGGCCTCGTGCTTCGAGCGAGTCGGTCTCACGGAGCCGGGCCTCGTCCTCCCGGCGGACGCACGCCGTCTGCGCTTCGAGTGCGTCGTCGTGCCCGGGCTGATCGCGACGCTGCGGTCGATCGAGCTGGAGGTGGTCGCGCCGTGACGATCCCGCCGCTCGCCGCGAACCTGCTCCTCGACGCGATCCTCGCGGCCTCGGCCGTCGCCTGGATCCGCCGGCGCGGAGTGCCGAGCGACCTCCCGATCCCGCGGATGCCGCGGGCGCTGCTGCTGCTCCTGCTGGTCGCCTTCGCCCTCGCCGTCGCGTGGCCGGCGCTCTCGCTGCCCTACCTGAGCGACGACTGGTGGCACCTCGAGGTGAAGGGCGAGAAGCCGACACCCTTCCATTCGATGGCGCCGGAGCCCGGCTACATGTTCCTGCGCCCGGTCTCCTACGCGTTCTGGTGGTTCTACGCGCGACTCGCCCCGCAGGACGCGCTCCTGCCCCACGCGACGGTCGCCGTCGTGCTCGCCCTCGCCGCCGGCGCGGCGATCGGCGCGTTCCGGAGGTGCGGCGTGCCGCGCGCGACCGCGACGGCGGCCGGTTTCCTCCTGATCGCGCATCCCGCGGCGCTGCACACGATCTCCTCGGCGCACAACCTCTACCCGCCCCTCTCCGCGGGACTCGCCTTCGCGAGCCTCGCGACGCTGCCGCGCGCCACGGCCGGAGCGCGGGCGCGCATCGCGAGCACGGTCCTCGGGATGCTCGCCTTCCTCTCGAAGGAGGACTCCTTCGTGCTCCCGGCGATGGCGTTCCTCGTGGGGGCGCGGTTCCGGCCGCGCCTCTGGAGACAGGGCCTCGTCGCCGCGGCACCCCTGGCCGTGGCACTCGCCGTCGTGGTCGCCGCGCGGTTCCCGATCCTCGGCCACTTCGGCGGATACTCCGCCGGATCGACGGGGAGCGCCTTCGCGCCGGAGCGCTACGCGCTCGCGCTCGTCGCGGCGCTCCAGCTGCACATCCCCGCGAGCCTCCTGCTTCCGAGCCGGGGAGGCCTGCTCTTCTCCGTGATCCTCGCATCGAGCTTGCTCCTCGCGACAGGACGGACGGCGGCGGCGCGCCGCTCGATCCCGCGGGCGATCCTCTTCGCGGCGCTCGCCGTCGCTCCGGGCCTGCCGCTCTGGGGACCGATCGAGGGCAGCGCGCTCTCCGCGGGCCACCTGCTCCTCTTCCCCGCCGCCGGAGTCGCGCTCGCGGCGGCGGCCTGCTGCGCGGGAGCCTCCGGCCCGCCGCGCGTGCGGCTGCTCCTCCTCGCGAGCTTCGCCACGATCGGCATCGTCACGGGCCGCGCCAACTTCGCGCCCTGGCGCGTCGCGGCCGAGACGTCCGAGCGCGCCGCCGCGATCGTCACCGACGCCGTCGCTTCGGCGCCGCGGAACGCGCGTCTCGTCGTCTACGGCCTCCCGGATTCCGTCGAGGGCGTCGTCACGTTCCGCAACGCCCTCCCCCACTTCGTCCGACTCGTGGCCGATCGGCGAGATCTCACGGGTCTCCCGCCGGAGCGCGCCGTCGGCCTCTTCGACGCGCTCCTGGAGATCGACCTCGCGGCGCCGCGCGCGAACCTCCGGACGAGCCTCGAGGCGGAGCGCACGCTCGGCCCGGGCGAGGTCCTCGACCTCGATCTCGCGGAGGGCTCCCCCGACCGGCGCCGCTGCGATGCCTTCGACCTCCAGCTCTCCGACGGCGCCGACGGCGTCTGGCGGCTCCGCTCCTCGGGCCTCGACGGCGTCCTCGCGCTGCCGGCCGTCCGCGTCCCCGCGGGCGCGAGGGCGCGCCTCGAGATCGACGGCGCGACGCGGTCGCACGACGGCGTCGTGTCACCGGTGCTGACGGCGCTCGTCGTCGAGAGACCGACGGGTCTCGAGCGGATGCTCCTCGCGGACGCGGAGGGGCCGATCCCCGAGGGCACCGCCGCTCTGCGGCTCGAGATCCTCGTCCTCCGCGGCGACGAAGTCGTCCTGCGCCGCGTGCGGCTCGCCATCGCGCCGCCTCGCTGACGTCCTCGGGACCGCCCGAGACCGGCGTTCCCGCCGCGCGGCGCAGGGTCCAGAATCGCGCGCCTCCCATGCGGTCCCACCACGAGCCCCGACGGATCGAGTCGCGACGCCGCGCGTGAGCCGCCTGCCGCAGAAGCTCGCCCTGCTGGCGAGCGCCACCATCGCGGCGCTCGCGAGCGCCGAGATGCTCTACCGGGCGCTCGAGCCGGTGCCCTTCGAGCCGGTCATCCTCCGGCCGGACGGGTCGAGCGTCCCCATGAGCGAGATCATCGCGGCCGCGCGCAGCACCGAGGAGTGGCGCCCCGGCGGCCCGCCGCGGTCCGCCGGTCCGGCGAGCGTCGCGTGGAAGTTCGTGTACGACCGGCCGCGGGGAGCCGGCGACGGCGGCGAGAGCGCCTTCGACGTCACGACGAACCGGCTCGGGTTCCGCGACGACGAATTCGAGATCGAGAAGGCGCCCGGAGAGCTGCGCATCCTCGCCGTCGGCGATTCCTTCACCTACGGCGGCGGCGTGCGCAACCAGGAGGCGTGGCCGCAGGTCCTGGAGAGGCTCCTGCGGGCGCGCGTCGGCGATCCCGTGCAGGTGATCAACGGCGGCTTCGCCGCCAACTCCCACTGGCCCGCGGGCTACGCGCCCTGGATCGAGGACTCGGGCTGGGCCTTCGACCCCGACCTCCTCGTGATCGGCTTCTGCCTGAACGACATGGGCGACGTCCCGATGCTCGGCTACGAGGTGCCCGACCCGGAGCCCTGGCTCGGGGGGATGAGCCACGCCCTGAGGGCGGTGCAGAGGTCGCTCGCCCTGCGCCGTGCGATCCGCGACCACCCGAAGGATTTCTCGGAGATCGTGCGGCGCGATCCGGAGCCCTGGCTCGCGACGCAACGCGGGCTCCGTGCCATCCGCGACCTCGCGCGCGCGCGTGGCGTGCCGCTCGTCGTCGCCGTGTTCCCGATGATGTCCCTGCTGGACGCCGGCTACCCCTACCGGAGCCTCCACGAGATGGCGGTGGGCTTCTGCGCCGAGGAGGGGATCCCCTGCGTCGACCTCCTCGACCGGTTCCTGGGCGCGCCCGAGGGCTCGCTCTGGGCCAACCCGAAGGACCAGCATCCGAATGCCGAGGGACAGCGGCGCTTCGCCGAAGGGATCGACGCGTTCCTGCGTCCGATGGTCGCCGACGTCCTCGTGCGGATCCGTCCGGCGGCGCCGCGCTGAGGGCCGCTCGCTCCCCTCAGCGACGCGCGACCGCGTCGACGAACTCCCGGATCCACTGCCCGTAGCGCGGTCCGGCGGTGGAGACGAGGTCGTTGTGTCCGGCGCCCTCGACCTCGTGGAACGCGAAGGGCTTCGGCGTGCGCGCGTGGAGCGCGCGGCCGTGCTCGATCGGCACGATGCGGTCGAGCGATCCGTGGAGGAAGAGCACGAGGCAGTGCACGCGCGCGATCCTCCCGAGGGAGTCGAAGGGACTCCGCACGAGCGACATGGGGAAGATCGGGTAGTGCCGCTTCGCCACGCGCCGCAGGGAGTCGAAGGGAGACTGGAGGATCACGCCGGCGACGGGCCGCTCCTCCGCGACGCCGATGGCGACGCCGGAGCCGAGGGAGCTCCCGAGCAGCAGGATGCGGTCGGGGTCGACCTCCGGCCGACGCCGCAGGGCGTCGAAGGCCGCACGTCCGTCGGCGAGGAGGCCCGCCTCGCTCGGCTTCCCGCTCGAGAGCCCGTAGCCGCGGTAGTCGATCGCCGCGACGACGAGGCCGAGCCGGCGCAAGAGGTCGAGCCAGGCCGCGTCGCGCGTGACGTTCTCCCCGTTCCCGTGGAAGACGAGCAGCGCGGTCGCACGCCGATCGCGCGGACCCGGCGGGAACAGGATCCAGCCGTGGAGCGCCGTGCCGTCCTCGGAGGTGACGTCGAAGGTCTCGGCGTCCACGACACCGGCGTCGGCGGGATCGCGCACGCCGCCCCGCGGCGCCGGGTAGATCAGCAGGTCCTGCGCGAAGAAGAGGAGCGCCGTGAGGGCGGCCCAGACCGCCGCCACGACGCCCGCGAGACCCAGCAGCCAGGAGATCCAGTGCACGGGGCGGAGCCCGCTCGCCGTCGAACGGCCCACGGGCCGCGGACTCAGCGCTCCATGGCGGCGATGATGGCGTCGCCCATCGCCTTCGTCCCGACGGCCGTCGCGTCGTTGCGGTTCTCCTTCAAGTCGTAGGTAACGTGCTTCCCGGCGGCGATCACCTTCGCGATCGCGCGCTCGAGCCGGTCCGCCGCCGCCCACTCGGCGAGGTGGCGCAGCATGAGCATCCCCGAGAGGAGCATCGCCGTCGGGTTCACGCGGTCGAGGCCCTTGTACTTCGGGGCCGATCCGTGGGTCGCCTCGAAGATCGCCACGCCGCCGTCTCCGATGTTGGCGCCGGGAGCCACGCCGAGGCCGCCCACCAGACCCGCGCAGAGGTCGGAGAGGATGTCGCCGTACAGGTTCGGCATCACGAGGACGTCGTAGTCCTCGGGCTTCTGCACGAGCTGCATGCACATGTTGTCGACGATCCGGTCCTCGAAGGCGATGCCCGGGTACTCGGTCGCGACCTCGCGCGCCACGGACAGGAAGAGCCCGTCCGAGAACTTCATGATGTTGCTCTTGTGGACGGCCGTGACCTTGCGGCGCTTCTGCTTGCGCGCGTACTCGAAGGCGTATCGCACGATGCGACGCGTCCCCGTGTCCGAGATCGGCTTCACGGTGATGCCGCTGTCGCGGCGCAGCCGAGCCTTCGGCTGCTTCGCGAAGATCCAATCGATCAGCTCCCGCGTCTCGGGCTTGCCCTTCTCGAACTCGATGCCGGCGTAGAGGTCTTCCGTGTTCTCGCGGACGACGACGAGGTCGATGTCCCGATAGCGCGAGCGGACGCCGGGGTAGGTCTTGCAGGGGCGCACGCAGGCGTAGAGGTCGAACTCCGCTCGGAGCGCCACGTTCACCGACCGGAAGCCCGTGCCCACGGGCGTCGTCACCGGCGACTTGAGCGCGCAATGCGTCCGCTGGATCGACTCGATCGTGGCGCGGGGCATCGGCGTGCCATCCTTCTCCATGGCGTCGATGCCCGCCTCCGCCATCTCGAAGTCGAACTCCGCGCCCGTCGCCTCGAGGACCTTGCGCGTCACGTCCATGAGCTCGGGACCGGTGCCATCACCGCGGATCAACGTGACCTTGTGCGCCATGAACGAGTGGGGGTCCTCCCCAGGGGAAGCGGACGTCCGGAAGCGCGGGAGTCTACCGGCCGCGAGCGGTATCTTCCGGCGCATGATCGTCCGTCACCTCCTCCTCGCCCCCGCGCTCCTCCTCGCCGTCGCGTGCGCCTCCACGACCGCGGCGAGCTCCCTCGCACTCGGCGACGCGATGCCGGTCGCGCCGGCGACCACGCTGCGCGATCTCGCGATCGGTCTCGAGCCGGACGGGCCCGTGCTCGTGTCCGGCACCGTCGTCGACGTCTGCCGCAAGAAAGGGTGCTGGTTCGTCCTCTCGGACGGCGGGCAGGAGATGCGCGTGAGCGTGAAGCAGTGCGGCGAGGTGGCCGTGCCGATCGAGTCCATCGGACGGCCCGTCACCGCCTGGGGAACGGCCGGCCGCACGACGATCGACGAGGCGACGGCGCGGCACTACGCCGAGGAGTCGGGCCGCGATGCAACGGAGATCCACGGCGAGCAGAGCGTCCTCGCGATGACCGCCCGCGGCATCCGCATCGAGCTTCCGTGAGCGCGCCGACGGGCCCGATCGACCCGCGCGACCGCGCCGCGTGGTCGCCGGCGAAGATGGGGAAGGCGACGCTCTTCGAGAGCCCGCGGCTCCTCGTCGGCCTGAACGCCTTCGAGCCGGGCCAGGCGCACGCGCCCCACGCGCACGCCGGCGCCGACAAGGTCTACCTCGTGATCGAGGGCGCGGGGCTCTTCACGCTCGACGGCGCCGAGCACCGGCTCGTGGCGGGCCAGATCCTCGTCGCGCCCGCGGGGGTGCCCCACGGAGTCCGCAACGACGGCGGTGAACGCCTGCTCGTCCTGGCGACGATCGCTCCGGCGCCGGGCGGGCCGACGAAGGGCTAGCTGGCCGCCGAAGAAGGGTTTCGCGGAACGAGCGCGAGGATTCGTTGCTCGGTGCGAGGCGCCTCGTCGCGTCAGCCCGCCTTCGCGCCGCCGCTCGGCTGCTGCTGGTCCCACCAGCTCTGCCATGCCTTCTGCTGGCGCTGGCGGTCCTCCTTCTTGCCGTCCGGATCGAACTTCAAGTTCGTGACGCGCGTGATCTTGCGCAGCTGGCTGTAGACCATCTCGCGCACGAAGCTCGTCTCGTCGGCGAGCGCATCGATCAGCGCGGGCACGGCCGACTTCGCGTCGAGATCGCCGAGCACCTCGGCGGCATGCAGCCGCACGAACTCGTCGACGTCCTTGAGCTTCGGGATGAGGTAAGGGACCACCTTGTCGTTCCCGCGACGACCGAGCTCGCTGACCGCGTCCCAGCGCTCCCCGGGGTCGTTCGAGTCGAGCCGCTTCACGTGTTGCTGCAGCTCCGCCGGCAGCGGCGGAAGGCCGTCGCCATTCGCGGGCGCGCCCTCCGGAACGATCGGAGCCGGGCCAGGGGCCGGCCCCGCCGGCTGCCGCGTCTGCAGCTCGTTCAGGCGCATCTGGAAATCGGTCGCTCCGCGAAGCAGGCCCGCCTGCGTGTCGAGGGCGGCCGCGAGACCGATCTCGGTCTGGCGCACGCGATCCTTCAGCCTCTCGTTCTCCTCGACGTAGCCCTGCACCTTCTCGAAGCGCGCCTCCACGTCGGCTTGGTCGTTCGCGCGACGCGCCTCGAGGTCCTCGCGCGCCGTCCGCAGGGCGGCTTCCTGATCTCCGATGCGTGCCCGGAGAGCCGTGAGCTCGTCGGCCTGCTTCTGCAGGCGGTCCCCGAAGGTCCCGTCCTGATCGGTGGCCGACGTCCTCAGGGTCTCGATCTCGCCATGGAGCCCCTTCGCCCGGTGTTCGACGAGGGCCCAGAGACCCCCGCCGACGGCTGCGACCGCCACGAGGAGCAGAAGGCTCGGCGCGCCTCCGATGGCCGATCCGGTGCGCAGGGGCGCCGCGGCCGCTCCCTTGCTCGCCGAGACGGCGACGGCGTTGCAGCTCGCGCAGAGGAGCTTCCCCTTCACGGCCACGGCCTGCCCCTCGTCCAGGTCCTTGAGGGGGATGCTCTGATTGCAGATGTCGCAGAAGTAGATCTTCACGTTCGAGCTCGTGGTCATGGCGCGAGTGTCGTTTTCCTCTACGGACGGGGGCGTCATTGGGTGGGTGACGCCGAACCGTCCGATGGAGGCGGAACCGAATCGAGATCCGAGACGAGAGACACGGTCGAGGGCCGAGCCCCGGAGGGCGAGAGCCGAAGGCCCCCGCGTCGGAAACGACTGCGCACTCCCGATTCGACCAGCCCGCGACCCGCGCACGGATGGAGCGCGCGTGGATGGAGGGGCGCGGACACGAGACGGAGAATCGATCCGGACGGGATGGTGCGTCGAAGCAGGCCGGGCCGTCAACGTTCCCGGCATTCGGCCCGCCCGACGCACCGCTCGACCTCGATCGGAATCCCACCCGCCGAGGGTGGAGACACCATCCAGGCAATGTCTTCCGTGTTGACAGGGACCTCGCGCGCGCGACGGTATAGGGCCCCCGATGAAACTCGACTCCGCGACCTCCCGCTCCCTCGACCGCCTCGGCAACGAGTTCCTCGTCGCCACCCTGCGGATCGAGGCCGACCGGAGGGACAACATCCCGGCTCTCTTCGAGCTGGGTGCCGTGCTGACGAAGCTGCGCCGCTACGAGGAGGGCTTGGAGATCGACCAGCGCCTCGTCCTGCTGGAGCCGTCGGAGCCGATCCTCCGCTACAACCTCGCCTGCTCCCTGTCGCTCCTCGAACGCACGGAGGAAGCGCTCGACGAGCTGACGCGGGCGATCGAGCTCGGCTATCGCGACGTGAAGCACATGCTCCGCGATCGCGACCTGAAGCCGCTCCGCACGCACGCGCGCTTCGGCGCCCTCGTGAAGAAGCTCCAGGGCTCGTAGCTCTGGCGAGAGGCTCTGGCGAGAGGCTCTGGCGAGAGGCTCTGGCGAGAGGCCCTGGCGAGAGGCCCTGGCGAGAGGCCCTGGCGAGAGGTTCTGGCGAGCAGTGCCGTCGCGGAAGAGCGCGCTCGCGGAGGTCCGCCGTGGAAGCAAGCCCGCGACGCGCCCCCCATCCCCGGCACGCGCACCCTCAGCGATCCGCGTCCATGCCGAGCGGGACGAAACCCTCGGGCACCGGCGGCGGCGCGAGGATCGCGAGCTCCAGCCCGAGTTCGTTCTCGACGACGAGGCCCCGATCCCCCACCACGGAGCGCGGGATCCGATACGCCTGGGCCGGCCGCGTCGGCACCTCCGTCACGAAGCCCGGGGGCGTCTCCACGCGCAGACGGTAGCGCGCCTCCGGCGCCCGCGGCGCCACGGGCTCCAGGTGGATCGAGTAGTCGATGCGCGGGCGCAGCCCGAGCCCGACCACGAGGATCAGCTCGTGCTCCGGATCGAATCCGGGAGCCGGAGTCGGGCCCTCGAGGGGATCGACCCACCGCGCTTCGGCCTCGTGCATCGACCGGAAGAGCTGCTCCCACTCGACCGGATCGGCGAGGAGCGCGAACCAGAGCCCGTCGCCGCGCGACGCGGGCGCCGTGCGCGTGAGGTCGATCCAGCGGAGCGGCGGCGCGCCGGGCCTGTGCGCCGCGATACGGGCTTCGCGTTCCGCGTCCGCCGGTGCGCCCACTTCGGGAGCGACGGCGATGGCGGGCGCCGTATCCACGGTGGCCACACCCTTGGGGAGCGGCTCGCCCAGGCCGGCACCCGACCCGGAGGATGGCGCCGGCGCGCCACGCACGTCGCCTCCCCGGTCTCCCCCGAGGATGGCCGCCGTGAGCGCGACGGCGGCCGCCAGGAGCGCGGCCGCGACGAGGACCCGAGCGCCATTCCCCATCGGCGTCGCGGCGCGCGCGCTCAGAGGCTCGCGTAGGCCGCCAGCGCCAGGGCGGTCACGGCGAGCGCGGCGCAGACGAGGAGGACGTGTCCGAACCAGCGCGTCGGACCTGCCAGCTCGTGGATCTGACTCAGCGCGGCCGGCCGGGGCAGCACGAGCTTCAGGCGGGAGAGCGGGCTCCCACAGGCGGGGCAGTAGGCGCGCGACTCCTCGACGAGCGTGTCGCAGCGCAGGCAGGGTCGGACGGCTTCATCCACGGTCGAATGCGGACGCCGACCGCGACCCGTGGTTCCCGCGCGGCGCGGGACGGTCGCGAAGTCAGCGCTGGAGCGCCACCGTAGCCGTCTCGTGCCGCTGCCACCAGTCGCGCCACCGCGTCACCGACACCGCCCGCTCTTCCTCCGCGCCGAGCGCGCGGAAGCCGAAGTCGAGGTTGGTCTCCCGCTGCAGGGCGTCGAAGCAGAGGCCGCGATAGAAGGCCGAGTCGTCGGCGAGGCCCTCGACGAGGACCGGCATGCCCGTCCAGTCGCCGAGGCGCACGCACGACCGCGCCGCTTCGTAGCGCACGGCGCGGTCGGCGTCCGTGAGCCCGGTGCGGATCTGCTCCAGCGCGCGCCGGTCGCCGATGGCGCCGAGCGCGTTCAAGGCGAAGGAGCGCCGCGCCGGCTCGGGGTCGCTCAGCGCCTGCGCGAGCTGGGGGATCGCCGCGGGCCCGATGCGCGCGAGGAACGCGCAGGCGTCGATCACCGCGCGGCCCTGCAGGTAGGGCACGTCGTGGATCGTCCTCTCGATCTGGACGCGCGTGAAGGCGCTCGCGCTCGGGTAGACGCTCTCCTCCTTGTCCTCCACGCTGCGGCCGTCGATCGTCGTCTGGCAGCCGGCGATCGGGAGAGCGAGGAGGGCGGCGAGCTGCAACGCGCGGAGCATCCGGGGAGGAAGCATGGGCTTTCGGCGCCGGGGGAGGCGCGAGGAGGGGACCTCCCTGCATCGGCTCGGCGGCTCCGATCCCTGAAGCGGGCGCGCCGGCGCGGGCCCGCGCGCAGCTCGGATGAGTTCCGCTGCGGGCTGTCACGCCCTCCGGGGCTCCGGGCGGAGCGCCCAGGCCGCGAGGAGCAGCGCCGCGCCGAGCACGCCGAGCACCCACCGGATCGACGTCTCGCCGCGGGGCGGCGGAAGGTCCGAGAGGGATCGTGCCTCCCCCGCCGGCAGCGCCGGAGACGCCTCCGAAGGCGCGGCGCGCGCGAGGAAGATCGTCGAGGGCGCGCCCGGCCCCGCCGGCTGCACGTCCGCCCAGCCCGCGGCGGCGCCTGGAGCCGCGCCGCGGAAGCGGTGGGGCGCCTCGCGCCAGAGCCATGCCACGGAGCCGGGCAGGAGGAGCCGCAGCGCGCCGACGTCTCCCGCTCGTTCGTCCTCGACGAGGACGTCGCCGCCCTCGATCCATCCACGCCGCGACGGCTCCGCGCGCGCGAGCAGCGAGAGCAGCGGGCCGAAGACTCCCGGCAAGTCGGCCCAAGCCGGCGCCTCCTCCGCTCCCGGCGCGACGGCGAGAGCGGCCACGCGCCGCGACGCGTCGAGCGCGAGCAGCGGTGGCCCTCCCTCGACCCGCGCGAGGACGCGAGCGCCGTCCCGCGCCCGCGTCCGCGCCAGCGCCACGACGGGCGGCGCCTCGGGGAGGACGAGCGGCGCGTCGGGCTCCGCGGAGCCGGCGACGGGCCCGCCCGGCACGAGCCCGTCGCGCGCCGCCACCGACGACACCGCCTCCGGTAGGTGCTCCGGATCGTCGACGCGCGAGAGGGTGCCGTTGCGGCCGTCGAGCGTGAGCGCCGCGAGGAACGCGACATCGGCGTCGGCGCCCACGGCGAAGGCGTGGCACGCGACGCCCGCGCGCGCGAGGTCCTCGCCGCAGGCGCGGGCCTCCTCGAGGGGCGCTCGCCCACCGCCGTGGAGACCGTCGCTCACGAGGAAGAGACGCCGTCGCGCCTCCGCTCGGTCGAAATGCGCGAAAGCCGCCCGCAGTGCCGCGGTCTCGTCCGTGTCGCCCCGCGCGGTCGCGCTGGCGAAGCGCGCCGCCGCGTCGTCGCCGCGCACGTCGAAGGGAGCGCCGAGCGTCGCCGCGAAGAAGGCCGCGCGGACGCGCGTCGACGCGGGCTCGCGCTCCGCCAGCGCGCGCGCCGCGGCCGTCGCGGCGCGGAGCTTCGCGCCGGCCATGGAGCCCGACGTGTCCACGAGGAGGAGGAGATCGACGGGTGGCTCTCCTTCCCGGTCCTCGCGCAGGGGGAGCCGGTCCTCGAGGACCGTGCCCTCGAGTCCGCCGCGCCCGAAGGCGCGCGACGCGCCCGCGTAGAGGAGACCCGTGCCCGCGCGGAGCGCACCCTCGACGGCGGCGAGACCCGCTCCGAGCGCACGCCGGTCGACGTCGACGAGGACGATCAGGTCGAGGTCGTCGCGGAGCCCCGCGAGCTGGCCGGGCTCGAGCCGCTCGAGCACGACGCCGGCGAGGCCTCGCAGACCGCGCGCGAATGCGTCGCCGCCTCCCACGAGCCCCACCCTCCGCTCGCCAGCGGTCGCGACGACGAGCGTCGCCTCGTCGTCCTCGGGGAACGCGTCCGGCGGATCGAGCCCGAGACGAAGGGCACCCGCTCCGGAGGCTGGCTGCGTCGTGTCGAGGAACGCCTCCGAACGATCCGGCGCCGTCTCCCTCAGTGGCGTGCGCGCGACCTCGCGGCCATCGCGCACGAGGACGAGCGAGCGTCCCCGCGCGCCGCCCCCGGCCGACGCCACGGCGGCATGGACGCGGACGGTCGCGCCCGCCGGCGCCCGGCGCGGCGCCGACAGGCGGAGGAGCGCGGCGTTCGGCGCCGGCTCACCGGGGGGAT
Source organism: uncultured Planctomycetales bacterium (assembly GCA_964545855.1). Taxonomy (GTDB): domain Bacteria; phylum Planctomycetota; class UBA1135; order UBA1135; family JACQFD01; genus CAZJHD01. The sequence continues at coordinate 52,539 of CAZJHD010000018.1, forward strand.
CGACGGCCGCCACGGGAACGCCCTCGAAGAGCGACGGCAGCGCGCCGCCGCGCGTCGCGCGACGGTCGGTCACGAGCACGATCTCCGCGCCCGCCGGCGCCGGCGCGCCGAGGGCGTCGGCGGCGGCGCGCAGAGCCACCGCGAGATCGGTCTCCATCGGTTCGAGCGATGCGTCGCTCTCCGGCGGCAGAGCCGGCGAGGCGCCGTGCGCCGCGAGCGGAAGGACGAGTCGCGCGCGGCCGGCGGCCTCGACGACGGCGAAGCGATCGCTCGGACGCAGGCCCTCCTGTCCCGCCCGCAGCGCCGCCTCCCGCGACGCTCCGAGACGCCGCGCGCAGGAAGCCGAGCGGTCGATCACGATCGCGCGCGCACGTCCCGCGGCGGAGATCCGCAGAGGATCGAGGGCGCCGGCGAGGAGGAGCAGCGCCGCCGCGAGGTGCAGGGCGGCACGCCGACGCCTCCCGTCGAAGAGCGCGCGGAGGGATCCCAACGCGCCTGTCGCCTCCGTCGGCCTCAGAGCGTGGAGTCGATCCAGGCGGAGCCCGCGACGAGGTCGCCCTCGTAGAGCACGGCGAGCTGCCCCGGCGCGACGGCCGGCTGCGGCGTCGCGAAGGTGACGCGGATCGTCGTGCCTTCGACGCAGACGCCGCACGCGGCCGGCGTCTGGTGCGCCCGGAGCTGCACCCGATACTCGCGAGCGATCGGGCCGATCGGCTCCGCGCCCTTCCGCGCCTCATGCCCCGACGCCGAGAACCAACGAACGCCGCTCGCCACGAACCCCTCGCAGGCGAGCGCGGTGCGCGGGCCGACGGTGATCGTCGCCGTCGCGGGATCGATGTCCGTCACGAAGAGCGGCTCCGCCGCCGGGATCCCGAGGCCGCGCCGCTGTCCGACGGTGAATCCCTCGAACCCTCCGTGGCGGCCGATCTCGCGGCCCGCACCGTCGCGGATCGGTCCGGGCGTCCCGTGGACCCCGCGCGCGCGCAGGAGGTCGCGGTAGTCGTTCGTCGGAACGAAGCAGATCTCCTGGCTCTCGCGCTTCTCGGAGACCGGGAGGCCCGCCTCCCGCGCGAGAGCGCGCACCTCGGACTTGGTGAGATCGCCGAGGGGGAAGCGCGCGGCGCGGAGCGACTCCGGCGCGAGAGCCGCCAGAACGTAGGACTGGTCCTTCGCGGCGTCGGCGGCGCGGCGCAGACGCGGTTCTGCGCGCGACGCGTCGATGCGCGCGTAGTGGCCCGTGGCCACGGTGTCCGCGCCGAGTCCGCGCGCGAACTCGAGGAGCGAGCCGAACTTCAAGTCGCGGTTGCAGAGGACGCACGGATTGGGCGTGCGGCCGCTGCGGTAGGCCGCGACGAAGTCGTCGATCACCGCACCGAACTCGGAGGCGTGGTCGAGCACGTAGAACGGGATGCCGAGGACGTGCGCCACGGCGGCCGCATCGCGGGAGTCCTCGATCGAGCAGCACCCCTGCCGGTTCGAGGGTGCGGCGCCGGCCGGCCGGGAGACCCCGTTGCGCAGGAAGAGGCCCACCACGTCGTGCCCCTCCCGCTGCAACAGCAGCGCGGCGACCGACGAATCGACGCCTCCCGACATCGCGACCACCACTCGGGAACGAACCACGGGCCGACTATACTTTCCGCCCCCGCCGCCCCGCAGGGTCCCCTCGAAGGCGGCCGGCGGCGCACCCGTCCCAGCGCCCGCGGAGCGGGCGGGACACGACGAAGAGGGCGACCTGCATCCGACGAATCCCCATGTCCCGACCCGTGACGCATCCCGCCTCCGATCCCGCTCCCGCATTCCTCGCCTTCCTCCAGAACCAGGAGGCCCCGGAGGTGACGCGCTCCATGTCCGAGGCGACGGGCGGCGCGCCCGCGACCGAGCAGGGCGCCATCGGAGCCACGCCTCCGGCGGAACCGGCGCGGACCCCGGACGGGAGCTTCGTGCAGTTCCTCTGGCCCATCGCCCTCATGTTCGGCCTGATGTGGCTCTTGGTGCTCCGCCCCGAGCGCAAGAAGCGCAAGGAGCTCGACCGCCTGCGCAGCGAGCTCAAGAAGGGCGACCGAGTCCTCATGGCGGCGGGCATGCTCGGCAACGTCGTCGCCCTGTCGGACGACTTCGTGACGGTGGAGATCGCGGACCGCGTCCGCGTCCAGTTCCAGAAGGCCGCCGTCGCGCAGGTGCTCGAGTCGAAGGGCCGCGAGAAGGCCGAGACGGCGGCGGCGAAGTAGGAGCGCCTGGAATCCCCGGAGCGCTCCCCGGCCATGCGCCTCCCCGAGCCTCCGCGCTCCGCCGTCACCGGCGCCGCCGGCGAAGCGGCAGCGGCGCGGGAGCTCGCGCGGCGCGGAGGCCGCGTCCTCGCGCGCAACTACCGCACGCGCTCCGGGGAGATCGACCTCGTGGCGCGATTCGGGCGCGAGCTCGCCGCCGTCGAGGTGAAGACGCGGCGCGCGCCCGCCGCCGGCCGCGAGGCGCCACGCCCCGCGGACCGCATCGACGGCCGCCGTCTCGCGCGGCTCGAACGCGCCCTCGGCGACTTCGCGGCGGCCCACGGCCTCGCCGACGCACCGCGGCGCATCGACGTGGTGGAGGTGCTCCTCGATGCCTCCGGGGCGGTCGCCGGGCTGCGCCACCTGGAGGACGTGACGCGATGAGCCGTCTCCTTCGCTCAAGCGCGAGGCACCGGGCTTCCGATGCCTCGGGCGGTCGGAGTCCGGCGTCCCTTCGACGCCGGCGAGGGGAGGAGATCGCCGTCCTGGGCTTGGAGGAGCCGCGGCCATGATCCGCGTGTTCCAGCACTACGTCCCGGCGAGGAAGCTCTTCCTCGGCTTCTCGGAGCTGCTGCTCCTCTATCTCGTCTTCCTCCTGGGGGCGTCGCTGCAGCTCGGACCGCTGAGGGCGAGCGCATCGGCGCTCGCCGACGCGCGTCCCGCAGCCCTCCTCGGCGCCATCGTGTGCGTCGGCATCCTCGGGTTCCAGGACCTCTACGAGTGGCGCGTCTCGGCGAACGCCCGGGAGCGGATCCCGCGGCTCGTGGCGGCGAGCGGCATCTCGCTGGTCGTCCTCGCGGGGCTGTTCTCCTTCCTCCAGGAGACGGCGCCGGCGGTCGCCTTCGGCGTCCTCGGCGAGGAGATCCGAACGAGGACCTGGAGGTTCATCGGCACCATCGCCACGGCGTTCCTCACCGTCGGTCTCTGGCGCAAGCTCTTCCACGACTTCTTCGGCGGCGAGCGCTTCACGGAGCGCGTCCTCATCCTCGGTGCCGGTGAGCTCGCCCTCTCGCTGGCGCGCGAGATCGCCGACCGGCGCGATGCCGGCTTCGAGATCGCCGGGATGGTTCCCGGCACGAACGAGCGGGTGCGGCGCCCGCGGCGGCGCGACCCGCTGGTGGATCGGATCGACCGCTCGATCGACCAGCTCTACGACGTGGCGCGGGAGCTCCGGGTGCAGCGGGTGGTCGTCGCGCTGCAGGACCGCCGGCAATCCCTGCCCGTCGAGGCGCTCCTCAAGTGCCGCATGAACGGCATCCACATCGAGGAGCGCGAGCAGCTCTACGAACGCGTCACGGGCCGGATCGCCGTCGAGGCGCTGCGCCCTTCCTACCTGATCTTCTCCGATGGATTCCGGAAGTCGCCCTGGCTCATGGCGACGAAGCGCGGCATCGACGTCGCGACGAGCCTCTCCGGGCTCCTCCTGTCGCTCCCGATCACGCTCGTGACGGCCCTGCTCATCAAGCTCGACTCGCCGGGCCCGCTCTTCTACCGGCAGCCGCGCGTCGGCAAGGACGGCCGGCAGTTCGTCCTCTACAAGTTCCGCTCGATGCGCACCGACGCGGAGAAGGACTCGGGTCCCGTCTGGGCGCGCGCCTTCGACGACCGCGTGACGCGCGTGGGACGCGTGATCCGGAAGACGCGGATCGACGAGATCCCGCAGATGTGGAACGTGCTGCGCGGCGAGATGAGCTTCGTCGGCCCGCGGCCCGAGCGCCCCTTCTTCGTGGAGGAGCTCGAGAAGGAGATCCCCTACTACGCCGAGAGGCTCACGGTGAAGCCGGGCATCACCGGCTGGGCGCAGGTGCGCTACCCCTACGGCTCCTCCAAGGCCGACGCGATCCAGAAGCTCCAGTACGACCTCTTCTACATCAAGAACATGTCGCCGATGTTCGACCTCGCGGTGATGTTCCAGACGATCAAGGTCGTGCTCCTGCGGAAGGGCGCGCTCTAGCAGCCTGTGGCGGATCCTCCCGCGGCCGGGGCCGTGCTTCGGGCGGCTCCGGGAGCGTGGTAGAAGCGCCGACCCATGTTCCGAGTCCTCGTCGCCGACAAGATCGAGGCCGAGGGCCTCGCCGCCCTCGCCGCGGCCGGGCTCTCCGTCGACGCGCGCGGGGGCCTCGACGAGGGGCCGCTCTGCGAGGCCATCGCCGAAGCGGACGCGGTCCTCGTGCGCAGCCGCACGCGCGTGACCTCGGCGGCGATCCAGGCGGCGAAGCGGCTTCGACTCGTGACCCGCGCCGGCATCGGCGTCGACAACGTCGATCTCGCGGCCGCCTCGCGCCGCGGCGTCCTCGTCACGAACGTCCCCGACGCGAGCACGACGACGACGGCGGAGCTCGCGATCGCGCTCCTCCTCTCGCTCGCGCGGCGCGTGCCCGCGGCCGACCGAAGCGTGCGCGACGGGAAGTTCGAGCGGACGAAGTTCCTCGGCACGGAGATCTGCGGGAAGACCCTCGGCATCCTTGGGCTCGGCCGGATCGGCCGGATCGTCGCGGACCGCGGGCTCGGTCTGAAGATGCGCGTCGTCGCCCACGATCCCTTCCTGCCGCCCGAGAGCTCTCCGCTTCCCGGGGTGACGCTCGTCGACCTGGAGACGCTCCTCGCCACGTCGGATTTCCTGACGATCCACAGCCCTCTCACGCCCACGACGAAGCACATCCTCGACGCCGGTCGGCTCGCGAAGGCGAAGCGCGGGATCCGCATCGTGAACGCGGCGCGCGGCGGCATCATCGACGAAGCAGCGCTCGTCGAAGCGCTGAAGCGCGGCCACGTGGCGGGCGCCGCGCTCGACGTGACGGAGGTGGAGCCGCTGCCGGCCGGCGCCGAGCTCCGCTCGCTCGACTCGGTGATCCTCACGCCCCACCTCGGAGCCTCCACGGAGGAGGCCCAACGCCGCGTCGCCGTCGAGGCCGCCGAGCAGATCGTCGAGTTCGCGCGCACCGGCATCGTGCGCTCGGCCGTGAACCTGCCGGTGCTGCCGGACGATCTCCGCGAGGAGCTCGGCCCCTTCCTCGGGCTCGCCGAGCGGCTCGGTCTCTTCGCCGGGCTCGCGTGCCCGGGCCGCATCGTGCGCGCGTCGATGCTCTTCTTCGGCGAGCGTTTCGAGCGCGCCGGCGGCGACCGCGCCGCCGCCGTGCTCCGCGCCTCGTGCCTCGCCGGCCTCCTGCGACCGGCGCTCGGAGAGGACGTGACGCCCGTGAGCGCGCCCGTGCTCGCTCGGGAGCGCGGCATCGAGGTGCTGGAGGCGAAGGAGCCCCGCGACCGCGACTTCATGCACCGCATCGCCCTCGAGGTGACCGTCGAGGACGGGAGGAGCCTGCGCCTCGACGGCACCTGCTTCGGCCGGCGCCCGCGTCTCGTCGCCTACCAGGGAGTTCCCCTCGACGCGCCGCTCGAGGGCGATCTCCTCGTGACGCGCCACCACGACCGCCCGGGCATGGTGGGCCGCATCGGAACGCTCCTCGGCGAGCGCGGCGTGAATCTCGACAGCGTCGAGGTCGGGACCGTTCCCGCAGGGACGGACGGCGCGTCGGACGGTCCGTCCCTCGCCGTGGGCATCCTCGGCGTCACCGGCGCGCTCCCCGACGACGTCGTCCCCGCCCTCGGCGCGATCGAGGGCGTGGTGGCGGCCTTCGCCGTCCGCCTCCCCCGCGGCGCATGACCCGCGGCGCGGGCTCGGCCCCCGAGGGCGTTCCCTTCGGTCGCGTCGTCTTCGACGTCGACTCGACGCTCTCGACGATCGAGGGGATCGACGAGATGGCGCGGATCCGCGGCGCCGACGTCTCCGCCCTCACGGACCGCGCCATGCGCGGCGAGGTGCCCCTGGAATCGGTCTACGGCGAGCGACTCGCCCTCGTGCGGCCCGACGCGGAGCTGCTCGCGCGCGTCGGCGCGCTCTACGTCGAGCGCCTCACGCCGGGCGCCGCCGCCCTCGTGCAGGACCTGCTCGGCGCAGGCGTCGAGGTGCTCCTCGTCTCCGGAGGCATTCGACAGGCCGTGCTGCACCTCGCCGCGTCGATCGGCATCGCGCCGGAGAGGGTGCACGCGGTCGACGTGCGGCTCGACGAGGCGGGCGCCTATGCGGGCTTCGACGAGGATTCGCCCCTGGCGCGGGCCGAGGGGAAGCGCACGCTCCTCGCGCGCCTTCGCCGCCCGCGCCTGCGGACGGCCTTCGTCGGCGACGGCGCGACGGATCTCGCCGCCGCTCCGGCCGTCGACCTCTTCGTCGCGTTCACCGGAGTCGCCGAGCGCGCCTCCGTCGTGTCCGGAGCCGCCGCTGCCGTGCGCACCCTCGACGAGCTGCGACCCCTGCTCGGACTCGCGCAATCTCCCCGATGAGCACGAACGCCCCGCGCCTCTGGATCCCCGGCCCCACCCACGTCCGTCCGGCGGTCCTCGCCGCCTGCGCGCGCCCGACGATCGGCCACCGCGGCCAGGGCATGAAGGACCTCGTGCGCTCGATCGACGGTCGGCTGAAGGCGCTCTTCGGGACGAAGCAGCACGCCCTCGTCCTCACGGCCTCCGGGAGCGCCGCCTGGGAGGCGGCCATCCGGTGCGGCGTGCGCGAGCGGATGGGCGCCGTCGCGAACGGCGCCTTCAGCGAGCGTTTCGCGTCGACGGGGAGCGACTGCCAGAAGGCCGTCGAGACGCTCACGCTCCCCTGGGGCGCGGGCATCGATCCCCAGGTCGTCGCCGCCTTCGTGCGCGAGCGCGGCCCCTTCGACGCCCTCGCCTTCGTGCAGAACGAGACGTCGACCGGAGCCTTCTCGGACGTGCCGGCGATCGCGCACGCCGTGCGCTCCGTCGCGCCGGAGACCCTGCTCCTCGTCGACTGCGTGAGCTCGCTGGCGGGGACGCCCTTCGCCTTCGACGCATGGGGGATCGACCTGGCGCTCGCCTCCTCGCAGAAGTGCCTCGCCCTCCCTCCCGGGATCGCCGCCGTCGCGATGTCCGATCGCTTCCTCGAGCGCGCGCGCGCGGTGCCGGGCCGCGGGTACTACCTCGACCTCGTTCGCGCGCAGGCCGACTGGGCGAAGGACCAGACGCCCGCCACGCCCGCCGTGAACCTCTTCTACGCGCTCGACGAGCAGCTCCGCGCCTTCGACCAGGAGACGCTCGACGCGCGCTTCGCACGGCACCTCGCGATGGCGGAGCTGACCCACCGCTGGAGCGAGGAGCGGGGCTTCCCGAGCTTCGTGGCTCCGGCGCACCGCTCCCCCACGACGGCCTGCCGCAAGGCCGAAGGCCTCGACGTGGCGGCGTTCCTCAAGGGGATGAAGCAGCGGGGCCACGTCCTGTCGGACGGCTACGGCAAGCTCAAGGGGCAGACCTTCCGCGTCGGCCACATGGGAGACCACTCCGTGGCCGAGCTCCAATCGATGCTCGCCGCCGCCGACGCGACGCTCCGCGAGCTGAGGCGCTGATGCGTCGGACCGCTCCGCGGCGACGGCGACCATGACCTCCCTCGCGCGCGCGCTCCGGGCCGTCCTGTGGCTGCTCTCGCTCGCCGGCATCGGGTCGTTCCTCTTCGTGACGCTGCGGCGGATCGGGTATCCGCTGGAGCTCGACTACATCGAGGGCGTGATCCTCGACCACGTGGTCCGGCTCTCGGAGGGGAAGCCGATCTACGTCGAGCCCTCCCTCGAGTTCATTCCGCTCGCGTACATGCCGCTCTTCACGACGGTGTCGTCGTGGCTCGCGCGCGCCTTCGGCCCGGACTTCTGGCAGCCGCGCCTCGTCCTCCTCCTCTCCTCGCTCGGCGTGGCGGCACTCGCCTTCCTCGTGGTGCGGCGCGAGACGCGCAGCACGACGCACGCGCTCGCCGGCGCGGCGATCTACCTCTTCGGCCTCGGGATCGCCGGCGGCCACTACGACGTGGCGCGTCCGGACTCCTTCATGCTCTTCCTCGCGATGGCCGGGCTCACGGTGCTGCGGCTCACGACGTCGGCGCGCGGCGCGGCCGCCGCCGGTCTCCTCCTCGCGACGGCCTTCTTCGCGAAGCAGCACGCCGCCTGGCTCGCCCTCGCCGCGCTCGCGCACGTCGCCGTGAACGACCGGAAGCGTCTCCTCCCCTTCGCGGTCGCCGTCGTCGGCGGCTGTGCCGGCGGCTACGCGCTCCTCTCCGCGTGGCTCGGCCCCTGGTTCACCTTCTACACGTGGGACGTGCCGACGGGCTGGTCGCAGGTGAGCCCCGGCCGGCTGCAGACCTACCTCGGCGACCGCCTCGTCGGGACGATGGGTCCCCTCGCCTTCGCGGCGGTCCTCTCGCTCTTCGTGCTGGAGAGACCCTGGCACGGTCCCGCGGGGCTCTGGACCTGGACCGGGCTCGGCGCGCTCTGCACCGGCGTAATGGCGACGCTCGATCCGGGCTCCTTCCAGCACACGTTCATCCCGACGATCGTGGCGCTCGCCGTCGCGGGGCCGATCTTCGTCGACCGGCTCTCGCGCCGCATGGCGGACACGGGCTTCCTGCCGCCGGCGCGCGCCGAGGCCCTCGGCACCCTGCTCCTCTGCCTGCAGTTCCTGCCCCTCGTCTACGACGTGGGAGAGCAGGCTCCGCGTCCACGCGCGCGCGAGGCGCGCGAAGCCTTCGTGCGGCGCCTCCGCGAGATCCCCGGTCCGGTGCTCGTCCTCTACCACGGCTTCTATGGCTGGCTCGCCGGCAAGGGCACGACGTTCCACCACCTCGCGCTGGTCGATCTCGTGCGTGCCAAGGGCAACCGCATGCTGCGCGAGGATCCGCGCTGCTTCGACCGCCTCCTCGATCCGCTGCGCGCGGGCCCGGGACGGCCGACGATCGTCACCGACTATCCGCTCGACGGATCGGGCCCCCTCTTCGCGTCGCTCGCTCCGAGCTACGAGCTCGTGGACAACCTCGGCTGGCTGAGCGACGTTCTGGAGCCCGTGACCGGAGCGGCGAACGCGCCCACGTGGATCTACCGTCCGAGGGAGCCGGGCCCGGTCCCGGCGCCGCCCGACGGCCCGAAGTAGATGCACGCGGCATCCTCGATCCTGCACGGTTCGTCCGCGCTCCTGCTCTCCGCTCTCCTCCCGATCGGGCTCGCGCGCACGACGGCCCAAGAGCCCGCGAAGCCCATGAATCCGTCCCGCTCCGAGAGCCACCCGGCGTCGCGCCCGGCGAATCGGCTCGCCAAGGAGAAGAGCCCCTATCTCCTGCAGCACGCGCACAACCCCGTCGACTGGTACCCCTGGGGAGAGGAGGCCTTCGCCAAGGCGCGCGCCGAGGACAAGCCGATCTTCCTCTCCATCGGCTACTCGACGTGCCACTGGTGCCACGTCATGGAGCGCGAGTCCTTCGAGGACGAGGCCGTCGGCCGCTACCTGAGCGAGCACTTCGTCTGCATCAAGGTGGATCGCGAGGAGCGACCCGACATCGACCGCGTCTACATGGCCTACGTGCAGGCGGCCACGGGCAGCGGCGGCTGGCCCATGTCGGTGTGGCTCACGCCCGATCTGAAGCCGTTCCACGGCGGCACGTACTTCGCGCCGACGAGCCAGTTCGGCCGGCCCGGATTCCTCCCGCTGCTGAAGAGGATCACGGAGCTCTGGCGCGACTCCCGCGCCGACCTCGTGGCGTCGGCCGAGAAGGCGACCGGCTTCCTGCGCCAGCAGGGCGCCCTCGCGGCGCCGACGGAGGGTGCGCTCGGCGAGGAGACCCTGCGGGAGGGCGCGCGCTACTTCGCGCAGGTCTACGACGCGAAGCTCGGCGGCTACGGCAACGCGCCCAAGTTCCCGCGGCCGAGCTGCTTCCTCTTCCTGATGCGCCACGCCGCGCGCGCGAAGGACGCCGACGCGCTCGAGAGCGTCGAGCACACGCTGCGCGAGATGGCGCGGGGGGGGATCCACGACCACCTGGGCGGCGGCTTCCACCGCTACTCGGTGGACGCCGAGTGGCACGTGCCCCACTTCGAGAAGATGCTCTACGACCAGGGGCAGCTCGCCGTCGCCTACGCGGAGGCGTGGCAGTCGACGAAGGACCCTCTCTTCGCCGCGACCCTTCGCTCCCTCTGCGACTACGTCCTGCGCGACCTGACGGCGCCCGAAGGGGCCTTCTGGTCGGCCGAGGACGCCGACAGCCTCTCCGCCGACGGAGAGAAGCGCGAGGGCGCCTTCTACGTCTTCACGAAGGAGGAGGTGGATGCGATCGCGGGCGACGACGCCGCGGCGTTCTCCCTGCGCTACGGCGTCGAGGACGGCGGGAACGCATCGGACCCGCACGGCGAGCTCATCGGCCAGAACGTCCTCCACGTGCGGCGCGATGCGCCCGAGATCGCCGAACGGCTCGGCATCGACGCCGAGGAGACGGCGCGGCGCATCGCGTCCGCCGAGAAGGCGCTGCTCGCGGCGCGCAACGCGCGGCCGCGTCCCCACCTCGACGACAAGATCCTCGTCGGCTGGAACGGCCTCATGATCTCCGGGCTCGCCGCCGCGGCGCGCGTCCTGGAGGAGCCGCGCTTTGCCGAGGCAGCCGTCCGCGCCGCGCGCTACATCGAGGAGCGGATGCTCAACGCGAAGACGATGACGCTCTCGCGCCGCGCGCGGGACGGCGCGATCGGGCTGCGCGCCCACGCCGACGACTACGCCTACTTCGCGCAGGGCTGCCTCGACCTCTACGGCGCAACCCTCGATCCGCACTGGATCGACCTCGCCGCGCGGCTGCACACCAAGCAGGACGCGCTCTTCCGCGACGAGGCGACGGGCGCCTACTTCAGCTCCGCCGAGGGCGACCCGTCGATCCTCGTGCGACTCGTCGAGGACTACGACGGCGCGGAGCCGGCGCCCGGGTCGGTGGCGGCGCGGAACGCGCTCCGTCTCGCGGAGCTCACCGGGGAGGACGCCCTCCGCGCGCGCGGCGAGGAGACGATTTTGGCCTTCGGGGAGCGGCTCCGCCGCTTCCCGGCGGCGCTCCCCCAGATGCTCGTCGCCCTCGACGCGCTCCTCGCGACGCCGCAGCACGTCGTGATCGCCGGCGATGCGGAATCCGGCGACACGCGCGCCATGCTGCGCGCGGTCGCCTCGCGCTTCCTCCCGAACGCCACGCTACTGCTCGTGGACGGCGCCGGCCGTCAGGCCTGGCTCGGCGAGCGGCTCCCCTTCGTCGCCAACATGAAGCCGATCGGCGGGAATGCGACGGCCTACGTCTGCGTGAACCGCGCCTGCCGGCTGCCGGTGAACGAGCTCACGGAGCTGGAGAAACTGCTGCCGTGAGGCCGCGGCCCGGCGCGACGGGCTCGCTCGTCAGGACGCCGAACGAGGCGTTCGAGCCGTAGGGACGAGCGGCCTCGCGCTCGCGCTACCAGGGCAGATACCCGACGAGGTCCGTCGTCCACTCGATGCTCGCCTTCGCCTCGGTCTGGATCATCTGCGCGACGCTCAGATAGAGGTTCTTGTCGAAGCCCGCCGTCGGAAACTTCGTCAGGTACTCCGAGGCGAGCTTGAGTCCGAGGCCCGACACCCGGTTGTATCCCGAGAGATCGGCCTCCACGAAGACGCTCGGGTCGAGGGGCGCGACGATCCGCTTGATGCCCTTGCCCTTCCCCTCGGCGCCGTTGGTGAACCCCGTCGTGCAGTACCACTGACAGTTCTCGAGCGCGCCGAGGATGAGCTTCGGCCGATTGAACGCCTCGCCGAGCTTCAACATCACCGGCACGGAGCGCAGGTCCTCGAAGGAGGCCGCGGCGTACTGGCCGGGGATCCACTTGTCGGAGATCTGCGCCCACATCGGCTGGGGCGTTCCCCAGGGCTTCCCGAAGGGCAGCATGTGCCCGAGCTCGAGGAAGTGCTCCATCGCGAGGATCGCGGGAAGCGGGTCGAAGGTCGGATCGAGCAGCCACGCCCGGTACGCGCACTCGAGCCACCCGAGGTAGCCGCGGGGCGTGTTGGGGAAGCCGGGCCCGAAGGGCTGCGGATCGATCGTGCGCAGCATGGCCTTCGCCAGCTCGCCGAAGTGGAGCGTCTCCTCCCAGGCCCAGGGCGAGCCCGTCGCCGCCGCGTACTCCGCGACGCGACGCAGGGACGCGTGCTGGTGATCCTGCCCCCACCAGCCGTGGTCGTCGGCGATGGGCGCGATGAAGTCGGCGTTCGCCGAGACGGGCGTGCGTCCGAGGTAGCTCGAGCCCCAGAGCGCCGGCCGCGAGAAGTTGAACCAGTGATCGGTGGTCGCCTTGAAGCCCGTGAAGTGGCTCGGACGGGCCGCCTGGCGATAGACCGTCGGCATCACCCAGAGCAGGTCGTTGCGGTCGCCGCGCGCGTAGTAGGCGCCGATGTGCACCCAGGGCCAGTCGCCGTGGTAGCCCGTCGAGGGCGTGTACTTCTCGTCCTTGCCTTGGATCCCCCAGGGATCACCCGTGGCGGGGAAGTAGCTCGACCCCTGCAGCAGCGACATCTCGAAGGTCGTCTTGCTCGGATAGTCCGCCGCGACGGGCCCCCAGATGGAGCCCGGGTTCGGCGGGAACAGGACGGCGAGGTCGTCGAAGGTCGGCGTGCCCGTGGCCGCCGTCGTCGCGACGAAGGGCCAGACGTGGCCCGCTCCGTCGGCGATCCGCCGCCACGAGGGATCGTCGAAGCGGAGCTTGTAGCGCTTGCCGGGCACGACCTCGAGGAACGACGAGAGCTGCGGCAGGAGCGGGAAGATGCGCATCCCGTTGCCGGCGACGATCTCCAGCACGGGGAGCTGCTGCGACGGAACGATTCCGCCCGGACCGGGCTGCGTCGTCGCGACGAGGGGCGCGTTCCAGACCGACACCTCGAGGAGCGAAACCGGGATCGCGGTGTTGCTCCTGCGATGGAGCACGACCGACAGCTCGTTCGAGATCGGGAGGCGCGAGACGGAGTTGCGCGTTCCGCCGGTCTGAGGGCCGGGCGCGAGGACGAAGTCCGGCGCCACGAGCACCTGCGGTCCCACGACCCATTGGAAGACTCCCGCCGCGGGATCGATCGGCCCCGGGTCGGGATCGGGCGTCGGATTGGGACCGGGGCCGGGTCCAGGGCCGGGGAGCCCATCTCCGGTGACCGATGCGGAGCCGCCGCCTCCGCCGCCGCAGCCCGCGAGGAGAACACCCAAGACCGCGAGACCGAGCCAGAGCTCGATCCAAGAACGACGTCGAATCACAGAACTCCCGAAGGTGCGCTTGTGCCGGCCGCCCCGCGCGAACGGCGATTCCCGACTCCGAGATCGGATCGGGAAGGCGGGGCGCTTGAGAGGACCGGGTCATTCAGGGGTGCGCGCGGGAGGGTGGCGACCGCGCGGGGCGCTTTCCAGAACCATCCGGACGTCCGCGCGAGGCGCCCCCGGCCGGCCCGCGGACCACGCGCGACGCGCCGCCGAGAATCCATTGGACAACAATCTTTGTCTATTCGAACCTTCACCCATGGCTCCCGTCTCCACGCTCGCTCCGCCCGACCTCGAGTGCATCGAGGACGCCGCCCGGGCGAGCACGCTGCTCAGCCCCCTTCGCCTCCGACTCGTCGGTCTCGCGCGGGCGCCGCGCTCCACGACGGAGCTCGCGGCGGAGGTGGGTATGCCGCGGCAGCGCGTCCACTACCACGTGCGCGAGCTCGCCCGGGCGGGCCTCCTCCGGCGCGCCGGCCGCCGGCAGCGCCGCGGCTTCTCCGAGCAGCGGTGGCTCGCTTCCGCACGGACGTTCCTCCTCGCGCCCGAGGTGCTGGGCGAGATCCGGCCGGGCCCGCGCTCCGTCGACGACCGCGCGAGCGCCCACTATCTCCTGGCGCTCGCCGCGCGCACGCAGTCGGAGGTCGCGCGCGCCGCGCGCGAGGCCGCGGCACAGGAGAAGTCCATCGCGACACTTTCGCTCTCCGCCGACCTGCGCTTCGAGAGCGCCGCCCAGAGGGAGCGCTTCGCGAAGGCGCTGCGCGACGCGTTCGCCGAGGTGGTCGCGGCCCACTCCTCGCCGGCGAGTCGCGACGACGGCTCCCCCGCCCCCGGACGCCCCTTCCGGCTCGTCGCCGCTTGCCATCCCGTTCCTCCCGATCCCCACGCGCCCTTCGGCACGGAGACCACTCCATGAGCCATCCTCCTCGCAGAGAACACGTCGGACGCACCATCCGCGCCGAGATCGCCATCCGGGCGACCCCCGAGCAGGTCTGGGACGCCTGGGCCGAGCCCGACCACATCGCGCGATGGTTCGTCGACCGCGCCGAGGGATCCATGGCGAAGGACGCCGTGGTGACCTGGATGTTCGACGCGTTCCAGTACCGGATCCCCGTGCAGGTCTTCGAGGCGAAGCGCCCGTCGTTCCTCGCCTTCGGCGGCGACGCGATGCAAGGCCGCCCGCCGGCGCTGCAGGAGATCGCGATCCACCGGGACGGCGCCCACACGATCCTGCGCCTCGCCAACTCGGGCTTCCGCGACGACGCGGACTTCGACGACGAGTACGAGGGCGTCGTGTCGGGCTGGGACATGGCCCTCGCGACCCTCAAGCACTGGCTCGAGCGGTTCGCCGATCGCGAGCGGGCGCAGAGGCTCTCCATCCGTCCGGGGAGCTTCGATTTCGCGAAGGCCCTCGAGCTCTTCACGACGAAGCGGGGCCTCGAGTCGTGGCTCGCGGTCACCGCGAGGCTCGGAGCGGATCCGCTCGTGCAGGGGTCGCGCGTCGAGCTGGATCTCGCCGACGGCGGCGGAAGGCTCACGGGGAGCGTCCTCGCGCGAACCTCCCGCGAGCTGCTGCTCTCCTGGGAGGAGCGCGACGGCGTGCTCGGCCTCAAGGCCTTCGTCATGGGTCCGACCCGCGCCGCGGGCCTCCACGCGAGCGCCTGGGGCGCGGCGCCGGCCGCCGCCGAGGAGATGGCGGGCGTCGTCGAGGCGGCGAGCGATCGGCTGGCGGCGCGGCTCGCGTGACGGCGCGGCGAGCACCGCGCTCCGGGCGCTCGTCGTCGATGCGCGGGGCCATCGGGTCGTGCCAGGCCTTCGCGTCGTCGCGCGTCCACCGGAGCCGCGGCATCGCTTGTTCCGAGTCTCCGGTCTCCCCATGATCGCCCGGCGATGCGGCGAGCGCGCCGCGATCGCGATGCGCCGACCGACGATCCGATCCCCGTTCTCCGCGAGGTCCCGCCCGTGACCGAGCCTCCTCGCCGCGGCGTCGCGGAGACCCTCGGATCCGCCGTCGACTCGGCCGTCGGCAGGGCCGTGGGCGCGGTCGGCGCCGTCGGTCAACGGGTCGGACGGCACGTCGGCGCCGCGCTCCACCTCCCCGGCGTGCATCGCACGGGCGCGCAGCAGACACCGGACACGCTCGGTCGTCGCCCCGGTCTCGAATCGGAGCCCGACCTCGCGACACGCCCCGCCGCCGGCGCCGTGCGGATCCGCTGCGTCGACTACGGACCCGCGCACTTCGAGGAGCAGGTGGTCGGCGACCTGGAGGCGTTCCTCGCGAAGCCGCGGCCCGCCGCCGCCTCCATGCGCTGGATCCACGTCGAGGGGCTGCATCCCTGGGTGCTCGACCGGTTCCGCTCGGCGTACTCGATGCACACGCTCGCCGCCGAGGACGCGCTCCACGTGCCGCAGCGTCCGAAGGTGGAGCCCTACGACGACGCACTCTTCGTCGTCGTGCGGATGCTGCGTCTCGTCGGCGAGTCCGTCGACGCCCAACAGCTGAGCGCCTTCTTCCGCGCCGACCTCCTGCTGAGCTTCCAGGAGCGGCAGGCCGACGTCTGGAAGGCCTTGCGCACGCGCATCGCGAATCCCACCTCGCGCCTGCGCGCGAACGACGCGTCCTTCCTGCTCTACGCGATCCTCGATGGCGTCGTGGACGCCTGCTTCCCGATCCTCGAGCGGTTCGGCGACCGCTTGGAGACGCTCGATGCGGAGATCCTGGAGAGTCCCGCGCCTCCGATGCTCCGAAGCCTCCACGAGATCAAGCGCGAGCTCTCCCTCCTTCGCCGCGTGACGTGGCCCATGCGCGAGGTGGCGAGCGACCTCCTGCGCAAGGAGCACGCGCTCGTCTCCGACCAGACGCGCACGTACCTGCGCGACGTCCAGGACCACGCGGTGCAGGCCCTCGACATCGTGGAGGTCCACCGGGAGATGGCGGCGAGCTTGACGGACCTCTACATGTCGTCGGTCGCGAACCGGATGAACGAGATCATGAAGGTGCTCACGATCATGGCCTCGCTCTTCATCCCCGTGACGTTCCTCGCCGGCGTCTACGGAATGAACTTCGAGCACATCCCCGAACTCGGCTGGATGTGGTCCTACCCGGTCTTCTGGGGGCTCTGCATCTCGATCATCGGCGGGCTCCTCGTCTACTTCCGCAGGAAGGGCTGGATCGGCGACGGCTGAGCCGCGGCGGAACGCGCTCACTCCAACCGCACGGCGCGGTCGGCGCGCAGGAAGAAGACTTCGCCTCGGACCGCTCGTCCCGTCGCACGCCCGAGGGCGCGCGCGTACCAGCCCACCTGCGCACGGTGCCGCTCGACGGCGGCGGCGATCTCGGCGTCCGACGCCACCGCGTCGGTCTTCCAGTCGGCGACGACGAGCACGCCCTCCTCCTCGAGAACGAGGTCCGCGAATCCGGCGACCGCGGGAGCACCCGCCTCCTCGCCCGACGCGACGAGCGGCAGCTCCCGCGCCACCACGCGCGCCCGCGCGATCCGCCGGCGCAGCGACCCCGCCTCGAAGGCCGCGAGGATCGCTCCGACCTCACGCTCGACCTCCTCGGGATCGGCCCCCTCCTCCTCGGCGGCGCTCCGGCAGATCCGCGCGCATGCAGCCCCGTCGGCGACGGGTCCCGGCGACGCGAGATCCGCGATCTCGAGGATCGCGTGCACGGCCGTGCCGACGGCGATGGAGCGGCCGCGGTCGGCCGGCGCAGCGCGACGCGACGGCGTCTCCTCCTCGGCGGCCTCCGCCTCCCGCGTCTCCCGCGCCTCCCGGATCCCCGTCGGCGCCACGAGCGGAGGGCGCGCCGCGCCGCGCGCCCTCTCCGCGAGCCGCTCGAAGCGCCGCGCCGCCGCGAGCACGTCGCGGCTCGGCGGCGCCGGAGCCTCCGGAGCCCGCGGCTCGGGCGGCTCGAGGCGATGCAGCACGCCGCCCTCCGCGAGACGCGCGCCGTCCTCGGGAGGCGCCTGCGCCTCGAAGCCGAAGGCCCGCTCCAGCCGCGCGACCCACTCGGCGCGGCGCCGGCCCCGGTCGTGCCCCGACAGGAGGACGAGCCGCTCCCGAGCACGCGTCGTCGCGACGTAGAGGAGCCGCCGCGCCTCCGCCGCCTCGTGGAGATCCTGCTCGAGGTCCGCGATCGCCGAGAGCGCCGTGCGGCGCCTCGAGCCCTCGACCCGCGCGACGAGGCCGCGCGCCGGCTCGCGCTCCTCGAAGCGCACTTCGACCCCGCTCGAGCGCCCGCTCTCGGTGCGCGCGAGGTCCGCGACGTAGACGGCGGGGAACTGGAGCCCCTTCGCCTTGTGGATCGTGAGGATCCGCACGGCGTCGACGTCGGAGTCGGCGATCGAGCCTTCCGCCTCGTCGGGATCGCGGAGCGCCGCGCGGTCGAGCTCCGACGCGATCTCCGCCAGCGAGAGCGCGCGCTCGCGCGCGAGCGAGGCGGCGAGCGCTCCGAGCTTGCGGAGGTTCGCGACGCGCTGCGCGCCGTCGAAGCCGGCCGCGTGCACCTCGAGCAGACGCGTCCGCTCGAGCACGAGCGCCACCACGTCCTCGGCCGCGCGCGCCGCCGACTCGTCGCGCAGGGCGCGCAGCCAGGCGAAGGCGCGTGCGATGCGCGGCGTGCGGCGCGCGTCGGCCTCCGCGTCGATCGACCAGGTGCCGCCCGCCTCCACGTGCGCCAGCAGCTCCGCGTCGGGCACGGCGCCGACGGAGGAGCGCAGCACGGCGACGAGCGCGAGACCGTCCTCGGGCTCGACGAGCACGCGCAGCACCGACTGCAGGTCGCTCACTTCCGCCCGCTCGTAGAAGGTGCGCCCTCCCTGCAGCAGGTAGGGCACTCCCGCGCGCTGGAGCTCGCGGCCGTAGGTGCCGACGTCGGAGAAGCCGCGCAGCAGCACGGCGTGGTCCGACGCGCGGAGCCCGCGCTCGCGGATCGCGCAGGCCACGTCGCAGGCGATCCACCGCGCCTCGCGCGCACGGCGCTCCTCGGCGCTCCCGTGGCCGTCCATCGACCAGACCTCCACGCGGGGCGTCTCGCCGAAGCGCGGATCGCCCGACGGCCGCGCCGACTCGATCCGCGCGTAGGGAGCGGCCGCGCGCACGCGCTGCTCCTCCTCGCTCCGCGCGTCGAGCCATCCGTCGAAGATCCGGTGGATCGGCTCCAGCACCGACTCGGGGCTGCGGAAGCTCGCGCGGAGCGGGAGCTCGACGCCGCCGTCGGCGACGATCCGATCGACGGCGCGGCCGTAGGCCGCGAGGTCGGCGCGGCGGAACCGGTAGATCGACTGCTTCGGATCGCCGACGACGAAGAGCGTTCCCGGCCGTAGGCGCGCCTCCCACGCATCGCGCGCCGGGGTGCCCGAGGGCTCCTCCGCGAGGAAGAAGAAGATCTCGTACTGGAGCGGGTCCGTGTCCTGGAACTCGTCGAGGAGGATCGCCTGCAGCCGCTCGCCCTCGCGACGCCGCAGATCGGGCCGCTCCCGGAGCGCGTCGCGCGCGGCGACGAGCAGGCCGTCGAAGCCGATCCACCCGCCGCGCCGCATCTCCTCGCGGACGCGCGCCGCCGGCTCCAGGAGGAAGGTGACTGCCGACCGCAAGGGCTCCTCGTCGATCTCGATCGCGAGATTCAGCACGCGCCGCATCCGGCCGTAGAGCTCCGCCGCGTCCTCGGGCGCGCCCTTCGGCGGCTTGTCGCCGCCGAGGGCATGCGGCGACGCCCGTCGCAGCGCCGCCGGCCCCTCGGCGAGGAGGATCGCCGCGCGCGCTCCCGCCTCCTGGAGCGCGTCCTGGAACTTGGTCGCCTTCCCCTTCCTCGTGCGACCCGCCTCCACGCGCGCGAGCGCGTCGGCGACGCGCGCGGCGTCGGCGGCGATCCACGGCGCGAAGAGCCCGCCGCCCGCTTCCGGCGGGAGCCCCTCGCGCCGCCACGCGTCGAGCGGCACGGCGGGCGCGAGGAGGTCCTCGAAGAGACCCTGCAGATCGCCCAGCGAGAACCAGCGGAGCGCCGCCTCGAGAGCCCCCGACGCCTCGCCCGCCGAGAGATCCGCCAGCAGCGCGGGCCAGCGCTCGCGCACGACGCGGCGGAGCGCGCGGCCGTCGTCGACCCGCAGGCGCGGCGCGAGACCGGCATCGAGGCCCGCGCGCTGGAGGAGGCCCGTGCAGAAGCCGTGGATCGTCGTGACGACCGATGCGTCGAGCAGCCGGAGCGCTCCCAGCGCGCGCTCGCGTACGGCCGCCGCGGGAACGCCTTCGGCGACGCACCGCGCGAGCGCGCGCGCCGCTTCGTCGTGAGCCTCCGGCGCAGCGCCGCTCGACACGCCGGCCCGCGCCGCCACGGCCGCGAGCGCCTCCGTCCAGCGCTGCCTCATCTCCACGGCGGCCGCCTCCGTGAACGTCACCGCGGCGATGCGCGACGGCTCGACGCCCCGCGCGAGGATCGCGTGGAGCCCGCGCTCGACCAGCACGCTGGTCTTCCCGGAGCCGGCGCCGGCGACGACCACGACGTTGCGCTCCGCCTCGACGACGGCGCGCTCGCGCTCCCGCAGATCGGCCGGCGCGCTCACTCCGCATCCTCCTCGGCCGCGCCACCGCGCTCGGCCTCGAGCCCGTGGTACGCCGCGTGGATCGCGGCCGTCTCGACGCGGCGCCGCGTCGGCACGTGCGTGCGCCGGCAGGCCACGCGCACGTCGCAGCGCTCGCAGCGGGACCGCTCGAGCGTGATCGGATGGATGCCCGCGCGCGCGAGCCGCAGAAGCTCCGCGATCCGCCGGCGGATCGCCTCGCGCTTCTCCAGGAGCTTGCTCGCCATCACGACGCGCTTCCCCTTCGCCGGCTGCGCGATGCCACCCGTCCGATCGGGCCGAAGGACGGCGGCGACGACGGTCGGGAGCGCTCCGGTCTCGCTCTCCCGCGCGAGCGCGTAGAGCGCGAGCTGCAGCGACGCGCCGCGCTCCATCGCCCGCAGGTTGGCGGCATCGCCGCCGCTCGCGCCGGTCTTGTAGTCGGCCACCTCCTCGCCCTCTGGGGAGACGGTCACGCGGTCGAGCGTGCCGCGCAGCACGACACCCTCGGCGCCGAAGGAGACGTCCGTCTCGAACCGGCTCTCGGCCGAGACGAGGCGCGCGCCGCCGGCCGCGAGCTCCGCGAGGTCTTCCCGCACGAAGTCCTCGACGACACCGCCCCAGAGCGAGCGCAGCGCGCGTGCGACGGCAGGGTGCGCGCGCAGCCTGCCGCGTTCCACGGCCGCGAACTCCGCGTCGAGGGCGGCGCCGAGCCGCGCTCGCCCCGCCTCGGCGATCTCCGAGGGATTCGAGTCCGCGCGGTCCCAGGGGAGCTCGTCGTAGAGGCGGTGGAGCGTCGCGTGGAGGAAGGAGCCGATCTCCCGCGGCTCGACCAGATCCTCGTCCTCGGGGCGGATCCAGCGCTCGAGACGGAGCCGATCCTGCAGGAAGAAGCGCATGGGGCACTTCCCCAGCCGATCGAGGGCCGACACCGAGAGCCGCTCGAGCGCGCACGGTCCGACGCGCCCGTCGAAGCGGAGGTCGGCGTCGGACGCGGCGGCGAACCGGTCCGTCGTCTCCACGTGCGCGAGGGCGTCCTCGAGGGCCGGGTCGAGGCGGCCGAGGCTCCGGGCGACGTCGCGGACGGCGGCGGCCGGCTCGCTCGCGCCGAGGGCGGCCGCGACGAGCGCCGTCTCGGCGTCCGCCATGCCCTCGCGCTCGATCTGCCGCGCCGCCGCCCAGCCGGGATGCACGGGGATCGACGCCGCGCCGTGCCCCGGCGACGCGACGGCCGGATCGCG
This sequence comes from uncultured Planctomycetales bacterium, assembly GCA_964545855.1. Lineage (GTDB taxonomy): Bacteria > Planctomycetota > UBA1135 > UBA1135 > JACQFD01 > CAZJHD01. The sequence continues at coordinate 73,744 of CAZJHD010000018.1, forward strand.
CGCCGCCTCGGGCCCGCGCACGACGCGCGCCACGTCGCGCAGGAAGGTCGACGGTCCCCGCGGGCGTCCGCCCTCGTCGAGGCGCTGCCAGGAGAGGACGAGGCGCTCGCGTACGGAGGCGAGCGCGAGCGCGAAGAGGTGGCGCTCCTCGGCGAGCGGCGATCCCTTCCGCGGGATCGATGCGCGCGACCCGCGCGCCCGCGCCGCGCGCTCGAGACGATCGCGCTGCTCGTCGCGGAGCCAGGGGTCTTCCGATGCGGCGCGGGGGAGCGCTCCCTCCTGGCAGCCGAGGATCACGGCGCGACGGAAGGAGAGTCCGCGCGCCTGCTGGAGGTCGAGCACCGCGATCCCGCCCGCGTCGCCGCGCCGCACGGCGCGGCGGCTCCGCTCGAGCGACGACGCGAGCCGGCGGACGAAGACCGCCCGGGAGCCGGGGGGCGCGACGAGCCCGTCGAGGGAGGCGGTCTCGCGCAGCGCCCCCGCGAGCGCCTCCGTCTCCTGCGGATCGCCGGCGAGGAGGACACCCGCGGCGAGCCGCTCCACGGCGATCGACTGCGGCCCCCAGGGGTCCGCGCCGCGCCACTCCGTCGCGCGTGCCTCGATCTCCGCCACCCAGCCGGCGAGCGCGCGCGCCGCGACGAGCTCGTCGGCGAGAGCGTCGCGGATCGCGGCGTCGGACGCGCCGTCGCGCAGCGTCGCGAGGCTCGCCGGCAGCTCTTCGCGCCAGAGGGCGCTCCCGTCGCGACCGGCGCGGCGCACGCATCGCTCGAGGCGATCGACGGGGACCGCGCGTCCCTCCGCCTCGGGAACGCACTGCAGCCGTCGCGCGCGCAGCAGGCGCAGCAGCGGCTCGCGGCGGAAGTCGTCGGCGAGCAGGTCCAGGAGGTCGAGCGCCGCGCGCGGACCGGGATCGCGGAGCGCCGGGAGCGTCGCCGACGATCCGAAGGGGAGCCCGTGGGCCGCGAGCACCGGCTCCAGGATCGGCGCGTAGTCGGCGAGCGACCGCGCGAGGAGCGCGATCTCGCGGAGCGCGACGCCCTCCCCGTGCCAGCGCAGCGCCGTGCGCGCGGCCGCCGCGAGCTCCTCGCGCGCGGAGGGCGCCGCGATCCACTCCACGGCGCCGGCTTCGAGAGCCCCCGGAATCGTGGCGGCGTCGTCGAAGAGCGACTCGCACCGCGCGCCGAGGAGCGACTCCGCGCTCCAGGGCACGGCTCCGCTCGGATCGGCGCGCTCCTCGTCGATCCGCTCCACGCCGCGCCATCCCCACTCGAAAGCCGGCCCCGCCGCGAGGCCGAGCGCGAGGCACTCGATCTCCCCCGCCGCATCGACGCGTTCGAGGAACCCTCGCACGGCGCCCGTCAGATCGAGGGGACCCACGTGCAGGACCGGGCCGAGCCCCGCCCGCGCCGCGTCGGCGCCGCTCGACGCCTCGCGGAAGAGGGCCGCGTCGTCGAGGCACGCTCCGTCGAGACGGATCTCCAGGGCGGCGAGCGCCTCCAGCAGCGCGGTGGTGCGCGCCGAGAGGCCGGCCGAGCCTCGCGGCACGTCGCGCGACCGCAGCCCCGCGTCGCGCAGGTCGCGGAGGGTCGCCGCGAGCGTCGCTCCGGCGTCGTCGAAGCGCGCGAGCGGCTCCGCGAGGCGGGCGCCCGCCGATGCCGCCGCCTCCTCGGCCAGGACCTCGAGCGCCACGCCGCTCGCGAGCGGCCTCGTCCCCGCGGCGCTCCGCGCGAGGCCGAGCACGCGCCGCGCGAGCGCGCGGTGCACGTCGAACCGGATCGCGGCGGCCGCGCCGAGCGTTTCCGCCGCGGCCGCCTGCAGGCGGCGCAGCAGCCGCGCCGTCGGCGCGACGACGGTCAAGGGAGCGAAGGGCGTCGGCCGCGCCGCCGCGAGCGCGGCCAGTCGCTCGCGGAAGGCAGCCTCCAGCGCGAAGGCGTCCGGGCAGGCGACGATCCTCATCGCGGCGCCCGGTCGCGGCCGATCAGAGCCGGCCCGACCACTCGAGCATCTGCTGCGCGAGGTCGAGCGGATAGGAGACGCGGACGGCGGTGATCGCCCCGGCCGTGTCGCGTGTCGCCGTGAGCCGCGGCTGGACGAAGCCCGTGTAGGCCGGCGGATCGAGCGCCGCGATGCGCGCCATCACCTGGTCGCGGAGCGCCGGGTCGAACTTCACGCCGTAGGTCTCGACGAGCGCCTTCCCGGCGGCGTAGTCGCCCTCGGCCTTGATGCGCATGATCTCGGCGAGCAGCCGCCCGGCCGCCTGGCGCCACGCCTCGCCATCCGTCACGACGAAGTAGGTCTTCCCGTCGCGCTCGCGCCGCTCGATCGCGTCCGAGTTCGCGAGGATCCACTTCGCCACGAGCTGGCGGTTGCGCGCGTGGTCCTCCTCGATCTGGTCTCCCTCGGGCACGCGGCGGAGCTGCGCGAGGAGGGCGTTCCGCGTGTAGGACTCGTACTCGGCCAGCGCCGTCTCGAGGCCCGGCGACATGCCGCGCGCGATGGTGCCCGGGTCGCCGATGAACCAGAGGGCGACGAGGTCGGCGCGCGCCTCCTCGAGGGTCGAGTAGATCTCCTTCAGCGCCTTCGCGGGATCGCCGCCGACCTTCTCCGAGACCTTCCCCGAAGCGTGCCCGATCACCTCGTGCATGTTCGTGTGGATGTCGCTGGAGAGCGCGGACCACTTCTGCGCACGCTCGACCTCCGCCTCGTCGAAGCAGAGCTCCTTGCGCATCGAGGGCGACGTCGACTTGTCGTAGGCCTCGACGACGTTGCTCAGGTTGACGCTCTTGCTCCCGTACTGCTCGCGGATGTCCTGGGGGTTCGGGAGGTTGATGCCGACGGGCGTCACGGGGCCGCTGTCGCCCGTCTCCACGATCACGTCGATCGCATTCGCCGTGATCCCCTTCGCCTCGGCCTTCTTGTACTTCGCGTCCCAGGGCATCCGCTGCTCGAACCAGCCCGCGTTCTCGGCGATGGTGCGGATGGCCTGCGTCTTCGCGGCGTTCACGTAGGAGACGATCCCCTCGTAGGCGCCCTTCTGACCGCGCGGATCGACGTAGACCTCGATGAAGCCGTTCACCGTGTCGACCACGGCATCCGTGTCGGCGACCCAGGCGATGTTGTACTGCCGGAAGTCCTCGGCCTCGCCCGTCTGGAACCAGCGGACGAGCTTCTCCAACGCGCGCCGAGTCGGCGGCGGCGCGAAGGCGAGCGCGTCGCGGAGGTGGCCGACGACGCGGCTCAGCGGCTCGGCGTAGAGGCCCGGCGGGACCGACGCGCCATCGCCGCAGCGCCACACCTGCTCCTCGAGCGTGCCGTCGGCGCGCTTCACGAGCCGCGAGTTGAGCGGGTAGCGCTCCTCGAACCCCTCCAGGTCGGCGAGCGTGACGCCGCGGTAGAAGTTCGCCGCACTCGCCTCGAGGAGGTCGCGACCCTCGCCCGGCGACTTGTTCGTGGCGATGGGGTCGACGTGCGCCGCGAAGGGCCCGTCGAAGAGACGTCCCGCCGCCGCGGCGACGCTCTCGCCGGGTTGGACGGGAAGGCGCGCGCCCGCCGCCGCCGCGCGCGTCGCGGCCTCGACGAAGGCTTCCCGCGGGAGACGCAGGGTCTCCTTGCGGCTCGTCTGGTTGCCGTGGGGTCCGTTGTTGATCCAGAAGAGCTTCGTGTAGCGCTCCAGCTCGGCGCGCGTCTCCGGCGCGAGCGCATCGCGGCGCAGCCAGATCTCCTCGAGCCAGTCGCGCATGACGAGAGCGTGCTCGTACTTCTGGTCGAGGAAGATGTCGCGGCCGGCGATGGCCGCCTGCGTCAGGTGGAAGGCGAGCACCTTCGTCTCGAGCGGCAGCGCCTCGAACCCGTCGGCGTAGAGCTGCACGACGGCCGCTTCGCCGACGCGCTCGAGGAGGTAGCGGCGGTCGGTCTCGGAGGGTCGCAGGTCGCGCGACGAGTCGGCGGCGCAGCCGCCGAGGATCAGGTTCGGGAGGAGCGTCACGGCGAGGGTCCATCGGCGCATGGGTGATCGGGAGCGCGCGCCGGCGGCGCGAGCGTCGGACTATGGCCGCCGGCGGCGCGGGCGAGAAGGACCTGTAGGATCCGCCGCTCGTCCCCTGCCGGAGATCTCCGTGGACTCGATCCGTTCCTCCCTCGCGCTGGCGCTCCTCGTCCTCGCTGGCGCCGCCGCCGCCCCCCTGCGGGCGCAGGCGACCGCGCGCCATCCGTTCACCGTCGACGACATGCTCGCGATGGAACGGATCTCCGATCCGCAGCCTTCGCCGGACGGGAAATGGGTCGCGTTCACGCTGCGCACGACGGACCTGGCGGCGAACCGAGGACGCACGGACCTCTGGATCGCGGCGACGGACGGATCGTCGACGCGCCGGCTGACGGAGCATCCCGACGCCGACTCCCACCCGCGCTGGATGCCCGACGGATCGGCCATCGCCTTCCTGTCGTCGCGCGGAGGCTCCTCGCAGATCTGGACCATCGCGCCGAAGGGAGGGGAGGCGAAGCCGCTCTCGTCGTTCCCCGTCGACGTGGGCGGATTCGCCATCGCGCGGGACGGGAAGCGCTTCGCCGTCGCCCTGGAGGTGTACCCCGACGCGAAGACCCTCGAGGAGACGGCCGCGCGCGACGCGGCGCGCGCGAAGGATCCCGTGAAGGCGCTCGCCTACGACACGCTGCTCTTCCGCCACTGGGACTCCTGGGAGGACGGCAAGCGCAGCCACGTCTTCGCCTGGGAGCCGGGCTCGGAGACGCCCCCCGTCGACGTGATGCCGGGCATGGACGCCGACTGCCCGACGCGCCCCTTCGGCGGCAGCGAGGACTTCACCTGGTTCCCCGGCGGCACCGTCGTCTGCCTCGCCGCGAAGCCCGCCGGCCGCGACGCCGCCTGGTCGACGAACGTCGACCTCTGGATGGCCATGGGCGACGCGTCGCTCCCCATGGAGAGCCTCACGAAGGAGAACCGGGCCCTCGACGGCTCGCCGGTCTTCTCTCCCGACGGGCAGACCCTCGCCTATCTCGCGATGGACCGCCCCGGCTACGAGTCGGACAAGCAGACGATCGTCCTCGCCAAGGAGGAGGGCGCGCCGCGCCGGCTCACGGAGGGCTGGGACCGATCGGCCCAGGGCATCGAGTGGTCGCGCGACGGGAAGACGATCTACACGTCGGCGACGCACCTCGGGAACGTCGGGATCTTCGCGATCGACGTGGCGAGCGGCCGCGTCACGCCTCTCGCGACGAAGGGGACGAACGAGAGCCCGCGCGTCGCCGGAGACCGGATCGTCTACCTCCACGACGACCTCGGCTCCCCCGCCGAGATCTGGTCGATGAAGCCCGACGGGAGCGACGCGAAGCCCGTGACGCGCGTGAACGCGGACCGCGTCGCCGGGATCGAGTGGGGAGCCTGGGAGCAGTTCTCCTTCCCAGGCTGGAACGGCGAGACGGTGCATGGCTTCGTCGTGAAGCCGGCGGGACACGTCGAGGGACGGAAGGCGCCCGTCGCGTTCCTGATCCACGGCGGCCCCCAGGGTTCCTTCGGCGACCATTTCCACTACCGCTGGAACCCGCAGGCCTACGCGGGCGCGGGGTTCGCCGCCGTCTTCATCGACTTCCACGGGTCCACCGGCTACGGCCAGGCCTTCACCGACAGCATCCGCGGCGACTGGGGCGGCAAACCCTACGAGGACCTGATGAAGGGCCTCGACTTCGCTCTCGCGAAGTACCCGTTCCTCGACGGCGACCGCGTCGTCGCGCTCGGCGCCTCCTTCGGCGGCTACATGATCAACTGGATCAACGGCCAGACCGATCGCTTCAAGGCTCTCGTGTGCCACGACGGGAATCTCGACGAGCGCATGGCCTACTTCGACACGGAGGAGCTCTGGTTCCCCGAGTGGGATCACGTGGGCACGCCCTGGGAGAATCCCGGCGGCTACGCGAAGCACAACCCGATCGATCACGTCTCGAAGTGGAAGACACCGACGCTCGTGATCCACGGCGCCCTCGACTACCGCGTCGTCGACACGCAGGGGCTCTCCACCTTCACGGCGCTCCAGCGGCGCGGCGTCCCTTCGCGGCTGCTGTACTTCCCCGACGAGAACCACTGGGTGCTGAAGCCCCACAACAGCCGGCGCTGGCACCACGAGGTGCTCGCCTGGATCTCGCGCTACGCGCAGTAGGCCGGAGCATGGACCTCGCCGAGACCCGCAAACGCATCGACGCCTGCCTGACGCGCGCCGCCCGGCTCGGCGACGCCATCGATCCCGACGTGATCGACGTCTCCACGGCGGACGGCGTCGTGACCTTCGAGATGGCCGATGGCACTCGCTTCCTCCTGAACCGGCAGGCGGCCGTCGGGCAGATCTGGTTCGCGGCGGGCGCCCGCGCTTGGCACTTCGTCCACGACGGGGCGAAGGACGCGTGGGTCGACACGAAGGACGGCGTGGAGCTCTTCGAGCGCATCGCGGGCGTCCTCTCGGAGAAGATCGGGGAGAAGGTGCAGTTCCCCGGCGCCTGAGGAAGGCTCGACGTCTCGGGGAAGGCACAGGCGCCGCCGCGAGCCGGCCTTGTGACGGAGGCGCATCGGCGGTCCAATGGGCGCCTCTCGCGTTCACCCCTCTCCCTCTTCGATGGAGGCGACCCATGTGGAAGTACGCATGCACGTTCGCCGCCGTGGCCGGCGCCCTCGCGTGGATCGCGTCGCCCGCCTCGGCGGCCTTTGGCTGAGGGCCGGGCGGCTGCGGAGGCAGCTACGCCGGTCCGGCGGATGGTGGAGGAATGGGTGCCGCGCCCTCGGGCGGTGCGGCCGGTGGAGTCTCGACGGGAGCACCTTCGGGCGGTGCCGTGCCGACGGGCGGAGCCGCGGGCGGCGCCGTTCCCACGGGCGGTGCGGCCGGCGGTGGCATCGGCCCCGTGACGGGGCCGAGCGGCGCGAGCTGGGGCCGCCTCTCGACGGCGTCGCGCCGGCTCGAGCACGACTGGCACTTCGTGAAGCCGGAGGAGCCGGTCGCCCTCGACGCGAAGAGCGCCTTCGCGTTCCTGCAGGGCGACGATCCGCGGCCCATGCTCCTGCTGCGCGACTGCCGCCACTCGGAGAAGGACAACGCCAAGGTCGGCGAGTACCTCCAGGACGAGCGCGTCGTGCTCGCGCTGCAGTGGTTCCACTGCGTGCGCGTCGGCTCCGACTCGATCGACCCGGGCCATCCCTTCGCGTCGCTCTTCGAGGGCGCGCGGAATCCCCACATGGTCCTCCTCACGTGGGACGGCAAGGAGCGGATCGACGTGCCCTTCATGCCGTCGGCCAATGCCCTCTGGGGCGACATGCGGAAGGTCCTGCGTCTCGACTACAAGCGGCCCGCGGACCGCGCGATCTCCGACTGGCGCGAGATCCTGAACGACTTCGACAAGATCGACACCGAGCTCGCGCGCCTGAAGGGCCAGGCCTACGGGCAGGGCGACAAGGTGAGCGCCTCCCTCGAGCGCAAGATCGAGGAAGCCGAAGCGCGTCAAGTGAAGCTCACGACGAAGGAGTCGAAGGTGAAGGACCTCGAGTTCCGGAGCCCGGAGCAGGCGGCCCTGCTCGAGAAGAAGCGCACCGCCGAGGACAACTGGCGGAAGAAGCTGCTCGGGAAGTAGCCGCGACGTTCGACGATCCCGGGAACGGGGTCAGACCCCTTTCTCTCTCCCGTCTCTCGTGCGCGCCGGCCGCGGCGCGCACGAGGGTCGGGAGGGAGGTAGGGGGCTGTGCCC
>CAZJHD010000019.1:0-77540 GCA_964545855.1 uncultured Planctomycetales bacterium
CCGCTGGCGAGCCCGCTCCTGCGCTACGCCCCGCGCCGCGCGTTCCCCCGGTACCGCTTCGTGCCTGGTCTGAATCCCCATCCGATCGCGCACCCGGACGGACACTCCCGGCGAGACGGCGCACCGGAGCCTCCGCCGCGACGGCTGCCCCCCGATCGATGGCGCGAGGACGAGGAGTGGCTCTTCGGCTGCGATCTCTACAACCACGCGTATTGGTGGGAGGCGCACGAAGCCTGGGAGGGGCTCTGGCACCAGACCGACAAGCGCGCGCCCGAGGGCCTGTTCCTGCAGGGGCTGATCCAGGTGAGCGCGAGCCACCTGAAGCGTCACATGGGCGAGCCCGAGGGCTCGGCGAAGCTCGCCCGTCTCGGCCTGGAGAAGCTGCGCGCCGTGGAGCGGGCGGCGGGATCGGACGGACTCTGGATGGGGCTCGACGTCACCGCCTTCGCGAACGCCGCCGAGAGCTACGCGGTCGACGGCGAGCCCGGCGCACCCTGGCCGACGATCGTGCTCGCGCGCTGAGCTGCTGCTCGCGCGCTCGCCTCAAGCGCGCGCGCCGAGCGCCCGGTCGAGGTTGAAGGCGGCGCTGATGAGGGCGAGGTGGGTGAAGGCCTGCGGGAAGTTCCCGAGCGCCTCGCCCCGGTGTCCGGTCTCCTCGGCGTAGAGGCCGACGTGGTTCGCGTACCCGAGCATCTGCTCGAAGATCCACCGCGCACGATCGAGCCGCGCCGGGTCGACGCCGCCCGCGCGCGTGAGCGCCTCCACGAGCCAGAAGGAGCACATGTTGAACGTCCCCTAGGACCCCGAGAGCCCATCGGCCGTCGCGTTCGTGTCGTAGCGGTGCACGAGGCTGTTCGAGAGCAGCCCTCCCTGCGCCGGAGACCTGCAGATGGCGTCGAGCGTGTTCAGCATCCGCGGGTCCGTCGGCGACAGGAAGAAGACGAGCGGCATCACGAGATTGCTCGCGTCGAGGTCGTCGGAGCCGAAGGCCTGCACGAACGCGCGCCGCTTCGCGCTCCACCCCTTCTCCAGGATCTCCTCGTAGATCCGGTCGCGGACGACGGTCCAGCGCTCCCGATCGGCAGGGAAGGATCGCTTGTCGGCGAGGCGGAGCGCGCGATCGAGCGCGACCCAGCACATGAGCTTCGAGTAGACGAAGTGCTTGCGGCCTCCGCGCACCTCCCAGATGCCCTCGTCGGGCTGCTCCCAGTGGTCGCAGACCCAGTTGACGAGCCGGCGCAGGTGCGTCCAGAGGTCCCAGGAGATCGGCGTCCCGTACTTGTTGTAGAGGTACACCGAGTCGAGCAGCTCGCCGTAGATGTCGAGCTGCAGCTGGTCGAAGGCGCCGTTGCCGATCCGCACGGGGCGCGATCCCCGGTGGCCCGCGAGATGGGGCAGCTCGATCTCGTCGAGGCGATGGCGGCCGTCGATGCCGTAGACGATCTGCAGGGAACCGTCGGGCCCGATCTCGTGGCATCGCGCCTCGAGCCACTGCATGAACCGCGCGGCCTCCTCCGTGAAGCCGATGCGCAGGAGACCGTAGATCGTGAAGGCGGCGTCGCGGATCCACGTGTATCGGTAGTCCCAGTTGCGAACGCCTCCGATCTCCTCCGGGAGCCCGCAGGTGGGCGCCGCCACGATGGCCCCCGTCGGCTCGTAGGTGAGGAGCTTCAACGCGAGCGCCGAGCGCAGCACCATCTCGCGCCACCGCCCCGAGTACGTGCAGCGCGAGAGCCACCTCCGCTAGTACGCCACCGTGTGACGGAGCAGCTCCTCCGCCTGGGGGCCCGGAACGCATTGCGTGCAGGTCTCCCCGGCGTCGGCGCCGCTCAGCACGAAGACGGCCGTCTCCCCCTCGCCGAGCTCGAAACGCCCGACGGCGGATCCGTTCCGCTCCTGGAGCGGCACCGTCGACGCGAGCTGCAGGCTCAGCGTGCTTCCGTGGAAGCGCGCGCCGGTCTTCGACAGGACGAGCCGGTGCGACGACCGTGCGTAGTCGAAGGCGGGAGCGCACTCCACGACGAAGGGAAGGTGTCCACGGACGGTCTCGACGAGCCGAACGAGCCAGTGCCGCCGCGGGTCGTCCGAGGGGAGCCCCGCCGGCATGAAGTCGGTCACCTGCCCGACGCCCTCCGGAGCGAGGAAGCGCGTCACGAGCACGTTCGTATCGGGCCAGTAGAACTGCTTCAGCGTTCCCGGATCCCCTTCCGGGCGGATCCGGAATCGACCGCCCTTCTCCGCGTCCACCAGGGCGGCGAAGACGCTCGGCGAGTCGAAGTGCGGGTGGCACATCCAGTCGATCGTTCCGTCGACCCCCACCAGCGCCGCCGTGTGCATGTTGCCGACGACGCCGTGGTTCTCGATCGGGAGGAAGGTCATGGCCGCGATCCCTCGGAGTGGCCGCCCGTCAGCGCTGCGCGAGCGCCACCACGGTCGCGACGAGACCGATCAGCGCGAGCAGGCCGAGGACGAAGAAGAAGATCTTCCAGAAGGACCAGGGCCGCTCGCCGCGCACGCGCCCCGTCTGACCGTCCACTTGGAAGCGGTAGGTCTTCTCGCGCCAGCGGAAGGAGGAGAGCCACACCGGGAGCAGCACCATCTTGAACGTGATGCCGCGGTAGGCCGTGTCCACGGAGTGGAGACGCTGCTCGTCGCCTCCGATGCGCCGCCGGCACGCCGCGCGCACCGCCTCGACGATCCGCTCCCGAGCCCGTGCCCAGCCCGTCTCGACGGTGACGGACGGCCGCTCCGCCTCGAATCCCGCGAGGTAGTGGGGCGCGTAGGGAACGAGCCTCCGCGCATCGAATTCGAGATCGAGATCGCGGTGGTCGCTGCCGCTCACGAGCACGTCGTCGAAGAAGGCCTCGTGGGTCCCCGACACGAAGGTCCAGCGGACGTGGCGCCGCTGGCGCGTGCGTGTCTGCGGCTTCCCGTTCACCATCGCCGTGTAGGTCTCGGTGGTGTAGTAGGCGTCGCCGCGCTCTCCGGTGTAGTGGCTCGTCGTGTGCGCGTCGTAGGTCCAGTAGGGGCAGTAGATCCCCTTCACGCGGGCCTCGCGCGCGTCCTCGCGCAGTGAGCTCGGAGCGAACCAGAGCTTCGCGACCCACTCGTGGAAGCGCTTCTCCGCCTCGCGCGCCTCGATGCGGAAGGCGGCGACCGCTTCGGGCCGCACGTCCGCCTCCCCCACGTCGCCGACGGGGTCGACGTGCGCGGTGCCGCAGAAGGTGCAGCGCGTCGACTTCGTCTCGGCCTCGAGGTGCACGATCGCGCCACAGCCAGCGCATCGGACATCGCGGCCGGTCGTGGCGAGTCCGCGCTTCGGCTTCGCGAGGTGCTCGTTGAAGCCGTACTCGGCGATCGACTGCGCCGTTCGGGGGATGGGCTCGACGAAACCGCAGTAGGGGCAGGTGATCGAGTCCGAGCCGGGACGGAAGAGGAGCCCCGCGCCGCAGCCCTTGCATGGGTACTGGCGCTCCCGCGCGTCGGGCGCGGCGGCCTCGACTCCGGGCCCCGAAGACTCGTCCGCCGGCGAGGGCGGGTTCGATCGCGTCTCCCCGCTCACGAACGTGCTCCCGGCAGCCTCAGAGGCGCGACAGGAGCTCCTTCCGCTTCGCCTCGTACTCCTCGGCGCTGATGAGCTGGTCGTCGTGGAGCCGCTTCAGCTGCTCGAGGGACGCGCGGATCGAGTCGGGCGTCGGCTTGGCCGCGGCCTCGGAGGCCGGCTTCGCCGTGCCCGCGCCGCGCATCGCGTCGGCCATGGCCTGGCCCATGGCGATACCGGCGCCGAGCCCCATGCCCGCTCCTGCCCCGCCGCCCGGATTGCGCGCCGCGTCACCGATCGCCTCGGCGCTCTGGAGCTGCGTGAACTTCCCGAGGTCGCCGATCACACCCATCTTCGCGCGCTGATCGAGGGCCTTCTCCACCTCAGGCGGGAACGAGACGTTCTCCAGCAGGAAGCGCGTGATCTGGATCCCCCAGTCCTGGAGGCTCGTGTTCACGTGCTGCTCGATCGCGCTGTTCACCTCGTGGGACCTCCCCATGAGATCGAGGGCCGCCACCCGGCCACCGCCGAGGAACGTCCCCACCTGCGCGACGATCATGTTCCGGAGCTGGCTCGAGACCTCCTCGACCTGGAAGAGCCCGTCGGTGCCGACGAGGTGGCGCAGCAGCGATGCCGGCTCCGTCGCCCGCATCGCGTAGCTGCCGAAGGCCCGCAGGCGGATCGGGCCGAACTCCGGATCACGCAGCATCACCGGGTTCTGCGTCCCCCACTTCAGATCGGTGAAGACCCGCGTGGAGACGAAGTAGACCTCCGCCTTGAAGGGGCTCTGGAACCCGAACTTCCACCCTCGCAGCGTCGAGAGGATGGGGAGGTTCTGCGTCGAGAGCGTGTGGAGCCCGGGCCGGAAGACGTCGGCGATGCGCCCCTCGTTCACGAAGACCACCATCTGCCCCTCGCGCACCGTGAGCTGCGCGCCCATCTTGATCTCCTTCGCGTAGACGGGAAATCGATAGACGAGCGTGTCGGAGCTGGAGTCGGTCCACTCGAGGACCTCGAGGAACTGATTCGTGAGTCGGTCGAAGATGCCCATGTCGGATCCTCGTGCGGTAGCGTGGGGCGAATCTTCGCGAATTCTCCCCGATGAAACACCGATCGTCTTCCGGGTCCCCGTCGGCGCGCCGGATCGCGCACGCCGCGGTCTCGCTCGCGGGATTGGCGTGCCTCGGGGTGATCGGCCTACAGTGTCGCGCCGCTGCCGATTCTCCGCCGCCGGCCGCCTCGCGTCCGGCCTCCGTCGCACCCTCCGATTCCCCGGCAGCGAGGACTGGCTCCCCCATGCTCAAGATCGGCGACACCGCCCCCGAGTTCCGAGTTCTCGACCACATGGGTCGTGAGCGGACTCTCTCCGAGTTCCGAGGCAAGAAGGTCGTTCTCTGGTTCTATCCCAAGGCCGACACACCGGGGTGAACGAAGGAGGGCTGCGGATTCCGTGATCGAATCCGCGACTACGAGAAGCTCGGCGTCCAGGTCCTCGGCGTGTCCTTCGACACGCAGGCGGAGAACGCCGCATTCGCGAAGAAGTTCGACTACGGCTTCCCGCTCCTCTGCGACACCGATCGGAAGCTCGGCCTCGCCTACGGTGCGTGCACCGATCCCAAGGCGCAGTACGCGAGCCGCATCACCTACGTGATCGACGGCACGGGCAAGATCGTGCAGGCCCACGAGAAAGTGGATGCGAAGACGCATCCCTTCACTCTGCTGGAGGCCCTCGGCGGTCCGGCGGCGCCGAAGTAGCCGGCATCTCACCGGCATCCCCGAAGACCCGAGCCGCGCGGCCCGGGAGATCCTGGATCGCTCCCGGGTCTTCCGGCCGCGGCGCCTCGGCGCTCAGTGGCGCTCAACGGCACTCAACGGCGCGGCGCGGGGAGCCCGAGCTCCTCGCGAAGCGCGCGGAAGCCTGGCTTGATCGCCCCGAAGATGAGCGCGAGCCGCTGGTCGTAGTGGAGGAATGCGCTCTTCATCGCGTTCACGGTCAGCTTCTCGACGTCGTCGAAGTCGAGATCGAACTGCTCCACGGCGATCGAGAACTCGCGGGAGAGCGTGGTCGCGCTCATCAGGCGGTTGTCGGTGTTGAGCGTCACGCGGAAGTGCTCGCGGAAGAAGACGCCGAAGGGATGCACGTCGAGGGACGGCACGGCGCCGGTCTGCACGTTGCTCGAGAGACAGACCTCGAGGGGCAGCCGCCGGTCGAGCACCGACTGCGCGAGGGGCCCGAGGCGGATCACCTTTCCCTCGTGGACGACGATGTCCTCCAGCAGGCGCGTCGCGTGGCCGATCCGGTGCGCGCCGCAGATCTGGATCGCCTGCCAGATCGACTCGCGCCCGAAGGCCTCGCCCGCGTGGATCGTGATGTTGAAGTTGCCCCGTCGGATCGCGTCGAACGCCTCCAGATGGCGCTTCGGGGGATGGCCGGCCTCCTCGCCCGCGAGGTCGAACCCGACGCAGCCGCGGTCCCGGAAGTCGAGCGCGAGCTCGGCCATCTCGAGGGAGTCCTCGCGGTTCCGCATGCCGCAGACGATGAGCCCGAACTCGACTCCGAACTTCCGCTGCCCGCGTCCGAGACCGGCCAGCACGGCCTCCATCACGCGCTCGAGAGTGAGCCCCTTCTCCAGGTGGAACAGCGGCGCGAAGCGGATCTCGGCGTAGACGATGCCATCGGCATGGCAGTCCTCGATCGCCTCGAAGGCGACCCGCTCGAGCGCCTCCGCCGACTGCATGACGGCGATCGTGTGGCCGAATCCCTCGAGGTAGAGCGGCAGCGACTTGCGGTCCGCGCCGCGCCGGAACCAGGCGGCGAGGTCGGCCGGGTCCTGCGTCGGGAGCCCTCCGTAGCCCGCGTCGCGGGCCAGCTCGATCACGGTCGCGGGCCGGAGCCCTCCGTCCAGGTGCTCGTGGAGGAGCACCTTCGGCATCCGGCGGATCAACTTCTCGTCGACACGGGTCGGCATGGCGTCACGGTAGCGGCCGCGGGGCGGCGGAGGAGGGCTCCAGGGAGAAGTTTCCCTCGGCGAGCGTCCCCCACCGCGCCGTCCGGCGATTCCCGGCCTTGCGGCACGACGCCCGCTCCCTCCCCTCGACCAAGAACCATGAATCTCCCCCGAGTCTCGAGTGCAGCCGTCCTTGCCCTCCTCCTCGCCGCCGTCGCGGCGCCCACGGTCCTCGCCACCTTCGCGAAGCCCGCGAGCGGCTTCACGTTCGAAGTGGGTGTCTGGAAGACCGCCACGCTGAACGTCACGGGCGTCCAGGGGTGCACCTTCGACTTCGACACGTCGATCGCGAATGGCGCGATCCTCTCCATCGACCCTCCCTCGGGCCGCGGCGTGAAGAAGGTGAAGCTCACGCTCACGGGGCTGTTCAAGGGCAGCACGAACTTCTCCGTCTCGACCTTCAACGGCACCTGCCCCCCCGCGACGCACAACTACACGATCGACGTCGCTCCCGACCTGAAGGGGCTCGACAAGGAGTTCGCGAAGTTCACCCGGAACGAATCGAAGGACTTCCGCTTCGAACTGCGGGCCGAATACAAGAACTTCGGCACCGAGCTGAAGAACCTGAACGTCCAGTACAAGGCGGGCAACCTCGACGACGATCAGCTCTTCACGGGCTTCCACGACGCGGCGGCGAACCTCTCCTGGAACGTCTTCGGCAAGTCCTGGATGGCGAGCAACGCCGTCGTGGAGGAGGGCTCCAACCTGCTCGCCGCGAACGGCCTCGACATGCACGAAGCCTCGTCGGGGCTCTTCGCGGGCGGCTGCGGCGAGTTCGACAAGTTCCAGAGCACCGTGAACCTGGAGCTCTCCAAGTTCCCGTTCACCGCGGGGAAGCTCTCGAAGAAGGCGATCCAGGGGTTCGCGAAGCTCGGCGGGCCCGTCTTCACGCAATGGACGACCGTTCCGCCGACCTACGCGCCCGGCGCCATCGACCCCGACCACGCCGACACGCCGCCGGCGCAGGTGCCGCTCTCGTTCCTGACCATGACCGTCAAGCCTTCGATGGGGCTCGGAGCGGACAACGGGAGGATCAAGGTCAATGGAACGGCCGACACATCGGTCTCCGGCACCGTCGACGTCTCGCTGGAGCGCGTGCAGAACTCCGTCCAGGTCTTCCAGCAGACCGTCTCGGCGAACGTGACCCACGACTGGTTCAGCGCCGACTTCCCCTCGCTCCCGCCGGGCCTCTACAAGCTCTTCGCCAGCTATCCCGGCGACAAGAACGAGCTGCAGCTCCTCCTCTCGGTGCGGCTGATCCCGGAGTTCTGAGCCGCCGCTCGGCGCGGGTCAGGGTGGCGGACCGAGGCGAGACCATGGTCGAGAGCCCTCACGCCTCGCCTCCCGAACGGTCCCGGCGTGAGCCTCGATCGTCCGTCCGAGGTCGCGCCCGTAGCCTCCACCCATCACCGTCGCGACCGCGATCCCGCGCCGCCGGCACTCCCCGAGCACGCAACGGTCGCGGTCGCGCAGTCCCTCGAGACCGAGCGCGAGCCGTCCGAAGCGGTCGCCCTCCATCGCGTCGACCCCCGCCTGGTAGAGGACCAGGTCGGGGCCGAAGCCGTCGAGCAGGGCCGGGAGATGGCGATCGAGGATCTCCAGGAACGCGGCGTCCCCGGTCCCATCCGGCAGGGGCACGTCGAGCGTCCCCGGCACCTTCACGCGCGGGAAGTTCCTCGCGCCATGCATCGAGAAGGTGAACACGTCGCGGCGCCCTCCGAGGATCTCCGCCGTGCCGTCGCCCTGATGCACGTCCAAGTCGACGATCGCCAGGCGGCGAACGCTCCCCTCGGCGAGCAGCACCGCCGCCGCGACCGCGAGGTCGTTCACGACGCAGAATCCGGCGCCACGCGCGCGTCCGGCGTGATGCGTGCCTCCCGCCAGGTTCGACGCGACGCCCTCCCGGAGAGCCGCCCGCGCCGCTCCGAGCGTGCCGGCGACCGACGCGCGCGCGCGTCGGACGAAGGGCTCCCCCACGGGGAGACCGATGCGCCGCTCCATCTCGGCTCCGACGTCGAAGGACAGAACCGCGTCGACCCACGATGCGTCGTGCGCGGCGAGCAGATCCTCGCGCGACGCGAGACCCGGATCGCGCACCTCCTCGGGGCGCAGCGTTCCCTCCGCGAGGAGGCGCTCGCGGACGGCCGCGTACTTCCCCATGGGGAACGGATGCCCCAACGGGAGCGGCACGGTGTAGCGGTCCGAGGCGTAGACGATCACGGTGGTCGGCGGACGAAGGATCCTGGGCTCAGATCCAGCCGAGTTGCTGCTCGAGGAAGAGCACGCCGCCACCGAGAGCGATCGAGGCCACGGTCGTGAGCCAGCCGAAACGCAGGTAGTCGAGGAAGCCGACGCGCACGACGTCGCGCGCGCCTTCGAGCACGATCACGTTCGCGACGGACCCGAGGATCGTCAGGTTCCCCGCGACCGTCGACACGAATCCGAGGATGACCCAGGCGACCTCCGGCTCCGCGAGCCGCGGGACCCAGCCGCCGGCGACCAGCACCCAGGGCACGTTCGAGAAGACCTGGCTCCCGGCCACCGTGAGCCACGAGAGGTGGAGCGACTGGCGGAGCGCTCCCTCGCCGAGGAGCGGGAGCGCGACGCGTCGCTCCAGGTCGTGGAGCCATCCCGCGGCGCCGAGACCGCCGATCACGACGAAGAGTCCGGAGAAGAAGAGGAGGAGCGACCAGTCGAGGCCCTCCAGCATGCGCCGCGGATCGCGCCGCGCGACGACGAGGAGCAGCACCGCGGCGGCGAGCGCGGTCCACGCGAGGGAGAGGCCCGTCCACGGGGTCGCCGCGAAGCCGGCGACCGCGACGCCGAGGCAGGCGAGCGACTTCACGAGGAGCGGCCGGTCGACGGCGGCGGGAACGTCGCTCCGCTTCGGCATCGGCGCGGCGGCGAGCTCGCGCCGGTAGTACCACCGCAGCAGCGCCGCGTTCGCCGCGAGCGAGGCGGCGACCGGCAGGAGGAGCGCTCCGGAGAATCGCGTCCAGGTCATCCCCGACATCGTTCCGACGAGCATGTTCTGGGGGTTGCCCGTGAGCGTGAGAGCGGAGCCGATGTTGGCGCTGGTCGCGAGCGCCATCAGGAACGGCAACGGCGGCAGGCCCGAGGCCACGACGAGCGAGACCACGAGCGGCGTCAGCATGAGACAGACCGTGTCGTTCACGAGCAGCGCCGAGAGCCCGCCCGAGACGATCACGAGGAGCGCGAGGAGGCCCGTCGCCCCCACGCGCGCGTTCCCGAGGCGCGCGACCACGCCGTCGTAGAAGCCCGACTCGCCGAGGTGCGCCGACAGGATCATCGTGCCGAGGAGCAGGACGATCGTGTCGAAGTTGACGGAGTCGTAGGCCTGCCGTGGCGTCAGCACTCCGAGGCCGACCATCGCGACGGCGCCCGCCAGCGCACCCGCCGGCCTCCCCAGCGGCAGCCACCGAAGCCTCCAGCCCGACATGAGGAGATAGGTGACGGCGAAGATGAGCGCGGCCCGGAGCGGGACGTCCATGGATCCGCAGTGTGACGATCCTCGGGTGCCAGGCAGGGTGTCGACGCGCCGGAATCCGGCCGGCGCGCTGCCCGGCGGCGGCGCTACGCGCCGCTCTCCGGAGCCGTCTCCTTCGGAGCGGCGGGCGGCGCGCACCGCACCTTCCCGATCTGCGTGCCGTTCACGGACTCGACCTCGAAGACGAAGCCCTCGATCTCGATCCGCTCGCCGGACTCGGGGAGCCTCCCGAGGTGCCTCATGAGGAAGCCCCCCACGGTGACGGCACGCTCCTCGAACTCGTGGTCGAGCGCCTCCTGGAGATCCTGGAGCCGCATCGCGCCCTGCGTCTCGAAGCGACCCTCCGCATCGGGCGTGATCGGCGCGCGCGGCATCTCGTGCTCGTCGAGCACCTCGCCGAGCACGACCTCCGCCGCGTCCTCCAGGGTCACGAGGCCGAAGAACCCGCCGAACTCGTCCGTGACGAGCGCCATGCGCGTGCGCTTGCGTCGGAGCGCCGCGACGAGGTCGGGAATCGGCGTGTCCGGCGTGACCCACAGGGGCGCCCGGAGGACGCGCGAGAGCTGGAGGTCGGACGGCTGCTGCTTCAGGAGGTCCTTCACGTGGAGGAGCCCCACGACACGATCCATCTCTCCGCGATACACGAGCACCCGGCTGTGGCGGAGCTTCGCGGCGGCTCGGTAGAGATCCTCGGGCGAGAGACTCGCGTCCAGGCACTCCACGTCGCGCCGGTGCACCATCACCTGGCGCACGAGGGTGTCGGAGAAGCGGAGCGCGCCGCGCACGACGTCCGCCTCGTGCTCCTCGAAGACGCCCGATTGCTCCGCCTGCTCCACGACGTAGCGGAGCTCGTCGGGCGTGATCGTGTGGGCCTTCGGCGTGGGCAGCCGGCAGAGCTTCAGGATGAGGTTCGAGAATCCGTTCAGGAAGTCGACGAGGGGCGAGAGGATGAACACGCTCGCCCGGAGCGGCCGCACGACCCAGAGCGCCATGCGCTCCGGGTAACGGAGCGCGAGCGACTTCGGGACCATCTCGCCGATGACGACGGTCACCGTCGTCAGGACGAAGAGCGCGATCACCGTCGCGATCGCGTGGGAGACGGTCGGCGAGACGCTCGCCGGCAGGAAGTCCAGGAGCTCGCCGAGCCGCTTCGCGAGGACGGGCTCGCCGATCCAGCCGAGCCCCAGGTTCGCGAGCGTGATCCCGACCTGCGTCCCGGCGATGTAGCGGTCGAGATCCTTCAGCGTCGCCTGGAGCGCGAAGGCGTTCGCATGTCCCTTGGCGACGAGCTGGTCGACGCGCGAGCGGCGTACGGCCACGATCGCGAATTCCGTCGCCACGAAGAAGAAGCTCGCGGCGATCAGCAGGATCGCGACCACGAGGCCCCCGGCGAATCCGAGTCCCTCGGGCTCCACGTCGCTCGCGGTCTCCAGGAGGCGGGTCGTCGCCCCGAGGATCGTCGAGTAGGCAATCATTCAGCGGGGATTGTCCGGAACGGAGGGTCCCAAAGCACGCGCGCGAACCGACTCGATGCGCAGATCCCGCACGAGGAACGCGCCACCCCGGGCGCCGACCCCGATGCGCCCCCTCGGCGCGTCGCGTCCGGGGGGCATGGGGAGTTCCACCTCCCCCGCCCCGGCCCGGATGCGGACCCGGCGGTCCTCGCGCTCGACCCGCAGCCGGAAGCGCGGCAGCGGCCCCGATCCGAGGGGACCGACCTCGGTCTCCGCGCCTGCGAGCGGCACGCCCGCCTCCACCGCCTCCACCGTCGCGCGGCCTCCGCGGGAGACGGCGACGCGCACGCCGTCGGCGCCGTCGTCGAAGCCGAATCCGACGAAGAGCTCCGGAGCGCCTCCGCCCAGACCCTCGACCTCGGCCTCGAAGACGATGCGCGTCGTCTCCCGTTCCCCCGCCTCGAAGCACCAGACGCCTCGTCCGGGCAGCGGCGCGAGCAGCAGGGAGCGCGCGTCGCCGTCCTCGAGGACCGTGACGTCGCGGCCCATGGCCCAGCGCGCGGGCGCCGCCTCGCGCACCCCGCGCAGGGCAAGGTCCCAGAGCGGCGCGGGATCTCCGACCACGGCGGCGAGGGCCGACCGCGCGTCCTCTCCCGCGGCGCATCGTCGGAGCCAGTCCGCCACGCCCTCCGGGCCGGCCTCGCGCGCGACGGTCCGCAGCAGGAGCCACGCCGCGGCGGACCAGAGCTGCGGAGAAGGCGACGCGCGCGGCGCCACCGCCAGGAGCGTCTCCAGGTCGGGCAACTCGCCTCGAGCCGCGGCGCGCCGCAGCTCCGGGACGCTCTCCCGCGAGAACGTGGGCGCCGGCGCGCCGTCGGGACCGAGTCCCTCCGTCTCCTCGGCGATCCACTCGGCGACCCCCTCGTGCAACGAGCCGGGGATCCGCTCCTCGCCCGGCAGCGCCGCGAAGAGCCAGAGGTGCGTCGCCTCGTGAACGAGCGTCGTCCGCGTCGAGTCGGGCAGCCGGGGCGTCCCGAGCGCGGCCGGCCACGGATCGAGCTCCGCGCGCGGCAGCGCGAGGACCGCGCGGAGAGCCCCCCGCGACGCCGAGGCCGGGAGGATCGTCAGCTCGCCCCGCCCCGCCCGCTCCGCGTGGGCCGTCGTGAAGCGGTCGGCCTCGCTTCGGGCGACCACGAGGAGGAGATCCTCGCGGGGCCTTCCGAGGGCGAGCCGCTCGAGGCGCGGGATCGCTGCCGCGAGCCGAGAGGCCGCGTCGGCACGCAGGCCCGCGTCGCGGAGTTCCGTCTCCAGCACGAAGGGGCCGACGCGAACCGCAGGGACCGGCCGAGTCACGGCGTCGCCATCGGGCGCGGATCCCGCGCAGGCGAGCGGCAGGACGCACGCCGCCGCGCGGAGGACGCGCCGCGCGTGGGCGGTGCTCATCCGGTCGTCTTCGATCGCCTCTTCGGGCGAGCCGCGACGCGACGGAACGCGATCGCCGCGACGTCGGCGTATCGCCGCACGTAGTCGAAGCGCAGCCCGCGCACGAGGCGCGGCTGCAGCTCGCGCACGTCCGAGCGGTTCAGCTCCGGGAGCAGGACGCGGCGGATGCCGAAGCGCTTCGCGACGAGCACCTTCTCGCGCACTCCGCCCACGGGGAGCACGTCGCCCGTGAGCGTGAGCTCTCCCGTCATCGCGAGGCCGGCGCGCATCTTCTCTTCGCGGAACAGCGAGAGGATCGCGGTCGCGATCGTGATCCCTGCGGACGGACCGTCCTTCGGCGTCCCCCCCGCCGGGAAGTGCACGTGCAAGTCCCATCCGTCGAAGTCCTCGGCCTTCACGCCGAAGCACGAGGCGTTGGCGCGGAGGAACCCCGCGGCGATGCGCACGCTCTCGTCCATCACCTCGCCGAGCTGACCCGTCGACACGAGCCGGCCCTTCCCGGGCCAGCGCGCCGCCTCGATGGAGAGCACGTCCCCTCCGACGGGAGTCCACGCGAGGCCCGTGGCGACGCCGGGCCACTTCGGCGAGCGATCGCGATCCTCCAGGTAGCGCGGCGCGCCGAGGATCCCCTCGAGATCGGCCGGAAGGACGCGCGATCCCGGGAGCTTCCCCCGCGCGCCACGCCTCGCTCCGCGCGCGCCCCGCGCCTTCGCGAGCGCGCGCCGGCGCGCGATCTTCCCGAGCTTCTTCTCGAGGCCCCGCACGCCGGCCTCGCGCGTGTGGCCGAGGATCACGGCGCGGATCGTCGAGACCGGGATCTCGAGGTCCTTCGGAGCGAGGCCGTGCCCCTCGCGCTGGCGCGGCACCAGGTAACGGCGCGCGATCGCCACCTTCTCCTCCGTCACGTAGCCCGGGATCTCGATCACCTCGAGGCGGTCCCGCAGTGGACCGGGCACGGTCTCGAGCGTGTTCGCCGTCGTGACGAACAGCACCTTCGAGAGATCCATGGGAACGTCGAGGTAGTGGTCGCGGAACTGGCGGTTCTGCTCCGGATCGAGGACTTCCAGGAGCGCGCTCGCCGGGTCTCCGCGGAAGTCGGCGCCGAGCTTGTCCACCTCGTCGAGGAGGAACACGGGGTTCGCGACCTTCGCGTGCTTCAGCTCCTGGACGATGCGGCCCGGGAGCGCGCCGACGTAGGTGCGCCGGTGGCCCCGGATCTCCGCCTCGTCGCGCACGCCCCCCAGGGCCGAGCGCACGAAGGGCCGGTCCGTGGCGCGGGCGATGGACCGGCCGAGGCTCGTCTTGCCCACGCCCGGCGGCCCCACCAGGCACAGGATCGGCCCGGCATGCGCCGGCCGCAGCTTGCGGACCCCGATGAACTCGACGATCCGCTCCTTCACCTCGTCGAGCCCGTAGTGGTCGCGGTCGAGGATCTTCTCGGCGTGGATCGGGTCGAGGTTCTCCTTCGCCGTGCGCGACCAGGGCATGGAGCAGATCCAGTCGAGGTAGTTGCGCACGACGGCGTACTCGGACGACTCGACCGGCACGACCCCGAGACGCTTCAGCTCCTCGCGTGCCTTCTCCTCCACCTCCTCGGGCATCCCCGCGGCGCGGATCTTCGCGTCGTACTCGTCGTGGTCCCGCGACTCGCGGTCGCGCTCCTCGCCGAGCTCCCGGCGGATGACCTTCAGCTGCTCGCGGAGGAAGAACTGCTTCTGGTGCTTCTCGATCTTCTCCTTGATCTCGTCCTGGATCCGCTTGCCGAGGGCGAGCACCTCGTTGTCGCGCGTGAGGAGCTCGTTCACGATCCGCAATCGGGCGACGACGTCGAAGGTCTCGAGCGCCCGCTGGCGCTCCTTCAGATCCTTCACGAAGTAGGCCGCGACGAAGTCGGCGAGCGCGCCCGGGTTGTCAATGTTCAGGACGGCCGTCGCGAGCTCGTCCCCGAAGCTCGAATCGTTCGCGACGATCGACTTCACGAGGATCGGGACGTTGCGCGCCAGGGCGGCGAGCTCGGGCCCTCCGGGATTCAGCTCCGGCGGATAGCTCACCTTCGCGATGGGATAGGGCGAAGTGCGGACGAACTTCTCGATCCGCAGACGCTTGATGCCGCCGCAGAGCGCCGTCGCGTTCCCGTTCGGGAGCGCGAGGACGCGGTGGATGCGCGCGAGCACGCCGATCGAATGGAAGGCGGCGGACGTGAAGGCCTCCTGCTCGGGCTCCCGCTGCAGGACGAGGGCGATGTGGCTCCCCTGGGCCTGCGCCTTCTCGATGATCTCCTTGGTGCGCCCCTCCGCCAGCACCGGCATCACGAGCCCGGGGAACGGGACCGCGCGCCGCAGGGGGAAGACGAAGAGCGTCGCCGGCGAGACGTCCTCGACGCGGACGAGCGGGGAGCCCGGAGCGAGGTCGAGGTCGATCGGCTCGATCGCCGTCGCGGCTCCTCCCGGCTCCGGGATCGGGTCGCCGTCGGCGTCTCCCGAGCCGGCGCCCGCCGGTGGCCTGGGGGGATCGTCTTCGGAGTGGGGAGGCATCACCGGGGGGCGGGCTGGATCGCGTTCCAGAGAGTCGCGCCATACCACCCTGCCAGCACCGCTTTCGCCAGCACGTCGACGACCGCCAGCAGGAATCCGAGCGCGATCGCCCGCACGGCGTGGACGCGCGTGGCGCGCGGTCCGACGACGAGCGTCGTGAGGCCCGAGCCGAGGGAGGCGAAGGCGATCACGCGAACGATCGCGTAGGGCGCCCACGAGAGGAGGAGCGTGCGCAGGGGGTCGCCTCCATCGGCGGCCATCGCGACGATCGACCCGACGTAGTAGCTCATGTAGTCGGCGAGGCCCGATCCGAGCACGAGCGCGCCGAAGCCCGCCGTCGCGACGCAGAGGATCGAGAAGAGTCCCAGATGCGTCGCGTGCTCCGGGAGGAAGAGGCTCGGAGTCGCCTCCTTCCCCTCGGTGCCACCCGAGCGCAGGAAGGCCACCATCTCGTCGCGGTAGGCGATGCCGTTCGGCACCGAGGCGGACCAGGCATCCACGGCTCCTCCGGCGACGAAGGCCGTGACGACGGCGCACGACACGGCGACGAAGAGGAGCGTCCGGAGCGCGGCGCGGAGCGGCGAACCGGCCACGCAGGCGGCGACGAAGAAGGGGAATCCCGCGGCCGCCTGCAGGAACGGGAGCAGGTAGGGAACACGGAGGGCCATGCCGGCCGCCGTCGCCGCCGCCGTCGCCGCGAGCAGCGCGGGGAGCGCGAGAGGGCTGCGGTCGAGGGCGGCGAGGGCCGCCCGCGGCCCTCGCGCCTCATCCACGGGACTCGGCTCCGGCGGGAGCGCGGTGCCGCGCGAAGAGCTGGGGCTCCTTGGCGCGCATCCAGTCGAGCGTGAGGCGGAGGCCCTCGGCGAGCGGCGTGAGCCGAGCCCCCAGCACCTCGGCGCCGCGGCTCCCGTCGAGGGCCCACTCGTGCGCGTAGGTGAGCGCCTCGGCGCGCGTCACCTTCGGCTCGCGTCCCGCCACCGCGGCGATCGCCTCGTCGAGGGCGCCGGCGCACCAGACGGCTCCGACGGGAAGCGCGAGCCGCGGAGGCCTCGCGCCCGTGATCCGCTGCACCTCCTCGAAGAACTGCACCGCCGTCCGATTGTCGGCGGGGAGCGCGAGACGGTCTCCCGGAGCTCCGCGATCGAGCGCCGCGACGTGCGCGTCGGCGACGTCGTCGACGTAGGCGTAGCACCATCGCTTCCGGCCACCTCCCGGCAGTCCCGGCACCTTGCCCCGGAGGTGGTCGCGCAAGATGCCGACCACGAGGTTCGCCTCGGTCATCTCGCCGGGGCCGTAGAGAACGCCCGGATAGAGCGTCACGAGGGAGGCTCCCGTCGACCGCAGCGCCCGAAGGCGCTCGTCGGCGAGCCGCTTGGTCCGCTCGTAGTCGGTGTGGGGCGTCGCGGTCGAAGGCGGCGAGTCGGGGCTGCGTCCCGCCGGGAGCCCGTCGCTCGGACCGAGCGCGAAGAAGCTCGACGTGTAGACGACGCGGAGGCCCCGCTCGCAGGCGGCGCCGATCAACGCCTCCGTGGAGGCGACGTTCACGGTGTCGAAGAGCGCCCGGGGAGCCTTGCGCTTCACGAGGGCCGCCACGTGGATCAGAGCGTCGCAGCCCGAGAGCGCGTCGAGGACGGGAGCGGGCTCGGCGAGATCGCCCCGTCGCAGCTCCACGTCGACGGGGAGCAGCGTCGCCGCGCGCTTCGGATCGCGGACCGTCGCGCGGACGGCGCAACCTCGCGCGATCAGCCTCCGGACGACGGCTCCGCCGAGGAACCCCGTCGCGCCCGTGACGAGGACCCTCACGGGCGCTCGCTCATGCGTAGCGGCCGCGCCGGAGGAGACCCATCGCGCGACTCGGCGGCGCGACGATCGAGCGCGCTACCAGGACGAACCGGCGCGCGAACATCTGCTGGACGAGGAACGCGGTCACGACGGAGAGCATCAGGCCGGCGGCGACGGGCCAGCCGAGGGGCCCCGCGAGCAGAACGTTCGCGAAGGCGAGGGGCACGAGGATGTGCTGGCGGAAAGGGAACTCGACGGAGAGCCAGCCATCGCCGTCGGGATCGACGATCCGGCCGCAGCCGAGCCACTGGTTCACGAGCCCGCGTCCGTGGAACTCGATGCCGCTCGCGCTCCTCCGCCACTCGATCGGACAGCCCCAGAGTGCGCTCGTCCGGTGGAGGAGCGTCTCGAGGTTGGCGCGCGTCCGGAGCCGCGGGGAGAGCCGCACGCGGCGGAGCATCGGGGTGAAGCGCCAGTAGGAGCGACCGATGCGGACCCAGAGAGGATCCAGAACGCCGAGCACGACCGACCCGACGGCGATCCAGAGGGCGACTTGGATGGAGACACTCATGGAGAACGATTCGGAGCTTGCCCCGGAAAGGGGGTCTGCGCACCTCCCAGTAGCATCGACCCGAGGGCCCCCTTCCGTGAAATCTGCCGCAGCGTCGGCGCGAGGATCGAAGGGTCGGGGTCGAGGATCTCGAAGAGGAAGAAGAGACCATTCGGTGAGTAAGCCGGATTCCCCGCGCCGGCGGTTCCCTTCACGAATCCGGGAAGGGGGACCTTGCTCTTCGGATTCACCTCCCCGAGCCCGCCCCCGATGAAGAGGGGGCGCTGCACGACGGCGCGCAGCCCGTCGGGCCGCCACGCGAAGGCGTCGACGGGGAACGCCGTGACGAGAGTCTCCTCGCCGCCCGGCGTGGGGCTGCGCCGCGCGAGCCGGCCCTCTCCATCGCGGAAGAGGAGGATCGTCCCGTCGGGCGACAGCCGTGGGTCACGCTCCGAGTCGTCCGGCGAGGTCGTGATCGCGATGCTCGCGAAGGGAGGCCCGGCCGACAGGTCGTAGACGACGAGATCGCTCGTCGCGCTCCCCGGGCTCGTGCGCGAGACGTAGAGCTGGAGGCCGTCGGCGCTCAGGTCTCCCACGACCTCGTCGCTCGCGTCGGCGGTGACGAGCGTGCGCCCGCTCCCGTCGAGACCGACGATCCAGGCGCGCCGATCCGTTCCTCCGCCGACGGTCTCCGTGAAGGCGGCGCGCCCGGCCACGGAGGAGACGCGGGGCGTCGCGATCTGCTCTCCGGGGAGATGCGCCGAGACGAGCGCCTCCCCGCTGCCGTCGGCGGCGGCCCGCCAGAGGTCCGGCAGTCCACCGGCGCCCGCGCGCAGGAAGACGATCTCCCCCGCCCCGTTGTCGGGCGGCACGATCGGCAGCCCGAGGAGCGCGACGGTGCCCAGGGTCGACAGCTCGGCGCTCGCCTCCGCCTCGTCGACGTCGATCGTGTTCGAAGGCAGCGGCGTCGCGAGCAGCGAGGGGCCGAGACGCGCGAGGAAGAGATCCGTGCTCACCGTCGGCTCCGGCAGGGGGATGCCGAAGAAGCGATAGGTGAGCGTGGCCGCCTGCGCGAACGTCAAGTCCGTGGGCGTCAGGACGTAGCCGAACCCCGTGATCGCGTGCGTCGCCGGAAGGAGCTTGCGCCGCTCGATCCGGATCGGCGTCGGCTCGGCGACGGCGCCAGCCGGAATCGTGAGGACGAGTCGGTCGAAGACGATCACCGTCTCCTCGCCCGGCTTCGCGATCCCGGCGGCCGCCGCGAAGCTCGCGTTCCCGCTGCCGAAGCAGCCCGCGATGGAGAGGAGGGAGAGCGTGGACGCGGCGAGGAGTGCACGCGGCGCGCGGCGCGGTCGAGGACTCGTGCGGAGGTGCATGTCGTCCGCAGACTACCAAGAGCTTCCCGGGAGTCCGCGACGCGAGGCCGGCCGCGTCGACGGGAGTATGCTCCGCCTCCTCCATGGCCGAATCCCTACCGGTTCTCATCGTCGGAGGATCGCTCGCGGGACTCGTCGCCGCGTCCCTCCTTCGAGCTCGCGGTGTCGAGACGCTCGTGCTGGAGGCGCGCGCGACCCTCGGCGCCCCCGCGATCCACGGCGCCGACTGGTTCGTCGACCACCAGGACTCTCCGGTGGCCCGCGTCTGCGCCGAGGTGGGGATCGAGCCGCCGCGCACGACGGGCGTCGCCTTGCGCGTCGTCGCCGACCGAGCCGGCGTCCTCGGCACGGGCGCCCTGGGATTCCTCTTCCGCACGCAGGCGGCGACCTTCGGGACGCGGATGAACGTGCGCAGCGCGCTCGCCGGGTCGGCGCGCAAGGCCGACCGCCTCGACGACTTCCTCGGAAAGGACGACCCGGGCGCGGCGGGTCTCTCGCTCCTGACCGCTCTCGGCGGCGCCGCGTGCGCCGAGCCGCGCGGCGTGCCGTCGTCGGTCTTCGCGCCGGCGCGCGAGATCGTCCTGCAGCGCCGCCCCGTGACCGCGATCGCCGGCGGGTGGACGGCCTTCGCGGCGGTCCTCGCGGAGCGCGCGGGGCCGGTGCGGACGAAGGCGCCCGTCGCGCGGATCCTCGCCGAGGGTGGCCGCGCCCTCGGCGTCCGACTCGAGGACGGCGACGAGGTCCGGGGATCCGCCGTGATCGCCGCCACGGGCGCGGAGGCGCTCCGCGCGCTGTTCGCTCCGGAGGACTGGGAGTCGATCCCCTGGGAGGCGCGCCTGCGGATCGAGGCCTGCGCCGCGCGCCCCGGAGTGCGCGTCCGATTCGAGCCCGCGTCTCCGGCTCCGGAAGCATGGCTCGCCTTCGTCGCGCAGCCGCCGGGCTGGCTGCTGTCGCTCCCGCCCGCCGGCGACGGCACGGAAGGAGTCCTCGTCGGACACGCGGGGCTCCCCGTCGGCACGACGCTCGACGAGGAGACGATCGAGCGTGCTGCCTCCGCGCTCGCGCGCGCCGCGGCTCGGCTCGTCCCCGGTTTCGACGCCACCGGCGTCGCGCGACGCGCGGATCCGCGCCCGCACGACGATCCCGCCTTCGCGCTCGCCGGTGGCCGCGATCGTCCGCACCACGCCCTCGACGGATTCGAGAACGTCTTCCTCGCGGGCGAGCACACCGACTCGCCCCACCGCGTCGGCCTCCGCGCCGTGGCGAGCGGACGAGAGGCGGCCACGCTGGCCGCTCCGCGTTGACGGCGCTCTCGGCCGCTGGAACACTCCTCGGCGTGAAGGCGTCGCTCCTCTCCCTCCTCGCATTCGCGCTCCCGGGCGTCGCACCGATCGCCGCGCGCACACAGGAGCCCGCCCCCGATCCCGAGAGCGTGCGCCTCACGGCCGCGAAGTCGCAGGCGCAGGAGGACGCGTCCCGCGCCGAGGAGCGGATCGTGCAGGCCTACTCCGACTTCGAGCAGCTCCATGCGGCTGCCAGGAAGAATCCCCTCGCGCCCCGGTGGATCCCGCCCGTGGCCGAAGTCGTCACGCAGGCGCGCGCCGAGATCGCCGCCGGAAACCTCCCGGGCGAGCCCTCCGGCCGATCGCGCCTCGTGGCGGACCTGCGCAAGCGGCTCGCCGGCGCGTTGTCCGGCAGCGTCCACGAGACGCTGCGCGACGCGGTCTCGGCGCGGCTCGCCGACGCGCTCGCGCCCTCGACGGCAGGGAGCGACGACGCGCACGACGTGTCGACGAAGGCCTGCGACGCGGTGGTCGGAGCGATCCTCGATCCCGCGCTCGAAGCCCACGAGCTCTGGAATCGCGGCCTCTTTCGGGAGGTGCAGGCGGCGAAAGACTTCGCCGCGGCGCGCGCGGCGCTCGCGTCGGCGACCGACCGGCTCGTCCGGTACGAGCACCCCGAGCGCTTCCATCCCGCCTACGAGCGCACTCCCGAAGGCATGGTGTTCGTGCTCGGCGGATCCCTCACGCTCGGACCCAACACCGGCTACGACCTCGACACCGAGAAGCGCAAGACGTCCTTCTCGATCACCATCCGTCCCTTCTACCTCGACGCGACGGAGGTCACGAACCGGCAGTACGCCGAGTTCCTGAAGAGCGTGCCGAAGCCCGAGGGTGCCGCCCGCACGCCGCCCCGCTGGGAACGGGCCGCGGGACAGAACGTCGGCCCTGGGATTCCGCCGCCGGGCACCGAGAACCTCCCCGTGACCGGCGTGACCTACGAAGACGCGGCCGCCTTCGCCGCCTGGGCCCGCAAGAGGCTCCCGACGGAGGACGAGTGGGAGGCGGCGGCGCGCGGACCGAAGGGCTGGCGCTTCCCCTGGGGCGATCAATACCAGGCCGGGAACGCGAACGACCGCAACGCCGACTTCGGCGACGCGGCTCCCGTCGGCAGCTATCCGCTCGATCGCGCGTCCTGCGGTGCCCTGGACATGGCGGGCAACGTCATGGAGTGGGTCGCGACCGTCGAGGGCGGCCGGCAGGCCTCCGCGCGGCTCGAGACGAACATGCTCGTGGTCTTCCGAGGCGGGGCCTACGACCGCGACTGGAAGGAATGCTCCGGCACGTTCCGCTGGCTCTGGCCCGGGAAGACGACGCGCGTGCAGAACCTCGGGTTCCGCTGCGCCAAGGATGCATTCTGAGCGTCGCGGCGGACTCCCGTCCGCGGCCCTCGTCGCGAGCCAAGTCGTCGCCGAGGCGCTCGGCGTCCTCCTCGCGCCCCTGCGCCTCGGGATCTGGGCGCTCTTCGGCAAGGAGGCCGAGCGACGTCGCGCGCTCGCGGCGCTGCAGGCTCCGGTCCCCGATCTCGCGGCACCGGCGGCCGCGCCCGCGGCGCCACGCGCAGGGCCTCCGCTCACGCTCTTCGTCTCGGCCGGCGAGGCATCGGGCGATCTCCACGCCGGCCATCTGATCCGCGAGCTGCGCGCGCGCCGCGCGGACCTGCGCGTCATCGCCTTCGGCGGCGAGAACATGCGCGCCGCCGGCGCCGAGATCCTCCTCCCCCTCGCACGACGCGCCGGCATGGGGCTCCTGCACGGGCTTCGTTCGATCCCGAGCCACACGGCCATCGCGCGTCGTTTCGTCGACGTCCTCGACGCGGAGCGGCCCGCCGCCTGCGTGCTCGTCGACAACCCGGGCTTCCACCTCATCCTCGCGTCCCTCGCGCGGCGGAGATCGGTGGCGGCGGTGCAGTACGTCTGTCCGCAGATCTGGGCCTGGGCGCCCTGGCGATGGCGGCGCATGCGCCGCGACGTCGCGCGCGCCCTCGCGATCGTCCCCTTCGAGGTCCCCTACTTCGGCAGCCGCGGGATCGACGCCGCCTGGGTCGGCCATCCCCTCGGCGACGACCTCGTGGATCGGGCCGCCGACCCGGAGGAAGTGCGCCGCCTCGCGGCCGGCGGACCGCTGGTGGTCCTCTTTCCCGGGAGCCGTCGGTCCGAGGTGGAGCGGAACCTCCGTCCGTTCCTGCGCATCGCCGCGCGGCTGCGCGACGCGCTGCCGGATCTCCGCTTCGTGCTGTCGCTGCGCGACGAGGAGCGGGCCGCGCAGGCGCGCGCGATCCTCGCCGCCGAGACGCTCCCCTTCGAGGTGGCGCTCCATCACGGCGCGCCCGACGCGCTGCTCGGCGCCGCCGCGCTCGCGCTCGCCAAGTCCGGCACGGGCACGCTCGAGATCGCTCACCACCGGGTGCCCCTCGTCATCCACTACGAGCTCGCGCGACGCTTCGACCGGTGGCTCTCGCGCGCGGTGCTCACGCTCCCGCACATCTCGATGCTGAACCTCCTGGCTCGGCGCGCGGTCGTGCCCGAGGTGCTGGGCTCCTCTCCGGCGGACGAGGAGCGCTCGGCGACGGCGGCGCTCACGCTGCTGCGCGATCCGCAGGCGCGCCGCGCGCAGCGAGAGGCGCTGGAGCCCGTGATGGCGCTGATCGAGCGGCCCGGCGCCGCCGCGCGATCGGCGGAGATCGTGCTCGACCTGGTGGACGGCCCCCGCGCTCCGCGCGCGCGGTGAGCCCCGCCGTCACGACTCGCGGTGGAGGAATCCGAGGCGCGCGAGCTGCCGGGCCGTGCGCGGGATCGAGACGGCCACGTCGGGGTCCTGTGCCTGGCGCGCGAGCGCGGCCACGTCGTCGATGGTGTCGACGTCGGCCCACGTGGCGGCGCGCGCGAGCCGGAGTCCCGCCGCCTCGGCGCGCGTGAGCGTGTCGAGGGCCACGCTCCCCGTCGACGTCGCGAGCGAATCGAAGAGCGCCGGCTGCGGAGAGCGCAGCGAGAGTCCCCAGTAGCCCCCGTCGCGGTCGAGACCGAGGACGCCGTCGGGCGGCGCCTCGCCGGAGAGCAGGGAGATCAGCGACTCCACGTGCTCCGCCGGGAGCGTCGGGAGATCGGTGCCGACGATCGCGACGGGGCCCCACCCCTCCCAGAACGCGTCACTGAACAGATGGCTCATTCGCTCCGCCAGCGTCGCGCCGCGCTGCAGGAAGAGCTTCGCGTCGCGCGGGGAGCGCTCCTCGAACCAGGGCCGCGACTCCGGCGGGTCGTAGGCGACTCCGAGAGCGGCGCCCCCGCGGTGTCGACCGAAGCGATCGAAGACGTCGTCGAGCATGGCGCCATAGAGAGACGCCGCCTCGTCCGGAGTGAGCGGCGGGCAGAGGCGGGTCTTCACGCGACCGGGCTCGGGGCGCTTGGCGAAGAGGACGACGAGGGGACGCGACATGACGGTTCGGCGGCGGCGCGGGATTCTGCTCGAACGCGCTCCTTCCGGGATCCGTTTCTGCCCCCTCGCGCGACCGCTTGCACGGGAGCCCGCCGTCGCCGACCTTCCGCCCATGATCGTCTCCGCACTGTCGTCCCCCTTGCTCGCCTGGATCCCCCTCATCCTCTTCGGCGCCGTCCTCCAGGACTCGAAGCCCGCGGCGGGAAGCACTCCGGATCGGGCGGCGGCGCAGGTCGAAGCCGCTCGACGCGGGCCCGACCTGCGCACGCGCGCGAATGCCGCCGTGCACTGGATCCGCGCGCGCCAGGACGAGGAGGGAACCTATGGCGAAGACCTCACGACGACGGGCATGGTGCTGTTCGGCTTCGCGCGCATGGTCCGCCAGTACCGAGAGACGGACGGCCCCTTCATCAGCCGCGCCGTCGACGCGCTGATGCGCCACCGTCGCGAGGACGGCTCCTTCGTGCGCGAGGACACGCAGGATCCGATCGCGCCGACGCTCGCGGCGGCGCTCGCCCTCTCGGCTCTCGACGAGGCCAAGCACGCGGACGTGGTGGC
This sequence comes from uncultured Planctomycetales bacterium, assembly GCA_964545855.1. Classification (GTDB taxonomy): domain Bacteria; phylum Planctomycetota; class UBA1135; order UBA1135; family JACQFD01; genus CAZJHD01. The sequence continues at coordinate 24,530 of CAZJHD010000019.1, forward strand.
GGCCGCCGTCCGGTTCGTCGCTCGCGAGCGCGGGCTCGACGCGCCCGAGCCGCCGACGGGGACGGAGCTCGAGCGGTTCGTCGTCGCCGCGGCGCCGGAGCTCCTCCCGCGCGCACCCTCCGACCGCGACGCGGCGGAGGCGATGCTCGACGACGGCCGCGAACGCGACGGCGGGTACGGCAGCGTGGCCCGCACGGCGTCGCGCCTCGTGCTCGTGAACCAGCTCGCGTCGCAGGCACCGCCGCCGCCGAACGACACGCGTCCTCCGGTCGCGCTACCCCCCTTCGATCGCGACGCCGACGTCGACGTCGATGCGCTCCTGCGGAAGGCGATCCAGTCGCTGCTGCGCCGCCAGCTCCCCGAGGGCGGCTTCGGCTCGGCGGTGATTCCGGGTCAGGACGTCGGCGTGACGGCCCTCGTGGCCCAGGCCCTCTGGGCCTGGCCGGGCCCCATGCCCGAGGAGATCCGGCTCGCCGCCGAGCGCGCGACGGCCGCCGTGGCGGCGGCGGCGGGACCCGACGGCGCCATCCATGGCGGCGGACTCGAGAACTACGCGACCTCGGCCGCCGTGGGAGCACTCGTCGCGTCGAAGAACCCGGTCTATCGGCCTCTCGTGGAGAAGGCGCGCGCCTACTTGACGGGGCTGCAGGCCGACGAGGGCGAGCAGTTCTCCCCCGATCACTGGGCCTACGGTGGCTGGGGCTACGGCAACGAGGAGCGCCCCGACCTCTCCAACACGCAGATGGCGCTCGACGCGCTTCGAGCCGCCGGCGTTCCGCCCGAGGATCCGGCGATGCAGCGGGTGCTGCGCTTCCTCGAGCGGTGCCAGAATCGGAGCGAGAGCAACACGATCGAGATCGCGCGCGACGGCGTCACCGCCGTCGCCGGCAACGACGGGGGCGCCGTCTACTACCCGGGGAAGTCGCAGGCCGGGAGCACGCGCACGGCCGACGGGAAGCAGGTGCCGCGCAGCTACGGCTCGATGACCTACGCGCTCCTGAAGGGCTTCGTCTTCGCGGGCCTCCCCAAGGACGACCCGCGCCTCCAGGACGCCTGGAAGTGGTGCGTCACGCACTACACGCTCGATCGCGTGCCGGGGTACGAGGAGATGGCGCTCGTTTCGCCGCGCATCGCCTACCAGGGACTCTTCTACTACTACCTCTCCCTCGCGACGGCGCTCCGGGCGTACGGAGCGGAGCGCATCGAGCCGGCCCGCGGCACGAGCCACGACTGGCGCCGCGAGCTCGCCGCCAGGCTCGCGTCGCTGCAGCGCCCCGACGGCTCCTTCGTGAACGAGAACAGCCAGCGCTGGTACGAGGGGGACGAGGTGCTGGCGACGTCCTACGCCGTGCTCGCGCTGCAGGCGGCGCGCCGCTGACGGCGGGCGGCCGCGCCGCGAGGAGGCTGCCTCTCGTTCCGCGGGCGCGGTCCCGGTCGGCCGGACGGGCGCCTCGTCGTTGATTCGCGGGCCGCTCCCGTCGATCTTCGTCGCCCGCGCGTTCCGGGATTCCCCGGGAGCGCCCAGCGAGAACACCTCCGGATGAAGATCTTCGCGTTCCGCCACGGCGATCGCCGGCGCGTCGGCCTGCTGGACGGCGCCGTGCCCCGCGACCTCTCCTCGGCCCTCGAGGCCGCTGGAGTCGTCGATTCCGAGCACGACCTGCTCCGGCACGACTTCTTCCGGCCCCAGAGGCTCGTCGCGTTCCTGAAGCGCTGGAGGCGGTTCGCGCCGAAGATCGAGGGGGAGATCCGCTTCGACGTGCCCGTCGCGCACCCGTCGAAGATCCTCTGCATCGGCCGGAACTTCGCGGAGCACGCTCGCGAGCTCGGCAACGAAGTCGACGAGGAGCCGGTCTTCTTCGCCAAGCTCGCCGAGTCGCTCCTTCCCCACGGGGCCCCCATCGTCGTGCCGCCGGGCGTCGGGCGCGTCGATCACGAGGCGGAGCTGGCGATCGTCGTCGCGCGCGACGGCCGCGACGTGCCGGCGGCGAAGGCGTTCTCCTACGTGGCCGGCTACACCTGCCTCAACGACGTGACGGCACGGGAGCAGCAGGGCGCCGACAAGTCGAAGAAGCGGCCGTGGCTCCGCTCCAAGAGCCACGACTCGTTCTGCCCCATGGGTCCCTACCTCGTGCCCGTCGACGACGTGACGGACCTCGGCCGGCTGCGGCTCCAGGGCCGCGTGAACGGCGAGGTGCGCCAGTCGGCTCTCCTCGGGGAGATGGTGCATGAGATTCCGAGCGTCCTCGCCTTCCTGTCGCGGCACACGACTCTCCGCGCCGGCGACGTGATCGCGCTCGGCACCCCGGCGGGCGTGGGCCCGCTTCGACCGGGCGACGTCGTCGAGGTGGAGGTGGAGGGGATCGGGTGCCTCCGCAATCCCGTGGTCGCACGCGAAGCGGCGCCGTCGCCCGATGGCGCGGGGGAGAAGGCGCGCGCCTTCCGCGATCTCGAGCCGCGCCTCGCCGAGGCGATCGAGACGGCGCGCGACGGCGGCGAGGCCCTGGAGCGCGTCGTCGATCTCCTCGACGCGCTGCCCCACTTCCACTGGACCGGGATCTACCGCGTGGAGCCCGACGGATCCCTCGGTCTCGGCCCGTACCGGGGCCGGCCGACGGAGCATGTCCGGATCGATGTCAGCAAGGGCATCTGCGGACGCGCCATTCGTCAGAACGCGACCATCGTCGTCGACGACGTCACCGCCGACGCCGAGTACCTCGCCTGCTCCCTCGGGACGCGGAGCGAGATCGTCGTGCCGATCCAGGTGGAGGGCCGTCCCGTCGCCGAGATCGACATCGACTCCGACGTGCCGGGTGCCTTCGACGCCACGGACCGCGAGTTCTTGGAACGGATCGCCGCGCGCATCGGGAAGTTCCTCGCATCGACACGGCTCCCGCGCATGTGGGACGACCGCTGACGGCGGACCGCCCCGCGCCGGTCGGCATCGCGAGGTGCGATCGGCGGCGGCGCGCGTCGGTCCGCTGGGGAGTCCCGAGGACCGCGGGCCCCGAAGTCCGCGGACACGATCCCGCGCCGGTCTCCGTAGGGCGGGCCCCTTCACCGCGCGCCGAGACCGAGATCCACCGAGACGATGCGATTCACCGAGACGATGCACGGAACCCCATTGCGACACCTGCCAACCGCTCCTCTCCTCCTCGTCCTCCTCGGGACCCTCGCCGCGGCTCCGGCCCACGCCGAGGACATCCCCTTCGTCGAGCTGGGGCCGCCGCTCCTCGCCAAGGCCGATGCGGCCCGCGCCGAGAACGCGGCGCAGCACGCCGCTCCGGGGAGCGGCCACGCGTTCCTGCTCCGCGTGCTCCCCGTCTGCCATCGCGTGCCCCTGGGGGCCGTCGAGCTCTGGTCGCTCCGCGAATCGTGGAAACAGCCCGGGGCGCAGCCGGAGACGACGTCGATCGCCTCCCTGCAGTCCCACGCGCAGGAGATCCTCCGGCTCGAGGAGATCTGGGTCGATCGGATCACCGTCGACGCGAAGCAGCGAACGGCCGCCAAGAAGTCCCTCGCGACGATCGGAAGCTGGGTGCGGTCGTGGCGACCGGGGAAGCTCCTGGAGCCGACGCCCGCCGTCGCCGCGGCCCTCGATGCGACGGCACGGCTCTTCGGCCGCCCCTCGCCGCCCGAAGGGGAGTTCCATCCGGCGCCGGCGCTCTTCCTCGCGACGACGCGCACCGACTTCGCGACGCTCGTCGCGGCGGCGGCGGCGGCGGATCCGAGCCAGGCGGCGCGGCTCCTGGTCGCCGACCTTCGCATCTGGACCACCTGCGAGATGCTCCCGGACGTGACGGCCATCGCGCTCGCCTTCGGCCCGGCCGGCACCGCGGGACCTCCGCTCGTCTCCAATCCGATGGCTCCGGGCGAGGCCGTCGCCTACGTCGTCCACCGGGCGTCGCACGGAATCTCCCACGCGCTCCTCCCCGAGGCGCCGAGCTGGTTCGTCGAGGGTCTCGCCATCGAGGACACGGTCACCGTCACGAAGTCCGACGAGACGCGGTGCACGGGGACCTTCGAGGGATTCTTCACCTCCGAGCGCTCCGGATTCCAGCCCGGGCAGATCGAGGACTTCCGCGCGCTCCCGTCCATGCCGGCGGAGCGGAGTCCCTACCGCCGCGGCCCCTCGGCGAAGTATTTCGTGAAGGAGCTCCGCAAGGCGCGCGAGGAGGGCGGCTTCGAGGTCCTCGACTTCGAGACGGGGAAGTCGACGATCGTGCCCGGACCGTTCCTGCTCTCCGTCGAGAAGACACCGAAGCTCGTCGCGAGCGGCACCGACGGTCTCAAGGCGGGCTACGGCGAGTTCTTCCGCGCCTACGTCGCGGCCTTCGCGCACTTCCTGACGCAGCAGAAGGTCGGTCGCGCGCCGCTGTTGACGTCGCTCCTCGCCGCCGTCGCCGAGGAGCGCGCGAAGGGGACGGTTCCGTTCCACGAGACGCTGCGCACGCTCACGGGCCGGAGCCTCGGCGTCGTCGCCGATCCGAAGAAGGATTGGGAGCCGGCCTTCGTCGCCTGGATCGAGCAGGGCGGCTGACGGAGGTCGCTTTCCTCGCTCAAGTCGAGGAGCGCCGCATCGCGATCAAGGAGGCATGCCGCGGCTCCTCCCCGCCGGGGCCCTCGCGCTCGCGCTCCTGCCGGGCCCGATCCCCCCCACTGCGTTCACGCCAGGACACGCGTTCGTCGTCCTGCAGACCCCCCGTCAGATCCTCGAGATCGACGGCGCGGGTCTTCCGGTTCGCACCCTCGGACCATTCTCCGGAGGCGCCGAGCTGATCGATCTCGCCTTCGGACCCGACGGCCGGCTCTTCGTCACCCAGTCCGAGCCGGGAGGCGTGCTGGAGCTCGATGCTTCGGGCACCGTCGTCGGCGTGGTCGGCTCCTCGGCGACGATCCCGGGGACACGGGGTCTCTGCGTCGGGCCCGACGGGCACCTCCTCGTGGCCTCGGCCACCGCGCACATCGTCGCGGAGTTCGACTCCGACGGGGCCCTCGTCCGCACGATCGGCGGAGGATCGGGACTCTCGGACCCGCAGGACGTCGCGGTCGGCGCGGACGGCCACCTGTTCGTCTCGTCGGGAGGGAGCCACACGGTCTTCGAGTTCACTCCCTGCGGATCCTTCGTGCGCGAGATCGGCGGCGACGCGGGGCTCGTGGGTCCGACGCGCCTCTCCTTCGGCCCGGGCGGCGTTCTCTGGGTCGTCTCCCCGGGCGCGGCGCGCGTGGTCGGGTTCGACGCCGGCGGCAACGCCGTCTCGCAGCTCGTGCCCGCGTCGGGACCGCCCCTCGGCATCGCCTTCGCCGCGAACGGGAGTCTCCTCGTGACCTGCGGGTCCTCCGAGACCGTCGAGGTCTTCCTCCCGGACGGAACGTCCCTCGGCGCGGCGAGCAGCCTCGGCGCGGGCCCCTTCACGCCCGGGGCCGTCGCGCTCGCTCCCTTCCGATTCCAGGCGAAGGTGAAGGGCACGAACGCGCGCGCCGGCGCGCCCGACCAGAAGGTGTCGGAGACCGTCACGATCTCCTACCTGCCCGGCACGCGGGAGCTGAGCCTGCGCTTCGCGTCGCACCCGGACACGCCCGGCAGCCTCGCCGCGCTCGTCGAAGCGAAGGCTCTCGTCCTGCAGGGCTTCGAGATCGGCGAGTCGCTCGGCGCGCCGAAGCGCGTCTTCTACGGGACGCAGATTCCCTGGCCGGCGCGACGTCTCGCCCTGTCGGCGGTGGTCGCGACGGTGAAGGGGAAGGGAACGGGCGGGAGCTTCGCGCCCACGAAGGTCGCGGGGTCGATCCACCACGCGACGGGCACGTCGGTCCTCGAGGCCACCTTCTCGACGACGAAGCTGCTCAAGTAGCGGGCGTCGTTCGGCTGCCGCGCACGGACCGCATCTCGGGCCGCGTCACTGCCCGAAGCCGAGCGCCACGGGGATCTCGGCGCCGTTCCACGTGTCGGCGGCGGGACCGAGACACACGGAGACGGTCGCCGCCACCTCGAGCGGCGTCACCACCCGACCTCCGGGGACCGCGCGCAGGAACGGATCCACCGCCTTCGGCACGGAGCGCGGGGTCCGGACGACTCCCGGCGCGACCGTCAGGACGACGACGCCGTCCTTCGCCGTCTCGCGCGCGAGGGACCGCGCGAGCACCAGCAGAGCCGACTTCGCGGCCGCATGGGCAGCGAGCTGGCGCTTCCCCCGGAGCGCGCTCGCTCCCGCCATGCCGAAGAACACGATCCGGGCGCGGGGCGACCGACGCAGCGACGGGAGCGCCGCGAGCGCCACGCGCCAGGGGACCTCGACGTTCGAGCGGAACTGCTGCGCGAGGTCCTCCGGCCGCGTCTTCGACGCCGCCGCGAGGTGGAGGTCGCCGACGGCGAGCACCACCGCATCGAGCCGGCCGAGCTGCTCCTTCACGACGGAGATCGCCTCGCGCGCACGCGCCTCCGAATGGAGGTCGCCGAGCACGAGGACGCTCCGCGCGCCCGCGCGGGCGAGGTCGATCGCGAGCCGACCCGCGTCGCCGCTCCGGCTGCGGAAGGCGAGGCCGAGGTCGAATCCGTCGCTCGCGAGCCGGCGCGCGATCGCGGGACCGAGCCCGCCCGTCGCACCGACGAGGAGCGCCACGGGACGTCGCGCCGCTCCGCCGGACCGTGTGGTCGCCGGCTTCGGCTGGGGGACGGCCCTCTTCTTGATCGCGGCGCGCGGAGTCATGCCCGCAGGTTCTACCAGCCGCCGGGGCGCGGCCCCGACTCGATCCGGTCCATCCGCCTCTTCTCGGTCAGCGTCCGACGACGCGGCCGATGACGCGCGACAGCGGCACGGTGCCGAAGGCACGGCTGTCGAAGCTGCGCTCGAAGTTGTCGCCGAGGACGAAGCAGGAGCCCTCCGGAACGACGATCGTCCGGGGCTCGGGCTCCCCCGTCGGCAGGGACACGATGGCGTCCTCCCCGACGAGAATGCGCCCGGACTCGATGCGGACGACGTCTCCGGGCAGCGCCGCGATGCGCTTCACGTAGCGCTCTCCGTCGTTCCCGGGTGGCGCGAGGACCACGACGTCGTCCCGTAGGAGCGAGCCGAACAGGGGGATCATCCGCTCCACGAGGATGCGCTCGCCGTCGTGGAGCGTCGGCACCATGGAGGCGCCCCGGACGACCGACGGCTGCAGAATGTCGAGGCCGATCGTGAGGGGCACCAGCACGGCGGCGGCGACGCCCGAGAGCCGCACCGCGAGCCAGACCGCCTCCCTCGTGACCTGCCCCATCGTTGCATTGTCGGCACTCCGGCCGACGGCTGGAGGGGCCGTTGGGAGGGATTCCCTTCCCCGGCGCGGGTCTCGAGGACGCGCGGATCGGCGGATCGCGCACGGTCCACGAAGCGGCTGCACCACGGGCAGTTGAGACCCGCGGCTCGGGGGGCCATGCTCCGCTCCACTCTGCGCCTCCGCATCGCCCACCTCCTCCTGGCGCTCGCCGCCATCGCGCCCTTCTTCGGCCTCGGCGCGCGGGATCTCTGGAACCCCGACGAAGCCGACCACGCCACGGCCGCGCGCGAGATGCTCGTGGCCGGCGACTGGGTGCAGCCGACGATCGCCGGGGAGACCTACGCCGAGAAGCCCCCGCTCCAGGCGTGGATCATCATCCTCTCGGCCAAGGCGCGTGGCACCGACGTGGACGCGTTCGACGCCCGGCTCCCGAGCGCGATCGGGAACCTGCTCCTCGTGCTGGGGGCCTTCGCTCTGGGACGGCGCGTGGGAGGCGGCGGTACCGGAGTCCTCGCGGCCCTCGTCGCCTGCTCGACGTCCGAAGCGTTCCTGCGCATGCGCTGGTGCCAGGTGGACGGGCTGTTCACCGGCCTCTTCGCGCTCACGGCCTTCGCGACGCTGCAGTGCCTGGAACGACCGAGCGTGCGCGCGACGCTCGGCCTCGGCCTCGCGCTCGGCCTCGCCGTCCTGACCAAGGGTCCCCTCGCCGTGGCCCTCCTCGTCGCGCTCGTCGCCACGGACGCGCTCCTGGAGCCCGCCCACCGGCGCGCCTGGCTCGGCGCGGCGGGCGCCTCGCTCGCGGGCGCGCTCCTCCTCGCGGCGGCCGTCGCGCTCCCCTGGTACCTGGCGCTCGCCTCGAGGGACCCCCAGGGGCTCTGGCGCACGCTCGTCTTCGAGAACCTGCAGCGCTTCGCCCGATCCCAGGATCACCAGCGCCCCTTCCCCTACTACGTCGCGGGAGCGCTCTGGTCGTCCTTCGCGCCGAGCTCGCTCCTCCTCCCGCCGGCGCTCCTCTTCGCCTGGCGCACGTCGTCGCGATCGCGGCGCGACGCGGTCCGCGGGCGCGACGCGGGCCGGCTCCGGTTCTGCATCGCGGGCCTCCTCGGCGGCATCCTCCTCCTCTCGGTGGCGTCGTCGAAGCAGGGGAAGTACTTGCTCCCGCTCGCGCCCTTCTTCGGCGTGATCGTCGCCGACTTCGCGAAGCGCTCCCGCGAGCACGCGCTCCGATGGGAGCGCGCCTGGACCACCGCCATTCTCTCCGTGATCGCGCTCGCCGTCGTCGTCGGCGCGCTGATCGCGCTCGCCGCCTCCTTCTTCGGACCCATGGCCGACCGTGCGCTGCTGTCGGTGTTCGCCGCCTTCGGCGAGCCGCCGGAGGAGACGATCCCCGTCGGCGACGTGTTGCCGGCGGCGCTCGTCGCCGGGTTCGCGTGCCTCGCGCTGCTCGCGGCCGGAAGCCAGTCGCGCGCCTCCCTGCGTCTCGGATGGCTCTGCACGGGAATCCTCGGCGCCGGCATCCTCGCGTCCGTCCAGCTCCTTCCCGCGATCGACCCGCTGAAGTCGGCGCGACCCGTCGTGGAGGAAGCGATGGACCGCATCGACGAGCTGGAGAGGAGCGGCGCCTCCCCGCGCTACGCCGTCTGGATGGTCGACCGCCCCGCCGATCGGCCGGTCCCCTCGTGGACCGACAGCGCCCCCTTCGTCTTCTTCGCGCGGGGCAAGGCCCGCCGGCCACTCGTCCTCCACGGGAGCGACGCGCTCCGGGCGGCCCTCGCGGAGGACCGCGGCCCCTTGGTGCTCGTGCTGCGCGAGGGACACTTCCGCGTCATGCCGAGCGACCTGCGCCGCCACTTCTCGGTCCGCTTCCGCAAGCAGGTGGGCAGCCGTACACTCGTCGGAGTCGAATCGGGCGCGTGACCGAGCACGGGGCGGAGCGCCGAAGAGGCCCCGATCCCGCAGCCGTCGTCCCCCTTCCGAGCCCGTCTCCTCCCGAATCGCTCCCGGCCCCGCTCCGCGTCTCGACCTCTGCGTTCCGCTCGCCCCGGCTCCGTCTCCCTCGTCATTCCCGTCTTCAACGAGGCGGAGAATCTCGACGCGCTCCACGCCCGGCTGCGGCCCGTGCTGGACTCGATCGAGCGCGACCGCTCCGTCGAGGTGGTCTTCGTCGACGACGGGTCTCGCGACGGCTCCCTCGACCGGCTGGTGCGCATGCGCGCGGACGATCCGCGGATTCGCGTCGTGGAGTTCAACCGCAACTACGGGCAGCACGCGGCGGTCTTCGCCGGCTTCGAGCACTCGACGGGCGAGGTCGTCGTCACCCTCGACGCCGATCTCCAGAACCCTCCGGAGGAGATCGAGCGTCTCCTCACGAAGATCGACGAGGGCCACGACGTCGTCGGCACGCGACGGCTCGACCGCAAGGACTCGGCCTTCCGACGGTTCGCATCGACGGTCGTGAACCGGACGACCAAGAGGATGGTCGGCGTCGACTCGGGAGACTTCGGCTGCATGCTCCGGGCCTATCGCCGCGAGGTGGTCGACGCCATGGGCGCCAGCAAGGAGCTGTCGACCTTCATCCCGGCGCTCGCCGAGATCTACGCGGCGAACTCGATCGTCATCGACGTGCGCCACGACGAACGGGCGGCGGGCGCGTCGAAGTACTCGCTCTGGAAGCTGCTGCGCTTGCACTTCGACCTCGTCACGAGCTTCAGCGTTGCGCCCCTGCGCCTCCTGATGAGCCTCGGGCTCGTCGTCGCGGGGCTCGGCCTCGCCCTGTCCTTCACGATCCTCGGAATCCGGCTCTCCATGACGCGGGCCGAGTGGGACCACTGGGGCAGCGGGGGCGTGTTCACGCTCTTCGCGATCCTCTACATCTTCGTCGGCGCGCAGTTCCTCGCCTTCGGAGTGCTCGGCGAGTACATCGGGCGCATCTACGGCGAGGTGCGGCGACGACCGCGGTTCGTCGTGCGGCAATTCCATGCCGCTCCCTCCGAGGAGTCGGCGACGTTCGTCCCGGCACGGGCGAGCGTGGCGGCGCCGAGCACGACCCCTCCGGCCGTCTCCCCATCCACGTCCCCCGCGCCACCGGCCTCCCGCGCCGGATCGCGATCCCCCGAGAATCCGAAGAAGGCATGAGCAGCGGCGGCAAGAAGGTGGTCCTGGCGGCCTATCACGACATGGGCACCGTGGGATTGGAGTGCTTCCTGCGTCACGGCTGGGAGATCGCCCTCGTCTACACGCACGAGGATCCGACGGACGAGCCGGTCTGGTGGCGCAGCGTCGCCGAGCTCGCTCGGGAGAACGACATCCCCGTGGAGACGGCGGACATCGCCAGCCCCGAGCAGATCGAGCGGCTGAAGAGCCTCGAGCCCGACTACCTGTTCTCGATCTACTACCGGAAGCTCCTGCCTGCATCCGTCCTCTCGCTCTTCCCTCAGGGAGCCTTCAACCTGCACGGCTCGCTCCTGCCGAAGTTCCGGGGCCGCGCTCCGCTCAACTGGGCGATCCTCGAGGGCGAGGTGGAGTCGGGGGTCACGCTGCACCACATGGTCGAGAAAGCGGATGCCGGCGACGTCGTCGACCAGGAATGGATCCCCATCGACGACGAGGACTCGGTGCGCGAGGTCCACACCAAGCTCCTGGAGGCCTCGGTGAACGTGTGGGACCGCTGCCTCAACTGGTTCGAGAGGGGCAAGGCGCCGCGCCTGCCGCAGGACCACAGCCAGGGGTTCTACCGCGGCCGTCGGACCGCCGACGACGGGCGCCTCGACTTCGCCTGGTCCGCGAAGCGGTGCTTCGACCTCGTGCGCGCGGTCACGCGCCCCTACCCGGGAGCCTTCGGCCAGGCCGGCGAGCGCCGCTTCAAGATCTGGTGGGCGCTCCCCGTCGACTCGCTCCCGAGCGGCCGGTCGGCGGCTCCCGGAGCGGTCCTGATCGAGAGCGGCGTTCCCCACGTGGCCTGCGGCGAGGGATTCCTGCGCATCGAGACGATCGAGCCTCCCGGCGCCTCCGAGATGGAGGGCGCCGCCGCCGCGCGCGGCGGCCAGCTCCCGGAGGGTCTCCAGTTCTTCGCGTCCAAGTCGTAGTCGAGTTCGTTCCCCGCGCTCCGTTCCCGTCCGGTCCCCTCTGCCGTCTCCGTCTCCGCGAGGTTCCACCATGTCCCCTCTTCGCGTCCTGATCACCGGCGGCACCGGCTTCGTCGGCTCCCATCTGGCACAGGCGTTCCTCGCCCGAGGCGACTCGGTGACGGTCCTCGACACGGCGAGCACGGCGAAGGTTCTCGACGTGAAGGCCGACGCGAAGAACGCCGGGCGCTTCCTCTACGTGAAGGGCTCCGTCCTCGAGTACACGCTGCTGGACGGGCTCATGCGGAAGGCCGACCTCTGCTACCACCTCGCAGCGGTGGTCGGCGTCGAGCACTACGTCGACGATCCCTTCGGCGTCCTGGACGTGAACATCAACGGAACGCAGAACGTGCTCCGCGCGGCGTTCCACAACGACACGCGCGTCGTCTTCTCGTCGACGTCGGAGATCTACGGGAAGTCGAAGGACGTTCCCTTCAAGGAGTACGGCGACCGCCTCCTCGGCCCCACCGCGATCGACCGCTGGTGCTACTCCACGTCGAAGGCAGCGGGCGAGCACTTCTGCTTCGCCTACGGGAAGCTCGGCGTGCCCGTCGTGATCCTCCGCTACTTCAACGTCTACGGTCCGAAGCTCGACAAGATCGACCGTGGCCGCGTGATGACGATCTTCATGGGACAGCTGCTGCGGGGCGAGCCGCTCACGATCGTGAACAACGGCCAGCAGACGCGCGCCTTCACCTACATCGACGACGCGATCCGCGCGACCATGGCCTGCGGTCTCGTCGACGAGGCCGTCGGCGGCATCTTCAACATCGGCACGGATCGCGAGACCACGATCCTCGAGCTGGCGAAGACGATGCTGAAGGAGTTCGGGCGCGATCCCGAGGACCCGAAGAACCTCGTCTTCAAGAAGCAGGAGGACGTCTACGGGAAGAGCTACCAGGACATCGACCGTCGCGTCCCCGACGTGACGCGCATGAAGACGATCCTGAAGGTGACGCCGCAGGTGTCGCTCGAGGAAGGAACGCGCAAGACCTGCGAGTGGTTCAAGAAGACCGAGAACTTCAGGGAGCCGCTCGCCGCGGCGGCGCTGGAGAAGAAGTGAACGCGAGCAGGCGAGACGCTCTCCCGACTCTCGCCGTCGGCATCGCCATCTCCGCGGACTGCGCCGTGATCCTCGTCGCTGCGTTCGCGGCCTACGACGTCTTCGGGACCGCCGATTGAGCCTCGGCCTCCGGATCGACGTCGACACGCACGACGGCATGCGCGACGGCGTGCCGTCGATCCTCCGCACTCTCGATCGCCACGGGATGCGCGGCTCCTTCTTCTTCTCCTTCGGGCCCGACAACTCCGGCCGCGCCGTCCTCCGCGCGTTCACGAAGCCCGGCTTCGTCTCGAAGATGCTGCGGACGAACGCGGCCTCCATGTACGGGCTGCGCACGGCGCTCTCGGGCACGCTCCTTCCGGCGCGCCCCATCGCCGCGAAGTTCCCCGGGATCGCGCGCGACTGCGCCGCCTCCGGACACGAGGTGGGCGTCCATGCCTGGGACCACGTCGGCTGGCAGGACCACCTCCACGAGTGGACCCCCGAGCGCACCCGCGAGCAATTCGGCCGCGCCGTGACCGCCTTCGGGGAGGTCTTCGGCCGCGCGCCCCGGTGCTCGGCGGCGCCCGCCTGGTACGCGCTGCCCCACTCGCTCGCGGTCCAGGACGAGCACGGGTTCGCCTACTCGACGGACTGCCGAGCGACGGAGCCGGCCGGCGAGGGGTGGTTCCTTCCGGAGTGGTCGGGCCGGCGCTTCGAGACGCCGCAGATCGCCGCGAGCCTGCCGACGATCGACGAGTGCCTCGGACGCCCGGGCTGGAGCCTCGAGCGCGTCGCCGATCTCTGGATCGAGTCGGCGTCGCGCGAGACCGCCGTCGCGACGGTCCACGCCGAGGCGGAGGGTCGCGCCTACGCCGGCTGGTTCGATTCCCTCTGCGCGCGAATGCGCGCGAGGGAGATTCGCTTCTCGGCGCTCGAGGACCTCGCGCCGGAGCAGCGCGCCGCGCGCGAGGCCCTGCCGGTCCGAGGTCTCGCCCTCGCCGAGATCCCGGGCCGCGCGGGCGCCGTCGCCTGCGTGCGCGGCGCCGCGTAGCCGATCGCCCCGGAGCCGCCTTCAGCGCACCCGATGCACCTCGCCGGTGCCGAGGCGGTAGACGGCCTTCAGCACGGTGACCCTGCCCGCCTCGACGGCGTGACGGAGGATCGTGCTCTCGGCGAGGAGGTTCTTCGCACTGCGGTGCACGTTCGCTTCCACCTGCGCGAGCGATCGCTCGTCGGGCTGCAGACCCGTGCCGACGTCCGTGAGGGCCGGGCGAATGCGCTGGACGATCGCGTCGAGGTTCAGCGACGGCATCGCTTCGCCGGTGGCCGCGGCGGCGACGGCCCCGCACTTCTCGTGGCCCAGCACCACGATCAGCGGGGAGCGGAGGTGCTCGACGGCGTACTCGAGGCTGCCGAGGGCAACGGCGTCGGCAATGTTGCCGGCCGTCCGCACGACGAAGAGCTCGCCGAGCGTGCGATCGAAGACCATCTCCGGAGGCACGCGGCTGTCGGCGCAGCCGAGCACGATGGTCTGCGGCTGCTGACCCTGCACCAGTCGCTCGCGGAGCCCAACGACGGCCCGCGGCTCGAGGGAGCCTCGCACGAAGCGCCGGTTGCCCTCCATGAGACCCGACCAGACGACGGCCGGCGCCGCGGCGGGCGCAACGGCGCTCGCATGCGCCTGTCGGGCCGGCGGCTCTTCCCCGAGCTCGAGCGCGACGGCGCGGGAGGTCGGCGAAAGGAACGCGAGCGTCGACCCGAGGCCGAGTGCGCAGGCCAGGGCTGCGGCGAGGGACGAGCGGCGAATCACGATGCTCCTCATGGGTGGGTTTCCTCCAACGGTGTTCGGCGATGCGTTCGATCGATCGACGGGGTGATTCATGCAACGAGGTCGAGCAGGCTGCCGACCGTCTCCTCCAGGCGAGGCGTCGCGACGGCGCGGTCCGCAAAGGAGGGCGCGCCGGGCTCGACGCCCGAGCGATCGGGCTCGTGCTCCGCGGACGCCGCGGCGGAAGCTCGAGCCGGCTCCGACCCCTCGGACTCCGCGATCTCCTGGCGCGCCGCGGCGGCCGCCTGCTGCGCGTAGGCCGCCACCGATCGGTCCTGGCCCGAGGGGTCCGCGGGAGCGAGCGCCGCCCGCTGGACGATCTCCATCTTCTCGACCGTCGCGCGCGGATCCCCGGCGACCGGCGAGACGTCGATCTGCACCTCGCCGCCCGTCGCGTAGCTCTGGCCGTCGGGACCGACCGAGTAGGTGAACGTGGCGCCCCCGCCGTACTGGCCCGCGGCCGCCTGGTGCGCCGCCTCGTGCGCTCGCACCTCGCGATCCGTCGCCTTCAGCTCGCGGATCTGCTTCTCCGCGCCCGGATCCGGCTTGGGCGGAACGGCTGCGCTCCGGGCCACGGCTCGTGCCGGAGGCCGAACGGGCGCGATGCGAAGGCTCGGCTCGCTCGGGAACGGGGGCGCTGCAAGGGCTGCGATCATCGGGGACTCGTCCGCGGCGCGATGCGACGCGCCGTCCTCTTCTCCGCCCCTCCTATCGGCAGCGTGCATCGGCCAACCGAAGCACGAAGGCGCGCGAGGTGCGTGACCCTCGCGCGCCCTCGATCCGCGCTCCAGAGGATCAGTACTGCGCGATCTGCGCCCGCTTCGCGAGCTCCGCCGCGTCGATCTTGCCGCTGGCGAATGCATCGGAATCGCTCCGAGCGATGCGGATCACGAGCGTCGTCGCGGAGGAGCGGTCCGACGAGAGGAGGTTGCCCGAATAGCTGACGATCGCCGTTCGGAAGTCGTCGGGGTGGTCGTTGCCGTCGTTCGTCGAGAACCCATCGATGGCTGCGGCGGAGCTCCCCCTCACGACGAGCGTCAAGTGATCGCCCGCGCCGAGGTGCGCGATGTTCCGGCCGAAGCGGCCCATGGCCTCCAGGAGGCGCGTCTTCAGGCTCTCCACCTCGGCCGCGTCGTACCGGCGCGCGCGCCCCTTGCGGCGCGGCAGAGGCTTCCCTTCCACCTCGGCCTTCACCTCGTCCCAGACCGTGACGGGCCCCGCCGGCTCCGCACCCGAGGGCGCGTCGCCCCCGTCGTGGAGCACGAGCCCGCTCTGCAGGAGGACGAGCGCGCCGTCGCCCGGGATCCAGAACGACGACGCGCCCCCGCCGACGCCGGAGAAGGATCCGCTGAACCAGATCCCCGTGTCGCGCGAGCCGCCGATCTCGCGCGCGAGGACGCGCCGGAAGACCTCGATGTCCCGAAGGGTCTCCGCGCGCTCCGCGGCGGCCACGGACGGAGGCGGCGGATTCTGGGGAGCGGCGTTCCAGACGCCGGCGCCGAGGAAGAGGAGGAGCGATCCGATTCCGAGAGGTCGAAGCATCGAGCTACCTGTCCCGTCGCCACGCAGGCAGCTGCTCGGCGACACGAAGTACGGCGTGTTGGGTGAGCTGGAGGTCCTCGCGCGTGTGCGCGAGGGAGTCGGAGTAGAGGGCCGCGTCGGAGGCGCGCGCCTCGTGCAGCCAGGCGACGAGCGCGTCCATGTCGGCGGCACGCCGCGCATCGGCTTCGCGGAGCGCGTCGGCCACGCCGACGAGCGCGATCCGGAGCTCCTCGCGGAGCTCCTGGCGAAGGTCTCCCCGGAGACGCGCCTCGGCGTCGATCCGGGCGCGAGCATCCCTCTCGGCGACGCTCTCGGAGCCGGGGAGCGTCCAGGAGAGCGACCACGACCCCGAAGCTCCGGTCACCTCGACGCGCGTGAGCGCCACGAGGCCCGCGGCAAGGAGGAGCGCCGCCGCGGCGCGAAGGCTCCACCGGCGGACGCCGCCTCCGATCGGCGCCTCCGGCGCTTCGCGCACGCGCCGCGACGCCGCCACGACCGACGCGATGTCGGTCGGGCGGACGGGTCGAGCGCTCTCGGAGCGCTCCAGCTCCTCGACGGCCCTCCAGGCGGTGGAGACTCCTCGCGCTCGGCGTGCGCATTCCGCGCAGAGCTCCAGGTGTGCGTCGAGTTCCGCCGCGCGGGGCAGTGCGAGGCTCCCGAGGGAGCGGTCGACGAGGGATCCAAGGGCTTCAGCGCAGTTCATCGGATTCGCCGCAGGGCGCCGGACGGCGCCCCTCCCGGGGAACGAGTTCGCGACGCACGCCTTCCAGGGCGCGGGTCAATCGATAGCGCAGCGTCGACGCCGGCCGCCGCAGGATGCGGGCCGCCTCCTCGAGGGGCGTCGCATCGACGACGCAGAGCCAGACGAGCGCGCGATCCGTCGGTGGCAGGCGATCGAGGCAGATCCGCACCGAGGCGTGGGTCTCCCGCGAGGCAGCCTGCTGGTCGGGGCGAGGCGCCGCGGACTCGACCTGCGCCGCCGACTCGAGAGGCTCCGCCCTCCGCGACCTCTCGCGCTCCAGCACGCGGAGCGCGCATCGGAGGGCCGTCCGGAAGAGGAAGACGCGCGCCGCGCCGCCGCGGTAGCTGCCTGCCTTCTCGTGGATGCGAATCCAGGTCCACTGTCGCGCCTCCTCGGCGAGGGAATCCGACTTGGTGACCCGGCGCAGGAACCGATGGAGCGGCGCCTCCCATCGATGGACGAGAGTCTCGAAGGCCGCGAGATCGCCGACGGCGGTTCGCTCCAGGAGGGTCCGGTCGCCGGCTGCCTGCATGGGGTCGCTCGGGAGAGACACGGGGACGTGCCCCGGTCCGCGAACGGAAATCTTCCGAACGAGAGCGATCGCCGATCGAGCCCGCCGCGGATCGCGGGCGAGCGCGTCCCCCTCAGCGCGTCGGAGCAGCCAAGCGACTCTCCAGGGTGTCGATGGCGACGATGGCGAAGGCGCGGAGCGACCGCTCGAGATCACTTGCGCGAGCGGCTTCGTCGAGCGAGCGGTCCGCCGAGGCCGATGGGGGGAAGCCGAGGTCGAACCGATGGAGGCGCGAACGCCGATCGAGGCTCGCCGTCAGGATGTCGCTCCCCTCGATCCATCCCGCCACCGGGTCGCCGCACTGCTTCACCCAGGCGTGGCCCACGGCTCCTTCGGGAAGCGAGAAGAGATCGCGCCCGAAGGACTGGTGAAGGAGCGGCTCGCCGACGATGCCGAGCACCGTGGGTAGCACGTCCAGGTGTCCCGCGACGGTCGCTCGAACCTCGCCTCGCGACGCGAGGATCCCCGGTCCCCAGAAGAGGAGCGGGACGTGCTCGTGCAGGAGATTCACGTCCGTGAGCACGGGCGGGATTCCGAAGCCGTGGTCCCCGACCATGACGAAAAGCGTCTCTCGCGCCCACGGCCGCCCGCGCACGCCGTCGAAAAACCGGCCCAGCGCCCAGTCGGCGTATTGCACGCCGCGGAGCCGCTGCGCCTGATCTCCGCCGTTCGCGACGGGTACGAGCCCCGGCACTTCGGGGAGGCTGAAGGGAGCGTGGTTCGAGAGCGTGAGAACGAGACCGAGGAACGGCTTCCCGCCCGCCGCGAGCGCGTCGAACTCCTGCGTCGCCCGATCGAAGACATCGCCGTCGCAGACACCCCAATTGGAGTCGACGAAGGAGGGGTCGACGTAGTCGTGCCGTCCGATGAATCGGTCGACTCCGTGCGTCCGGAAGAACCCCTCCATGTTGTCCCAAGAGAAGAGGCCATTGCACAGGAAGAGCGTCTCGAAGCCCGATCCGGAGAGGATCTCCGGCAGCGTGAGGAAGCGCTGAGTCCCGAGAGGGTGCTTCATCACGGTCTCGTAGTCCGCGACGTTCGGGAACGACGACAGGATCGAGAAGACTCCCTGCGCCGTGTGCGTGCTGGCGGAGAAGGCTCGGTCGAAGAGGATCCCTTCTTTCGCGAGAGCATCGAACCGCGGCGTCGCGCCGAAGCCGGCACCCGTCGCGCCGCAGAAGCGCGCCGTGAAGCTCTCCATCATGATCAGGACGACGTTCTTCGGGCGTCGGTGCAGCGGCAGAGGCGACGGGACCGACCGGCGCAGGAGCGGGTAGCGATCGGGCTCGACCAGGATCTCGCTCGCGCCGATCGTCGATTCGCGGACGAGGGCGATCGCCTCGTCGCGAGGCATCTTGCGGAGCCAGCCCGCGGCCTCGGATCGACCCTTCCGCATGCGCCAGAGGCTGTCGACCAGAGAGAAGACCCCGTTCTGCGCCATGTGATTCGCATAGGCGCTCTCCGAGAACGCCGCGTCGCCCCAGCGGATCGGGATCGACTGGAATCCGCCACGCGTGCCGAGGATCACGACGGCGACCCAGGCGACCGTCGCGAGCGCGCGCGCGAGGACGCGCGCGAGCATGTCGTCCGCCGCGATCGGCGCGACGGGCGCCGCCCGCCGCGCGAGCACGACGAAGAGCGCCCAGAGGGCCACACAGGCGAGGGCCCAGCGGATCACCGGGTATCCATCCCAGATCATCCCCAGCACGATCGCGTTGTGCTCCGGCTTGCCGAAGAACTGGAAGGCGAGCGGCCCGAGGCGCATCTGGAACTCCTTGTAGAACTCCACCTCGGCGACGAGCGTGAACGTCACGACGAGGGCGAGGAGTCCATGGAGCCAAGCGACGACGCGGCGCTCCGCTCCGCCCGCGCCGCTGCGCCAGATGCGCCAGAGCACGAAGGGCACGAGGAGCCGGACGGCGATGGAGAGGTCGAACTGCAGTCCGCGGATGCACGCCTCGGCGAGGATCGCAGGCGTGGTGTCGGTGTCGAGGGCGCGCGTCGCCGCGACGAGGACTCCCCGGAGCACGGCCAGGAGCGCCACCCAGACCACGACGAGGCGCATCATGTCCGCCACGAGCCGCGCCGTGGATCGAACCGTCCCGAGGATCGGGCCGACGGGGACGGCGGCGACGCCCGGCTCCGCGCCGGACCTCGCGGTCCCCTGCGCGCCCTGGATCGCTCCCGTCGGCGTGCTCAAGGCCGCGCATCGTAGCGGCCCGAGGCTGGAGTGCGCCGCGCGAGGGGTGACCCGCCCCCGCCGTGGCCGGGGGGGCGGCCGAGAGGCTTCGGATAGTCTCCGGTCCATGACCGAGACCGAGCCGCGAGGCCCCTCGCTCCAGGAACGATTCGCCCCGAAGAACTCCTGCTTCGGGTGCGGGCCCGCGAATCCGAAGGGGCTCCGGATCCGCAGCTTCGCCGAGGGAGAGGACGTGGTGGCCGAGTGGTCGCCCGAGCCGCACCACGAGGCGTTCCCCGGAATGCTGAACGGCGGGATCATCGGAGCGCTCCTCGACTGCCACTCCAACTGGACCGCCGCCTGGCACCTCATGGGGCGCGCGGGAGCAGCGACGCCGCCCTGCACCGTGACCGCGAGCTACACGGTGAAGTGCCTCCGGCCCACGCCGACGTCGGATGCCGTGCTCCTGCGGGCGCGCGTGGTCGACGCGAAGGAAGACCGCGCGACGGTCGAGGCGACCCTCACGGCGGGAGGGAAGGTCTGCGCGACCTGCTCGGGCCTCTTCGTGGCCGTGCAGCCAGGCCATCCGGCCTACCACCGCTGGTAGCGGCGGCGGGCGCGGGTGCGCGGGAAGCGGCTCAGCGCGCCAGCCGGTTCGCCGCGTCGAGGGCGGCGACCTTGTAGCACTCCGCGAGAGTCGGGTAGTTGAAGACGGTCCGGAGGAAGTAGTCGAGGCCGCCGCCGAGGCCGATCACCGCCTGCCCGATGTGGATCAGCTCCGTCGCGTGCGTCCCGATGGCATGCACTCCGAGGAGATTCCTCGTCTCGCGATGGAAGAGCATCTTCAGGAAGCCCGTGTCGTCGCCGAGGATCTGCCCGCGGGCGATCTCGCGGTAGCGCGCGACGCCGACTTCGTAGGGCACCTTCTGCTCCGTGAGGCGCTCCTCCGTGAGCCCCACGGAGGAGAGCTCGGGGATCGCGTAGATCCCCACGGGGAAATGCGACTCCATGGGCCGCGCCTCGACGCCGAAGGCGTGGCACGCCGCGAGGCGGCCCTGCTCGCTCGACGTGGCGGCGAGCGCGGGGAACCCGATCACGTCTCCCGCCGCGTAGACGTGGGGCACGCAGGTGCGCAGGTTCTCGTCGACGGTGATGCGCCCGCGCTCGTCGACGGGGATCCCCGCCTTCTCGAGGCCGAGCCCCTCCGTCGAGCCGACGCGGCCGATCGAGTAGAGGACGAAGTCGGAGACGAGACGCTTGCCGGACTCGAGGAGGATCGACGCCCGCCGCGGCTTGTCGCCAACGGCCTCGATCTTCGCCACGGCCTCGCGCAGCCGAAGCGTCACGTTGTGGTTGCGCATCTGGTGGAGCAGCTCGTCGACGATCTCGTGGTCGAGGAACTCGAGCGGACGCTCGTGGCGCTCGATGAGCGTCACCTGGACCCCCAGGGCGGCGAACATCGACGCGTACTCGATGCCGATCACGCCCCCGCCGACGACCGCCAGCGTCCGGGGCAGCTCCCTCATCGAGAGCAGCATGTCGCTCGTCAGCAGGAGATCGGGCCCGAGATCCTCGCCGGGCGGCCGCGCGGGACGCGTCCCGACGGCGACGACGAAGTGCGACGCCGAGACGCGGCGGAATCCGTCCGGGGTCTCGACGACGATCGAGTGCGCGTCCTCGAAGGCGGCGGTCCCACGCATCAGGACCACGTCGTTGCGCCCGAGCTGGTTCTCGATCACCTCGAACTCGCGCTGCACGACGTCGCTCACGCGCGAGAGCAGCTGCGTGGCGAGATCGGTCCGCGACAGGGGCTGGGCCCCGCGATTCGTCCGGAGGGCCAGCGCGTGGGCGACCACCGCCTCGCGGAAGGTCTTGCTCGGAATCGTCCCGGTGTTGACGCAGACGCCCCCGAGGCACTGCGCTCTCTCGATGACGGCGACTTTCTTCCCGAGCTTCGCCGCCTGGACCGCCGCCCGCTGTCCCGCGGGCCCGCTGCCGATGCAGACGAGGTCGAATTGGAAAGGAGGGGCCATCGAGACGCGGCGGGCATGGTAGTCCTCCGCCGGATCCCGCCTCGCGCGTTTCGTGGCCGCCGATCGCTCGGCAACCGTGCGGCTCCGAGGTGCGAGCGGCCGCCGCCCCCTCCCCGCCGGTTGCTACATTGCGCCGTCCATGGGACCTCGAGCGATCGTGCTCCTCGGGCTCGCCGCGACCCTGGCGGGCTGTGCCACGCCCGCCGCACGGGCCGTCGGGCCGACGCGCGATGTGCGGCCCACGCTCGCGGAGATCTTCGGCGAGCGTCCGATCGATGGCGAGCGTCCCTCCTCCGTCGCCCTCTCCGCCGACGGGCGCTGGGTCTCCTACCGATGGATGGACGGATCCCCGGAGGAGCCCGAGGAGCCGGAGCCCCCGGGCCGCCGCCGCGGACGAGGAGGAGACCCGCTCTACGTCGTCTCCTCCTCGGGCGGAACGCTCACGCGCGTCGGCGTCGTCGCGAGCCCGCTCTGGTCGACGCGGGGCGCTTCGCTCCTCTTCGTCGACGGATCCGACCTCCGGGTCTGGCGGGCGGGCGAGCCCCTCGCGGGCGCGCGCACCGTGGCACGAATCCCGTCGCCCGGCGCCGACCTCCGGCTCGCGCCGGACGAGCGCACGCTGCTCGTCGAGCACGAGGGGTCCTACCAGACGGCGCCGCTCGACGACGTGCTGGCGGCAGCGGGAATGCCGGAGGGCGGCGAGGCGCGCGTCGCCTTCCGGTCGCTCGATCGGCCCGACGGCTGGCGCGTGGAGCGGTCGGCGACGAGCCCCGCCGGAATCCTCCAGGTGTGGGGACGCGTGGAGCGCCCGAGCGGTAGGGAGCCCACCGCAGGCGCCCAGGAGATTGGGTCGTCGGAGTCGAGTACGTCGGAGTCACGCTCGTCGAAGACCGGATCGGCGGCGACCGAATCGGAGCCGCCACCTGCCTCCCGAGTGGCTTCGGATCTCCCGGAGCCCCCGACGTCGACCGCGCCCGCGCCGCCCGCGAGCGCCCCCGCTCCGGTCGAGGAGGTCGGCCCCGGTCGTCGCCTCGTGCAGTACGCCTACGACGGCACGCTCGCGCGCTCGCGCGACCTCGAGATCCCGGCTGGATTCCGCATCGCGCAGGTCGAGACGACGTCCGACGGCGAGACGGTCCTGCTCGTCCTGGACGAGAGCGCCGATCCCGCCGAGCGGCGCGGAGTGCTCCCCGACTTCCTCTCCCGGAAGGTCACCACGCGGCCGGCGCGCGGAACGAACGCCTGGACCGCTCCGTCGCGGCAGTGCATCCGCATCGCGCGATGGCATCGCGACGACCTGGAGACGCTCGACGGCTTCGAGGAGCCGGCGCGCGGTCGGTTCTCCCTCGAGCCCTCCCTCGATTCGAAGCGTCCATCCCTCGTGCTCCTGGCGTTCACGGAGGAGGACCGGAGGGGCCGTGCCGTCCTCGAGCTCGACTTCGCCCCGACGGAGAGCGAATCGCCCGCGAGCCGCGTGCGCACCCTCCTCACGATCCCGGGTCCGGTGGGTCGCGGCGAGCAGCTGATCGGCGGCATCGGCGTGCCGCTCGTCGTGAGCGAGGCTTCGGGCCGGAGCCAGGCGCTCGAGCTCGAGGAGGACGGAGCTCTGCGCGCGTTCACGCCAGAGGACGTCGACGTGCACTGGATCACTCGACGGCACACCGGCGCCGCGGAGGCGAACGCCACCTGCATCGCGCTCGTCTCGACGCCGGACGCTCCTGCCGAGCGGCGCCTCTGGCGCACGTTCCGGAACGGGAGTCCCCATGCGCCGCTCCCCATGGAGGGAATGTGGGTCTCGAGCGTCGCGCTCTCGCGCGATGGCACGCGCCTCGCGTTCCTCGGCGCGACCCTCGGCTCCGCCGAGGACGTCTTCGCGATGCCGTCGGACGGGAGCGCGTCCCCCACGCGCCTCACGGCCACCGCGCCGGCGCCGGAGGACCAGCCGGGCGACGCCGGGCCGCCTCGGATCGTCTCCTTCGAGTCGCTCGACGGGACACGCATCTGGTCGTTCCTCTACGAGCCGCCGGCGGGCGTTCCCCGGAACGGCGCCGCCGTCGTCTTCCTCCACGGCGCGGGGTACCTGCAGCAGGTGCGGCGCTCCACGGGGTTCGCCGGCTACGGGCCGAATCACCACTTCCACCGTCGTCTCGCGGCCCAGGGCTACGTGGTCCTCGCGCCCGACTTCCGGGGCAGCGCCGGCTACGGATTCCGGTTCTATCGCGACGTCCATCAGAACCTGGGGATCCCCGACTCGGACGACATCCTCGCGGCGAAGCGATGGCTCGTCGGCCGCGGACTCGCCGACGGCGACCGCATCGGTCTCTACGGCGGCAGCTACGGCGGATTCCTCACGCTCATGTGCCTGCTGCGCTACCCGACGGAGTTCGCCTGCGGCGCGGCGCTCCGCTCGGTCACCGACTGGCGGACCTACTCTCCGGACTACACGCGGCCGCTCCTCGGCGGCGGGCCCGACGAGGTGCCCCACGTCTACGCCCGCTGCTCCCCCATCGATCTCGCGGAGGCGCTCGAGCGGCCCGTCCTCCTGCTGCACGGGATGCGGGACGACAACGTCTTCGCGCAGGACACGATCCGTCTCGTCGAGAGGCTCCAGGAGCTCGGGAAGACCGATCTCTTCGAGCTCATGCTCTACCCGAGCCAGAACCACGCCTTCACGGCGCCGCACGCGTGGATCGACGAGTACCGCCGCATCGAGCGGTTCCTCGGGCGCTGGCTCCTCTCGGGCGCGACGCCGTGAGCACGATCTCCCGGCGCGCCTTCGGCCGCGGCGTGCTCGGCGCGCTCGGCGCCGCCGCGATCCCGGGGTGCGCGAGCTCCGGCCCCACCTCCGACGCCGCCGCCGAGGTGGCCCGCCGTCTCGCCGATCTGTCGCCCGACGTCGGCTCGCTGCCGGACTTCCCGGAGGACACGCACCGCGAGCGCATCGACCGGCTCCGCCAGTCGATGCGCCTCGAATCGGTCGGCGCCCTGTTCCTCGGGCCGACGCAGAACCTGCGGTACTTCACGGGGGTGACCTGGGGCGTCTCCGAGAGGCTCTTCGGGTGCGTCGTGCTGCCGAGGGATCCATTGATCTTCGTGGCACCGAAGTTCGAGGAGCTCCGGGCCCGCGAGAGCACCGACGGCGTCGGCGACCTCTCGACGTGGGAGGAATGGGAAGACCCCCATGCGCTCGTCGCCGAGATCGTGGGACGCAACGTGCCGGGCGATCGCCTGGCGGTCGACTCGCACGCGCGCGCGACCCACGCGCTCACCCTCGCGCGTCGGCTCGGCGACGGACGGGTCGTGGACGGTCTGCCCGTCACCGCCCGCGTGCGCGCGCGCAAGACGGGCCCCGAGCTCGCGCGCCTCCGCCGCGCCTGCGAGATCACGCAGCAGGCCATCGAGATCGTGCGCGAACGGTTCCTCCGGCCAGGGCTCGACGAGACGACGGCCTCCCTCGCCCTCTCCCATGCACAGGAGCGTCTCGGGCTCCGCGCCACCTGGTGCCTCGCCCTCTTCGGACCGAACGCCGCGTACCCCCACGGGACGCGCGAGCGCCGCACTCTCGCCGAGGGCGATCTGGCGCTCTTCGACACGGGGGGTGACCTCGACGGATACCAGAGCGACATCACGCGGACGCTCCCCGTCGGCGCTCCGAGCGAGCGGGCGCGCGACGTGTACCGCCTCGTGCGCCGGGCGCAGACGGCGGCCCTGGCGGCGATCCGGCCGGGGCTGCGGGCCGAGGAGATCGACGCGGTGGCGCGCCGCGTGATCGTCGAGGGCGGCTTCGGACCGGACGCGAAGTACTTCACGCACCGGCTCGGGCACGGGATCGGCCTCGAGGGGCACGAGGATCCCTACTTCTGCAGGGGCAACGGCACGATCCTCGCGCCCGGCATGACGCTGTCGAACGAGCCGGGCATCTACGTGCCCGGCGAGCTGGGCGTGCGCGTCGAGGACATCGTGGTCGTGACGGCCGACGGCGCGGAGACGTTCGGGACGCCGGCGCCCGAGGAGATCTGACGACTCGGCTCTCGCGTGCGAGCCATCGCGCGCGCCGCTCACGGCCGGAGGAACTCCTCGGGCCTCGCGACGGGACTCGCGCGGCCTCCGGCGGGATCGAGCTGATCGAGGGTGCGCACCGGCAGCTCCCCCCGGAGCGTGAGGGGCGGCTCGGCAGCGTCGCGGAAGCGGAGATCCAGGGAGATGGACCAGCGCGCCGCCGGAACCTCGCGGATCCGGATCCAGCCCCGATCGACCTCGAGCGCACGCACGCGGGAGCCATCGGCCGTGACACGGTCGGCGCGCAACGTGATGCGCGGGTCCGGGAGAGCGGTCTCGCCGAGGAGATCCGCTCCGATCGCGAGCGTGAGGCGCCGGACCGGCTCGGCGAGGCCCGGCTCCCACTCGCGCACGACGACCACGAGCTTCCCGCCGGCGCGCACGAGGTGTCCCGCGAGGAGCGCTCGCGCGCGCTCGGCGCCGAGGACCTGCTCCACCTCCGGGCACGCCTCGACGGCGAGGATCGTCTCCACGTCGGCACGCTCCACGAGGAAGGCGCGACGGCTCCCGGACTCGCAGGCGCCGAGGACGAGGGCGAGCCAGGCGGCGGAGGATCGGAGTCGCATCGGCGGCGGCGCTCGGCCGGCGCGCCACCGTAGCGTCCGCGCGGCCGATCGCGACGCGCGCGTCGCCCGCGACGGAATCCCGCGCAGAATCGGCGAGAAGGGCCGCTCGCACGCGGCGTGCGAACTCGTTAGAAGCGGGCTCGCTCGAAGCCGACTGCACGCGCCCCGGTGCCAATGCCCGCGCCCCCCGAGTTCGTCCACCTCCACGTCCACTCGCACTACAGCCTCCTCGACGGCGCCAACCGGATCGAGGACCTGGTGGAGACGGCCGTGAAGGACGGCCACCGCGCGATCGCGCTCACGGACCACGGCAATCTCTTCGGCGCGATCGAGCACTACTCGAAGTCGAAGAAGGCGGGCATCAAGCCGATCCTCGGCTGCGAGACCTACGTGGCCCGCAAGTCGCGCCTCGAGCGCGTGGACAAGGGAGGGAATCCCTACGACCACCTGACGGTCCTCTGCGCCGACCGCGAGGGCTATCAGAACCTCGTGAAGCTCGCGTCCATGGCGTACCTCGAGGGCTACCACACGCGCCCGCGCATCGACATGGAGGCGCTCTCCGGGCGAGCGAAGGGTCTCGTCGCGCTCTCGGGCTGTCTCTCCAGCCGCATCAGCCGCTTCTGCCGCGTGGGCGAGGAGAAGGAGGCGATCCGCGTGGCCGGCGAGATGCAGGACCTCTTCGGGAAGGGCAACTTCTACCTGGAGCTCATGCGCAACGGCATGGAGCTGCAGAGCCGCGTCACGGAGGCTCTCGTGCGCATCGGGCGGGCCACGGCGATCCCGCTCGTCGCCACGAACGACATCCACTACCTCCGCCACGAGGATTGCCGTGCGCAGGACGTGCTCCTCTGCATCAACACGGGAGCGACGGTCCAGCAGGAGAAGCGGTTCAAGATGGACTGCGACACGCTCTACTTCCGCACCCGAGCGGAGATGGCGGAGATCTTCCGGGACGTCCCCGAAGCCATCACGAACACGGTGGAGGTGGCGGAGCGCTGCAACGTCGAGCTCGAGCTGGGCACCTACCGGCTCCCGCAGTTCCGCACGGACTCGGAGGAGACGCAGGAGGCGCTCTTCGATCGGCTCTGCGCCGAAGGCTTCGAGAAGCGCTATCCCGCCGAGTCCACGGCGCCCGAGCGGCGGGAGGCGGCGCGCGGCCGCCTCGTCTCGGAGATGAACGTGATCCGGTCGATGGGCTTCGTCGCCTACTTCCTGATCGTCTGGGACCTCATCCGCCATGCCCGGGAGAACGGGATCCCCGTGGGGCCGGGTCGCGGGTCGGCGGCGGGCTCCGTCGTTGCCTACGTGCTCTGGGTCACGGACATCGACCCGCTGCGCTACGACCTCCTCTTCGAGCGCTTCCTCAATCCGGACCGGATCTCGATGCCGGACATCGACATCGACTTCTGCATGGAGAACCGGGGTCGGATGATCGAGTACGCGAAGAAGCGCTATGGATCCGACTGCGTCTCCCAGATCGTCTCCTTCTCGGCGCTGAAGGCGAAGGCCGCCCTACGCGACGTGGGACGCGCGCTCGACATCCCGCTCGCGGACGTGAATCGCATCGCCATGAAGATCCCGGAAGGGCCGAACGTCGCGCTCGCGAAGTGCATCGCGGAGAGCGACGACCTGTCGGCCTTCCAGCGCGAGGATCGATTCTCTGATCTCTTCGACATCGCGCAGACCGTCGAGGGGCTCAATCGTCACGCGACGGTGCACGCGGCCGGCGTCGTCATCTCCGACGTCCCGCTCGACACGGTCGTCCCGCTCTACCGATCGGGCGACGACGTGATGACGCAGTACGACATGGAGTCGCTGGAGAAGGTCGGCCTGCTGAAGATGGACTTCCTCGGGCTCCGCACGCTCACGATCCTGGAGAAGGCGCGCGAGCTGGTGCGTCTTCGCACGGGAGAGGCGCCGGACCTCGAGCACCTGGAGCTCGACGACGCGAAGACCTACGACCTCCTCTCCTGCGGCCGGACGCTCGGCATCTTCCAACTCGAATCGGAAGGGATGCGGCGCCTCCTGTCCCGGCTGAAGCCCAACCGGTTCGAGGACATCATCGCCGTCCTCGCGCTCTACCGTCCGGGCCCTCTCGGCATGGGGATGCACGACATCTACGCCGACCGGAAGAACGGGCTCCAGGAGGTGGAGTACCCCGAAGCGCGCACGGAGCCGATCCTGCGGGAGACCTACGGGGTCATCGTCTACCAGGAGCAGGTCATGCGG
The DNA here is from genome assembly GCA_964545855.1 of uncultured Planctomycetales bacterium. Classification (GTDB taxonomy): domain Bacteria; phylum Planctomycetota; class UBA1135; order UBA1135; family JACQFD01; genus CAZJHD01. The sequence goes on from CAZJHD010000019.1 coordinate 52,705, forward strand.
ATCGCGAACCAGGTCGCGGGGCTCACGCTCGCGCAGGCCGACACGCTCCGCAAGGCGATGGGCAAGAAGAACACGGTCCTGATGGCGGAGTTCGAGAAGAGCTTCGTCGACGGGAGCGTGGCGAACGGCGTCGCGCGCGACCGCGCACAGCAGCTCTGGCAGCTCGTCGTGAAGTTCGCCGAGTACGGGTTCAACAAGTCGCACACGGCCGCCTACGCCGTCCTCACCTATCGCACGGCCTGGCTGAAGGCGAACCACCCCGTCGAATTCTTCGCCGCGAACATGACCTGCGAGGCGAACGACACCGACAAGGTGAAGGAGTTCGTCGACGACGCGCGCCGCATGGGCATCTCGGTGCTCGGCCCCGACGTGAATCGCTCCGATCGCGACTTCGGCGTCGAAGCGCTGCCGGACGCGACCTGGGGCATCCGCTACGGCCTCGCCGCGATCAAGGGCCTCGGGCTGCGCGCGACGGACGAGATCGTGGCGGCGCGCCGGCGCCTAGGCCGGTTCCGATCTCCGGGCCACCTCGCCGAATGGGTCGAGCCGGGGATCCTCAACCGGGCCGCGCTCGAAGCCCTCGTGAGCGCGGGTGCCTTCGACTTCACAGCCGTCGAGCGAGGTCGCCTCGTCTCCCTCCTCGCAACCTCGATGGCACAGGCGGCGTCGGCGCAGTCGGATCGCCGCGTGGGCCAGGGGAATCTCTTCGGCTCCCTCGAGCCGGAGACCTCCGGCGGCGCCGGAGCCGCTCCCCTCCCCGAGGCGAAGGACGGGACGCCCGTCTGGACTCCCCTCGAGCGCCTGGCGCACGAGAAGACCGCCCTCGGCTTCTACCTGACGGGCCACCCGATGGAGCGCCTCGACGCACTGCTCCGAGGCATCGGCGTGCGATCGCTCTCGGAGCTCGGCCCGCTGGCGCCGGAGGCTCCCGTCCTCGTGGCCGGCACGGTCACGGGCTTGCGCGAGCACCGCGTCCGCACGGGGCGTTCGGTGGGCCAGCTCATGGCGCGTTTCCGGCTCGAAGACCTGAGCGGGAGCACCGCGGTGACCTGCTTCGCGCGGACCTATGCCGAATGCTCCGAGATCCTGGCGACGGACGGAGCCGTCATCACGCTCCGCGGGAAGAAGGACCAGCGCAGCGAGGACGTCTCCATCCTGGCGGAGCGCGTGGAGCTCGCCGAGCGCACGCTCGCCGAGTTCGACGGGGGCGTCTCGATCCGACTGCGCGCCGACGAGATCGACCGCCTGGAGCTTCTCCTGGAGGGTGTGCGGGAGCTGCCGGGGCCGGCGCTCCTGCTCCTCGACATCGAGGACGAGGACCGGGCCACCTGGCGCGTGCGCGCGGACGATTCGCTGCGCGTCGCGCCGGGCGCCGCCCTGAGCGCCACGGTGGAGTCTCTCCTGGGGCCCGCGCGCCTCCAGATGGTCCGATTCTGAGGGCAGGGAGGTTCTGAGGGAATCGCCGCCGCTGGCCCGAGGCCGCGCGAGAGCGAGCGAGGCAAGGTGAGGCGAGGCGATGCGCGACGACGACGCAACTCATGGAGAGTTGCGGAGGAGGAGCAACGAAGCCGCAGCCGGCGGTCGCCCGGCGCCGATTCTCTCACGACCACATCGCGTGCTGCGCCCGCGACCCAACGGTGAACCGTTCCGAGAAGCGTCGTGCGGCGGGCGCCGGCGCGCGAGCAGTAGCTCAGGGGCCGCGGGCGACCGGAACCCGCGCCACGGCCCGCCCGGGCGCTCAGCCGCTCGCGAGCTCCTTCTTCGGCGCCCGCTTCCGCGCCGGCTTCTTCGCGTCTCCCGCGTCCGCCGCATCCAGGACCGGGACCGGCTCGGCATCGGCCTTGGGCGTGCGCTCGACGAGCTCCAGGATCGCGCGCGGGGCGTTGTCCCCGAGCCGGCGCTTCCCGAGCTTGAGGATGCGCGTGTAGCCGCCCTTGCGCTCCGCGAAACGAGGCCCCAACACGTCGAAGAGCTTCTTCACGACGGTCTTGTTGGGGATCCTCGCCATCGCGATTCGGATGCGGTGAAGGTCGCGCTTCTTCGCGAGCGTGATGAGCCGCTCGGCCGCAGGGCGGAACTCCTTCGCCTTCGCGACCGTCGTGACGATGCGCTCGTGCGTGAAGAGCGCCGAGAGGAGGTTCCTGCCGAGCGCTTTCTTGTGGGCGGACGTGCGACCGAGCGCACGGCCGCGGACGAGGTGACGCATGATGGGGACTCGGAGTCGCGGGCTACGGAATCGGGTACTTGTTTCGGACGCTACCCCAGAGGCGGGGTGCTAGGGCGCGGACCTGTCGGGCGTCCGCCGCATCTGGCGCAGACGTGGCTCGGCGCCGATCAGGCGTTCTCCGGAGCCATCCCCAGCGAGAGCCCCACTTCGGCGAGCTTCTTCTGGATCTCCGTCAGGGTCGATCCCTTGAAGCCCTTCAGCGCCTCCATCTCCTCTTCCGTGCGGCGCACGAGATCGCCGACGGTGTGGATGCCCTCGGCTTCGAGCATGGATCCGGCGCGCGACGAGAGGTGGAGCTCGGCGATCGGCTTGCTGAACTGCTCGTCGATCGCGCTGCTGATGTTCGCCGCATCGGTCGCCGCCGACTCGAAGGCGCGCAGCTCCTCGGCGACGAGGGCGGTCTCGCGATCCTCGAAGTACTGGATGAAGGGGTTCAGGTGCTTGCGGTAGATCTTGCTCGCCTCGACGAGCGCCATCTCCGGCGACACCGTTCCGTCGCTCCAGATCTCGAGGACGAGCTTGTCGTAGTTCGTGATCTCGCCGACGCGCGTGCTCTCGACGGTGTACTTCACGCGGTAGATGGGCGAGTAGATGGCGTCCAGCGGGACGACGCCGAGCTCCGCCTCGCCCTCGAGCCCCTCGTCGGCCGTGATGTATCCGCGGCCGTGGCGCACGACCATCTCGGCCCGGAAGGTGGCCGAATTCGTGAGCGTTGCGATGTGGCTGTCACCGTTCACGATCTCGGTGTTGTGATCGCAGATGACGTCCTTGCCGGTGATCTCGCCGGGACCCTTCTTCTCGATCCGGATCGTCGCCGGGCCGTCCGAGTGGAGACGGACGCGAAGCCGCTTCACGTTGATGACGATGTCGGTGATGTCCTCGAGGACGCCCGGGATCGTCGAGAATTCGTGGACCACGCCATCGACCTTCAGCGACGTGACGGCGGAGCCCTCGATGGACGAGAGCAGCACGCGCCGCAGCCCATTCCCGATCGTGGCGCCATAGCCACGCTGGAAGGGCGCGGCGACGAACCTGCCGTACGTCTCGGGATTCGTTCCCTCGACGTTCTCGCGGACGACTCGGGTCGGGAGTTCGAAGTTCCGCCAACGGATACGCATCGTTCAGTGGCTCGTGGCTAGTGTTCCGAAAAGGATCGTTCGAATCGGGCGCGGCCGCATCTCGAGCTCGACATGCGGCGGTCGCATCGAGGGCCCTCGCCGAGCGCGCTGGACGCGCGGGTCGGCGTCGTGGCGGCCTCGGGTCGAAGGTTCGTGCGGCAGTGTGCGGTGCGGAAGGAGCGGGTCCGTCGGTCGGGGTCTCGGGACTACTTCGAGAGGAGCTCGACGATGAGCTGCTCCTTGATCGGATGCATCACGTCCTCGCGGCGCGGCAGGGCGACGACCCTCGTGACGAGCGTCTCCCGATCGACTTGCAGCCATGCAGGGATGCTCTGGCTGCGGTTCACCTCGACGGCCTCGCGCACGACCTTCTTCGTCCGCTCGCGATCCTGAGGGACGATCGCGTCTCCGGCACGCACGAGGAACGACGGGACCGTCACGCGTCGGCCGTTCACTTGGAAGTGGCCGTGCACGATCAGCTGGCGAGCCTGATTGCGGGAGAGCGCGAGTCCCGCCGCGAGGATCACGTTGTCGAGCCGCCGCTCGAGGAACACGAGCATGGCCTCGCCGGTGTTGCCCGGCTGTCGTTCCGCGCGAGCGAACACGAGTCGGAAGTTGCGCTCGTAGAGGCCGTAGATCCTCTTGAGCTTCTGCTTCTCGCGGAGCTGGAGGCCGTACTCCGAGACCTTCGAACGCCGCGCCGAGTGCTCGCCGGGCGGGTAGTCGCGCTTGTCGATGGCGCACTTGTTCGTGAAGCAGCGCTGCCCCTTGAGGAAGAGCTTCATGCCCTCGCGGCGACAGAGCTTGCAGACGTTGCCTGTGAATCGACCCATGAATGCCGGATTCCTGCTGGTGGCGGTCTCGAGATGGATGTACGGGGCGGAGAGCGAGTCGCGGGTTCGGAGGGCGGTGCGTGACTCGGCGTCGTGGACGGTCGGTCAGACGCGACGCCGCTTGCGCGGGCGGCAGCCGTTGTGGGGAAGCGGGGTCACGTCCTCGATCGTGAGGACGCGAAGACCCGAGGCCTGGAGCGAGCGGACAGCGCTCTCGCGGCCGGAACCCGGCCCCTTCACGCGCACGTCCACTTCCTTCACGCCGAACTTGAGCGCAGCGCTCGCTGCCTGCTCGGCCGCTCGCTGCGCCGCGAAGGGCGTGCTCTTGCGGGATCCGGTGTAGCCGATCGTGCCGGCGCTGCCCCAGCTGAGAACGTCGCCGTTCGGATCGGTGATCGTGACGATCGTGTTGTTGAAGGTGGACTGGACGTGCGCGATCGCCTTCGCGACGGCGCGCTTCACCTTCTTGCGCGGACCCGATTCGGTCTTGGGCGCGGCCGGCGCGGAGCCGGTTTCGCCGCCGGCGGCCGCTTCCGTCTTGGGATTCTCTTCTGCCATGGGGATCGTCGAGATCGTTCGAAGTTCGGAGTTCGGAGTTCGTTCTGGGATTCGGAGGTCGCTGCGATCGGCGCCGTGCCGTCCGCGGGCGGTGGCTACTTCTTGATGGTCGCCTGCTTCTTGCCGGCCACCGTCTTCCGCGGTCCCTTGCGCGTGCGCGCGTTGGACTTGGTGCGCTGGCCGTTCACCGGGAGGCTTCGCCGATGGCGGAGGCCCCGGTAGCACCCGATCTCCTTCAGCCGGTTGATCGACTGCGTGAGCTGACGACGGAGGTGCCCCTCCACCATGTACTTCTTCTCGATGTGGACGTTCAGGCGCGTGGCGTCCTCTTCCGTCAGCTCGCGCGAGCGGAGCTCCGGATTGAGATTCAGCGCCTTGCAGACGTCCGCCGCGGAGGACGGACCGATCCCGTAGATGTACGTGAGGGAGACGATCAGCCGGCGGTCGGCCGGGATGTCAACGCCGCAGATTCGGGGCATTCGTGAAGAGCGGTAGCGTCGGGTCGGGAGTCCCCTTCGAGAAGACGATCAGACTCGAAGGGAGGGAACGGCGGAGTGAGTGCGGGAGCTTCTTCGAAGAAACGAGGAGGCGCGGACGGGCAACAGTCGGGGGGCAGGTCTTCGGGGTGCTTCGAACGGACAGGTGTCGCGTCGCCCTTCTGGCTTCACTTCCCCTGGCGCTGCTTGTGGCGCGGATTCTTGCAGATCACGCGCACCACGCCGTGCCGGCGAATGACCTTGCAGTTCTCACAGATGCGGCGGACGCTGGCTCGGACTTTCATCTCGTGCGGGGATTCGGTGCGGCGTTGGGAACGAGGCCGGAAGTTCGTAGGACGGGAGGAGCGGAGAGCGTGAGAGGCGGTGATCCGCCTTCGACGGGACGTGCGATCGCCTCAGCCCCCGCGGTAGATGATCCGACCCTTGCTCAAGTCGTAGGGCGACATCTCCAGCGTGACCTTGTCGCCGGGAAGGATGCGGATGAAGTGCATCCGCATCTTCCCGGACACGTGCGCGAGAACGAGGTGACCGTTCTCGAGCTCGCAGCGGAAGCGAGCGTTCGGCAGTGCCTCGCGCACGATCGCTTCCACCGAGATGGGTTCCGTCTTGGCCATAGGAGAGTTGTTTCGAAGTCGACGAGGCGTGGGTCGCGCGCGAGAGCCGCTCCTTCGTCCGTGGGAATGGGGGTTGGTGGCTCGCAGACCCGAGGTCACGACTCGTCGCTCGCCCTCGGCCCGGAGTCTCCGGAGCGGCGGGGAAACATGCGGTCGAGGTCGCGAGTCACTGCCGAGATCGGCCGATCCGCCTGGATCGAGCGCAGGACGTCCCGGCTCTTGTAGAAATCGATCACGGGCTGCGTCTGCTCTCGGTACACGGCCAAACGCTGCTTGATGATCTCGGGCCGATCGTCCTCACGTCGGTACAGGGGCTGGCCACACCGGTCGCAAATCCCCGCCTCCTTGGGCGGGGCGGAACGCGCATTGTAGGGCGCGCCGCAGCCGCGGCAAATGAGTCTTCCTGCAGCACGCTCGACCAGCTCCTCATCGGCGATCTCGAACTCGACCACTCCATCCATCGCGAGGCCTCGTGGCTGGAGGAGCGCCTCGAGCGACTCGGCCTGGGCCGCCGTTCGGGGGAATCCGTCCAAGACGAAGCCCGGCTCCGCGTCCTGCTTGCGCAACCTCCAATCGACCAAGGAGTTGACGAGGTCGTCGGGCACGAGCCTCCCCGCCTTCATGAACTCCTTGGCCTGCTTTCCGAGATCCGTTCCCTCCGCGACGGCAGCGCGGAACAGATCTCCGGTGGAGACGTGCGCGAGCCCGCGGTCCGAAGAAAAGCGCGCCGCTTGGGTGCCCTTTCCGGCACCCGGAGGCCCCAGGAAGACGAGCCGCATCCTCCCCCCCGCCTACTGCCGGCGGGCCCACCCCGCGGGTCCGGCCCCTCCCTTCAGGAAACCCTCGTAGTTCCGCATGACGAGCTGAGCATTCAGCTTGTCGACGAGGTCGAGCGCGACGCCCACGACGATCAGGATGCTCGTGCCGCCGAGGAAAGCGCTCACCTGCGCGTCGTAGGCGAACTCCGAACGCACGAAGCCGGGAAGCACGGCGATCACGGCGAGGAACGCGGCGCCGGCGAGCGTGATCCGGACGAAGACGTTCTCGAGGTATTCCGCGGTGCGCTTGCCCGGCCGAATCCCCGGAATGAAGGACCCGTACTCCTTCAGGTTGTTCGCGATCTCGTTCGGCTGGAACATGAGCGTCGTCCAGAAGAACGAGAAGAAGAAGATCAGCGCCGAGAGTGTCGTGACGTAGACGAAGCCGTCGGCCTTGTAGAAGAGCTGGGCGAACTTCTGCCACCCGAGCACCTCTCCGAGCGTCGTCGGCAGCAGGAAGAGCGCCGACGCGAAGATGATCGGCATCACGCCGGCCTGATTCACCTTGAACGGCAAGAAGTGCTTCTGCCCGCCGAAGACCCGGTTCCCGCGCACCAGCTTTCCCTGCTGGATGGGAATGCGTCGCTGGCCCTTCGTCACGTAGACGATCGCGAACACGACCGCGATCCAGATGGCAATGACCTCGAGGATCGAGGAGATCGCCTTGCTCGGGTCGGCCTGGTTCGTTGCGAAGAAGTCGATGAACGACTGGGGCAGTCGGGCAATGATCCCCGCCATGATGATGAGGGAGATGCCATTGCCGATTCCGTGCTCGGTGATCTGCTCACCGATCCACATCACGAACATCGTTCCCGCCGTGAGCGCGAGCACGATGAGGAGCCCGTTCCCGAGACCGAGGCCACCGGGAAGGAGGTTCAGGTTCTGGCCGTGGTCCTTCGCGATGACGCCCGTGAGGACGAAGATCGCCTGGATCAAGCAGATCGGGATCGTCGCGTAGCGCGTGTACTGGTTGATCTTCTTCTGCCCGGCCTGACCCTCCTTGCTCAGCGACTCGAAGGCCGGCACTGCCTTCACGAGGATCGAGAAGAGGATCGATGCCGAGATGTAGGGCATCACCCCGAGGGAGAAGAGATCGAACTGGAGGATGCTCGAGCCCGTGAGCGCGGCCATCATTCCGAACAGCTTGGCCGCACCGCTCGCCGTGGCCTGCACCTCCTCGATCACGGTGAGGTCGATCCCCGGAAGCGGGATCTGGTACCCGAGCCGATACACGAGGAGGAGCCCGCACGTGACGAGGATCTTCTTCCGAAGCTCGGGCACTCGGAAGAGATTGAGGGCGGAGATCGTTTGACTGCTCGCCATGACTACCGGTTCCGTGGAGCCTCGGGATCGACCCCGCGATCGAGCCGATCCGACGGCGATTCGATGCCGCGCATCACGACTTCTTCTTGGTTGTCTTGCCCGCGGCGGCCGCGGAAGCCGGAGCCTTGCCGCCACCGCCTCCAGCCTTCGCCTTGGGGGCCGCTTCCTTCTTGGAGCGCGTCGGCTTCGGCGCCGACGGAATCGGCTTGCGGGCCGGCCGCTTCTCCGCGAATCGCGGCTTCCGCCGTTCCTCGACGACGCCGCCTGCCTTCTCGATCTTCGTGCGCGCCGACCGGCTGACGCGGTCGGCCACGACCGTCAGCTTCCGCTGGAGTTCGCCGTCTCCGAGGACCTTCAGCAAGTCGGTCTCCTTCGTCACGAGGGCGCGCTCGAGGATCGCGGCCAGATCGACTCGGTCTCCATCGGCGAAACCGTTCAACGCCGAGACGTTGACGATCGTGTAGCGCTCTCGGAAGTCCGCGTTCGAGAAGCCGCGCTTCGGGAGCCGCCGATAGAGCGGCATCTGCCCGCCTTCGTAGCCGGGCTTGGCCGACCAACCGGAGCGCGCACGCGCTCCCTTGTGACCGCGGCCCGATGTCTTGCCGAGACCAGAGCCCACGCCGCGGCCGACGCGCCGCCGAACGGGGTGTGCGGTTCCCGCGTGATGCACCGTGTTCAGATTCATCCGACTTTGACTCCGCGAAGCTCGGCCGTCCGCTCGCGCGTCCGCAGCTGGCTGACGCCTTGGATCACGGCCTTGACGAGATTGACTGCGTTCGTGGATCCGTAGGCCTTGGTGAGCACGTCCTTCACGCCCGCGAGATCGAGGACCGCGCGGACGCAGTTGCCCGCGATGATCCCCGTTCCGGGCGCCGCCGGAATCAGCTTCACCGACGACGAGCCGAAGCGACCCAGCACTTCGTGAGGAATCGTGGTTCCCATGCGAGGGACGCGGAGCAAGTGCTTGCGAGCGTCCTTTCCCGACTTCTCGACCGCGGAGGGCACCTCCTTCGCCTTCCCGAAGCCGAAGCCGACCACGCCGTCGCGATTGCCGACGACCGTCAGTGCCGAGAAGGAGAATCGGCGGCCGCCCTTCACGACGGCGGCGGAGCGGTTGACCTTCACCACGAGCTCATCGAGCTCGAGCGATCCGGCCTCGGTGTGATCGAGGAATTCGACGTGGAGAGCCAAGGGAGGAACCTGGTGGGCGTTGGATGTGATCGAGTCGGTGTGGAGGAGTGCAGTCGTTGCGCGTCGGGATCTCGGGCGAAGGGATCCGGCGATCAGAACTGGGCGATCAGAACTGCAGACCGGCCTTTCGGGCCGCATCGGCGAGGACTCGAACACGGCCGTGGTATCGATAGGCGCCGCGATCGAAGACGACGGTCTTGATGCCCTTCTCGAGAGCGCGCTTCGCCACGGTCTCTCCAACGACTTTGGAGAGATCGCTCTTGGTGCGCTTCTTCTCGGTGGGAGCCTTCTCGCTCGAGCCCGCTTCCGCGTTCGGGGCCGATCGCCGCAGATCCTTCTCGAGGGACGACGCCGAGCAGAGCGTCTCGCCCTTCGTGTCGTCGATCACCTGGACGGAGATGTGCTTGTGGCTCCGGTAGACCGACAGACGCGGCCGGCCGGGATGGGCACGGAGAGTCCCGCGAACGGATCGCATGCGTCGCACGCGGCGGACGGTCTTCTTCTTGATCAGCTTCATGGATGGAGGATTTCTTGTCGCGTCGATCGCAGGGTTCGGGATTCGTCGCCCTTCGCCACGGTTCGAATCAGGTCGTGCCGAACGACTTGCCCTGCTTCTTCTTGATGACCTCGTCGGAGTACTTCACGCCCTTGGCGTTGTAGGGCTCCGGCGGGCGGACCTTGCGGATCTTCGCCGCGAGCTGTCCCACCTTCTGGCGGTCGATCCCCTTCACGAGGATCGACGTCGGCGACGGGCATTCCACCTTCACGTCGGGAGGAATCGGGATCCGAGCCGGGTTGCAGAAGCCAACGGTCAGGACGACGTCCTTCCCATCGAGCTTCGCGCCCCAGCCGGTGCCGGAGATCTCGAGGCGGCGTTCGTAGCCCTTCGAAACCCCCATCACCATGTTCTCGAGCATCGAGCGCGTGAGACCGTGATGAGTCTTCGATTCGCGCGAGTCGTCCGACCGCCCGACGACGGCGCTCGTCGCCTTCACCTCGATGGAGAGCGCACGATGGAGCGGGAACGTCAGCGTTCCCTTCGGGCCGGTGACGGAGAACGAGGCCTTCGCCGGGTTCACCTTCACGTCCTTGGGGACGGCGACGGGAATCTTGCCGAGCCGAGACATGGTTCAGATCCTGGATTCGATGGGGGTACGGGTCGTTTCCGGTTCAGCAGACCGTGGCGAGGATCTCGCCGCCGACGCCGAACTCCTTCGCCTTGTGGCCGCTCACGATCCCCCGCGTCGTCGAAAGGATCGCGATGCCCTGGCCGTTGCTCACGCGCGGGATCTCCTCGACACCGATGTAGCGGCGGCATCCCGGCTTGCTCACGCGCTCGATCTCGCGGATCACGCGATCCCCGTCCCGGTCGTACTTGAGGGTCACGCTCAGCTTGCCGGGAGCAGGGTCGCTCTCGACGGAGTAGTCCGTGATGTAGCCCTCGTCCTTGAGAACGATGGCGAGCGCGGTACGAACCTTCGACAGGGGCATGTCCACCGACGCCCGCCGGATCGAATTCGCGTTTCGAATTCGCGTCAGGAAATCGGCGATGGGGTCGGTCATCGTCATGGGCTGTGGGCGGGTGCTGGTCCCCGGGAAGGGGGCGAAGAGTTTCGGTTCGTGGGGACGAAGGGGGAAGGGCCTAGGTGCCGGACGATCGCAGGTCCCCTACCAGGAGGCCTTGCGGACGCCGGGAATCTCGCCGCGGAGCGCCATGTTCCGGAAGCAGATGCGGCAGAGCCCGAAGCGCCGATAGACGGCTCGGGTGCGGCCGCAGATCTGGCAGCGCGAGTAGCCGCGAGTCTTGAACTTGGGACGGCGCAACGCCTTCGCGACGAGGGATTTCTTGGCCAATGCAGGATCTCGATGGTCTCGGTTCTCGAATACGTGAGGGATCGGGTTGCCGGGAGGGCGCTGGGCCTACCGGTCGGCGCCAGCGCGCCTACTTGCGGAACGGCATGCCGAGCCGCTCGAGGAGGAACTCCGCGGGGCCGTCCGATCCCGCGGAGGTGCAGATCGTGATGTTCATTCCCTGGACGAACTCGACCTTGTCGAGCGGGATCTCCGGGAACACCGACTGCTCCGAGAGACCGAAACTGTAGTTCCCCCGTCCGTCCTGCTTGCGCGACAGCCCGCGGAAGTCGCGAATACGGGGGATCACGATGGCGATGACGCGGTCGAGGAACTCCCACATCCGATCGCGACGGAGCGTCACGCAGAGTCCGATCGACATGTCCTCGCGAAGTCGGAAGCCCGAGATGGCGGACTTCGACTTCGTCACGATGGGTCGCTGACCGGCGATGGACGTGAGGTCGCGCATCGCGTGGTCCATCCGGGCGCGATTCTCGATGGCCTTGCCGACTCCCATGCTGATCACGATCTTCGTGACGCGCGGAATCGCGAGCTTGTTCTCGATGTGGAATTGCTCGGCCAGTGCCGGCACCACCTCGTTTCGATACTTCTCGAGGAGGCGCGGGATCGGAGGAGCCGTGGGTGCAGCAGAAGCGGTCATGGTCGTGGACGTCGGTCCGTGAGTCGGTGGCTTCGTGGATTCGATCGTTCGGGTCGAGCGCGCGTGGAACGGACTCCGCCTCAGCGGGCCTCGAGAACTTCGCCGGTGGCCACGGACACGCGGACCTTCTTGTCGCCGCGCATCTCGTGTCGGACGCGGACGCCCTTCCCGGCCTTCTCGTCGAAGAGAAGGACATTCGAGACGTGGATCATCGATTCCCGCTGGATGCGGCCGCCCTCCGGGGTCTTGGCCGTCTTCTTGAGGTGTCGCCAGCGAAGGTTCACGCCCTTCACCAGGACGCGACCGAAACGGCGGTCGACGCTGACGACCTCGCCGGTCTTCCCCTTCTCGTTCCCGGAGATGACCTGGACGATGTCGCCCTTGCGGACGTGCGGTGCGCGAATCGGTGCGGCTTTCTTGGGACGGCGAACCACGTCAGACGACCTCCTGCGCGAGCGAAACGATCTTCATGAAATTCCGATCGCGCAGCTCGCGCGCGACGGCGCCGAAGATGCGCGTGCCCTTCGGGTTGTTGTCCGCGTCGAGGAGCACCATGGCGTTCCGGTCGAAGCGGACGTAGGACCCGTCATCGCGGCGAACGTTCGATCGCGTGCGAACGATCACGCCCTTCACGACGGCGCCCTGCTTCACGTCGCCATTGGGCATCGCCTTCTTCACCGCTCCGACGATGATGTCGCCGACGGTCGCGTAGCGGCGTCGGGTGCCTCCGAGCACCTTGATGCACATCACCGTCTTCGCGCCGGTATTGTCCGCGACGTCGAGGTAGGTCTGGGTCTGGATCATCTTTGAGCTCCTTGGTCCGGGGTCTCGTTCCGGACTCTGCATCCGGGTCGCGAGCGTTCTTCCCGGCTCGTCGGATCAGGAATTCGGCTGCGGATCGGTGTCGCCGGCGGCGATCTCCGCGTCGGGTTCGGAAGCCTTGTAGAGGTTGGCTCGGTCGGACTTTTCGATGATGCGGACGAGCCGCCACCGCTTGAGACGGCTCAGCGGTCGCGTCTCCATGATCTCCACGAGGTCTCCCTCGCCGGCCAGCTTCTCCGGGTCGTGGACGTAGTACTTCGTGTAGTGGCGGAGAAACTTTCCGTACTTCGCGTGGCGCACCAAGCGGACGATCTGGACCACCGCCGTCTTCTGCATCTTCGCGCTGACGACGCGCCCCTCGACGACCTTGCGTCGGCTGCGAGGCGCCGCGCTCGGATCGGTACTCGAGGGGCTCTTGGATTCGGGCGTCATGAGGATCGGACTGCGGGTGGCTCTGGGGGCTGTCTGAGGAGTGGAAGTCGGTGTCGGGCTCGTGGAAGCGTTCGTCGGTCGAGTCAGTGCGGATTGGCTCGGAGGAGCGCCCTCGCGCCGCTCACTTGGCGCCCTTGGCGGTCTGGCCACGCACGCCGGCAGCGCGTTCGGCGAGGATCGTCCGCAGACGGGCGACCTCGCGACGGATCTGATTGAACCGCGCGGGGCTCGTGATTGCCTCGGTGGAGCCCTTGAAACGCAGGTCGAACGCCTCCTTCTCGAGCTTCTCGATGTCGAGGTGGAGCTCTTGGTCTTCGCGCTCGCGCATCTCGCGCACGCGGGATCGGGAGTTCAGCTTGGGCATGGGGTCTAGTGCCCCGCCGCCATGCGGCGGACGAAACGAGTCTTCACGGAGAGCTTGTGGGCGACTCGGTTGAGCGCGACGCGCGCGATGTCCTCGGGCACGCCGCCGATCTCGTAGAGGATCGTTCCGGGCTTCACGACCGCGGCCCAGAACTCGGGCTCGCCCTTGCCGTGACCCATGCGAGTCTCGAGCGGCTTCTTGGAGATCGGCTTGTGCGGGAAGATGCGAATCCAGACCTTCGCCTCGCCCGCCGCACGCGAAGCCGCGACGCGACCCGCCTCGATCTCGCGGCCCGAGAGCCACGCCGACTCGAGCGACTGGAGACCGAAATCGCCGAAGGCGACGCGATTGCCGCGCGTCGCCATGCCGCGCATCCGGCCGCGCTGCGACTTTCGGTACTTCACACGCTTCGGCATCATCGGCACGTCAGATCCTCCTGGAGGCCAATCCGGCTCGGCATCGATCGCGTCGGCAGGGAACGTCGAGTCGAGACTCGCGAAGAAACGGGACGCGAGGCAGCGAAGCGCGCGAACGGGCTGCGACCGATTCTCGTGGAGAGCCGGTGCGCCGCGTGCGGCTCGACGCCTCGCAGGTCGAGGTCGAACGAATGCATGGGTCGATGCGTCGCCACGGCCTTCAGCTCGCGCTCGTCGGCGGAGCCGCCGGTGGTGCAGCCGGGGGCGCGACCGGCGCCGCGGGTGGGGCAGCTGCCGGCGTCGCGGGCGGAATCGGCTGCGGGGCTGGCTGCGGAGGAGGACCGGACTGCGGCGCGCTCGATCCGACGAGAGGACGAATCGGACCCGCCTCCTGGGGAGCGTCGAGGATCTTGTCTCCTCGATAGATCCAGACCTTCACGCCGATCGTTCCGTAGGTCGTTCGCGCCGTTGCGACGCCGTAGTCGATCTCGGCTCGGAGGGTGGTGAGCGGGATCCGACCATCCCGGTTCTTCTCCGAGCGAGCGATCTCGGAGCCGCCGAGGCGACCGCCGACCTGGACCTTGATGCCCTTGGCCCCCGCCTGCATGGTCGTCTGGATGGCCTTCTTCATCGCGCGGCGGAAGGCAGCGCGCTTCTCCAGCTGCTCGGCGATGGACTCGGCGACGAGCCGCGAGTCGAGCTCGGGCCGCTTGATCTCGCGGATGTAGAGCTCGACCACTCGAGCCTTCCCGACGATCGCCTCGAGGTCGTTCTTCAACTCGTCGACGCGCGCTCCCTTGCGGCCGACGAGGACGCCAGGGCGAGCCGTGTGGATCGTGATCCGCACCGCTTCTCCCGTGCGCTCGATCTCGACCTTCGGCACGCCGGCCGATCGGTGCTTCGTGTGGATGAGCGTCCGGATCCGGTGGTCCTCGAGGAGGAGCTTCCCGAAGTCCCGCCGATTCGCATACCAGCGCGAGCGCCACGTCTCCGAGTAGCCCAGACGGAATCCGAGGGGGTGTGTCTTCTGACCCATGGAGTTCTCCTATGCCTTCCTCGAGGTCTTCCGGGGCTTCGGCGACTTCGGCGTCTGCTCGCGCTCTGCCGTCGCCGTGCCGGCCTCCGCGAGGGGCTCCGTGCCCGGGGCCGGGCCACGCCGCGCCTTCGCACTCTCGGTGCCCGACTCCTTCGCCTGGGCACCCTTCGACGCGTTGCGCCGACGACCGGTCGTCTCCTCGTCGAGGCCGAGGACGATGTGGATGTGGCTCGTGCGCTTTCGGATGGGCAGGGCGCGACCCATGGGCCCGGGCATGAAGCGGAGCCGACCCTGGAGCAGCGGACCCGAGTCGACCTGGATCTCCCGGACGAAGAGGTGGTTCGCGTTCACGTTCCCTTCGCGAGTCGCGTTCGCGATCGCCGAGCGCAGGACGCGCGAGACGAAGAACGATGCCCGCTTGTGCGTGAACGCGAGGGTCTCGAGCGCGCGGTTCACGTTCTGGCCACGGACGAGGTCCGCGACGTAACGCGCCTTGCGCGCCGTGATCCGGGCGAAGCGGTGATGGGATTCGTAGTTCGACATGGGAGACGGATCGGCGAACGCCTACTTCGCCGGGGCGGCTGCGGCGTCCTTGTCCCGGCGGCTCGTGTGCCCTCGGAACGTGCGAGTGGGAGAGAACTCACCGAGCTTGTGACCGACCATGTCCTCCACGACGTAGACGCGCGTGAACTTGCGGCCATCATGGACCATGAACGTGTAGCCGACGAAGTCGGGAGTGATCGTGGATGCCCGCGACCACGTCTTGATGGGCTCGGCGCCCGCCCGCGTGCGCTGCACCTTCTTGAGAAGGTGTTCCGCGACGAAAGGGCCCTTCTTGCTGCTTCTGCTCATTCGAAGTGGCTAGGTCTCGAGGTCGGCGTGGAGGATGTCGGGTCGGAGTGGATCGGTCGGAGAGAATCGGCGGTCTCGTCGGAGTCGGGAGCGTCTCGCGATGAGGGAAGCGCCCTTGCCTCAACCCTGGCGGTAGTGCTTCCCGGCCGGACGGCGCCGGAGAATGAAGCGATCGGTGATGTTCTTCTTCGGTCGCGTCTTCCCGCCCTTGGAGAGGACGCCGAACTTCGAGACCGGGTGCCGCCCGCCAGCGGTTCGACCCTCGCCGCCGCCCATGGGGTGCGCGACGGGGTTCTGCGCCGTGCCGCGCACCGTCGGACGGATGCCGAGGTGGCGCTTGCGGCCCGCCTTGCCGAGCGAAACGTTCTGGTGGTCGAGGTTTCCGACGCGGCCGATGGTCGCGCGGCAACGCACGTGAACCTTGCGGAGTTCGTTGCTCGGCATCACGAGCAGGACGTAGTCTCCCTCGCGCGCCGAGAGCCGCGCCGCGATTCCGGCCGAGCGCGCGATCTTCCCGCCGGATCCCGGACGCTGCTCGATGTTGTGCACTTCGAGTCCCACGGGGATCCGCGAGAGCGGCATCGCATTCCCCACCTTCGGCTCGACGCGCTCGTCGTCTCCGGAGAGGACCGTGTCCCCGACGCCGAGTCCGACCGGAGCGAGGATGTAGCGCTTCTCGCCGTCCGCGTAGTGGAGGAGCGCGATCCGAGCCGAGCGATTCGGGTCGTACTCGATGTGGACGACCTTCGCGGGAATCCCGTCCTTGTCGCGACGGAAATCGATCCGCCGGTACATGCGCTTGTGGCCGCCGCCGATGTGCCGCGTCGCGATGTGGCCGTGGTTGTTGCGCCCACCGGTCTTGCGGAGCGGCTCGATCAGGCTGTCTTCGGGCTTCGACCGCGTGATCTCCGCGAAGTCGAGGACCGAGCCGTGACGGCGCGCGGCCGAGGTGGGTCGATAGGTCTTGATTCCCATGGGAGCGTGTTCGTGGATTCCGTGGCGTGTCTTTCGACGGTCTCGCTGGCTGCGATCAGGTGTACTCGATCGCCTGACCCGCCTGGAGCGTGACAATGGCCCGCTTGATCTCGCTCTTGCGACCCATGCTGTAGCCGCGTCGGACGACCTTGCCCTTCCGGCGCACGGTGTTCACGGAGGCGACCTTCACGCCGAACAGCGCCTCGATGGCGCGGCGCACCTCGACCCTGTTGGCGTCGAGAGCGACCTCGAAGTGGTAGGCGTTGCGCCTCTCCTGGTCGTAGCTGCTCTTCTCCGTGAAGAGCGGGCGCATGATCACGCGGCGGTATCGGTGGAGGGTCTCGGGGTTCATGGCGAGGAGCGCGATCAGGCGCCAGCCTTGGCCGGCGTGGACTTCGACTTCTTCGGGGGCTTCGCAGCGGCTTGCTTGCGCGGCTTCGCCGTGCTCGGCTTCGCGGCGGCACCGGCGCCTTCGGTCGCACCGACGACGACTTCGCGGTAGCCGCTGCGGAGCATCTCGACCGCTTCCTCCGTGAGGAGCACCAGACGGTGCCGGAGGACGTCGTCCGCGTTCAGCTGTGCCACGGGTCGCACGGAGACCCGCGGGAAGTTGCGCATCGACTGCCAGGCGGGCGCGCTCGGCTCGCCCAGAACGACGAGGCAGCTCGAGGTGTCCCCCACCTCGGCGCCGAAGGCCTGGAACATGGCGCGCGCGCGCTTCGACTCCGGCTTCGGGAACGACAGCTTGGCGACCAGCGCGACCTCGCCGTCGGTCACCTTCCCGTAGAGGGCTCCACGGAGGGCCACTCGGAGCTCGCGGCGCGGGAGGCGGTAGGTCCAATCGCGCGGATGCGGACCGAAGATGGTGCCGCCGCCGCGCCAGAGCGGCGAGCGTCGCGAGCCCGCGCGCGCGCGGCCCGTGTGCTTCTGCTTGAACGGCTTCTTGTTCGTCGCGGTGATGTCGCCGCGCTCCTTCGTCTGGACCGTTCCCTGACGCCGATTGGAGGCGTACATCAGCGCCGCCTCGCGCAAGCATCGAAGTCGCGCGCGGTCGCCGAACATCGACTCGTCGAAATCCACCTCGGAGAGGTTGTTCGACGAGCAGTCGTAGCGTTGGAGCTTCACCATCGGTCGTTGGGTGGGTGCTGTCGGGTCGGCGGGCTCGAGTGCGGTCGCTGGAGTGCGCCGTCTACTTGCGCGCCTTCACGGGGCCGCCCTTCTGAACCTTCTTGGAGGCGGGCTGGGCCTTCGGGGCCGGGGGAGGCGTCTTCGCGCGCGTCACGACGACCACGCCGCCGGTCGGTCCGGCAACGGCTCCACGGATGTAGAGGAGGTTCGCATCCGGGTCGACGTCGAAGACGCGCAGGTTCTTCGCGGTGCTCCGCGCGGCACCGAGGTGCTTCGCCATGCGGGTGCCACGGAACGTGTGCGACGGATCGGCCGAGGAGCCGACGGAGCCCGGCTGACGAACGTTCATCGACCCGTGGCTCTTCGGGCCTCGGCTGAAGTGGTGCGCGCGGATCGTTCCCATGAATCCGCGGCCCTTGGACGTTCCGATGACGTCGATGATGTCGCCCTTCTCGAAGGACGCGACGGTCACTCGGTCGCCGACCTTCGCGTCCTGGACGTCCGCGACGCGCGCCTCTCGGAGCATGCGGAGCGGCTTCCCGACGCGCGGCGTCGGGGCGGCATCGGCGGTGCCCGCGGGAGCGGCGCCTGCCTGTGCCGCGGCGTCCTTCTCGCGAGGCTTCGCCTTCTTCCCCTTCCCGTCGGGGCTCGTGCGCTCGACGCCCAGGTTCCCGAGGACGGGCTTCGACAGGAGCACGGGCCGGCACTCCTCGAAACCGAGTTGGATCGCGGAGTATCCGTTCCGATCCGTCGTGCGGACATCCGTGACGAAGCACGGCCCCGCCGAGACGACGGTCAGCGGCACGATCCGCCCGTCTTCCGCGAAGCGCTGCGTCATGCCGCGCTTGCGGCCGATGAGGAATTTCAGTGTGAGGTCTGCCATGACGGGCTCTTGCGAATGCGTCTTGCTCGTGGAACGCGGGTGCGTCGTCTCGTCGTGCGCGTCCTACGCCTTGATCCGAATGTCGACGCCGGCTGGCATGTTCAGCTTCGAGAGCGCGTCGACGGTCTTGCTCGTGGGGTCGGAGATGTAGACGAGCCGCTTGTGCGTCCGAATCTCGAACTGCTCCCGCGACTTCTTGTCCGTGTGGGGCGACCGCAGCACCGTGTACCGCTCGATGCGGGTCGGCAGCGGAATGGGCCCCGACACTTGAGCTCCCGTCCTGCGCGCGGTCTCGACGATGTCGGCCGCGGATTGGTCGAGAGTCTCGTGGTCGTAGGCCTCCATCCGGATCTGGATCTTCTCCTGCATGATGAGTCGGTCGGGTCGGTCTCGCGGGTCGAAACGGCTCGGGTCGTGACGGTGGGTTCGAAACGCGAAGCGGGCAGAGAGGAATGCGAAGAGAAGAGAGAGGAGTCAGTCGAGTTGTCGAGGATCGCCGAGTCGACGACGGCTCTCGGAGAGCGCGGCCGGCCTGGCGTAGGTCCTTCCCCTCCACCTCGAAAGGCCAGAGCCAGGGCACGTCCGCACGCCGATTCGATCGGCCGAGCCGGAGCGCGCACGAGCCCGTGGCACGTCGCGGGAAGGGCCATTGCAGACCCTCCCTGCGGTGAAAGGGGCGAGGACTCTATCGGCGGGCCAGGAGAGGGTCAAGGTCCGCCAGCCTCGGAGCCGCCTCTCGCGGGCCCGCCGAGACCCGGGCGCCTAGGCGCCCGTCACCTCCCGGCGGATCCGATCGGGCACCGGAGCGAAGGTGGAGGGCTCGAGAGCCGCCGTCGCGCGGCCCTGAGAGAGCGAACGAAGGGCCGTCGTGTAGCCGAAGGTCTCTCCGGCCGGAACCCGGCCCCGAACGATGCGGATGTTCTCCTCGATGCCCAGGTCCTCGACCGTGCCGCGCCGCGTTTGCAGGTCGTTCAGGACTCCAGAGAGGAACTCCGCCGGCGTCCGCACGTCGAAGCGGAGAATCGGCTCCAGGAGCTCGCCTCCCGCGGAGCGCGCGGCCTCCTGGAGCGCTTCCGCTGCCGCTGCCTGATAGGCGACTTCCGAGGAATCCGCGGACGCCGAGCCGCCGAGGACGGTGGCGCGCACGGCGACCATCGGATAGCCGAAGTTCGAGCCCGACTCGAAGCCCTCCCGGATCGCCTTCTCGACGGCGACATGGAACGCCTTGGGGATGTCGGTGTGCGAGGTCCCCGACATGAGGATCGACGGTCTCTGCTCCGGCTGCGGCGCGATCTCGAGCACGACGTGCCCGAAGAGCTTCTTCCCGCCGATCTCGCGGTCGAAGCGAACGTCCGCGCGCGCCTTGCCACGCACGGTCTCGCGATAGGACACGAAGGGACGCCCCGCGTTCGTCGCGACGCGATGCTCGCGCTCCAGTCGGTGCCTCAGCACTTCGAGATGGAGCTCCCCCATCCCCGCGATGACGACCTGCTGCGTCTCGGGATCGATGGCCGCCCGGAAGGTCGGATCCTCGCGCTCGAGCCGGCGGAGCGACTCGAGCATCTTGTCTCGATCGGCCGTGCTCTTCGGCTCGACCGCCATCGAGATCACCGGCTCCGGGAACTGCGATCGCTCGAGGACGATCGGATTCCCCTTGTCGTGCAGCGTGTCGCCCGTGACCGTCGACTTGAGGCCGGGGATCGCGACGATGTCGCCGGGGAACGCGACCTCGAGCTGCTCGCGCGACGCGGAATGCATGCAGAAGAGCCGGTTCGCGCGCTCTGGCTTCCCGGTGCGCGCGTTGTAGACCTGATCGCCGGGAGAGAGCGAGCCGGAGTAGATCCGCACGTAGGAGAGATCCCCATGCGCATCTCCGAAGATCTTGAAGACGAGCGCGCACAACGGCGCCTTCGGATCCGCCTTGCGTGCCACCTCCTTCTCCGCCGTCGGATCGAATCCGGTGATCGGCGGCACGTCGAGGGGAGAGGGCAGGTATGCCACGATCGCGTCGAGCAGCGGCTGGATCCCGCGATTCCGGAACGCCGATCCCATGAGCGTCGGCACCAGCCGACAATGGAGCGTCGCGCGACGAAGGGCCGCTGCGAGCTCCTCCGGTGTGACCTCGACGCCCTCGACGAACTTCTCGAGGATCTGCTCGTCCACCTCCGCCACGCGTTCGACGAGCTTCGCGCGGGCTTCCCGGACCTCCGCCTGCCTCGAAGTCGGGATGGGATCCACGCGCGGCGTCGCGCCGAGATCCTCGTCGAGGAATCGGATCTCCCGGGGATCCACGAGGTCGATCACGCCCTCGTGATCCTTGCCCTTGCCGATCGGGAGCTGGATCGCAACGGCGTTCGCTCCGAGGCGGCGCCGGATGTCGTCCACGCACTTCGCCGGCTCGGCGCCCGGGCGGTCGAGCTTGTTCAAGAACGCGAGCCTCGGCACGCGATAGCGGTCCGCCTGGCGCCAGACGGTCTCGCTCTGCGCTTCGACGCCGTTCAGGCAGTCGAAGACGATCACGGCGCCATCCAGCACGCGGAGCGAGCGCTCCACCTCCGCCGTGAAGTCGACGTGCCCGGGCGTATCGACGAGCTGTAGCCGGTATCCCGACCAGGGGCAATTCGTCGCCGCCGCGGTGATCGTGATGCCGCGCTGCTGCTCCTCCTCCATCCAGTCCATCGTCGCGGTGCCTTCGTGGACCTCGCCCAGACGATGCTCGCGGCCGGTGTAGAACAGGATCCGCTCCGAGACGGTCGTCTTGCCGGCATCGATGTGTGCGGCGATCCCGAACGTGCGGATCTTGTCGAAATTGGGAGGCTTGGGTGGCACGCGGGAACCGGAGGGGTGGAGACGAACGGAGATCGATCACGAGAGCGCGGGGACGAAAGCGCGGTGCGCATCACGTCCGCGTACCGTCCTGCGGCGGATCGCTCGAGGCCTTGGGAGCCCCGGGGAAACGTCGGGCGGCGCGGCGCCCGCGGCGTCCGCCCCTCGGGACCGCCGCGGGCCGTCAAGCCTGCGAAATCGCACCGAGGGCCGCAAGTCGCGCAGCGTTGGCGCTGGTGAAGGCCGACGCGAATCGGTAGCCGTCGAGCAACTCGTCGCGGCGCTCCCCCAGGACGACCGACGCGACGAAGAGCGCCTCGACGCTGGCGAGACCCGCCCGGGGGTCCTCGAAGAGACGAGAGCGGCGCGGGTACGCGGAGACGAATCCCCCGGGCAGCGATCGGCGCTCGTGGGGTCCGGTCATGTCGCGGAGAACCTGGGGCAGGTGACGCCACGAGCAATCGACCAGGAGGATCGGACTTCCACGATCCGCCTGCCCGAGAGGCTCACCGTCGGGGTGGAGTAGGCGATGACCAGCGAGCTCGAAGGCACGGTCTCGCACCCACGAGCGGATCTCGATGCCCTCCATGCCGCGGAGCGGCGTGAGGGAGCACTTGCGAGAAGACTCCCTCGAGTCTCGGAGGATCAGTGCGCGGAACATCGTCTCGACGAGAAGGCACGGCGAGGGAGCGCACCCCGACCGATCCCGGCATCCGCCGGCGCCGGTCTCTGTGGGCGCCCGCCGAGGTGCGGCCTCGACGATCGCCGATGGCTCCAGAGGGTGAAGGACCGGAGAGGGAGCGCGTCGAGGACGGTCGCCTCGGAGGACGCAGCGCGAACGTGCGGCGCAGCGCGAACGCGGAGCGTCTCCGGTCGCCGCCGCGCCGTGGGACTACCACGCGAAGTGGCTGTAAGCCTTGTTGGACTCCGCCATCTTGTGGATGTTCTCCTTCTGGAGAACGGAGGTCCCGGTGTTGTTGTAGGCGTCGACGATCTCCTCCGAGAGTCGCACCGCCATCGGCTTCCCCTTCTTCTTCCGCGCGTTCTCGACGATCCACCGAATCGCGAGGGACTGCTGCCGATTGCGGCGCACCTCGCGCGGGACCTGGTACGTGGCACCGCCGACGCGTCGGCCGCGCACTTCCACGAGAGGCTTCACGTTCTCGACGGCTCGATTGAAGATCTCGATCCGCTCGATGTCAGGGACCCGCTTCGTCGCCCGGTCGAGCGCGTCGTAGAAGATGCGCTGCGCCGTCGACTTCTTCCCGGCCTCCATCAGCTTGTTGATCATCTTCGACGCGACCTTCGACTCGAAGACGGGATCGGGCTGAACGAGCGGGTCGGTGCTCTTGTAACGTCGCGGCATGGGAGAGTCGGGATCGGGGCGTTCGGTCGGAGTCGGGTCGTCAGCGAGGGAGCGGAAGGGCCGAGGGCGCGGCCTACTTGGGGCGCTTCGCGCCGTACTTGCTGCGGCTCTGGCGTCGATCGCCCACGCCGCCGGTGTCGAGGACGCCCCGAATCACGTGGTAGCGCACGCCCGGGAGGTCGCGCACGCGTCCGCCTCTCACGAGGACGATCGAGTGCTCCTGGAGGTTGTGCTCCTCCCCCGGGATGTAGGCCGTGATCTCCTTCCCGTTCACGAGCCGGATCCTCGCCACGGACCGAAGAGCCGAGTTCGGCTTCTTCGGAGTTTGCTTCTTCACCGTCAGGCAGACCCCGCGCTTCTGCGGGCACGCCTGGAGGACGGGCGACTTCGTGCGCCGGCGCTGCGGGACGCGCGGCTTCTTGATCAGCTGGTTGATCGTCGGCATTCGGTGCGACGTGCCGCCTGGTCGGGGGCACATCGGGAAAAAGGGGCAAGGACTCTACCCGCCGCGCCTTGCGAGACGCAAGACGGACGAGCGACTCTCGCGCGAGCGCGCGAGAGCAACGTAGCGGGGACGGACCGGCTCGGCGTTCTCAGGCCGGGAGCGGGACCGCTCCCGGGGCCGGTCCGAAATCGGCGTCCGGCGGAATGAGGGGCTGCGCCGGGAGATCCGGGCTCGGAGAGAACGGCCGGTACTTGGTGGCGAGCGTCTCGAGATCGACGTTCTTCTTCACCAGCGTGCGGTAGTGCTCTCGGAACCCCGTGCCCGTCGGCACGACGTGGCCAAGGACCACGTTCTCCTTCAACCCCACGAGGTTGTCGCGACGGCCCGCGATCGCGGCCTCCGTCAGCACCTTGGTGGTCTCCTGGAAGGAGGCCGCCGAGATGAAGGAGTCGGACGATAGAGCGGCCTTCGAGATGCCGAGGAGCAGCGGCCGCGCACGCGGCGGCTTCTTCTTCTCCTTGCGCAAGCGGTCCGCCTCGTCGCGGAAGCGGAACTTGTCGACGACAGCTCCCGGGAGGAGGTTGCTCTCGCCAGGCTCCTCCACCTGAACCTTGCGCATCATCTGACCGATGATGGTCTCGATGTGCTTGTCGTCGACGGTCACGCCCTGCGACCGGTAGACGCCCTGGATCTGCGCGAGGAGGTAGCGGTGAACCTCCTCCTCACCCTGGATGCGCAGGATGTCGTGCGGCACCTGGGGGCCTTCCGTGAGGGTGTCGCCCGCGCGCACGCGGTCGCCGCGGTGGACGCGGAGGTGCTTGCCGACGGGGACGAGGTGCTCCCTCGGCTCACCCGTGCTCTCTTCCTTGACGAGGATGGCGCGCTTGCCTCGCGACTTCCCGCCGAGTTCGACGATGCCGTCGATCTCGGACATGACGGCCGGATTCTTGGGCTTCCGAGCCTCGAAGAGCTCCGCCACGCGCGGGAGGCCTCCCGTGATGT
Organism: uncultured Planctomycetales bacterium; assembly: GCA_964545855.1. GTDB lineage: Bacteria > Planctomycetota > UBA1135 > UBA1135 > JACQFD01 > CAZJHD01. The sequence goes on from CAZJHD010000019.1 coordinate 76,943, forward strand.
CCTGGGTACCGCCCAGCTGACGCGGCGACTTCGCGAGCACGGTGCCCGCGACGATCTTCGCGCCGTTCTCCACCTCGACGTACGCCCGCTCGGGGATCGGGTAGAGCGCGATGCTCTGTCCGTCCGAGTCCTGGAGCATCACGGCGGGGTGCATGTCGCCCTTGTGCTCGATGACCTGCCGGCGCTTGTGTCCCGTCTTCGGATCCTTCTCGAGGCGGATGGTCTTTCCCTCCTCGAGCTCCTCGTAGACGACCTTCCCGTCCTTGTCGGCCAACACCGGCACGAAGTGCGGATCCCAGCGGGCGAGCACGGTCCGCGTCGTGACGTCGGCGCCGTCCTTCACGAGCATCTCCGCGCCGGCGGCGACGGGCATGCGCTCGAGCTCGCGACCCTTGGCGTCCGTGAGGACGATCTCGCCGTTGCGGGTGAGCGCGACGTTCTTGCCCTCGCTGTTCTTCACCACGCGAAGGTTCTCGAAGCGGATCTTGCCCGGACGCTTCGCCTTCACGTCCGATTCCTCGATCGCTCGGCTCGCCGTGCCTCCGATGTGGAACGTGCGCATCGTGAGCTGCGTGCCCGGCTCGCCGATCGACTGGGC
>CAZJHD010000020.1:0-75781 GCA_964545855.1 uncultured Planctomycetales bacterium
TCATGGAGAGTTGCGGAGGAGGAGCAACGAAGCCGCAGCCGCTCGCAGCCGGCCGTCGCCCGGCGCCGATTCTTTCACGACCTCGTAGACGGTCTCCGGCGCGGAGGAGCCGTGAGGGTCAGCGCGGCGCCGAGCCGCCATTCATCGCGAGCGTCTCGTCGATGAGCCTCTGTGCCGCGGGCTCCGACGGATCGAGCTCACGCGCCCGCCGGAAGGCCGCCAGCGCTTCCTCGGGCTGCCCGGCGTGGCGCAGCACGATTCCGAGATTGAGGAAGCTCACGGCGCGCCCGTCGTCGAGCGCGACGGCGCGCCGGAGCGTCGCGATCGCGGCCGCGTCGTCGAAGGACTCGAGCTGGGCCTGGGCCAGGTTGCTGAGGGCCCGAATGCTCGACGGCTCGATCTCGAGGGAGCGTTCGAAGGCCGCCACGCGAGACGCCACGTCGTCGCGCGGCGTCGAGTAGCCGATCCAGATCCAAGCGCGGGAGGAACGCGGCCACAGGGCGCGGAGCGCCTCTCCGACGCGCGCGCCGGCGGCGGCGTCGCCGGCGTGACCGGCGGCATGGGCGAGCTGGAAGTGGAAGACGGCGCGTGCATGGGGCGAGACGCGGATCGCCTTCTCGAGGAGCTGCACGGCGCGCGGGAACGCGGACGCGTCCCCGTCCTCGCCGCGCCGGATCTGCAGCATGGCCGCGACGAACAGATCCGTCGCCTCCACGGGCTCGGCCACGTTGGGCCACGCCGACTCGGGGCGGCCCTCGAGTTCGAGGGCGGCGCGACGCACGCGCTGGAGCGGGAGCGCGCTCTCGAGCGCCGTCCCCACGCGATCCAGCTCGCGGAGCGCGGTCTCCGGATCGCCGCGCCAGAGATGGGTCATCGCGCGGCCCGCGAGAGCCTCGGGGATCCCCGGGCGGATGCGGAGCGCCTCCTCGAAGGCGGCGAGGGCTTCCGACGGAGAGCCCTCCCCGAGCTCGTCGAATCCGTGCTCGAGCGCGTTCTCGATCCTCTCGGCGTCCTCCCGGCCGCGGGCGCGAACCACGAAGCCACCGTCCTCCAGCACGTAGCCGCCGAGCCACATGGCCGTCGGAACGCCGAGGGCGACCACGACCGTCACGAGGAGCGCGAGCTGCAGGGGCTCCCGCCGCATCCAGTGGAGGATCCGCTGCGCCGCCGACGCGCGCCGCGCGGCGATCGGCCGGTACCCGAGGAACGCGCGCAGGTCGCTCGCGAAGTCCGCCGCCGTCGCGTAGCGGCGCGCGGGGTCCTTCTCGATCGCCTTCAGCACGATCGTCACGAGGTCGGGCGCGAGGCGCGGATTCAGATCCGCCGGATCCCGCGGCGACTTCGATGCGATCTTCCGCAGGAGCTCGGGCACGCTCTTCCCCTCGAAGGGCCGCTCCAGCGTGAGGAGCTCGTAGAGGGTCGCGCCGAGGGAGTAGACGTCGGCGCGGTGGTCCGTGTCCGCGTCGCGCCCCTCGGCGAGCTCCGGGGAGAGATAGGGGAGCGTCCCCACCAGCATTCCCGGCTGCGTGAGCGATCCGAGCCCCACCTCGCGCGCGAGACCGAAGTCGGTGAGGACCACGGAGCCGTCGCGACGCAGGAGCACGTTCGGCGGCTTCACGTCGCGATGCACCACTCCTTCTCGGTGCGCGTGGTCGAGCGCCTCCGCCACGTCCGCCACGATGCGGCAGATCGTCTCGATGGGCCCGCGCGCGATCCGGGCGGCGGCGGCGCCCCCGCCGCGGTCGACGCTGCCTCCCTCGAAGGACCGCGCCAGGGCTCGGCGGAATCCCTCCGGCTCGAAGGCCTCCGCGCGGTCCTCCCGCAGGCGCGTGAGGAGCGCCTCCAGGGAGGTTCCGTCGACGAGCTCCATCGAGAAGTACGAGACGCCGTCCGACTCCCCGACGGCGTGCACCTCGACGATGCCTCGGTGCCGAATGCGGGCCGCCGTCGCGGACTCGCGGCGGAAGCGCTCGACGATCTCCGGCTGGAGCGTGAGGGGCCGGGGAAGGACCTTCAGCGCGACGCGCCGCCGAAGGGCGATCTCCTCCGCCTCGTAGACGATCCCCATGCCGCCGCGTCCGATCTCGCGGACGATGCGGAAGCCCGCGAGCGTTCGTCCCGACGACAGACCGCTCTCCTCCTGGGCCCGAGCGCGGGGATCGGCTTCCTCCTCCTCCCCCGCCGCGACGAAGAGGAACTCGTCGATGCGCCTGCGGAGCGCCGCGCCTCCGCCGCGCTCCGCGCAGAAGCGATCGAGATCGGGCCGCTCCCCTCGGCTCCAGGCCGCGACGAAGGCGCGGAGCGCTTCCTCGCTCGCCTCCGCCTCGGATCGAGGCCGCGGATCCGGAGCATCGGTCACGGATTGCCCAGCCCCGCGGGAGGATCTTCCGGAAGCCGCTGGAGCTCGCCGCGGCGGAGCTGCGCGACCAGATCTCCCAGCCGGATCATCGCGCGCTCGAAGCGCATGCGCGCCGAGTCCGGAGAGATGCGGAGCCGGGCGCCGATCTCGACGAAGGAGAGGTGCATCCTCGACCGAAGGATCACCGCCTCGCGGTCCATCGGCGAGAGGAGCTCCGTGCCGAAGCGGATCCAGGCCTTCCGCTCGTTCGTGTCGACGATCTGGCTCGGCGTCGTCGGCGAGCTCGTCGGAGGATCCCGCAGGAGTTGGCTGTCGCTCGGGAGCCCGCGCTCCCTCGAGAGGCTCCGCCGCTGCGCCGTGTAGCGCTCGTGCTGATCGCGGAGCGTGTTCTCGACGACGCGCGCGACGAGACCGCGGAAGAGCGCCTCGCTCTGGACGTGGAAGCGCGGCGCGTAGGTCAGGATCTCGAGCACGGCGTCGTTGACGAAATCCTCCGGATCTCCCCGCCGCCGCAGCAGCGGACCGAGGCGCCGGTTCACGTGCTGCTGGATCCACGGGAGGTGGATCTCGAGGAGCGCATTGAGCGCCATCCGATCCCCGAGCTGCCACCGGACGAGGAGGTCCTCCGGCTCACCGTCGGCCGGCTCCGCGCGTCGTTCACCCTGTTCCGTCATGCAGTGGCTCGTTCGAGGACCGCGTCCGCGGGGCGCGATCGCCGAAGCTCCATCGTCGAAGGAGCGCCGCCGAGTGCGCAAGACGGTTTCCGGCGGACGTCAATCGGCAACGGAGAACCGGACGATCGCCCAGAGCGCCGAGAAGCCGTCCTTCCAGGTGATCTTCTTCCCCTCGTGGTAGTCGCGGCCGGCATAGGAGATGGGCACCTCGTACACGCGGCAGTGCTGCTTCGCGACCTTCGCCGTGAGCTCCGGCTCCACGGCGAAGCGGCGGCTGCGGATCACGATCTTCTCCGCGATGGACCGGCGGAAGACCTTGTAGCAGGTCTCCATGTCCGTGAGGTTCAGGTTCGTGAAGACGTTGGAGAGGAACGTCAGGAAACGGTTCGCGAGGTAGTGCCGGAAGAGGTGCACGCGGGCGTACTCGCCCACGAGGAAACGCGACCCGAAGACCACGTCGGCCTTTCCCTCGAGGATCGGGCGGAGGAGCTTCCCGTACTCGCCCGGGTCGTACTCCAGGTCGGCGTCCTGGATCAGGAAGACGTCCCCCGTCGCGTTCTTCCACGCCGTCGCGAGCGCGGCGCCCTTGCCCTGGTTCACCTCGTGGTGGAAGACCCGGAGCTCCGGGTACCGCGCCTTCAGCTCCTCGAGCCGCTCGCGCGTGCCGTCCCGGGAGCAGTCGTTGACCGCAAGGATCTCCTTCTCGAAGGGCGTCTCGTGGATCCGGCGGACGATCTCGTCGATGGTCGCGCGCTCGTTGAAGACGGGAACGAGGATGGAGAGCTTCACGCGGAGGAGCGCCGGGGGCGGGCGGCTCGTGGTGTGTCGGGGGCGGCGCGGCCCGTTCCGGGACGCACACAGGCGGGAGCCTACCAACGGAGCGTTCGAGCCGTCCGCGCGAGACCGGCCCGTGCCACAGGCTGCTAGGGCCGTCGCTGGGCCGAGGCGTTCGCCGGGAGACCGAAGACCTCCCGGATCCCGAAGAAATCCACCGCCGTCGACTGCAGGAGCTGGTAGCTCTGCCGCGGCTCGACGCACCAGAGCGGGTCCTCGAAGAGCGGGAGGATCTCCGCGTCGGGCCGGCGGCGGCGCTCCTGGATGGAGCGACGTCTCTCCACGAGACGCGGCAGCATCTCCCCCACGTCGGCGAGGGCCACCAGATCCGCGAGGGCGAGCTTGGGGACCGAGAGCTTCCGCGAGATGCGTCTCTTCGCGCGCACCAGCACCTCGCGCATGCCTCCGATGGGACGCGACCGGCTCCGCTCGATGCGGAAGGCATCGGGGTCGATCCCTCCGATCACGAGGGCGCGGCGCGCCGCCAGCAGCAGCGTCGGCGCGAGCACGCGCTGCAGCGCCTCGTCGCCGAAGTTCTTGAAGATCGTCAGGATCGGATTGCGAACCTGCAGCAGCCGGATCCTCTCCGCGGGGAACGACCGGGACGTCACCGAGTGATGGTGGAAGCAGACGGCCTTCGGCGCGAAGAGCACGCGGTGGCCGAGCACCCAGAGCCGCCAGCCGAGATCGGCGTCCTCGTAGTACGCGAAGAAGTCCTCGTCGAACCCTCCGGACGACTCGAAGACGGCCCGCGAGATCGCCATGGCGCCGCCGCAGGCGAACAGCGTCGGCGCCTCGACGTCGTGCTCGGCGCGCGGCTCCTCCATGAACCCCTTCTGGTAGCCGATCCCGTGGAAGTTCATCCCACCGCCCGCGAAGTTCAGGCGGTTGCCGTCCCAGGAGAGGATCTTCGCGGAGGTGGCATCGGCCCGGTTCTCGACGATCGGCCGCACGATCTCCCGCAGGAAGCCGGGAGCCACGCGCATGTCGTTGTTCAGGAAGACGACGACGTCCACGTCGCCCGCGAGACGCGCACCGAGGTTGCACGCGGCGGAGAAGCCGAGGTTCTTCCCGTTCTCGTGGATCCGCACCGTCGGGTGATGGCGCCGGAGGTGGTCCGTCGAGCCGTCCACGGAGCCGTTGTCGACGATCAGGATCTCGAGGCGGTCCTTCGGATACTGCAGCTCCCCCAGGGACACGAGGCACGGATCGAGGTGTCGTCGCCCGTTGTGGTTCGGCAGGACGATCGCCGCGCGCGGAGTGTCGTTCATCCCCCGCCTCCCGAGGCATCGTTCTCCTTCCGGACGACGACGCGCCGGATGCGCACGAAGACTTCTCGTCCGTCCGGCAGCTGGTTCGTGATCCGCACCGCGTTGCGGCCGCTGCGCAGCCGCACTTGGCCCGTCCACTCGCTCACGGTGTCGCGGGCGTCGACGGCGACGGCGACGGGGAGCGACCCGACGACCTCGCCGTTCACCTCGACGGTGCCGCCGACGGGCACGTCGGACTCCCCACCGAGCACGAGAACCTCGACCCGCAGCAGAGCGTCGCAGGCCGCTCCGTGCCGGAATCGGAATTCGGCGGAGGAGCCTCCCGCTCCGGGACGCAGCAGGGCGATGCCGGAGCCTTGCTCCTCGACGATCCCCTGGCTCGTCGCGAACTGCGCACCGCGCATCTCCGCGACGATCTCCACGGGCGTGGCGAGCCGGCGGGCCACGAGCCCGCGGTAGCGGAACTCGAGCTCTCCTCCGTTCTCACGGATCGTCTTGCGCTCCAGGAAGTCGGAGGAGATGCGCTGGCGCAGCTCCGGCTCCGTCACGAGCCGCAGCATCACCGCCGCGAGGTCTCGCGCGTCGCCGGCGCGGAACACGAGGCCGTCGCGCTCCGGGCGCACGGACTCGGCCATCCCGCCGAGATCGGAGACGAGCGTCGGCGTGCCCGTCAGGTGCGCCTCCCGGATGGTGAGCGGCGCGTTCTCGTACCAGGTCGACGGCACGACGAGGACGTCGATCTCCGCCAGGATCCGGGAGAGCGTGCGGTGGTCGAAGGGGCCCAGGAACTCGACGTTCCCGCGCCGCGCGAGGGCCTGGAGCCGGCCATGGTGGGCGTTGCCGGAGGGGTCGAAGTGCCCGTGCACCCGGAGGACCGCCCTCGGGTCCTCCAGCAGGTTCATGGCCTCGATCGCCACCTCGGCGCCCTTGTAGGGAACGAGCGATCCGACGAACCCGAAGCGCAGCCTCCCGAGAGGGTCGGGGCGCTTCGTCTCCGCGTGCAGACCGTCCGTGCGCATGCCGTTGTCGCTGAACACGAGACGGTGCGGGTCGAACTCGGGGACGCGCTCCAGCACGAGATCCCGGAGGAAGCGGCTCGGCGCGATGAGCAGGTCGGCGGCGCGGTAGGCGTCGACGACGGTGCGGTCCCGGCGGTAGATCGCCACGACGTCCCGCTTGCGCCGCGACAGGTCGACGCCCGCGCGGAGGCGCGCCTCGTAGCGCCGCACCATCCATTCGACGATCGGCCGCATGCCTCGCGTCGCGGCCGCGGCGAAGTCGATCGTGCGGAGGTGGCGCTCCTTGAGGCAGAGGAGGCAGCCCAGCTCGCGCCGTCCGGAGCAGTTCGTGCCGTCCGGTCGCTGGCACTGCACGCGCGGGCAGATCGCCCAGTAGTCGTGGAGCGTCGCCACCGTCGCCGCGCCTCGCTCGCGCGCGATCGGCAGCAGCCGGGCCGAGAGGTGGATCAGATGCTGGAAATGCACCACGTCGGGGCGGAACCGATCGCAGACCTCGCGGAAGCGCGCTTCGATCGCCGTGTGCGCGTAGCTCTCGCCCGCGTGCCGGAAGCCGAGCTCGTGACCGACGCGGTACACCTGGAGACCCTCCACGGTCGACTCCTCGAGCGCGAGGTCCGCCAGGTCGGGACGCACGGATCGGTGGAAGACCCCGACGGCGTGCCCGCGGCGCGCCATCTCGAGAGCGATCTCCCGCGTGTAGACCTCGGTGCCCGCGAACGACTCCGGGGGGAATCCGTGGGCCACGTAGAGGATCCGGAGCTTGGGACGGTCGAGGACCACCTGGTGCCCCGCTCGGGAGCGAGTGCGGCCGCCGCGCCAGAGGCCGACGGTCTCCGAGAGACGCAGCCGCGGAGCGCGGAGCCGCTCCCTCCACTTCCGGCCTCGGCGTCCGGGCGCCGTCCGGAGCGCGCGCGCGTCCTGCCAGGCGAGGCGCAGCCCGAGGCGGACCGCGTCCGGCAGGGAGCGGATGCACTTGCGGTCCAGGTGCCTCGCGTTGAACGCGCCGTCGATCCGCGCGCGCTCCCCGGCCACGGCCGGCGGGTCGTCGTGCCCGTGGAGGACGCGGGATCGCGGTGTGTAGACGATGCGCCAGCCCCCTTCGATCACGCCCTGCGCCCAGAGCACATCCTCGCCGAAGCTCGCGCGCGGGAAGGGGAAGCGATCCCAGACCGAGCGGCGCAGACACGACGAGACGTTGTTGAAGTCGAAGAGGAGCCGGCGCCGCGTCGGATCGAGGGCCGAGAGCTCGCCGTTGCGCAGATGCTGCTCCCGGCGCTCGGGGGAGCCGCTCGGGTTGCGCGCGAGGGAGACGGACACGAGCGGCGAGACGCCCTCGGGCGGGAGGTTGCGGCTGTAGGCTCCGGCGACGCGCCCGTCCTCCAGCTCCTCGAGGAGCGCCGCGAGCCAGCGCGCGTCCGCCGGGACGGCGTCCTGCGTGAGGAACACGATGGCATCGCCATCGGTGAGGGAGGCGGCGAGGTTGCGCGTGTCGCCGTGGTCGAACTCGTCGGCGTGGATCGTCCGCAGCCGCACGGGGAACGTCTCGACGATGTCGCGGGTCCCGTCGGTGCTCTCCGTGTCGACGACGAGGACGTCGTAGGCCACCGACACGTCCTGCGAGAGCACCGCGCGCAGGCAACGGCCGATCGTCGCGCTGCCGTTGCGCGTGGGGATGCAGATCGACGCTTTGCGAATCGTGGCCACGGGAGGGAGGAATCGACCGTTCGGCCGGGGGAACCGAACTGCGTCCGGGGCGCCCTCTCGACGGGCGCCCGGGGATTCATCGGCAGGAGGTGTTCAGGGCAGCCGGAGGATGCGTGCGTTCGCCGGGTCCGCGAGGAGCGCGGCGCCGTCGAACGTTCCACAGAGTCCGAAGGAGGATCCCGGGGCGACGCTCGCCCCTGCGTAGGGCGAGACGATGACGCCGGAGCCGGGCTCCGCGAGCCGCAGGACTCCGCTCGCCCGATCGAGCCAGAAGAGGGTGCCCTCCGTGCCGGCGTTGCGGCCCACGCCTGGAAGGCCCGGCGCGTCGACCATGGCCGACCCGCCGGGGCCGAGGCTGCCGTCGATCGACACGCCGGCGCCGCTGCCGGCGATGCTCGACACCAGCACCGTGATGCCCGAGGAGCCGAAGATCGGGTTCGACGCCGACGCCTGGAAACGGAGCCGCCGCACACGGTGGCTCGCTTCCGTCACGACGAGCGTCCCCTCGCACTCGATCGCGATCCCGTCGGGCCTCTCGAAACGCGCCGTCGGTCCCGGACCGTCGAAGAAGCCCGGAGCACCGGAGCCCGCGATCGTCGACACGACACCGCCGCGGATCTGGCGGACGCGATGGTTCCCGGGATCGGGCACGTACACGGTGCCGTCGCCTCCCACGGCGGGCTGCGACGGCGAGTCGAAGCGAAAGAGCGCGAGGTTCGAAGCGCCCTCGGCGAAACCGCCGGTCGCGGTCGCGGCGCCCGCGAAGGCCGCGATCACCGTGCTCGACACCGCGAGGATGCGGTGCGTCGAGGAGTCGACCACGAGCAGCGTGTCGGGATCGGTCGCGACGTTGGCGTTCAGCAGCGCGATCCCCGAGAGCGCCGACACGGCGGGATCGAAGGCCGCGAAGGCCCCGGCGTCGGCCACGACCGACATCGTGCCGGCCATCAGATCGAGGCGCAGCACCGCGGGCCCCGGCGCCGGGCCCGGGATGGCGAGGTAGGCGACGGGGAGCGCCGCCTTCGCGCAGAGGCCGCTCCCGGCGCCGGGGACGAAGGGCGCGAGGTCGGCCGCATCGAACGCGACGGTCGCGGCGCCGAAGGCGGGCGTGAGCGTGCTGCACCCCGAGGTGCCGTTCAGGTTGGGGAGCGCCTTGGGGGCTGCGACCGCCCCCGAGCCCGTCACGCCCCCGCGGCAGGCGCCAGGCCCCAGCAGGAGCGGGAGCACGAGCAGGAGCGCGTTGCGGAGCGTGGTGGCAGCTGGCATGCGAGGGTGAGCCACGGACGCGCATCGCCGCGTCGGCGGTCGTCGTGACGCGGGACAGGCTAATCGAAACGGCGCGCCGTCGAGCCCGCGCCCGTCCGAAAGCCCCTCAGCGGTCGAGGAGGAATCGGCGCCGGGCTCTCATTCCGGAGCGGGCGCCGCGTGCCCTCGCCGCTCCAGGACCGTCACGAGCCGCCACGTGAGCCACGCGAACCCGACGGCCGCCAGGACGTCCACGGCGTAGTGGTAGCGCAGGTAGATCGTCGCGATCGGGAGGAGCAGGGCCACGGGGCCGAAGAACAGGACGAACGCCCTTCGATCGTGCCTCGCGGCGAGGGCCGCCACGAGGAACGTCAGCTGCGAGTGGCCCGAGGGGAAGCAGTCGTACTTCACGCCCTCCAGCGTGTCGATCGCCGTGCGGAGCCAGGGAGTGAGGGCGAGTCCCTGGAACTCGAAGGGATAGGCCGCCAGGTGGTAGGGCGAGCGGGCCGGGACGAGGAAGTAGCCGAGGTAGGAGAGGAAGAACCCGAGCACGATCACGTGCGTCGCGTGCTCGATCGCGCGGAAGTCTCGACGCAGGAGCGCGCGTCCCGCGAAGAGGACCGGAAGGAAGTAGAAGGACGAGTAGACGAGCTGGAAGAGCTCCGTGAGCCAGGGAAGGGCCTCGCGGTCGCCCGTCCATCGGGTGGGGTCGCTGCCGAGGAGCCAGCGGTCGGCCGCCAGCAGCCACGCCTCGCGAGACTCGGGCGAGGTGTGCGGCACCATCGACCCGACGATCTCGAAGGAGAAGGGGACGAGCGCGATGCAGGCCGCCGCGCGCACGAGCAGCCCCCGCCGGTAGCTCGCCCGCGCGAGGAGCCGTGGAAGCGCGAGGCTCGCGAGGAGCGCCGAGGCGACCAGCGCGAGGAGGAGGACCGGGCGCGGGAAGGCCGCGAAGTCGAGGAGGACGACGATCGCGAGGAGGACGAACCACCCGACGAGAACCTGGTCGATGGGGAACGACCGTTCGTGCGCCGGCGCGGTCATCGGATATCGATCGGTGCGAGGTCCGGCTCGCGGCGCGGGCGGCGCAGGATCGCCCCGAGGCCGAGTCCGGAAACGAAGCCTCCGAGGTGCGCGCCGTAGGCGACGCCCCCGACGTCTCCGAAGAGCGGCTGGCCGAGCGACGCCCAGAGCTCGAAGACCTGCGTGACGAGCCAGAGGCCCGCGAACAGGAGCGCCGGCAGCTCGAAGGGCAGGAAGAAGAGCGGAGGCACGATGGCGACCACGCGCGCGCGCGGGCACGTCACGAGGTGCGCCCCGAGGATCCCGGAGATCGCCCCCGAGGCGCCGAGGGTCGGCACCTGCGAGAGCGCGTAGGCCGGAAGACCGGGCCGGCCCGAGAAGAGCGCCTCGTTCGCGACGACGGCGAGGCGGTCGAGGTAGCGCTCGATCCGGATCCCCGCGTGCCACGCGTACTCGTCGACGCTCGCCGCGAGAGCGAGGAGGAGAACGTGGAGGACACCCGCCGCCACCCCGGCGCCGAGGTAGGCGACGGCGAATCGGGCGGGTCCGAGGCGCGCCTCGACGCTTCGGCCGAAGACCCAGAGGAACCACGCGTTCGAGAGGAGATGGCCCCAGCCCGCATGGAGGAAGAGGCTCGTGACGAGGGGCGCCGCCGAGCGACGCATCGTCTCGATCGGATGACGCATCGCGTCGAGCGGGTCGAGGATCGTCTGCGCGACGCGCTCCGGGACGAGCGCGCTCCGCGCGAGCAGGGCGTCGAGGGGACCCGGGAGGCCGAGGAGCTCGTTCCAATGGCCGCGCGGGGCGTGCGCGAGCAGCTGCAGCTCGCGCAGGAACACGAGTCCGCAGAGCGCGATCAGGACGAGCACGACGACGGCGGGCCGTCGCGGCAGGACGTCGTCTCGGATCGGGATCACGGCGGGAGCATACCGGCGCGCCGAGCGCGCCCGAGCGGAGCCGCGTGCTCCGCGGCCGACTACTCCGGCTCGTCCTCGGAGGTCTCCTCGTCGCTCTCGTGGCTGAGGAGGAGCTCCTTCTCCTCCTCCTGCGTCTTCAGATGCACCGGTCGCCGCCAGACCTTGAAGACGTTCCTGAGGGTCTCCCGCGCGTGATCGAGCTGGAGATCCTGGCCGTCGTGCTCGTGCTCCAGCAGCAGCTCGCCTCGGTTCCGGTAGTTCGCGTCCTCGACGCGGATCCGGGGCTGACCCGCGTTGGTGATGCGCCGCAGGAGCGCCTCCTTCACGAGCCGAGGATTGCGGTCCGCCACCTCGGCGCGACCGGTCCTCGGATTGCGCCGGTAGACGTAGTAGCCGTGGCGGTGCGCGAAGCTCTCGTCGAAGAACTCCTCGATGAAGGTGACGTCGTTGTAGATGCGACGAACCTCGAAGATCTTCGCGTTGCCGAGCATCGCGCCCGTGTCCCAGTTGCGCCGCCTCTCGTCGTCGTCGCAGCGGTCGTACGCGGAGCCGAAGGCGCCCCGGTTCCAGCGATCCTCGATGTCGCGCCAGAGCTCGACGCCGAGCTTGTAGGGATTCACCTGCCCGGGCGCTGCGTGCACCGTTCCCGCGTGATGATCGGCGAAGTCGACCACCTCGGCGTCGGTGAGGACGTGCCGCGTCATGATCCGCGAGTGCCAGAAGGTCGCCCAGCCCTCGTTCATGATCTTGGTCATCCCCTGGGGCGCGTAGTAGTAGGCCTCCTCGCGAACCATCTCGAGGAGGTCCTGCTCCCAGGGCTCGAGCGGAGCGCGTTTCAGGAGGAAGCCGAGGACGTCCCGCTCCGGCGACGGCGGATCGCGCCGCTCGCGATCCGCCTCCTTGCGCATCCTCTGGGCCTCGCGGTCGAGCGCGGCCGCAGGGTTGAGGTACCGGTCCATGTAGCCGTGCCCCTCCGTCGTCGCGAAGCGCGGCACGCCGCCGGCCTGCTCGGTCTTCTCGCCGGCGGCCGCCGCCCGCTTGCGGGCGGCGGAGCCGTGGACGTAGGGCGCATAGGGGTCGATCAGGTTGTCGAGGGAGAGCGCGAGATCGAGGAACTCCTCGACCTTCGAAAGCCCCTCCTTGTCGATCGCGCGGCGAACGCGCGTTCCGTGGTTCGCCATGGTGTCGACCATCCGCCGGTCCGTGGGCGCGAACCAGAGGTTGTGCTTGAAGAAGTCGACGTGTCCGAAGACGTGGGACATGACGAGCTTCTGATCGACGTCCTGATTCGACCGCATCAGGTAGGCGTAGGCGGGGTCGTTGTTCACGACCATTTCGTAGATCTTCGAGAGGCCGTAGCGGAACTCCTTCGCCAACCGGTCGTACTCCATCCCGAATCGCCACGACGGGTAGCGCACGGGGAAGCCTCCGAAGGCGGCCACCTCGTTGAGCTCCCGGTCCTCGAGCACCTCGAAGATCGTGTGGTAGAAGTCGAGACCGTAGCCGCGCGCGATCTCCTCGATGTGGGCGCGCGCTCGCTCGAGCTCCGGGGGCAGCGACGTGGTCATGGGGGCCGCGGCCCTCAGCGTCCCCGGCCGAGGAACTCTCGGATGGAGGCGACGATCCCCTCGCGGTCGGCGATGTCCGAGGTGACGAGCCACTCCTGCTCGGAGATCGCCGCGTCGAGGTCCTTCTTGAACTGACCCGACCCGTAGGCGCTCTTCACCTGTCCGTAGCCGAAGAGGTTCACGCGCCGCTGGTACTCGTCGCGGAGCAGGGTCACGCAGCGCTCGGTGTCGCGCGCGCTCCAGTTGTCGCCATCGCTGAAGTGGAAGACGTAGACGTTCCACTCCCCCGGCGGGAACTTCTCGTCGATCACCTCCAGGCCGAGTTCGTAGGCGGAGCTGATCTTCGTTCCGCCGGACTCGCGGAGGTGGAAGAAGGTCTCCCGATCCACGACGTGCGCGACGGCGTCGTGGACGATGTACCGGACCTCGAGGCTCCGGTACTGGGAGCGGATCCACGTGTCCATCCAGAAGGTCTGGTTGCGGACGATCTCCTTCTGCTCCTTACCCATGGAGCCGGACACGTCCATCATGTAGAGCACGACGGCGGAGGTGACGGAGGTCTCCTTCACCTTCCAGGCGCGATACCGCCGGTCCTCCGGCGCCGGCACGATGCGCGGCTGCTTGGGGTCGTAGATGCCCGAGAGGATCGACTTGCGCAGGGCCTCCTTGAAGGTGCGCCGCGTGTGGCGGAGCGACTGCGGGCCGACGCGGCTGATGCCCGTGTAGGAGCCGCCGGGCGTCCGGACCTCGCGGCGCCCCCGGGGCTCGATGCGCGGCAGCCCGAGCTCCTTGCCGAGGATCTGCGCCAGGTCGTCGAGGGAGACCTCCACCTCGAGGACGTGCTTGCCCTCGGCGTCGCCCGCCTGGCCCTCGCCGACCTCGTCGCCCTCTTCTCCCTCGCCCTGGCCGACGCCCTCCTTCTGGTTCGGCCCGTAGTGGAAGTGCGGGAGGTCGAGCTGGGGGACGGGGATCGAGACGGAGTGCCGGCCGACGCGCCCGAGGAGCTCGCCGTTGGCGATGTACTTGCCGAGATCCTTCCGGATCCGTCCGCGGACGATGTCGCGGAAGCGCGCGTGGTCGTGCTCGATGCGCTGCATGGCGAGCGGCTCCCGTCACTCCTCCTTCGCGTCTCCCCGGGCGAAGATCGACGCGACGTACTGGAGGACGTCGCTGGAGCAGACCTCGCAGTAGCCGTAGTTCTTGATGAGACGGCTCTTCACCACCTCGATCTTCTCCTGCTGGTCTCGGTCGACGACGGAGGAGACGAGGCTCGTGAGCTTGATGGAGTCCTTCTGGTCCTCGAAGAGCTTCAGCTCGAGCGCCCGATGCAGGCGCTCGTTGGTCCGGTAGTCGAAGGTGCGGCCCTCGATCGCGAGCGCGCCGATGTAGTTCATGATCTCCCGGCGGAAGTCGTCCTTGCGGCTCTCCGGGATGTTGATCTTCTCCTCGATGGAGCGCATGAGCCGCTCGTCGGGCTCCTCGTCGCGACCGGTGATCCGGTTCCGCACCTTCTCGCGCTGCGTGTAGGCCTTCACGTTGTCGATGTAGTTGCCGCAGAGCCGGGCGATCGCCTCCTCGTCCGCCGCGATCGCGCGCTGGACCTCGTTCTTCACGATGTCCTCGTACTCCTGGCGCACGACCGACAGGAGATCGCGATAGGTCTTGCGCACCTCCTCGGAGGAGATCAGCGAGTGGTTCGCGAGCCCGGACTCGAGCTCGTTCATCACCATGAAGGGGTTCACGCAGGGGAGCTCGCTGTCGGAGACGAGCGCATTGCTGATCTTGTCCTGGATGTAGCGCGGGGAGATCCCTTCCATGCCCTCGCGGGGCGCCTCCTCCCGGAGCTCACGGATGTTGTCCTTCGTGAAGCCCGCGAGCGTCTTCCCGTTGTAGAGCTTCATCTTCTGGATGAGCGTGAGGTTCGCCTTCTTCGGCTCGTCGAGCCGCGTGAGGATCGCCCACATGGACGCCACCTCGATCGTGTGCGGAGCCAGATGGCGCCCCGGCAGCCGCCGCGAGTTGAAGTCCTTCTCGTAGATGGCGACCTCGGCCCCCAGCACCGTGTTGTACGGGATGTCGATCTTCACCGTGCGGTCGCGGAAGGCCTCCATGAGCTCGTTGTTGAGGAGCTTCCGGTACTCGGGCTCGTTCGTGTGCCCGACGATCACTTCGTCGATGTCCGTCTGCGCAAACTTCTTCGGCTTGACCGTGTGCTCCTGGGACGCGCCCAGCAGCTCGTAGAGGAAGGCCACGTCGAGCTTCAGCACCTCGATGAACTCGACGATGCCGCGGTTGGCGATGTTGAACTCGCCGTCGAAGTTGAACGCCCGCGGGTCGGAGTCGGATCCGAACTCGGCGATCTTCCGGTAGTTGATGTCGCCCGTCAGCTCCGTCGAGTCCTGGTTCTTCTCGTCCTTCGGCTGGAAGGTGCCGATGCCGATGCGATCCTTCTCCGAGAGGAGGATGCGGCGCACGATCACGTGGTCGAGCGCCTTCTCGAGATCGCCGCCGTAGCGCTCGAGCAGGCGGTTCATGCGGTAGCGGCACGCGGGGTCGAGCTCCCCCTTCACGTCGAGCCGGTAGCCGGTCTTCGCCTTGCGATTCAGCTCCTGGAGCAGGCGCTCGCGCGATTCCTTGGGGAGCAGGCGGAGCGGCTCCTCATGCATGGGGCACGCGATCAGGTCCTTCGCCTCCTCGTCGATCTTCCAGGAGAACGTGTAGAGGGCGCCCTCCAGGCGGCGCGAGTAGTCCTCGATGCCCTTCTTCAGCAGGCGCGCGATCGTGCTCTTCGCCGACCCCACGGGGCCATGGAGCAGGAGGATTCGCCGTTCCGTGCCATAGGCGTAGGCGCCGCTCTTGAAGATGCCGACGAGCGCGTTGAGCTGCCGGTCGAGCCCGAAGAGCGCGTCCTCGCCGTGTCCGATGGGGTCGTCGAAGAAGCGATAGTGGATCTGCTTCGAGTTGCCCTCGGATCGCTCCTCCACTCCGTGGAAGAGGATCATGTCGTAGACGCGCTGGAAGGAGTTCCGGACGACGCGTGGACTGTCCCCCACGATCTTCAGGTAGTCCCAGAACGTCCCCTCCCAGTGGAGCTCGCGGAATCGATCCCGGTCCACAGCGGTCCGGACGAGATCTCGGATGTCGCGTCCTGTCTGAGACGTCTCGACCATGGGTCTACCTCTTCCAGTCGCCAGGGGGAGGAGCGTGCGGAGAGGCCCGGGGACACGGAGCGTGCCCCGGATCCACGCGCCCTCCCGAGGAGGATCGGATGTCCGGTCGTCCCATCGTGAGGGGATCCCGTGGACGGGTCGCCTCGGAAGGAACGTACGGACCGTGCCGGAGGAGCCGGAGACCCCTGCCGGCGCGTGCAGAACTAACGCCCCGCGCGCGCGGAACGAGCGTCTCGTCGCATGGATCCTTCTCCGCGGTCGGCGCCCGTCGGTCCCGGGCGGAGAGCCAGGGCGGGCGGCTCGAGACGGAGAGCGGTCCCCGCGAGCGAGGCGCGGGGGCATCCTACCGAACCGATCGACGCGATCGACCCGATCGACGAGACCGCGCCGCGACGTTGCGGTCGCTGCCGGACGAGGTCACCATCCGCCGCTCCCGTACCGATTCCGTGCGACGCTCCCTCTCCGCCCCTTCCTCGCCGCCGGCGATCCTCGCGGGCACCGTGCTCGCGTGCGCGGCCCTGGCTTGCGGCTCGCCCCCCGCTCCGATCCTCGACGGCGCGCGCTGCATGCAGCACGTGCGTAACCTCGTCGAGAAGATCGGCCCCCGGCCCTCGGGCTCGACGGGCATCGAGAAGGCGCGGGCGTATCTCGCGGAGGAGCTCCGCAGCTACGGACACGAGCCGATCCTCGACCGTTTCGCGGCGCACACCCGCCGGGGAACGATGGAGATGGTGAACGTCCGCTGCGAGATCGCCGGCGACTCGACGAAGACGGTCGTGCTGCTCGCCCACTACGACACGAAGCGCTTCACCGATTTCGAGTTCGTCGGCGCGAACGACGGCGGATCGGGAACGGCCGTGCTCCTCGAGATCGCGCGCCACTTCGGCACCAAGGCTGCGCCCGGCACCAAGGCTGCGCCCGGCACCAAGGCTGCGCCCGGCGCGACGACGGTGCGGCCTCCCTTCTCCCTGCGGGTGCTATTCGTCGACGGCGAGGAGACGCAGGCGACGGTCGAGTGGCACGAGGACGACGCGCTCTTCGGGAGCAAGGCCGAGGTGGAGCGCCTGCAGCGGACCGGCGGCGGCGGCGACGTCACGGCCGTGATCGTCATCGACCTCGTCGGCGACAAGGACCTCGAGGTCGTGCAGGTGCGCGAGTCGTCTCCACGGCTCACGAAGGCCGTGAAGGACGCGGCCCGGGAGACCGGATGCGCCGACCGCTTCTTCACGCGCGTGCAGGACATCGTCGACGATCACGTCCCGTTCCACCGAGCCGGCTACGAGGTCACGACTCTGATCGACCTCACCTACGGTCCCTCGAACCGGTTCTGGCACTCGAAGGACGACACGCTCGACAAGATCTCCGCCGAGAGCATGCGCCTCACGGGGGACGTCGTCGTGCGCACGCTCTCGAAGCTCGCGCGCTGAGCGACGACTCGCGCGCCAGCACGCGCCGCGCCAGTACCTCCGAGCGCGCCAGTTCCGGGCGCGCCGATTCAGGGCGCGCCAATTCAGGGCGCGCCAGTTCAGGGGTCGTCAGCTCCGAGCGCCGGCCGCGCGCGACCCGCGGGGGCGCGCGGGCGTGATCTCGACCACGGGCTCGTCGTCGCGCTCCGCCGGATCGAGAGCCTCCGCCGGATCGGACTCCGCCGCCGGCTCCTCGATGGATCGATCCTCGACCGGTGGCTCCTCGGCCGGTCGCTCCTCGGCCGATCCGACGGCCTCGGGCACGACGCGGTCGACGTCCTCGAACCGGACGGCCACCTTCTGGCTCACGCCGTGCTCCGGCATCGTGACGCCGAGAAGCGCCGAGCAGGCGGCCATCGTCCGGCGATGGTGCGTCACGACGATGAACTGCGTGCTCTTCGTGAACTCCTCGATCATCCCGAGGAATCGCTCGACGTTCATGTCGTCGAGCGCGGCATCGACCTCGTCGAGCACGCAGAACGGCGACGGCTTCGTGCGGAAGGCCGCGAAGAGGAGCGCGAGGGCCGTGAGCGTGCGCTCGCCGCCGGAGAGGAGCGTGATCGACTGGAGCTTCTTGCCGGGCGGCTGCGCGACGATCTCGATGCCCGCCTCCAGGGGATCGAGGCCCTCGGCGAGCCGCACCTCGGCGCGCCCGCCCCGGAAGAGCTTCCGGAAGAGATCGGCGAAGTTCGCGTGGATCGAGTCGAAGGCTTCTCGGAATCGCTCCAGGCACCGCTGATCGAGGGTCTGGATCGTCTCCTGCAGGGACGCGCGCGCCTCGTCCAGATCGATGCGCTGCCGATCGAGGGCGGCGAATCGCTCCTCGATCGAATCGAGCTCCGACGTCGCGTCGCTACTGACGGTGCCGATCTTCTCGAGCTTGCCCTGCAGCATCGCGACCCGCTCCTCGGCGACGCCGGCGGAGAAGGACTCGTCCGGCGCGAAGACGGCGCCGAACTCCTGCAGGTCGATGCCCGCCTCGTCCTTCGCGCGCAGGACGAGCTCCTCGCACTGCATGGCGCCGCGCTGCTCGGCGAGCTTCGCGCTCGAGAGATCGCTCGAGACGCGCTCGAGGTCCGCCGTGCGCTCGCGCTCCCGGCGCATCGCCGACTCGGCGGAAGCGGCCCGGCTCTCGGCGAGCGCGCGCACTTCCTGCAGCCGCTGCTCCACGTCGGAGCGCTGGGCCACGAGGTCGCCGATCGACCGTTCGAGCTCCTCCGCTTCCGTGCGCGCGCGGTCCGCGCGCTCGGCCTCGTCGCGCGACTCCACGCCGAGCGACTCGAGCTCGCGGCGCGCGCGCTCGTGGGCGTCCGCGCGGCGTGCGTGCTCGGTCTGCAGGCGATCCTGCTCGCCGCGCAGCCGGGCGCACTCCACCCGCGCCGCTCCTTCCTGCTCGGCCGCGGCGTCGCGCGCGCGCTCGGCGGCCTGCTTCTCGGCCTCGGCGGCGCTCGCGCGATCCGCCGCCTCGCGGAAGCGGTCGACGGTCTGCGAGAGGTCCGCATCGAGGGACGCGCGGCGCGACTCGAGGTCCGCCCGCCGCGACGCGAGCTCCGCCGCCTCCGCCTGGACGAGGGCGTTCTCGTTGCGGAGACGCTCCAAACGGTGCGCGGCGTTCTGGAACGCCACCTGCGCGTCGGTCGCCTCGCGCGACGCCGTTCCGAGGGCCGTGGTCCACCGGTCCTCGTCGCCGCGCGCCTGGACGAGCGCCACCCGAGCCCGCTCGCGCAGCGTCTCCAGGAGCGACTGGTCGCGCCGCGCGGCACTCACCTCCGCCTCCAGGGCGGCAATGGTGCTCCGGCGCGAGATGGGAGTCGCCGTCGGCTCGGCGATGCCCCCCGTCAGACCCGACGCGTCGACGCGGTCTCCGGAGACCGTCACGAAGACGAGTCCCGGGAACTCGGCGAGCCAGCGGAACGCGTCCGCCGCCGACTCCACGACCACGACGTTCGCGAGGAGCGCCCCGATGGAGCGGGCCACCTCGGGGTCGATCGTCACCCGATCGAGGAGGCGTCCGACGACTCCGGCGCCCGAGGGGAACGCGACGCCCTCCGCCGACGGCAGCTCGCCGCCGCTCGCGAAGACCATGGCGACGCGGCCGAGCTTGCGCTCGCGGAGCTGCGCGAGCGTCGCGAGGGCGGCGTCGCGCGACTCCACGACGACGGCGCCCGCGCGACGCCCGAGGGCGGCCTCGAGCGCCGGAGCCACCTCGACGGGAGCCTGCACTCGATCGGCCAGGAGCCCGAGCACGCCGTGCAGCCGCGCCGAGAGCAGCGCCTTCGCCGGGGCGCCGACGCCCGCCATCCCGGCCTCGAGATCGCGCAGCACGGCGAGCCGAGACTGCAGACCCGAAAGACGCCGCTCGATCTCCGCGAGCCGAGACTCCGTCTCCGCGAGGGCCGTCTGCGCGCCGTCACGCGCCGCACGGATGCGCGCCTCCTCGCTGCGGAGCGCGGCCATCCGCCGCGTGGTCTCGTCGTTCCGCCCCTGCGCCGTCTGCCGCTCCGGCTCGAGACGGGAGATCTCGGCGCCGAGATCCTCCAGCTTGCGCGCGAGCCGTTCGGCGGACGCGCGCGTCGCGCGCTCCTCGGCCTCGATGTTCACGAGGGCGTTCTGGCTCGCGGTCTTCCCCTCGATGGCCGCCAGCACCGATTTCTGCGCCGCCTCCAGGGAGCGCCCCGCCGAGCGGTAGGCCTCGTTCGTTCCCCGCAGGACCTCCACGCGCTGCCCGAGCTCCGCCTCGGCGGCGCGCACGCGTGCCTCGCCGTCGCGCAGGGATGCGTCCGATCGCGTCCGTTCCTCGCCGATCGTCGCGAGCTCCGCCTCGATCTCCGACGCGCGCCTTCGCTTCGATTGGGAGGACGTCGAGAGCTCCGCCGAGGAGCGCCGCATCGCCGTCGCCCGCTCGCCCCTGCGGGTCTCCTCGGTGCGCAGGGAGCCGAGGTCCGTCAGCAGACGCGTCTCCTCGGATGCGAACGCACGGGACTCCTCGCCCGCGAGACGCGACTCGCCCTCGGCGCGCGCACGCGCCTCGCGGGCCCGTGCCTCCTCCTCGACGAGCACGGTGCAGCGCGTCCGCGCCTCCTCGCGCTCGGAGAGCCGCTCGAGGAATCGCCCGAAGAAGAGCGCGGCGCGCCAGCCGCGGAGCTGCGACACGAGCTGTCCGTGGCGGCGCGCGCGGCTCGCCTGCACTCGCAGGGAGTTCCGCTGGCGCTCGAGCTCCTTCAGCACGGCGGCGACCGACTCGAGGTTCTTCACCGTCGTCTCGAGACGGCGGAGCGCCTCGCGACGATCCACGCGGAAGCGCGTGATGCCCGCGGCCTCCTCGAAGATCGCGCGGCGATCGACGGCGTTCGCCGAGAGGATCGCGTCGATCTTGCCCTGCTCCATGATCGAGTAGGCGTTGACGCCGAGGCCCGTGTCGAAGAGCAAGTGCTTCAGGTCCTTCCGGCGCACGACCTCGCGGTTCAACAGGTACTCCGACTCGCCGGTCCGGAAGAGACGGCGCGTGAGGGACACCTCCGCGAAGAGGTCGACGGCCGGCACCGACGCGCTCGCTCCTTCGTCGGACGCATCCTCGTTCGGCCCGTCGGTGTCGGCGTCGCGCTCCAGCACGAGCGTCACGTCGGAGAATCCGAGGGGCGGCCGGGCGGACGTGCCCTTGAAGATCACGTCCTGCATCTCCGTACCGCGGAGGCTCGTCGGCCGCGTCTCGCCGAGGACCCACTTGATGGCGTCCACCACGTTGCTCTTGCCGCAGCCGTTCGGGCCGACGATGCCCGTGAGCCCCGGCTCGAACCCGAACTCGGTCCGATCGGCGAAGGACTTGAATCCGTGCACCTCGAGGCGCTTCAGCTTCATGGAGTCTCCGTTCCTCGCGCCGGTCCCTCCGGCGACACGACGCCTCTCGATTCGCCCGCATCGGCGGCGCTCCGGCCCGATCCACGCGAGGCACCGCCGTCCCGCGCCGCTCCCCGCTCGCGCCGCATCGCATCGGCGAGCGACGCCGTGTGCGCGGGAGCCTCGTGCTCCGGGAGCACGCCCGCGGGAACGCCTCCGAGGGCCTCGGCCTCCGCTTCGCCGAAGGCGCGCCCGGGCACCGGCGAGAGCGTCGCACCCTCGGAGTAGAGAACGCGGTCGCCGTCGCCGAAGCTCCGGGCGGACGGCCAGGTCTCCGCGTCGAGTCGCTCGAAGCGCGAGCGCGCGCCCGTGCGGATCCAGGGCGCGAAGGAGAGAGGCAGGCTGCGCGCCGCGGCGCTCGCCCGCGCGCGCTCGAGGATCGCCTGCAGGATCGTGCGCGCGAGCGTCGCCTCCAGGGCGCCCTGGGCGAGGACCCGCACGCATTCGCGCAGCCCGCAGACCGACAGGACGAATCGACGTCGGGGCTCCGGCAGCTCGGCGCCTCGCGCGAGCGCCGTGCTCTCGAGCATGCGGCGCGACCGATCGAGGCCCTCCACGGCGTCGTCGACGAGCCCGACGAGCGACTCGAGCATCGCGGCCTCGGCCCAGGCGCCGACTCGGAGCGCGAGGCGCGGCAGGTTGAGAACGGCGGCGGCGCCCGTGCTCGTGAAGGGAGCCGGCGCATCGCCGAGCGCGCGGTGCACTCCCGGAGCGAGGGCCTCCTCGACGCCCATCGAGGAGAAGGCGAGACGCGGCACCCGCGCACCGGAACCCGGCGTGCTTCCGGCAGCGTGCGCAGGCGCTGCCTCCGCGACGCCACCGGGCTCCGCGAGGAGCACGACCATCGGCGCCGGAACGCGCTCCGGGAGCGCGGCGCACTCGGAGGCGAGGGAGAGCGCCAGGGCCGACCCGGCGCGCACGGCGAGGGCGATCTCCGCTCCCGCCGGCTCGCGCTGCGCCTCCGGGAGCCCGAAGGCGAGCGCCCGCACGAGTCGGCGCGCGGCCTCGGACGCGCCGCCGGCGGCGCGGCGCCCGAGCCGGGGGCAGCGCGCGAGCCAGGGCTCGATCTCGTGGAGAACGAGCGTGCCCGCCACGACGCGGCGCGCGCGGGCGACCAGGTGGCGCACGTGGTCGACGGAGTCCTCCAGCGTGCCCGAGGGCGGGAGGGCGCCGAGCGCCGAGAACGCGCCGGTGGCGAGCGCGCCGAGGGAGAGCGCGCCGGCGAGGTCGCGATGGGGCGACTGCAGCCCCTCGAAGTGCAGGTCTCCCGAGAGATGCCGGTCGGCGAGCCGCTCCGGAAGGACCTCGTCGATGGCGAAGGCGCCGAGGACGGCGCGCGCGATGGTCGTCTCCGGCACCGCCTGCGGCGAGACGAGGTCGCCCTTGCCCGAGGCGAAGACGTCCCGGAAGAAGCCGGTGCGAAGGCCTTCCCGCAGGTCGAACTTCGGGAGACCGACGACCGTCTGGCGACGCAGGTGCGATTCGAGTCCGCGCGCGAAGAGCTCGTTGTCGACGAGCTCGCGCAGCAGGCCGGTCGTGACGCGCGTGAAGCCCGACTGGAAGACGCGCCGCTCGACGTGGGCGGCGATCTCCTCCGCCGTGGAGCGGGGCACCTCGGCCTCCATCATCAGCGCGGCGACGATCTTCCCCTTGCTCCAGGACTCCGACCGGCGCGTGGAAGCGGCCCTCGGCCCCGCGGCCGCCTCGGCGCTCCGCACCGGCGCGTCGTGGTGCACGGCGAGCGCCTGGCGGACGCGCGCCCGCTTCTCTCGATAGAGGATGTACGCCTTCGCCACGTCGGCGTGCCCCGTCTCCATGAGCACGCGCTCGACGAGGTCCTGGATCCCCTCGATGGTCGGCGTGTCGTTGGACGCCCGCGGACCGCTCCGCCGCTCGATCGAGAGCGTCACGACGGAGGCGAGCTCGGAGGCGAGCGCGGAGCCGCTCCTGCCCGTCGCGGCGAAGGCCTTCTCGATCGCCTCCGCGATCTTGCGGGCGTCGAAGGGCACTTCGCGCCCGTCGCGCTTGCGGACTCTGGCGGGCGTCGCGCTCACGGCCGCGCACCGGGACTTTCGCCCGCGCTCCGCCCCGTCGGCGCGCGGCGCGAGCCGGAGGCGGGCTCCGCGGGCGTGCCTGGCGTTCCCCCGCCCGTCGGCTCCGTCCCCGACTTCTCGAGGAAGGGCTTCAGCTCGTCGAGGAACTGCGCCACGTCCTTGAACTCCCGATAGACGCTCGCGAAGCGGACGTAGGCCACCTGGTCGATCCGCTTCAGCTCCTCCATCACGAAGGCGCCGACGATCTTCGCGTCGATCTCGCGGTCCGAGGTCTCGTGGCAGCGACGCTCGATGCGGTCGGCCACCTCCTCCAGATCCTGCGTCGCGACGGGACGCTTCTCGCAGGCCTTCATGAGTCCGGACAGGATCTTCCGCCGGTCGAAGGGCTCGCGCCCGCCGTCCTTCTTCACGACGCGGAGCATCGTCTCCTCGACCTTCTCGTAGGTCGTGTACCTCCGGCCGCACTCGTTGCATTCACGGCGGCGGCGGATCGAGAAACCGTCGTCCGACGCGCGCGAGTCGATCACGCGATTGTTGTCCTGCTTGCAGTACGGACACTTCACGGCGCGAGGATCCGGGGCGGAGGTCCGAGCCTCTGGGGCCGAACGCGCGGATCTCGATGGACTTCGCTGCGGATGGGACGGGACCCGGGTTGGGCGGTCGCGAGGCGTGACCCACGAGATGCTGTGGGGGGCGACCTTCTACTCCACGACCCCTGGGGGGATCAATCGCGATCCCGGCCGAGCGCCGGCCCGCGGGCGGCCGGCCGGAGCCCTCACATGGCGGGCATCGACATGGCGCCCGCCGTCGGCACCGGCCAGAACTTCTTGATCACGGTCTGCTCGATGATGCCGAGGGACGACGACGTGATCATGTAGAGGGAGAGCCCCGCCGCGTAGTTGTAGAGCGTGAGCCCGAAGACGAAGGGCATGAAGATCATCATCTTCTGGATCTGCGCCTGCTGCGGGTCCGTCGGCTTGGGCATGAGCCGCTGGTGCGCGACCCAGAGGATGACCATCAGGATCGGCAGCACGTTCAGACCCTGGATCGTCCCGACGAGCGGGAGCGTGAAGGACCAGTCGAACTGGAAGAGCTGATCGGGCTGCGACAGATCGCGGATCCAGAGGAAGAACGGCTGCTGGCGAAGCTGGTAGGTGGTGCGCAGCGCCGCGAACAGCCCGAAGAAGATCGGGATCTGGATGAAGATCGGCAGACAGCCGAGGAGCGGCGGCGCCATCGGCACCTTCTTCTCCCGGTAGAGCTTGATCCGTTCCTCGTTCAGCTTCTTCGAGTTCCCCTTCCAGCGCTCCGTCAGCGCGTCGAGCTGCGGCTTGATCTGCGTCTGACGGCGCGCGAACTCGCCCATGGCGAGCTGGCTCTTGCGCGTGAGCGGGAAGAGGGATCCGCGCACGAGGAGCGTGAGGAAGATGATCGCGACGCCCCAGTTCCCCGTGACCCAGTGGAAGAGCTCGAGGATCGCGATCAGGAGGTCGCTGATCCACACGAGCAGGCGGAACGAAGAGCGATCGGCCCGGGCGATGGAGTCGAGAGCGGGCACCTCGGCCAGCAGGTCGGGACGCTTCGGCCCGAAGTACGAGTGGAAGCGGAACTGAAGTGGCTGACCGAAACGCGGCAGACGCGACACGAGCAGCATCGCGGACGCGATGCGCGGCTCCTTGCCCTTCACCACGTCCGCCTGGATCCCGAAGGTCTTGACGGCCCGGATCGCGTCCGCCGAGAACGAGTCCTTCGGCACCATTCCGGCGACGAAGTACTTGTTGGAGTCGGCCGCGAAGACGATGGGTGTCCGATCGGTGAGGTCTCCACCGACGGGCGCGGACGGATCGAGCGACGGCGCGAGGCTCGACGGCCCGCGCGACTCGGTCGACGGCGAATCCATCGCCCCGGTGCCGGCCCAGGCGGACGGGCTCTGGAAGAAGGGATCGTGGTCCGAGAAGACCCAGGCTCCCGGCAGGAGCAGGAGCTGCAGCGACGAGGTCGCATCCTGGGAGGTCTCCAGGACCTCGTCGCGGACGGAGACCTCGAGCGCCAGCTCCGCGAGGTATCCCTGCGCGGGGAGCCGGAAGGTCTTCACGAAGGTGAGGGGCCCCGCATCGAGCGACCAGCGGACCCCCTGCCCCCAAGCTCCCTCGGGGGCGACGGGCTCCATGGCCCAGTCGGACGTCTCGAGACGCGCGACGATGGATCGCAGCGGATGGGACGGCTCGGCGTAGGGAGACGCGGGCGCGAAGATCGAGAAAGCGCTCACCGGCGCCCGGGAGTGGTAGGCGATCTGCAGGCCCCGATCCGCATCCGAGGGCTCGCGCTGCGGCTCGCCGACGTGGAGCTGGAACTGGAGGAGACGCACCGCGAGCGCGCGCGCCCCCCGATTCGTCAGCTGGACGCGCAGGACGTCGTTCTCGATCTGCAGGCGGAGCGACTCGCCGGGCGTCTTCGGCGCCACGACCGAGCCGGAATCCTGGGGCTCCCGGTCCGATGCCGTCGCCGGCTCCGGGCTCGCCGCCGGGGCCGACGGCTGCTGCGCGCCGGCGAGACCGAGGAGGCAGGAGACCGCCATCACGAGCGCGGCCAGGCGGCGCAGGCACCGCCGGATCCGCGTCGACGCGTCGCGCGCCTCCGACGACGAGGCGCCCTCCCCCGAGATCGAAGCGCTCACCTTCCCACCAGGAGCCGATTCGCGAGGTAGTCCGGGAGCTGGGGCACGGAGCGGATCCGCGACGCCGCCGCCTCCGCGTCGTAGGGGACGCGCACGAACTCGACGCGGTCCTTCCCGTCGTAGAGAACGAAGGAGAGCCGCGTGTCGCCGTCGCGGGGCTGGCCGACGGAGCCGACGTTCACGAGCACCTTCTCGCCGTAGTCGGCGGCATGGAACGCTCCTCCCACCTCGGCCGGCTTCAGGAAGCGGCCGTCGCTCGTGTAGACGCCGGGAACGTGGCTGTGCCCGACGAAGCAGAGCGGCCGGTCCTGCTTGGAGAAGATGCGCTCCATCTTCTGGGGATTGCGCGCGTCGCGCGGCATGACGTACTCGCGCACGGGATCGAAGGGCGACCCGTGGACGTAGAGGGCGTGCTCGTCGCGACGCTCCTTCTCGTTCTGGAGCTGGTCCAGGTAGTCCCAGATGGCGTAGTTCTGCTCCCGCGGATGATCGCGCGAGCTGAGCGCGTTGCGCGTCCAGTCGATGGCCGCGCGCGCCTTCTCGTTGAAGTCTTCTCCGCCGTTCAGGAGCGCCTCCTCGTGGTTCCCGAAGAGGCACCACTCGCAGCGATCCATCACGAGGCCGAGCGTCTCCCTCGGCGAGGCGCCG
Source organism: uncultured Planctomycetales bacterium (assembly GCA_964545855.1). Classification (GTDB taxonomy): domain Bacteria; phylum Planctomycetota; class UBA1135; order UBA1135; family JACQFD01; genus CAZJHD01. Next base: position 26,527 of record CAZJHD010000020.1, read on the forward strand.
TAGCCGATGACGTCGCCGAGGCACACGGTGCGCCGCGCCCCTCGTCGCTTCGCCTCGGCGAAGGCTGCGGAGAGGGCCTCGATGTTCGAGTGGAGGTCGGAGACGATCGCGATCAACGGCGGCGGGTCTCGGAGCGCGCGGACAGGGGGACGGACGAAGCTCGGACGCGGTGGAGAGTCGGGAACCCGCACGGCCGGCGCCGGGCGCCGAGCGGGCGGCTCAATCGAGGAGGATCGACTCGTCGAAGAGGAGGACCGGGATCCCGTCGCGGACCGGGTAGATCCTCTTCGCGGAATCCGTCGGCACCAGGGCCTCCTCCAGAGGCGCGGTCACCGCCTGGCCCGCTGCGTTCTTGGCGCCCTTCGAGATGGCGGCGTTCGCCTGGGCGAGTTCGCCCGCGGTCGCCCGGCGAAGGGGCTTCTTCGTCTTCGGGTCGGCGAGGATCTTCAGCAGTTCGTCGTCCAGCATGGTCGCGTCGGTCAGCGGAGGGCCCCGGATGATCCGCAGGCCCCCGCCGCGATGCAACGCCGGCGTCCGGAAATCGGCCCCGCGCGCGGAGTTCAAGCGGCGGGACGATCGTGCTGCGGCGCTTCCGGAGTGTGAAAAAAATCCACCACGTCTTCGCGGGATCGGGCGAATGGGTCTAGATTGGTTACCCGCTGGAAGGCCCGCAGTTCGGTCGGTTCCCCTTTGTCGGCGAATCCGTCCGTGACGCGCAGATCGCCCTGCGGTCTTCACTTGCCAGCACGTCGACTTCACCCCGCACTTGCACACGAGTAGTTCTCGGAGCCCCTCACCCATGGCGAAGCCGCGTGTCGTCCTGTTCTTGCCCAATCGCGTCGATCCGAGCCGCGGAGACCTTCCGTCGGCGGATCTGCAGCCCCTCGAGCTGATCCACATCGCGAGCCCGGCGGAAGCCGCGGGCTACGAGGTGCAGGTCATCGATGCGATGACGGAGCCCAACTACCTCGAGAAGGTGCTCCAGGCCTGTGAAGGCGCCCTCGCCTTCGGCTCGTCCTGCATCCTCGGCTATCAGGTCTACGACGGTGCCTATGTCGCGCGCGCCGTCCGCCAGAAGTTCCCGAAGCTCGCGATGTTCTGGGGAGGGTGGTTCCCGTCCTCGGTTCCCGAGCTCTACCTGGCGAGCGAGTTCTGCGACGCCGTCTGCATCGGGCAGGGCGAGATCACCTTCCCGGAGATGCTGAACGCCGCCGCCAGCGGCAACATGGAGAAGGAGCTCGAGAAGGTCGCGGGCATCGCGATCTGGCGCGACGGCACCGTGCGGCTCACGCCCCGGCGCCCGGTGGTGCACCTGAATGACGTGCCGGAGCCGTCCTTCCACCTGATCGACCTCCAGAAGTACTACGAGCTGAACAAGAAGATGGCCGCGGTCGGTCACCGGATCCGGAATCGTCTGCCGCCGCCGCCTCCCTTCGACCGGCCCGAGAATCCCTACCGCGGCCTCTCCTACTTCTCCTCCTTCGGCTGCCCCGAGCCCTGCGAGTTCTGCTGCTCGCCGGAGATCGCCGGCCGTCGCTGGGTCGCTCTCGATCCGAAGGTGATGGTCCAGCGGATCCATGAGATCTACAAGAAGGACCCCTTCGACATCCTGCGTCTGCAGGACGCCAACTTCGGCGTCGCCGAGAAGCGGTCGCGGGTGTTCTGCGAGGATCTCATCGAGACGGGGATGAACATCCGTTGGAACGGCACCGTCGAGATCAAGCAGATCTGCCAGTACTCCGACGACTCCATCGAGCTCCTCGCGAAGTCGGGCTGCCACCTCCTCTGGTTCGGCGCCGAGGCCGCCACGGAGGAGACGCAGAACCTCATCCGCAAGCACATCCGCGTCGGCCAGACGGACAACGCGATGGCGCGCATCAACGCGCGCGGCATTCGGGCCGGCCTCAGCTACATCATCGGCTACCCCGGCGAGACGACGGAGTCGATGCTGGAGACGATCGACGAGGCGGCGCAGATGAAGATCAAGTACCCGCACTCGACGGCGGAGGTCTTCCCCTACCGGCCGATCCCCGGGTCGGCCTTCTGGCAGCCTTCGCTCGACGCGGGCTACGTGGCCCCCACGACCTTCGAGGGCTGGGGCCAGTTCTTCGACTACAAGTTCAACTCCTACTGGGGGAAGGTCCCGGCCGACGTGCAGAAGGTCTGGTGGCGCTACACCTACCTCGCCCCCTGGTTCGACGGCCACACGGGCGGCAGGGGCCCGATCTCGAAGCTCCTGCGCCGCAGCGCCGGCTGGCGCCTGCGCAACAAGAAGTACGGCGCTCCCTTCGAGTTCAAGTTCTTCGACGTGGCGAGGCGCTTCATCGGCCCCAAGGCGGCGATGGCGCTCTGAGTTCCTTCTCGCGCGCCTGCGCCCGCCGCGCGACGATTCTCGGGATCGGTTCGCTTGGGCTGCGGGCGCAGCCCGCGATGTGCCCGTCGACCCACCCATAGGCAGCTGCGAACGGGACGCGAGAGCGTCCCGTTCGCGTTCCAGCTCACCGCCGCATCGTCAGCCCGCCGAGCGCCGAGGACCGAGGACGGGAGCGAGCGTCACGACAGCCACGGCGACGAGGGCGCAGGCGCCCGCGAAGAGCCAGGGGCGCTCCTGCGGCGCCACGAGGAGCGCCGACCCGGCCACCGCGAGGGTCCAGAGCGCCGCTCCTCCGAGGGCCGTGCCCGCGGTCCTTCCGGAGACGCGGCAGCGATCCGCCAGGTGATCGGCGCTCGCGCGCCAGGGCGCGAGCCCGCGTGCGAGCCGCCGCGCGACGACGACGGCCAGGTCGGCCAGCGCGAGGGAGCCGATCGCGACGGAGACCGCGATGGCTCCACTCGAGTCCCGCGGCGCGGCATCCAGAGGGGCCGCCAGCACCAGGAATCCGAGGGCGTGGCTCCCGGCGTCGCCCGCGAAGGAGACCCGAGCGAGGTTCGCCAGGAGGAACACCAAGAGCGCGCCCGCGAGCGCCGGCGCGAGGAGGCCGAGTCCGGAGGGTGCGACGCAGGCCGCGAGGAGCGTCGCCGCCAGCAGGCCGTCGGCGTGATCGAGGAAGTTCCACGCGTTCACCCCCGCGACCAGAAGGGGCACGACGAGCCACGCGGGCTCGAGGCCGAGCTGGGCCACGCACGCGACCGCCACGGCGGTCTGCAGCGCGAGCTTCGCGAGAGCGGGGAATCGATCGCGCAGCACGTCGTCGAGCACGCCGACGGAGAGGAGAGCGAGGGACCAGGCCCCCGCCACCCAGGGAACGCCGTCCTCCCCTCCCGACGCCCGCGCGGCGAGGGCGCCGACGACGACGCCGGCCGCGACCGCGAGACCGCCGATCCGCGGCGTCGGCCTCTCGTGGAGATGACGGCCGCCGGGACGGTCCACGAGCCGCAGGGCCGGCGCGGCGCGCCGCAGCGCCGCGAGCGCGAGCGCCGCCGTGACCGCGCCGGCGGCGAGACCGGCCAGCGCCACGAGGACGCTCACGTCTCCGGATGGTCGTAGAGGCCGCGCGCCCGTGCGTAGCGCTCGACCGCGGCCGGGAGATGCGGACCCGCCGGCGCGCTGCGGACGAGGCGGGCGCGCACGTCCGTCGACGACACGTCGACTTCGGCCACGTCGAGCCAGCCGCTCGCGAGACGCCCCGCCAGGTCGTCTCCGAGGACGCGGCCGAGGGGCGCCAGCACCTCGCGCCCGGTGCCCCGGCGCGGAACCACGAGCGGCCGCGTCTCGCGGAGGAGCGCCGCCGCGTCGCGCCATTTCGGGAAGTCCGGGAGCGAGTCGCTGCCGAGCACGAGGGCCCACTCGACCTCCGGGTGGCGCGCCTTCAGCTCGCGCACGGTGTCGATCGTGTAGCTCGGTCCTTCGCGCAGCAGCTCGAGGTCGCTCGCCTCGAGACCCGCTTCGCTCTCGATGGCGAGTCTCACCATCGCGAGACGCTCCTCGGGCGGCGCCACGTTGCCGCGCTTGTGGGGCGGGTGCCGCGCGACCATCAGGATCACGCGCTCGCATCCCGCGACATCCCGCGCCGCGCGCGCCATGGCGAGGTGGCCCTCGTGGATCGGGTCGAAGGAGCCTCCGAGCAGGGCCCACATGGCGGCCGCTCCGTCAGCCGCCCGCCGCGGCATCGCGCAGGGAGCGGACCTGCGCCGCGAGCCGAGCCGGATCGTCGAGCGGGATCGCCGACTCTCCGCCACCGGCGGCCATCGCCTTGCAGGTCACCGTTCCGGCGGCGACCTCGTCGGGGCCGAGGAGGAGCGCCGCCGCCGCCCGACTCCGATCCGCCGCGCGGAGCTGCGCCTTGAGGGAGCGGAGCTTGCCGTCGCTGCCCTCCGGGTGATCGAGGTCGGCGGCGAGGCCCGCTCGACGCAACGAGTCCACGAGGGCGAATCCGCGCGCGCGATCGACACCCTCCAGGACGACGACGAAGGCGTCGAGCTCGGGAAGCATCGGGACGGCGGCCGCTCCGAGCTTCTCGAGGGCCGCGATCGTCGGCACGACGCCGATGGCGAAGCCGACGGCTCCGAGGTCGGGCCCGCCCAGCTCCGCGATGAGGTGGTCGTACCGGCCTCCGCCGCAGACCGCCGTCCGCGCGCCGAGTCCCGGGTGGTGGAGCTCGAAGACGGTGCGCGTGTAGTAGTCGAAGCCGCGCACGATGGCGGCGTCGACGACGACGGGACGACCGAGGGCCTTCAGGGCGGCGACGACGGCCTCCAGATGGGCTCGGCTCTCGGGCCGGAGCACGTCGTTCATGGAGGGCGCCGTCCGGTTCGCCACGCGGCACGCCTCCACCTTGCAATCGAGCATGCGGAGCACGTTGCGCTCGAAGCGCACCCTGCAATCCTCGCATCGGGTGGCCACCGCGGGCGCGGCCCACGCGCGGAGACGCTCGCGGTAGGCCTCGAGATCCGCCGTGTCGCCCATGGAGTTGACGCGCGCCTCGACGCCCGGAAGCCCGATCTCGTCGAAGAACGAGGCCGCCAAGTGGATCGCCTCCGCATCGAGCAGGGGATCGAGGGAGCCCAGCACTTCCAGTCCGATCTGGTCGAACTGACGGAGCCGCCCCGCCTGGGGCCGCTCGAAGCGGAACATCGGGCCGATGTAGAAGAGCTTCTGGAAGGGACGCGACTTCGGGAGCCCCTTCTCCACGTAGGCGCGCACCACGCCGGCCGTCCCCTCGGGGCGGAACGTGTAGCTCGACTCCTCGCGCGCGACGGTGAACATCTCCTTCGAGACGACGTCGGATCCCTCACCGAGGCCGCGCACGAAGAGCTTCGTCTCCTCGAAGAGGGGCGTGCGGATCTCGCGGGCTCCGAAGCGGCGGAAGAGGTCGCGCGCCACCCGCTCGAGTTTCTCGACGATCGCGAGGTCCTCGGGGAACTCGTCCCTGGTCCCACGGGCGCGCTGGTAGGGCATGGTCACGGGGCTTGTATCACACGGCCCGGCGAGCCGAGGCAGGAGCCCCGCATCCAGCCAGTGCGGACGCCCGAAAGATCGGATTGACCTCTCGACGGGGGTCCCGATACCTTCCTCCGCTCGTTTCCCGACCCGAACCCTCGCTCGCGGATCATGAAGGCAAACCGGACGCTTCTCGTCCTCGCGGCTCTGGCCGCGAGCTTGCTCCTCGGCGGGTGCCGCTCCACCTGGGACTTCTGGAAGGACAATGCCTCCGGAGTGGTGAAGTCGCAGCGCCGCAACCTGAACCACATCCATCGCTCGCTCGATCGTCACTTCCTGAACTACGACTGGGACGATCCCTATCTCGACGACTGAGATTCTCGACCGTCGAGACTCTCGACGACCGAGAGCCGCTCCGGCGGCGAGCCCGACCCGAGCCCCGCGCGCGTCATGCCCGCGGGGCTCGTGTCGTTCCAGCCGGTCGTCGACGAACGGCTTCGAGGACCGGCGGCGATGGCATTCATCGTTCGCATCGAGGCGCGCCGCCGCGTCGAGCGAGGAAGGACCTGCTAGGGCGTCTGCGCACGGCGTCGGCGCGCCGCCCCCTGCATTCAGGAGAGGTCGAGCTCGGCTCCCGGGCCGAGGAACCCGAGCTCCACGCCCGCGTCCTTCGCGATCGCGTCCGCCTCGCGGCCATCGCCGCCGTCGATCCAGCGCACCTCGGGGAAGGAGCGGAGCCAGGTCTCCTGACGCCGCACGAGCGTCCGCGTGCGGCGGACCATCCGCGCACGGCACTCGCTCCGGTCGATCGCGCCGGAGAGCAGCGCCCGCACCTCGGCGACTCCCACGGCCGCCGCCGCCTCCCGCGAGAAGCCCCCGGCGGCGACGCGGCGGATCTCCTCCTCCAGGCCACGCTCGAACATGACGTCGATGCGCGCCTCGATGCGGCGGTGCAGCGTCTCGCGGTCGACGCGGATCCCGACGATCCGCCGTGGCGCTCCCGGCCTCCCCGCCCACTCGCGCTGGAGCGAGGAGATCGGCCTGCCAGCCGCGCGATGGACCTCGAGGGCCCGCACGATCCGCCGCAGGTCGCGCTCGTGGATCCGAGCGGCCGCCTCGGGGTCGGCGGCGGCGAGCTCGGCGTGGAGCGCCGGCGACCCGAGCGCGGCCCCACGCTCCTCCAGCTCCGCGCGCAAGGCCGGATCGGCGCCCGGCAGGTCCGAGAGCCCGTGGGTGAGGGCCTTCAGGTAGAGGGAGGTTCCACCGACGAAGAGCACCGCGTGCCCGCGAGCCTCGATGGCCCGCTCGAGAGCTTCGGCAGTCTCCAGATACCGGGCGACGGAGAACGGCTCCGAGGGGTCCACCAGATCGAGGCCGTGGATCGGGGCCGCGCGCCGCTCCTCCGCCGTCGGCTTCGCCGTCACCACGTCGAGCCCGCGGTAGACGAGCATCGAGTCCATCGAGACCGCCTCGAGGAGCCGGGACCGTTCCGCCAGGAGACGGCCGAGCGCCGCCGCTACGGCCGACTTGCCGCTGGCCGTCGGTCCGACGAGGAAGCGCCGGAGGCGAGTCGTGGAGGGAAGCGTCATGCGTGATCGCCCCGAGGGGACGCGTAGCATGATGCGCCATGCCGACCCCGATCCGATCCTGGCTCGCCGTCGTGCTGCTCGCGTGCTCCGCACCGGCGCAGGACGCGGGCGACGAGAGCACGCCGTCCTCCCGTCCCACGTCGACCGTCCCCACGAACGACGCGACGCAGGAGCCGCCGGCGTCGGCCCCGGCCTCGAAGCCGAACGACCCTCGAGCCCTCGACTTCCTCCTCCGGGCAGCGACCAAGCGCGCACCCCAGGGCGAGCCTCGCATCGCCGACGCGACGATCGCGTTCCAGGCCCAGACGAACCTGAAGGCGCACAACGAGGTCGACGACGGCGAGCACCGCTTCCATCGGTCCGGAGGCTGGATCCGCACGAAGCTGCGCACCACCACGGCGGTGGTGGAGAAGGGCTTCGACGGGACGACCTACTGGCTCGTGAGCAACGGACAGGTCCGCCAGCTCCGCGGGCGCGAGCACGAGCAGGATCGCAACGAGATCGCGTCGAACGTCCACTTCACCGAGAACCTGCTGCGCCTGCTGAGCCTCCGCGAGCTGTCGCGGGAGTTCTCGGGCCTCCAGCTCCTCGAGCCCGAAGGCGATCCCGCGCGCCCCGGCGTGCGCGGCCGACTCGCGAGTTTCCTCACGCTGCAGCCGCGCGAGCCCGGAGCCGTCGACGTCGAGCTCCGCTTCGATCCGGAGACCCTCGACCTCCGCACGGTCCGCGCGACGCCCGCGTCGGACGCGGCGACCGTCTCGGACGCGAGTGCCGCCGCTCCCTCCGCCGCCTCCGACTGGTTCGAGCTCACCTCCTGGCGCGAGGTGAAGGGCGTTCGGTTCCCCTTCCGCGTGACGGCCTGGACGAAGAGCCGCGAGGTCCCCGAGTACCTCGTCCTGATCCGCTCGATGAGTTGGAACGACGGGCTCCAGGCGGCCGACTTCGCGCCGCCCGCGTCGAAGTAGGAGTCGAATCCTCGGGAGCGGCTCGAGGAGCCGCCCTCAGCGCCGTTCGAAGGCCCGCTCCAGATCGCGCAGCCCGAGCCGGATCCGCGTGGGCCGCCCGTGGGGGCAGGTCTGCTCGGAGGGAAGCGTCGCGGCCTCCGCGAGCAACGCCGCGATCTCCTCGTCCGAGAGACGGTCCCCCGCCATCACCGACGAGCGGCACGCGCAGCGGTGGAGGATCTCCTCCAGCAGATCGGGCGACCCCGGCGACCGATCCTCGCGCGCGAGCGCCAGCAGGTCCTCCAGGAGCTCGCGCACGCGCAGGCGCCGCAGGCCCGCCGGCACCGAGCGCACGACCACGGACGTCGGTCCGAAGGGCTCGGCCTCCACGCCGGCCGCGACCCACGACGGGCCGTGCTCCTCGACGAGGGCGCGGTCCGCGGTCGAGACCTCCACCACCTCCGGCACGAGGAGCGCCTGCCGCGGGAGCGCGCCCGCGCCGGCCCGCGCGCGGAGCCGCTCGAACTGGACGCGCTCGTGCAGCGCGTGCTGGTCGACGAGGTCGATGCCCTCGGGGCCCTCCAGGACGAAGAAGGTGTCGAAGGCGCGGAGGAACTTCGCCGCGCGCGGGACGACGGTCGCGGAGCCGGCGGCCGCGTCGAAGAGCCGCTCCTGACGCGGCGCCGCCGGCGCCGGACCGAAGGGCGCACCGGGCTCGCGCACCGCTCCGAGCGGCGCAGGAGGCAGGACGCCTTCCCGCCGCGTGCCGCCGAGGAGCACGTCGGGGCTCGCCGCGGGCCGCGACCCCTCGAGCGCGCGTCGCACGCCTCGGTGGATCGCGCCGTAGACCGCCGACGGTTCGCGGAAGCGCACCTCGAGCTTCGCCGGATGGACGTTCACGTCGACGAGCGCCGGGTCGAGGGAGACGAAGAGGAACGCCGCGGGCTGCTGCGCGCCGAGGAAGTCGCGCGTCGCTTCGCGAAGCACGTGGAGCGCGCCGCGGTCGCGCACGAAGCGGCCGTTCACGTAGAGGTGCACCCCCGAGGCGTCGCGGCGCGCGGAGGCAGGCCCTCCGACGAAGCCGGAGACGGCGACCCCCCGGCCCGTCTCCTCGACGACGCGGAGGTCTTCCTCGACGCCGGCGCCGAAGGCAGCGGCGATGCGCGCGCGCCGCGCCGCGGAGACGCTGCGATCTCCCGCGTCGGCGACGGCCGGCGCGTCGAGCACGCGGCGTCCCTCCGACGTGAGCCGGAAGCCGATCTCCGGATGCGCGATGGCGTGCCGGAGGACGACCTCCGAGGCGCGCGCCGCCTCCGTCGCGTCCCGGCGCAGGAAGCGCCGGCGAGCCGGCGTGTTGAAGAAGAGGTCGCGCACCTCGACGTCGGTGCCCCGATCGCGCGCCGCCGGGCGCGGCGCCGACTGGATGCCCCCGTCGTCGTCGATCTCGCCTCCGTGCGCGTCTCCCTCGCTCCGGCTGCGCAGCCGCACGCGCGCCACGGAGCCGATGCTCGCGAGCGCCTCTCCGCGGAACCCGAGGGTCGCCACGTGATCGAGGTCCTCGATCGAGCCGAGCTTGCTCGTCGCGTGCGACGCGAAGGCGAGCGGGAGATCGGCGCCGGAGATGCCGCAGCCGTCGTCGGAGACTCGGAGCAGCGCGCGGCCCCCGCCCTCGATCGTCACGTCGATCGACCGGCTCCCGGCGTCGATCGCGTTGTCGAGGAGCTCGCGCACGACCGAGGCGGGCCGCTCGACGACCTCGCCGGCGGCGATCTGGTCGACGACGAGCCGCGGTAGCACGCGGATGGCGGCGGGCTCCGGCGTCACCGGCGCGCGCCCCCGCGGCGGCCGCGGAACGCGAGGCGCTCCAGCGCCGACTGCGCCTTCTCGCCGCCGCGCCGGATCGAGAGCTCCGCTTCCGCCACGTCGTCGAGGAAGCGTGCGTGCTCCGGTGGACGCCGCGCGCCGAGGGCCTTGCGGAAGGAATCGAGCGCCGCCGGGAAGGATGGCACGCCCGCCGCCGACGCCGCCTCCTCGAAGGTGCTCCCCTCGGCCATGCGCGCCGCGGCGGCGGCGTTGCGGCGCGCGTCGCGGACGACGGCCGAGAGCGCCATCGCGAAGGCGCCGTCGGCCGCGATGGACTTCCCGTCGGAGTCTCGCGCGCCGGACTCCGCGAGGAGCGCGATCTCCGAGAGCGCGCGGCCCGGCTCGCCCTGGACGATCGCCTCGGCGAGGGTCCAGGCGCTCCCGGCGCGCGTGGCGGCGACATGGAGCTCCACGTCGCGCACGGAGACCTCCGCCGACGCATGCACCGAGCGGAGCTTCTCGAGAGCCGCGGCCGCGGCGCCGAGGGAGCTTCCCGTCCGGGCGAGCAGGGCCGCCAGCGCTCCGCGCCCGAGCCGGAGCGAGGCCTCCTTCGCGAGGGACTGCACGAAGGCGCCGAGCTCCGTCGACTCGACGGGTCCGTCGCCTCGGAAGGGCTTGTCGTAGAGCGGCCGGAACTCGAGCACGAGCCCGCCGGCTTCGCGGACGGCGCGCGCGAAGGGCGCCCGGAGCTTGCGCGCGACGATCGCGAGACCGTCCCCCGCCGCGGCGCCCGCCGCGAAGGCGAGGACGGCGCGCTCGAAGGGCGAGACGGCGGCTTCCCGCGAGCGCTTCGGCGATTCCTCGTCCCCCTCGGCGTCCTCCGATGCGGCGCCCCGTCCCCCCTTGAGGAGCGCGTCGGCGCCGCGCACGACCCGCAGCGTCGAGGCGGCGAAGAGGGAGCGCGTCGTGAGCTCGGCGAAGAGGCCCGACGGGTCGAAACCGGAGGCGCCGGCGTCGAAGGTCGCCACCTCGGCTCCCGAGGTCTCGGCCCTGGCGACGATCCGCCGGATCGCGAGATCCGAGAGGAAGGGCTCCTCTCCCCGCGCCGCCGGCGCCGTGGCGGCGATCACGACGCGCGGCGGCGTCTTCGACGCGAGCCCGCGGTCGAGCTCCTCCAGGAGCTCGGCGGGGCGCAGGGAAGGGGCGGAGCGGCGGGTGGCCATCAGGCGACGAGCGCGAGGTCGGTGAGCAGTCCGAGCGTGAATCCCACGCCGACCCAGCCGTTCACGGTGAAGAAGGCCGCATCGACGCGCGACAGGTCCTCGGGGCGCACCATGCGATGCTGCACCACGAGGAGGAGCGCGACGACCCCCACGGTGGCGAAGTAGACGAGGCCGCGCCCCGCGAGCGTGCCGGTCGCGGCGAAGAGGACGACCGCCGCCGCGTGGAGCGCCGCCGAGATCGCGAGCGCGCGCCGGACGCCGAGGCGGGCCGGGATCGAGTGGAGACCGCTCGCGCGGTCGTGGCTCGCGTCCTGGCAGGCGTAGACGAGATCGAACCCCGCCACCCAGGCGACGACGCCGAGCTCGAGCACGATCGGGATCGAGAGCGTGCCCCGGAAGTCACCCTGGACGGCGAGCCAGGCGCCAGCGGGCGCGAGTCCGAGCGAGAGGCCGAGCACGACGTGCGCGAGGGAGGTGAACCGCTTGGTCCACGAATAGCCGACCAGCACGGCCAGCACGGCCGGGGCGAGGGCGGCGCAGAGCGGCCCGAGCCACCAGGCGATCGCCTGGAAGGCGATCGCGGAGGTGACGGCGACGAGGGCGACGGATCCCCGCGAGAGCCGTCCCGAGGGAACCGGACGGCCCGCGGTCCTCGGATTCCGCGCGTCGAGGGCCGCGTCGGCGAGGCGGTTCGCGGACATCGCGCAGGTGCGCGCCGCGACGGCGGCGAGCACGACGAGGACGAGGGTCCGCGCGTCCGGGAGGAGCGCGCCGGCATCCCGGTCGCGCGCCGCGAGGCACGCCCCGGCGACGGCGAAGGGGAGCGCGAAGACCGAGTGGGAGAACTTGACGTTCTCCAGGTGCGTCGCGAGGGCCGAGGATGGCTGCCGCAGGACCGTCACGCGTCGCAGCCCTCGCCGAGATCGTCGCCCGGAGCCTCCCGGTCGGGGCGGGTTCCCGGATCGGTGGGGATGGGTCGCCCCGCGCCGACACCCCAGCGACGCACGAGGTCGTGCTCGACGCCGAGGGCGTCGAGCACCTTCGCGACGAGATGGTCCACGAGATCCTCCACGGTCCTCGGCCGATGGTAGAAGGCGGGCATCGCCGGGACGATCCGCGCCCCCGCCCACGCGAGCCGGCTCAGGTGGTCGAGGTGGAGGCGCGAGAGCGGCGTCTCGCGAGGCACGATCACGAGGGTGCGCGCCTCCTTCAGCGCCACGTCGGCGACGCGCTCGATCAGGCACGACGAGTAGCCGGCGGCGATGCGGCCGAGGGTGCCCATGGAGCAGGGGCACAGCGCCACGGCCCGCACGGGATAGGTGCCCGAGGCGGGCCCCGCCTCGATCGAGCGGTTGTCGAGGAGCCGCACGCGCGGCGCGAGCGCGTCCCCCACGAGCCACGCCGCGTCCTTCGGCGCCGCGGGCGCGCGGAGGCCCGTCTCGATGGCGAGCACGCGCACGCCCGCGTCCGTGAGGGCGAGATCCACGTCGTGCCCCGTCTCCGCGAGGGCGCGCACGAGGCGCGTCCCGTACACGACGCCGCTCGCGCCCGTGATGCCGACGAAGAAGCGCGCGGCGGCGGAGCGGGAGCTCATCGGTTCTGGAAGGTCACGAAGAGGTCGTAGGCCGCGTGCGTGTAGACGGCGATGCCGAGACCGCGCGCAACGAACAGCGCCGCGAGCACGCAGCCGGCGATGGTGCGGAACAGGAAGACCCGGGCGACGAAGGGCTCGCCGTCGGGCCAGTGGTGGAATCCGCTGAAGAGGAGGGAGGAGAGGAGGACGGCCACGAGCAGCGCCGCCACGGGGCTCGCCTCCAGTGTGGCGCTGGCGCGGCGGACCAGCACGTAGAGTCCCGGCAGCAGGAGGAGACGGAACACGATCTCCTCGTACACGCCGGCCCCCACGGAGAGCACGGAGTCGAGGAAGAGCCCGTGTCCCGCGGCCGCGGTCGAGAGGAAGGGAGCGACCTTGCTCTGGACGAAGAGGGCGACGGGCCCGAGGACCGCGCCCCAGGCGAGACCCTCGCCGGTGATGCAGGCGAGGTCGCGCCCGAAGGGGAAGCGGCGGCGGACGACGACGGCGATCGCCGCGGCGGCGCACAGCGCGAGGACGAGCCACCAGCCGAGCCGCCCCGCCTCCGGGCCGAGGACGCCGAATCCCCGGCGCAGCAGAGCGTCGGCGCCGTTCACGACGGGCGCCCTCGCGATGACGATCCCCGCCTCGTAGATCGCCAGCAGTGGAAGGATCGCGAGGAAGCCGACGGCGATGTGGCGCGAGCGCGCGAAGTAGCCCTCGGCGCGTCCCGTTCCGAGCAGCGAGTCGTCGCCCGAAGCGAGGCGCTCCATGCGGCCCGATCGCTTCATCGGCGCACTCCGCGGTGGATCGCGGCGATGCCGCAGGTGAGGAGTCGGTGCTCCACGTCGGCGAGGCCCGCCGACTCCATGCGGCGCGCGAGCTCCGTCGCGTCCGGGAACGCGCGCACGCTCGAGGGGAGATAGCCGTAGGCGTCCGTCGGAACGCCCGCGAGCGCGTTGCCGACGCGCGGCAGGACGCGGTGGAAGTAGAGATCGAACATCCCGCGGAAGGCCCGGTTCGGAGGAGTCGTGAATTCGAGCACGACGACGACGCCTCCCCGTCGGACCACGCGCGCCATCTCGCGGAGACCGGCGTCGAGATCCTCGACGTTGCGGATCCCGAATCCGACGGAGGCGACATCGAACCGTCCGTCGTCGAAGGGAAGCCGCAGCGTGTCGGCGAGAAGGAAGCGCGCGGACGCGCCTTCCGGCCGGCGGGCTCGCTTCGCGTCGGCGCGTCGGACCATCCCCGGCACGAAGTCGGTCCCGACGACGCGTGCCCCCGTGCGCGAGAACTCGAAGGCGAGATCCCCGGTCCCGCAGCAGACGTCGAGCACGCGCGAGCCCGCGCCGCTGCCGCTCCAGGCCACGGCGGCGCGGCGCCACCGTCGATCCACGCCCGCCGAGAGGAGGCGGTTCAGCAGGTCGTAGCGCGGCGCAATGGCGCCGAACATGCGCTGGACGGCGTCCGAGGAGGGCATCGGCGGGAAGACTCTACCGCGCGATGGTCGCCGGCGTCCCGGCACGTGCTCGACCGTCCACGAGAGCGATCGACGGCCAGGCCGACTGGACGACCGGCGGCGTCCCGCGCACTGCGCGAGACGCCGCCGGTCCGAGGAGATTCCGCCGAGATCCAGCGCCGCCTACTGCCTCCAGTAGTGCGCCACGATCTGCGCCTGGGGTGCATCGATCGGCTCCACGATCCGCAGGCCCGTGATGCGGTCGACCACGTCGATCTTTCCGCTGTCGAAGCTCGTGAAGAAGATCGCCTTGGGCGTCGAGGCGGGGATGAAACCGCCGGGGACGGGGCGAACGTGCTTCTTCGAGCTGTGCAGCACCGTCGCTCCCGGGACGCCGCCCGAGAGGAAGAGACCGACGGCGATGTTGCCGTTGTTCGTGAAGTCGTCGAAGGCGATGTCCTGGGGCGCGTTGCCCGAGAACTGCGCGGGCTGCACCGTCTGGACCACCGTGTACTCGCGGTTCCTGAACGAAGGCGACGGGAAGATGATGAAGTTGTTGAAGGGGATCGGACCGACGGGCGACGACGTGAGCGCGAGGTTCGACGCCGTCGGGAGACCCGTCGTAGTCTTGTGGACGATCCAGACTCCCGAATTCAGGTTCGAGGTGTCCGGCTGGATCGCCGTCGGCTGGGCGAAGTTCGTCTGAACGAGTCCGATCAGGTCGTCGAAGCCGATGCCCTGGAGTCCGGCCGGTCCCGACTCGTAGATCGCGACGCTGCCGTTCCGATTCAGCACGTAGGCGAAGTAGACGCCCGTCGCGAAGCCGAGACCCGCCACCTGACGCGACGTGATCGCCACGTCGAAGGGCTGCTGCAGCTGGTTGGAGACGGTCTTCCGCACCGTGAGGCTCTGGCCCTGGATGATGTCGAGCGTGTTGGAGCCCGTGCAGGCGACCATCAGGTCCTCGCCGTCCGGCTGCCAGGCGATGCCGATCGGAGCGACGCCGACGTTCGTCGTCGCGACGACCTTGTGGAAGTTCACCGACAGGGGGTCGGTGTTGATGTACTGCACCTGGTTCGTCGACGAGTTCGTCACGGCCAGCAGCTTCAAGTCGGGCGACATCGACATGTTCACCGGATCCGGCTGCGGGATCGACGTGACGACCGTCATGCGGTTCGAGTTGAGCACCACGACGCGCCGCACGACCGGATCGATCACGTAGAGGAAGTGGCCGATCTGCTGGCGGACCGTGTAGTTCACGCAGGCGAAGGGCGGCTGCGTCGGAGGGAGGTCCGGTCCCGGCCACGTGGCCCCGTAGGGCGTCGGGCTGTCGCTGAAGGAGCCCTGCGGCGGGATGCCCGACGCCGGATTCCCCTTCCAGTTGCCCGGCTTGATCAAGCTCGCTCCGATGTTGCGCGCCGAGATCGGCTCCTCGGCGCCGATGAAGGGAGCGAGGCAGAGCGGCGGGAAGATCAGCTTCGGCGGATTCGGCGCCGGCGAGGTCGTGATCGTGTTGCCGTTGGTGACGTGGAAGGAGTCCTTCGCGCAGAAGTTGCCGCCGCCCGAGAGGCAGATGCCGTTGTTGAACAGCACGTCGAGCGGGCCGCCGATCGCCATGTCGCGCACGCCGTTCACGAGCGGTGGCTGCGCGAAGACGAAGGTGACCGTCGACGAGTCGCGCGCGAGCGTGAGCGGGCCGAGGGAGCCGCCCGCGAGCGACGTGTTCTGGACCGTGAGCGGCGGCGTGAGCGCCAGGTTCAGGTCGGGGTTGTTCTTGAAGTTCGACGTGCCCGGTTCGATCGGGAGCGTCTGCGGGTTGTCCTGGATCGGCGTCCCGGTGCCCTGCCCGAACCCATCCAGGTCGAGGACGCCGATGCCTGCCGTCTGCCCGCCGAACCCGAGGTAGATGACGCCCGGCGAGACCGGCGCGTTCACGATGCCGGCTCCGGCGCCCGTCGTGAAGGTCGCCGTGCGCGGCACGGAGTTCTTCCTCCCGACGAGATCGGTGAACGTCGACAGCGTCGTCATGTCGATCGTGACCGAGAAGACCACGTCCTCCGGCGCGGGCAGCCCCGCGGGGCCGTTCTTGAAGAACGATCCGGGGAACGAGAAGGCCGGCGTCAGGACGATCCGCGTGAAGTTGAAGGGGTTCTCCGGGAGCGCCGTGAACGGGATCAGGACCGTGTTCTGCCCCACGGCGAAGGAGAGCCGGACGCCGCCCGTGACCGGCGGCGGGAGCTGCGAGGGCACCGGGCCGACCGTGAAGGGCTGGATCGGCTCCGTGAAATCGACCTGCACGAGACGGTCCACGGGCACGAGCGTCGCGTTGAGCGCGGGCTCCGTGACCGGGGTGAGCGTGCCGGGATTCACGGAGACTTCGGGCGTCAAGTTGTCGGGACCCACCGTCGAGACCGCCACGGCGGTCTGCGGCCAGAAGGCGCCGCCCTTGCTCCGCACGCCGGTGCCGACCGTGATGCGGATGTTCCGCGCCGTCGGGAATGTCTCGATCTTCGAGAGGTCGTCGTTCACGTCCGGGATGAAGACGATCGACCGGAGCCCGACCAGACGATCGGAGCCGGCGAAGCTGGTCGCGATGCCGGGGAAGCCCGCGGCCACCTGCGACGCCAGCGGCTCCGGGAGACCCGGCGCGACGGCCGGACCCTTCACGACCCAGGTCTCGATCGCACCGTTCCGCGTCGTGCGGCCGTTCACGAACATGCGTCCCTTCACGTTCGTCTGGACGCCCGACACCGGGTCGAGGGCCGTGACCGTGAGCGCGCCCGTCAGCCCCGTGGGCGAGTTCGGATCGAGGATCGACTTCTCGTCGGGCGTGAAGTTCCCGCCGAACTGGATCAGCATGAAGTGGTTGCCCGGGGACTGATCCGGGAGGATCGCATCCAAGGGCCACGTCGCGACCGGCAGCACCGGGTTGATCGCCGAAGGCTTGTTGTTCGTGAGCGTCTTCAGGTCGCGGATCTCGACGATCTCCGTCGTCGGGTTGCCGTTCGCGTCGGGCTTCGCGATGCGCAGCGGGAGGAGCGGCGCGCCGAATCCGTTCGTGACCGAGAAGAACTGCGTGAGCGACGCGCCCGTCGGGGATCCCCCGCCGCCGCCGCAGGAGATCGCGATCCCGGTGACGCCGACGAGGCCCAGGGCGACGACGGTGGCCTGCACGCGCGACCGCGTCCGGAGGGACGCCGTGGGGATCGGGCTCGAGGATTCTTGGCTCAATCGCATGTTTCGTCAGACGTTCGGTGAAAGGGAAGGGCGCGGACCGGGCCGAGATGCAACCCCTGTGCCTCCCGCGGACGGAGGCCTGGAGCCCCGTGAGAGGCTCCATCCGCCTGGGTCGGGGGAACCGAAGGCCCGCCGATCGGCGACGCTCGGTCCCCCGTGCGCTCCTGCCCAGGAGTCTTGCGGGAACGCACACCCCCCAGGCGCGACCTCGGAAGGCGCGCTCGGGAGCGAGGGGCGCACAGGATCGTCGCCGGCGGTCCTTCGGTCAATCGCGGCTTGCACCGCTCGCGGCGCGCGGTAGCGTCGCCCCTCGATGGTGCCGCCGCTTCGATCCGACGCGTCGCCTCCCGACGAGGAGATCGAGAGCCTCCGCCCACGCTCGCTCCAGGAGTTCATCGGCCAGGCCTCCACGAAGGAGCAGCTCAGGATCGTGCTGCAGGCGGCCATGGCCCGGAAGGAGCCGCCCGATCACGCGCTCTTCTGCGGCTTTCCGGGCCTCGGGAAGACGAGCCTCGCGCACATCGTGGCGCGCGAGCTCGGCGCGACGCTTCATCTCACCACGGGTCCCGCCCTCGAGCGGGCGCGCGACCTGGCCGGGATCCTGACCCAGCTCCAGGAGGGCGACTGCCTCTTCATCGACGAGATCCACCGGATCCCGCCGGCCGTCGAGGAATACCTGTACCCGGCGATGGAGGACTACGCGGTCGATCTCGTGATCGACCAGGGCCCCAGCTCGCGGACCGTGAAGCTGCGGCTCGCGCGCTTCACGCTCCTCGGGGCGACGACGCGCGAAGGTCTCCTCTCCGCGCCGTTCCGGAGCCGCTTCGGGATCACGCTCCGCCTCGAACCCTATCCGCCGGAGGATCTGGCCGAAGTGGTCCGCAGGTCGGCGCGCCTGCTGCAAGTGGACCTCGCTCCCGAGGCCGCCATCGAGATCGGTCGGCGCGCGCGCGGGACGCCGCGCATCGCGAATCGCTACCTGCGGCGTGTCCGCGATTTCGCCCAGGTGTCCGGACACGCCCGCGTCGACCGCCGAGTCGTCGACGAAGCCTTCGCCGGGCTCCGCGTCGACCAGAACGGTCTGGAGGAGCTCGATCGGTCCATCCTGGAGGCGCTCGCGCGATCGGGGAACGCCGTGGGGCTGAAGACGCTCGCTGCGGCCATCGGCGAGGAGGAGGACACGATCGAGAGCCTCTACGAACCGTTCCTGATCCGGGAAGGGCTGCTGGAGCGCACGCCGCGCGGCCGCATCGTGACCGAGCTGGGGCTCGCGGCGATCGGACGCGCGTCCCGCACGAAGGACGCGCGCGAGGGCGGCGCACGCACGCCGGGGCTCTGGGGAGAGTGAGCGCCCCGGGCGGCTCGCGCCTTCGGCGCCTTCGGCGCTCGCTCTTCGGGAGCCGACGGCGAAGGACCCGAGGCACCCGACGCGGTCGGCGACGTCGACTCGTCGCGAGCGGCGTCGTCTCCGTCCTCGTGATCGCCTGCACCGTCGCCGTCGCGACTCGGCCGCCGGCGGGTCCCGCTCGGGCCGCCGAAGAGCCTCCCGCAACGACACCCGAAGCGCTGCCGATCCTCCGAGGCTCGGTGCCGGAGATCGAAGTGCTCCTGTCGGCGCTCGACGGAACGGCGCGCGTGACGTTCGCCGCGCCGCGCGGGTGGATCGCAGCGACGCTCGCGGGGCAGGAGCTCGCGCGCGGAGGGTCCGCCGCGACGGAGGCCCTGACGCTCGGCTCCGCGGGAACGATCGCCCTCGGGTCCTTCGACACGGGAACGCGCGACCTCCTCGTGACGCCGATCGACGACGAGCCGCTGCGCGCCGGAGCGTTCTCCTATGCGGGACAGCTACGGGTCGCGGAGCGCGCCGGCGCGCTCCGCGTCGTGAACCGCGTCCCGCTGGAGCGCTACGTCTCCTCGGTGGTCGGCAGCGAGATGGTCGCGTCGACGACGCCCGCCGCCGGACTGCAGGCCCAAGCGATCGCCGCGCGCACCTACGCCTATTGGTCGGTCCTGCGGCGTCGACGGAGCCCGCTGCCGGACACCGTGGACGCGCAGGCCTACGGGGGCCTCGCCAAGGAGACGTCGGCCACGCGCGCCGCGGCGCGCGCCACCGCGGGACGCGTCCTCCTCGTGGACGGCGACTTCCTCCCGGCCTTCTACCACTCGACCTGCGGGGGTCGGACGATCGACGGCAGCTGGCTCCTCGGCTCGATGGCGCCGCCGGCGCTGCAGGGAGTCGTCTGCGGCGCGTGCGAGCGCGGGAAGCTGCATCGCTGGGAGCAGGTCGTCCCCACGACGATCCTCACGGCGGCCGCGAAGGAGTGGGGTACGGGAGGCGCGGTCCGCCATCTGGAGCCGGCGGGCCCCGAGGACGATCCGTGGTCGTTCGTGCGCGTCACCGGAGAGACGGGCACCAAGAACGTGCCGGCTCGGCTCTTCCGGCTCGCGCTCCATCGCGCCGGCCAGCGCCCGCTGTTGCCGAGCGCGAGCCTCGAGTCGATCGACGGACACAAGAGCGGGATTCGCCTCGTGGGGCGCGGCTTCGGGCACGGCGTCGGGCTCTGCCAGGTGGGCGCCGCCGAGCGCGCGAAGCGCGGCGAGTCGACGGAGCGGATCCTCGCCCACTACTACCCGGGTGCGAGCGTCGGGAGCCCTCCGTGAAGCTCTCGTTCCGGGCGCTCCAGCGGGATCCCCGATCCGCGGCGCGCACGGGGATCCTGCGCACGCCGCGTGGCGACGTCGAGACCCCGCAGTTCATGCCCGTGGGCACGCGCGCGACGGTGAAGGGGATCCTCCCCCGCGATCTGCGCGAGGCCGGCTCCACGGTCCTCCTCGCGAACGCGTTCCACCTGAGCCTGCGTCCGGGGGCCGAGGTCGTGGAGGCGCTCGGCGGCCTCCATCGCATGATGGCCTGGGACGGGCCGATCCTCACGGACTCGGGGGGATTCCAGGTCTTCTCCCTCGCGACGATGCGCACCGTCGACGACGGCGGCGTGACGTTCCGCTCCCCGATCGACGGCGCCGTCGTCCGCTTCACGCCCGAGAGCGTGATGGACCTGCAGCGCCGGCTCGGCTCCGACCTGGCGATGGTGCTCGACGTGTGCCCCGCCGGCGGCGCGTCGCCCACGGAGGTGGAGCGCGCCGTCGCGCTGACGCTGCGATGGGCGGACCGGGCCCTCGCGGACCACCGGCGCGCGTCGAGGGAGCGCGCGACGCCCTGCGTTCTCGGCATCGTGCAGGGAGGCGCCGACGCCGCGCTTCGCGAGCGGTGCGCGCGCGATCTCGTGGCGCTCGGCTTCGATGCCTACGCCATCGGCGGCGTGAGCGTCGGCGAGAGCAAGGACGCCATGCGGATCGCCGTCGAGGCGTCCGTCGCACACCTGCCGGAAGACCTCCCCCGCTATCTCATGGGGGTCGGCACGCCGAGCGACTTCGCCGACGCCATCGACCGAGGCGTCGATCTCTTCGACTGCGTCACGCCGACTCGCGAGGGACGCAACGCGCGCGCGTACACCTCGCGCGGGATCGTGCACCTGCGCAATGCCGCCCACGCGAGCGATCCGTCGACCCTCGATCCGGACTGCGCCGGCGTCTGCTGCCGCGAATACTCGCGCGGAACCCTGCGACACCTCTTCCACGTGGGCGAGATGCTGGGGCCGATCCTGCTGTCGATGCACAACGTCCGCTTCTTCCTCCGATGGATGGAGCGCGCGCGCGGCGCCATCGCATCGGGCACGTGGGCCGAGTTCGCCGCCGCGACCCGCGCCACCTTCGCGGCGGCGCCGCCGCCCGTGGCGGACGCCTGATGCTCGCGCTCCTCGTCGTCGGCGTGCTGGCGCTCCTCGCCGCCGGCTACTTCCTCTACGGAGGATGGGTCGCGCGGCTCTTCCGCCTCGACCCCTCGGCGGCGACTCCGGCCCATCGGCACGAGGACGGCGTCGACTTCGTGCCGACGCGTCCCTTCTATCTCATGGGGCAGCACTTCTCGGCCATCGCCGCCGCGGGCCCCATCGCCGGACCGATCATCGCCTGCACCCAGTTCGGCTGGCTCCCCTGCATCCTCTGGATCGGCCTCGGCGTCGTCCTCGTCGGCGCCGTGCACGACTTCTCGACGCTCGTCGCCTCCGTGCGGCACGACGGGCGCACCATCGCCGAGATCGTGCGCGGCCAGCTCGGCCCGCGCGCGTGGGTATCGTTCACGGCCTTCGTGTGGCTCGCGCTGGTCTACGTGATCGTCGCCTTCACCGACGTCACGGCCGCGACGTTCGTGGCGGGTGATCCGGAGACGGCCGGTCTCGAGACCTCCTTCGATCCGGGCGGCGCCGTCGCGATGGCGTCCGTGCTCTACCTCGGGCTCGCCGTCGCCATGGGCCTCGTGGAACGATTCCTGAAGCCGCCGCTCTGGCTCCAGACGATCGTGTTCGTGCCCGCGACGCTCGGCGCCGTCTGGGCCGGAACGCAGCTCTCGACGGTGCTCGTGCTGCCGGCGATGACCTGGATCTTCGTGATCCTCGGCTACTGCTTCGTCGCGTCCCTCCTGCCGGTCTGGTCGCTGCTGCAGCCGCGCGGCTACCTCGGCGGCTTCGTCCTCTACCTCGCGCTCGCCGCCGGAGTCCTCGGAGTCCTCTTCGGAGGATTCGACGTGCATCAGCCGGCCTTCAAGGGCTTCCGCGTTCCGGGCGAGACGGGCCTCCTGTTCCCCTTCCTCTTCGTCACGATCGCCTGTGGCGCCTGCTCCGGCTTCCATGGTCTCGTCTGCTCGGGCACGACGTCGAAGCAGATCTCCCGCGAGACCCACTGCCGGCCCGTCGGCTACGGGGCGATGCTCCTCGAGGCGTTCGTCGCAGTCCTCGCGCTGGCGACGATCCTCATCGCGACGGGCGAGGAGACCGCGGGCAAGGGACCGGGGACGATCTACGGCGACGGGCTCGGCCGATTCCTCGCCGTCGTGATCGGCGAGGAGCACTACCGCTTCGCCGCGACCTTCGGCGCCATGGCCTTCTCGACGTTCATCTTCGACACGCTCGACGTGTCGACGCGGCTCGGCCGGCTCCTGCTGCAGGAGCTCTTCTCCATGCGGAGCCTGCCGGCAGCCCTCGCGGCCACGGCGCTCACCTGCGGAGTGCCCCTGCTGTTCCTCCTCGCGTCGCAGGCCGGGAGCTACCGCGACTTCTGGATCCTCTTCGGTTCGAGCAATCAGCTCCTCGCGGCGCTGTCGCTCCTCGGCATCACCGTGTGGCTGAAGCGGACCGGCCGGCCGTTCCTCTTCACGCTGATCCCGTGCATCTTCCTTCTCGCCGTCACGATGTCGGCCCTGGGTCTGCAGGCATGGAGTTCGTTCTCCTCCCTCGGCGAATGGAAGTTCCTCCTGAACGGAAGCGTCGCCGTCGTGCTGCTCCTCCTCGCGCTCGGTCTGCTCGGCAGCAGCGCGCGCGCCCTCACCTCCGCTCCGTCGCCTCGATGAAGAAGACCCGAGTCCCCGCCCTTCGCTTCCGTCCAGGCGCGCGCATCCGGCTGCGGAAGATCGACGCCGGCGATCCCTGCGGCTTCGACCAGGAGGACCGACACGGGAAGCGCCTCGAGCGCACGCACGCGCGGCTGGCCGAGCTGCAGGGCCGGCTCTACGCCGAGAACCGGAGAGCGCTCCTCGTCGTGCTCCAGGGAATGGACACGGCGGGCAAGGACGGCACGATCCGGCACGTCTTCTCCTTCGTGAATCCCCAGGGCTGCGAGGTGCAGTCCTTCGTGGCGCCGTCGGCCGAGGAGCGCGACCACGACTTCCTCTGGCGCGTGCACCAGCGCGTTCCGCGCTACGGGAACATCGGGATCTTCAACCGCTCCCACTACGAGGACGTGCTCGCCGTGCGCGTGCGCGCGCTCGCGCCGCGGAAGGTGTGGAAGGCGCGCTACGAGCAGATCAACCGCTTCGAGCAGCACCTGGTGGAGACGGGAACGCGCATCGTGAAGATCTTCCTCCACATCGACCGGGACGAGCAGCGGGAGCGTCTGCTCGCGCGCCTCCGCGATCCCCGGAAGGCGTGGAAGTACGACGCGAGCGATCTCGAGGACCGCAAGCTCTGGAAGCACTACGAGGCGGCCTACGACGACGCGCTCACGCTCTGCAACACCGCCTGGGCGCCCTGGTCCATCGTGCCCGCGAACCGGAAATGGGCGCGCAATCTGATCGTCGCCGAGACGATCCTCGCGGAGCTGGAGGCGATGGCTCCGAAGCCGCCGCCGCCGCGCGTCGACGGGCGCTCGGTCCGGATCCCGCGCTGAAGCCAGCGGCGCCACCGCCCCCCGGGCCTCGAGAGCCGGCACGGGCCTCGAGAGCCGGCGCGCGCCGCTCCCGACCGCTACCGCGAGAGCACCTCGATCTGGTCGATCTCGATCATGCGGGCGGGATAGCCCTCCACCTGCTTCACCACGCCCAGGAGGCCCACCTCCGAGCCGACGAAGTTGGCGAGGTCGTAGCGGCCCGAGGGGCAGCGCAGGTAGTAGAGGAGGCGGTCTCCCTTGCGCAGCGTGTAGACCCTCCCGCGTCCGATCTCGACGCCCTGGGCGAGGATGCCGAGACCCGCGAAGCGCGCCCCGAAGGGATCGACGCGCTCGGTCACCGACTGGCGATCGAGGATCTCCTGGGCGGCCTTCATGCGTCGCTCGGCTTCCTCGCGGCGGGCGATGCGCTCCGCCTCCTGGCGCTCGTTCTCCTCGCGGCGCTCGCGCTCGAAGAACTCCACCGCCTCGATGCGCTCGCGACCGTGTTGCACCGCGGCGGCGACGGCGGCGCTCTTGGAGAGCTGCGCCGCCGCGTCGAGGAGAGCGGCCGCTTCGCGCCTCGCCGATGCATCGGGCGTCGCGCCCTGCAGGAGATCCATCGCCGAGCGCGCCTTCGACACGGCGTCGGACTCGATGCGCGCCGCCTCGCGGCGCTTCTCCTCGTCGATCTTCCGCTTCTCCTCCTCCGCCGCGCGGACCTTCGCCTGCTCGGCCGCCTTCGTGCGGAGATCGTCGACCCAGCGGCGGCCGGCCTCGATCTCCGCGCGACGCGCGCTCGGCGGATCGGTCGTGAGCGACACGTCGCTCGCCAGCACGTAGCCGTGGATCTCCTCGGGAGCGGCGACCTGCACCCAGTCGCCTTCGCGACCCACGGCGACGAAGACTTGGCCCTTCGAGGCGCGCGCGATCGGGAGCGAGCGCGTGTCCGAGACGGGACGCGGCCGGAGATTCACACCGTTCTCGATCGTCTCGATGGTCCCGGGCTCCTTGCCGTCGCGCACGTAGGACGCGTAGATCCACGCCGCGAGGCCGCCGGGGACCTCCACCTCGTAGAGCGCGCCCTGACGTCCGACGACGACGAGAGGCTCGCCAGCCTTCAGGTCGCGGATCGACGGCGCCGCCGCGTCGGGGAGCCCGAGCAGCTTCCCGCCGATCGCGGTCGCGAAGCGAGGCTCCGCCTTCGCCGGTGCGGGCGGGACCGGGTCCTTCGCGGGCTGCGGAGCCGGATCCTGCGCGAAGGCGGACGGGACGATGGATGCGAGGGCGAGGGTGGCGAGGGCAAACGCGGAGAGGCTGCGCATGGGTTCGCTCCGGGCAACGAGCGGGTCGCGACGCTACCGTGGCGCCCCCAGCGGTGCAACGGCGCCAGAGCGCGGAATCCACAAGCCCTCGTGGCGCGTGCGCCGACCCGCCCCAACGCCTGGGACCGAGCCCCCATGGAGTTTCCTGCCTTCGACTACATGCGCTTCGCCAGGACGGCGACCGCGGGCGCCCGCATCTCCCTCGCCGCGAGCGGGCTCGCGCCCCCGCCACTCGCGCTGCTGGGCGACCCGCCGCCCCCGCTGGACGTCGGCGACACCGGCGCCTCGGGGACGCTCTTCCTCCGGGAGCGCGTCGCGCGCCGGACGGGGGTCGAGCCCGAGGACGTGCTGATCACGCCCGGCGCGAGTGGCGCGATCCACCTCGTGGCGAGCGCGCTCGGGGACGTCGGCGGTCATGCCGTCGTGGAGCGCCCCGCCTATCCGCCGCTCCACCTGGCGCCGCGGCTCTTCGGATGCGACGTCCGATTCTTCGACCGGAGGCTCGAGGAGGGCTTCCGCCTCGACCCCGGACGCGTGGGAACGGCCACGAGTGCGTGCGGCGGGCCCGCGTCCGTCTGGGTGACGAATCTCCACAATCCGACGGGAGCCCTCGCCGCGCCCGGCGATCTCGCCGAGGCCGCCGCGATCGCCGCGCGCTCGGGGAGCCGCCTCGTCTGCTGCGAGCTCTACGGCGACTTCCTGGGGCCCGATCGCCCGCGTCCGGTCGCGACCCTCGTCCCGGGCGCCGTGTCGATCGGCTCGCTGACGAAGGCCTACGGTCTCGGCGGGCTGCGTGTCGGCTGGGTGCTGTGCCGCGATCGTGCGTTCCTGGAGCGTCTCGAGCGCCACTTCGATCTCATCGACGCCAACTGCGCCATGCCGTCGCTGCGGCTCGCGGCGGCGGCGCTCGATCACGTCGAGGCCTTCGAGGCGCGTGCGCTGCGCGCGAGCGTCGAGGGGCTCGCCCCGTTCTCCCGATGGGCGCGGGCCGAGATCGAGAAGGGTCGCATCGAGCTCGCGCCTCCCGCCGGAGGCATCGTCGCGTTCCCCCGCCTCGTCGGCGTCTCCGACACGCTCGCGCTCGCGCGCCGAGTGCGGGAGCGACACGGGGTGCAAGTCACGCCGGGGGAGTTCTTCGGCGCCCCGGGCTTCCTGCGTCTCGGCTTCGGCATCGATCCGTCCGCCGTCGAGGAGGCGTTGTCCGCCCTCTCCGAAGAGCTGCCGTAGGGAGCTTCGCGGACGGCGGGCGCGGGCGCGAGCCGCGAACCATCGTTCGAGGGGAGCGAGAGCGGATTCGAGCCGGCGGCCGAGGATCGCGCGTGCGCGATTCGAGGGAAGCGGCGGTAGCCTCCTCGCGCACCCCTGGAGACCTTCACCGTGCATCGACTCCGAAGCTCGCGCGACGCCCACTCGTTCCAGACTCGCTCCGATCGCGAGCGCGTGCGCCTGGCGCTCCTCGCGGCCACGGCGCTCCTCGCGGGAGCCTCCGGAGCCCAGGAGCCGATGCGCACCGAGATCGTCGCGCAGGGACTCGACTCCCCGATCTTCGTCACGGCGCCCCCGAACGACTTCGCACGGCTCTTCGTCGTGGGTCAGTACGGAACGATCCGCATCGTCCGAGACGGGGTCCTCCTTCCGGCCCCCTTCCTCGACCTCGGCCCCGTCGTACGCACCGGTCCCGAGACGGGCCTGCTCGGGCTCGCGTTCCACCCGAGCTACGCGACGAACGGCTTCTTCTTCGTCGACTACACCCGCGAGCCCGACGGCGCGACGGTCATCGAGCGCTACCGGGTCTCGAACGATCCGGACGTCGCCGATCCCGCGAGCGCCACGACCTTCCTCGTGGTGCCGCAGCCCTTCGACAACCACAACGCGGGATCGATCCTCTTCGGCCCGCACGACGGCTTCCTCTACGTGCCGACGGGCGACGGCGGCAGCGGCGGCGACCCGTTCAACTTCGCGCAGGACACGCGCAGTCCGCTCGGGAAGGTGCTCCGCATCGACGTCGACCACCCGATGCGAGGCCTCCCCTACGGGATCCCCGCCGGGAACCCCTTCGTCGGCGATCCGCAGGTCCTCGACGAGATCTGGAGCGTCGGCCTGCGCAATCCCTACCGCGCGAGCTTCGACCGGTGGACCGCCGACCTCTGGATCGCCGACGTCGGCCAGGAGTCGCGCGAGGAGATCCACGTCCAGCTCGCGGGCGATCCCGGGGGCGCCAACTACGGCTGGCGGTGCATGGAGGGATCGCTCTGCACGCCCTTCCTGCCACCGCTCGGCTGCGTCTGCAACGCACCGGAGCTCTCGCTCCCGATCCACGAGTACGACCACACGCTCGGCTGCGCGATCGTCGGCGGCTCCGTCTACCGCGGGAGCACCATCGCCGGCCTCGATGGGACCTACTTCTTCGGCGATCACTGCACGCCGCGCCTGTGGTCGCTGCGCTACGACGGGACGACCGTCTCCGATCTCACGGACCGCACTCTGGAGCTCGCGCCGGGGCCCGGCATCCACAGCCTGAGCGGCTTCGGAGAGGACGCGGCGGGCGAGATCTACCTCACCTACCTGAGCGGCGACGTTGTGCGGATCGTGCCCGCGAGCGCCGCGGCGCCGCCGGTCGCGTCCTACGGCGCGGGGACGCCGGGCTGCGACGGCGCCCACGGGCTCTCCGTGCCGAGCGCGCCCGTCGCCGGAATGCCGGACTTCGTCCTGCGCTGCACGCACGCACCGCCGAGCTCCCTCGGTCTCGCGCTCGTCGCCGACGCCGCGCTCCTCGCCGGAGGCGACCCCTTCGGGCTCGGAGCCGAGCTGCTCGTGGATCTCCTCGGAGCCTCGGAGGCGATCGGGGCCGACCTCGTCACCGACGCATCGGGCGCCGCGTCCCTCTCCGGCCCGATCGCGAACGATCCGTCGCTCGTGGGACGGACCTTCTACGCCCAGGCGCTCTTCGTCTGGGTCGGAGGCTGCTCGCTCCCTCCGCACCAGATCAGCACGTCCCACGGTCTCGCGATGACGATCGGCGCCTGAGCGACGACCGGCGGCTAGTGCGGGTGATCGTGCGGGTGCCCGTGCCCGTGATCGTGCGTGTGTGGGTGATCGTGAGTGTGATCGTGATCGTGATCGTGAGCGTGCCCGTGCTCGTGAGGCTGCCCATGCACGTGCGCCGGTCGCGCCCGCGGTCCCTCCGCCGCCGCGCCGAGCGACCGGCGAGCGGCCGCCTCGATCGAGCGCGCCGCCTCGTGCAGCGGGATCCCGCGCTCCCGCGCGATGCGCCGCGCGTCCTCGAACTCCGCCGAAGCGTCGGCCACGCCGTCGAGACCGAAACGGATCTTCGCGCGCGCCGGACCGTGCTCCGTCTCGAAGGTGCGCACCTCGCGCCGCAGCTTCGCCCGCGCGGCGACGTGGCGGCGCACGCCGAGCGTCGGAGTCTCCCGGAAGAGCAGGGCCTCGAGCGCGAGACGCCGCGGGAGCGGTGCGAGGAGCGTCACGACGAGACCGGGTCTCCCCTTCTTCATGGTGACCGGCGTGACGAAGGCGTCGAGCGCACCCTCGGCGAGCGCGCGCTCGAGGACGTACCCGGCGGTCTCGCCGCTCACGTCGTCCAGGTTGGCCTCGAGCACCGCGACGCGGTCTCCCTCCATCTCGGTCTCGCCGACGATCACGCGCAGGAGATTCGGGAGGTCCGTCGTCTCGCGGGAGCCCACGCCGTAGCCGATCGCCTCGGGGACGAGTTCCACGGGCTCGCCGATCGAGCGCGCGAAGGTGGCGAGCAGGGCGGCACCCGTGGGCGTCGTGCGCTCGCCGGCGAGCCCTCCGATCCGGACGCGCGAGCCGAGGAGCGCGCCCAGGGCGCCCGGCGCCGGCACGGGGATCGTGCCGTGCGCGCAGGCGACGACGCCGCTGCCGAGCTCCACGGCCGAGGCGGCCACGTCCTCGATCCCGAGCAGATGGATCCCCAGGCACGCCGCGACGACGTCGGCGATCGTGTCGGCGGCCCCCACCTCGTGGAAGTGCACCTCGCGCTCGGGGATCCCGTGGGCCGCCGCCTCGGCGCGCGCGATCCGCGCGAACACCTCGCCGGCGCGCTCCTTCACGCCCTCCGGGACCGCCGCCGCGGCGACGACGCGCTCCACGTCCGGCAGGTGGCGCGCCAGGCGCTCGGGCGGAGCCGTGACGACGAAGCGCGTGCCGACGAACGCTCCTCGCGTCTCGCGCCGCACGTCGAAACGAAGGCCTGGGAGCGGCAGGGAGCGGAGACGCTCCAGGAGCTCCTCCGCCGGGGCTCCGGCGTCGAGCAGCGCGCCGGCCATCATGTCGCCGGAGATGCCCGAGAACGCGTCCACGTAGAGAGTGCGCATCGGACCGATCATAGCCCTGGCGGCGAAGGGCCTCCGTCACGGGCCGCACCGGCGAGGCACGCGCCGGGCCCGAGCCCGCCGCGAGCGACCGTCGCCACGAGCACCTCGCGGGCGCCGGCGCGGCGCAACGCGCGCGCGCACTCGTGCGCCGTCGATCCCGACGTGAGCACGTCGTCCACGAGGAGGAGACGCAGTCCGCGGGGAGAGCGCGGCGCGCGCGAGAGGAGCGCACGCCGCGGCGCGAAGGCATCGCGCACGTTCGCACGCCGGGAGAGCGTCGTGGGCGACCCCTGGGGGGCCGCCTCGCGGACGCGCTGGAGCCAACGCGCCCGAAGGGGCAGGCCGAGGCGCTCCGAGAGCGCTCGCGCCAGCTCCTCGACGGGACGTCTCGATCCGACGGGCCGGCGCCGCGCCGGGACGGGGACGACCGCGTCGGCGGCGCGCGGCAGGGCGCGCGACGCGGTCTCCAGCAGATCGACGAGCACGGTGCATGCGGCCCGGTCGCCTCCCAGCTTGAAGGCGAGCAGCAGGACGCGCGCGGTGCCTCCGTAGAGCGCCGCCGAGGAGGCCGCGGAGAAGGCGGGCCGGCGCACCGTGCAGTCGGCGCACCGGCCACCGGGGAAGGGCACGGCGTTCGGCAGGCCGCACCGGACGCAGCGGGGACCGCTCCCGTCGAGGCGGACGAGCCGCGATCCGCACCCGGCGCCGAGGCCCGAGCCGTCGGCGGTCTCCGCCGCGCAGACGACGCAGAGAGGCGGCACGAGCAGGTCGGCGATGCCGGAGACGAGCGAGGCGGCGAGGGCGATCACGCACGGGGGAACGCCGCGGCCGGCGGATCTCCGGCCGCCCGAAATCGATCAGACGCGCGCAGGCTCCTGGCCGACGCCCATGCGCTCCCGGAGTCGCGCGACGAACTCGTCGACGGACTCGTCCGCGCGCTCCTCGAGCCCGAAGAGATCTCCGATCTCCCGTGCGATCTCCGCATGGCGTTCCAGCGGGAAGTGCGGGTGCGCTCGGAAGAAGCGCCGCATGTGGCGGCGGAAGGACTGCCGGGAGTAGCGCGCTCCCGCGACTTCGAGCGCGAAGGCGACGGCCAGCACGCCGACGATCGCGATGGGGAGCGTCCGGCTCGGCGCGGAAGCCCGGTCGACGATCGGCAGCACGCCGACGATCTGGAAGAGGAACCCGGCCAGGAGGAAGCCGAGCCCGAAGTACGTGTGCACCTTCCGGAGCACGTGGTCCTTGATGCTCCGGAGCGAAGGCCGGTCCTCTCCGAAGAATTGCTCGATCACGGCCCGGGGCCGCCGGAACACGATGGAGTTCGCGAACGCCACGACCCCCACGATGTTCATCGTGAGCCCGAGCACCATGCAGTCGAGCTGGTTCAAGGGTCGGTGAGGAGAGTGATGCGCGGCGCGAGCGCGGGGGATCGGCGCCCACAGGAGCCGCTCGTCGGGAGCCTAGCAGGTGCCGACGGCGAGCACGCGCAACGAAGCTCCGAGCGAACGACCCCGGCGCGGCGTGGAGATCCCGAGCCGGCGGCTCCTACAATCCGGCCATGTCCGATCCCGCGCCTCCGACCGTCGACCCCGAGGCCATCGCGCGGCTGGCGCGTCTCGCCCTCGACCCCGACGAGCTCGCGCGCCTGCGCAAGGAGTTCGACGGACTCCTTCGCTACTTCGCAGCGATCCAGTCGGTCGACACGACCGGCGTCGAGCCGATGGTCTACCCCATCGACGCGCGGAACGTGCTTCGCCCCGACGAGGCGTCGCCGTCCATGCCTCGGGAGGACCTGCTCCGCAACGCTCCGGCCCAGGAGGGAGGCGAGTTCTTCCGCGTGCCGAAGGTGATCGACGCGTGACGGAGCCGATCCACCGGCGCACGGCCGCCTCGATCGCCGAGGACGTCCGCGCCGGGCGGCTGCGCGCGCGCGCCGTCGCCGAGCACTTCCTCGCGCGCACGGACCGGCTGGAGGCCGGAGTGCACGCGTTCATCGAGATCGACCGCGCCGAGATCCTCCGTCAGGCCGACGCCGTCGACGCGGCCGTCGCCGCCGGGCGGCCCGCGGGACGGCTCGCCGGCGTGCCGGTGGCGCTCAAGGACATCCTCTGCGCGCGCGGCACGGAGACCACCTGCGGATCGAAGATCCTGCGCGGGCATCGCCCCGCCTGGGACGCGACCGTCGTCTCCCGTCTCCGCACGGAGGGCGCGGTGCTCTTCGGCCGCACCAACATGGACGAGTTCGCCATGGGCTCGTCGACGGAGCACAGCAGCTACGGGCCCACGCGCAACCCCTGGGATCCCGCGCGCGTCCCCGGCGGATCCTCCGGCGGTTCGGCGGCCGCCGTCGCCGCCCGCTTCGCGCCGCTCGCGATCGGCACGGACACGGGGGGCTCGATCCGCCAGCCGGCGGCGCTCTGCGGCATCGCCGGTCTGAAGCCCACCTACGGGCGCGTCTCGCGGTACGGACTCGTCGCCTTCGCGAGCTCCCTCGACCAGATCGGCCCCTTCGCGTGGAACGGCGCCGACGCGGCGCTCCTCTCGAGCGTGCTCTTCGGCGCCGACCCGAAGGACGCCACCTGCCTCCCTGCGCCGGTGCCCGATCTCGCCGCGGCTCTCCACCGCGGCGTGAAGGGACTCCGGCTCGGCGTGCCGAAGGAGTGGTCTCCCGCGTCCCTGGACGCTCCCGTGCGCGACGCCGTGGAGGGCGCGATCGATCGACTCGTCGCCGCCGGCGCGAAGCGCGTCGAGGTGGAGCTCCCCCGCGCGCCGCTCTCGATCCCCACCTACTACCTCGTGGCAACGGCCGAGGCGTCCTCGAACCTCGCCCGGTTCGACGGCGTGCGCTTCGGGCACCGCACGGAGTCGGCCCGGTCTCTGACGGACTTCTACGGCCGATCGCGCGACGAGGGATTCGGCGCCGAAGTGAAGCGACGGATCCTGCTCGGCACCTTCGTGCTCTCGGCGGGCTACGCGGACGCCTTCTACAAGAAGGCCCTGCAGGTCCGCACGCTCCTGAAGCAGGACTTCGAGCGCGCCTTCGCCTCCTGCGATCTCGTCGTGGGGCCCGCGAGCCCGTTCCCCGCCTTCGAGCTGGGCGCGAAGCTCGACGATCCGCTCGCGATGTACCTCTGCGATCTCTACACGGCGGCGATCAACTTGGTCGGCCTCCCCGGCATGTCGATCCCCTGCGGCTTCGCTCCGGGCTCCGCGGGCCCCCTGCCGCTCGGTCTCCAGATCATCGCGCCCGCCCTCGAGGAGGAGCGCATCTTCGCCGCCGTGGGCGCGCACGAGGCCGCGACCGATTGGCATCTCCGCGTGCCGCCGGGATTCGAGGACTAGCCTCGCGGCCCGGGTCTCCTCCGGGAGACCCACGACCGCGGCTCCGGACCGTGCAGGAGGAATCGAGTCTTCGAGGGCGCCTCGCGCGGCTGTTCGAGCTCGACGCGGGCCCCGGGCGCATCGCGTCGATGGAGGGCTACCGCGGACTCGCGATCCTGCTCGTCCTCTTCGTGCATTTCGACACGCTCTTCGGCGACTACCTCGCGGCCGGGAGCGCGCTCCGCTCCTTCTCGGGAGCCGTGGGCCGGCTCGGGAACGCCGGCGTCGACCTCTTCTTCGTCGCGAGCGGCTACCTGATCTACGGCGCCGTCGTGCGCAAGCGCGTCGACTACGGCCGGTTCATGGTCCGGCGCGTCGAGCGCATCTTCCCGACGTTCCTCGCGGTCTTCGCCGTGTACGTGGCGCTGTCGCTGCTGGCGCCGTCGCGCAGCAAGATCCCATCGTCCCTGGGCGACGCGGCCCTCTACCTGCTCGCGAACGCGCTGCTCCTGCCGGGGATGATCGACTTCGACCGGGAGCCGATGATCACGGTCGCCTGGTCCCTCAGCTACGAGTTCTTCTACTACCTCGGCATCCCGCTCCTCGTCGCGGCAACGGGCATGCGGAGCTGGACGAGCCGGGCGCGCGTCGCCTTCTTCGCAGCGCTCTCCGTCGCGTGGTTCGTGTTCTGCCTCGTCGCCTACGACGGCCGCGTGCGCCTCGGCGTCTTCCTCGCTGGCATCCTCCTGCACGAGGCGATGCACGGCGGTGCGCTCGTGGCGCGCCTCTCGGCCGCGTCCGAGACGACGGCCCTGGCGCTCTTCGCCGCCGCGTTCCCCCTGATGCACGCGATCCGAGAGCGCGTCGCGTGGCTCTCCTTCCTGCCGGGGATCGAGACGCACTCGGGGGTGTGGCAGGTCGTCGTGATGTTCGCGGCGTTCTTCGGCTTCGCGCTCCACTGCTTCGCCTACGACGGGCTCACGCGCCGGCTCTTCGAGTGGACGCCGCTCCGGTGGCTCGGGAACATCAGCTACTCCTACTACCTGATCCACGGGCTCACCCTCGTGGCGCTGTCGGAGCTCGTGCACCGCGCGATCCCGCCCGACGGCGAGACCCACCTGCTGCTCCTCGCCACGCTCTTCTGCGTCGGCTTCGCCGCGACGGTCGTCACGTCGACGGCGCTCTTCGCGCTCGTCGAGAAGCCCTGGTCGCTCCGCCCGAAGGGAACCGGCGGACCTGGCGGCAGCAGGACCGGCGGGGGCGCGCGCGTCAGTTCGCGCGGCTCCGGAACAGCGTGAAGTAGCGCGCCACCTTGTTCGCGAGGCGCACGGGGTGCCGCACCTCGCGGGCGATGCGGTGCGGGCGCAGGTAGAAGCGCCGGTAGGCCTCGCGGATCTTCTCCTCGACCTCCTGCGCCGTCATCGCCGTGTTCACGTGGTTCACGACGTGACCCGTGAGCTTCGCGTAGTCGATCGGCGCATTGCCGAAGAGCTCGCGGTAGAGGGGCGTGCCCGGATAGGGCGTGACGGTGCAGAACTGCACCTGGTCCGGGTCGAGCCGCAGGGAGAGCCGGATCGTCGACTCCACCTGGGCCGGCGTCTCCCCGGGGAATCCGATCATGCAGAAGGCGCGCGTCTCGATGCCGAATTCGCGGCACGCGTCGAAGACCTTCTGGGCGTGCTCGTGATTGCGGAGCTTGTTCCCGCAGTACTTCTTCTGGATGTCCGGGTCGGCGCTCTCGACGCCGAGGGAGATGTGGACGCAGCCGGCGGCGGACATCTGCTGCAGGAGCGCGCGGTCGAGCCACATGACGGCCGTCTCGCACTGCCACTTCACTTCGATCCCGCGCGCGAGGATCCCCTCGCAGATGGCGGCGACGCGGTCCTTCCTCATGGAGAAGATCGGGTCGCGGAAGACGACGTTCTGGACGCCGTGGACGCGCGTGATCTCCTCGAGCTCGTCGACGACGCTCTCGGGGCCCCGGAGCCGGAAGCGCAGACCCTGGGAGAGCGTGTAGCCGCAGAAGGCGCAGTCGAGCGGGCAGCCGCGGCTGCTCTTCACGGTCGTCACCGGCCCGTCCATCCCGGGGATCCGATAGCGGTCGTTCCGCAGAAGGCCGCGCGACGGGAAGGGCAGCGCGTCCAGCTGCTCGATCTTCTCCCGATCGGCCGTGTGCACGATGTGGTCGCCGTCCCGGTAGGAGATCCCGAGCACGTGAGCGAGGGTCGGCTCCGGCGCGCCCTCGGGCCGCTCGCCGCGGAGCACGCGCGCAAGGTCGCGCACCGTGTACTCCGGCTCTCCGCGCACCACGAAGTCGACCTTCGAGCGCGTGAAGACCTCCTCCGGCGTGTTCGTCACCTGCGAGCCGAGGAGCACGACGGGCTTGCCGGTCGCCTCGCGCACGCGCGTCGCGAGCTGGAGGTCGAGGTCGAAGGTCGCCGACGACGAATCGAAGACGTACAGGTCGGCGCGGGCGGCCACGGCCCCCGCGACGGCTCCCTCGAGGTCGGCCTCCTCCGCGTCCCCGTCGAAGATCGACGCCTCGGCGCCGTCCTGCTCGACCACGGCCGACACGTGGGCCAGCTCGATGGGCGGATAGAGGAGCTGGGGGTTCACCGCCATCCCGAATCCGCCCATCAGTCCGCGGGAGACGCGGAACTCGCGAGGACTCGGGGGATTGGTGAAGTGGATCTTCAAGGGGTCGGGGGCGGGCGGTGTCGGGCGAGGGTGCGTTGCGGAGGTGCGTTCCAGTGGGTCGGCGGCGCGGACGAGAGCCGTCGAGTCAGCCCTGCCAGCCCCGGAGCGCGGCCCCCGCCGCCGCGGCACGAGCCGCCACGGCCTTCAAGAAGCCTGCTGCGTCCCGATCGGTCAAGGTCCGCTCGTCGGATCCGAGCTCGACGTGGAACGCGACGCTGCGCGTCGCCGCTCCCAGCTCGGAGCCGGTGTAAATATCGAACAAGTCGACAGATCGGCAAAGCGTGGGATCGGCGGCCCGCACCAGCCCCTCGAGCGCCTCCACGGGAACGTCTTGGGATGCGGCGAGGGCGACGTCCACGGAGATGGCGGGGAATCGCGGGATCGGACGCATCCGGCGCGGGCCGGCCGCCGCGCAGGCGCCCTCCAGTGCCTCCAGATCGAGCTCGAAGCCCGCCACGGCGGCGCTCCCCAGACCGAGGCGCCCCGCCGACTCGGGGTGCAGCTCCCCGAAGTACCCGAGCCCCCGCACGCTCCCCCCGGTGCGCGTGCCCACGAGCATCTGACGCCGCGGGTGGAGGAACGGAACCCCCTGCACCGGGGGCTCGCCCTCGGCTCGGGCCACCCGGTCGAGAGGTACGAGCTCGGCCGTGAGATCGAGCCCCTCCACGAGCGCGACGACGGCGGCCTTCGCGCGGAAGAAGATGCCCGCGTCGAAGCGCGCGTCCACGGCCACCGGGCCCGGACTCGCGACGACTCCGGCGACGGTGTGCACCTCGCGCGGCTCGCCCTCCTCGGCGCCGACGAAGGGATCCTCGCGGCGCGCCTCGGGGCGGTAGCCCTTGCCCACCTCGAAGAGCCGCAGGTCGGGCTCGTGGGCGAGGTTCTCCTGGACGAGCGCCAACAACGAGGGCAGCACCGCGCGCCGCACGCGCGTCTGGTCGACGACGAGCGCGTTGCGCAGCGCGACGAAGGGTCCCGCGACGGGGAACCTCTCGACGAGCCGATCCGTGAGGAGCGTCGCGCTCTCGAGACCGCGGAAGCCGAGCGCGACGAGGCGATCCTCGACACGCCGCACGAGCTTGCGGCGGTCTCCCTGCTCCGGGGGCTGCACGACGGGCGCCACGAGCGGACTCGGCTCGATCGTCTCGTAGCCGCGAAGACGCGCGATCTCCTCGACGAGGTCGATCGGCTGCGTGAGGTCCTTCGAGGCGCGGAAGGAGGGCACCTCGCAGAGGAGCTCGCCCGGTGCGCCCGGCGAGCAGCGGATCCCGAGGGCGTCGAGATGCTCGGTCCAGGAGGGGAGGTCCTGGCCGCGCTCGCCCTCCGGAAGGCCGAGGCGCTCCTCGACGAAGGTCTTCCGAAGGCGGATGGAAACGTGCTTCGGCGGCTCGGGGCCCGCCGCGGTGACGGGGCCGGCGAGGCGTGCCCGCGAGCCGAAGCCCGGACGAAGCAGGCTCAGGATCCGCCGGAGAGCGACTTCCGCGAGGTTCGGGTCGAGGGACTTCTCGAAGCGCGACGAGGCCTCGCTGCGGAGCCCGAGACGGGTCGCCGTGCGCCGGATCGCCGGCGCGTGGAAGCTGGCCGACTCGAGGACGATGGCCGTCGTCGCGGCGCGCACCTCCGAGTCGGCGCCGCCCATGACGCCGGCGAGTCCCACGGCGCGCCGTCCGTCGGCGATCACGAGGTCGGTCGCGACGAGGGCGCGCTCCTGGCCGTCGAGCGTGACGAGGCGCTCCGCGGCGCCCGCCGGACGCACGACGATGCGGCCCTCCTGCAGCCGCTCCCGGTCGAAGGCGTGGGTCGGCTGTCCGGTCTCGAACATCACGTAGTTCGAGGCGTCCACGACGTTCGAGATGGGCCGCGCGTCGACGAGACGCAGGCGCCGCTGCATCCACTTCGGCGACTCCGCGACCTCGATCCCCTCGACGACGGCGGCGAGGTAGCGCGCGCAGAGCCGCGGCGCCTCGATCGCGACGGGGAAGCCTCCGGGCCCCGCCGGGAACGGCTCGCCCGGGAGCGCCCGCAGCCCCGAGGGCCCGCGCAGGATGGCCTGGAGCTCGCGCGCGAATCCGTAGATCCCCCACAGGTCGGGACGGTGGTTCACCGACTTGTTGTCGACCTCGATCACGGTCTCCGTGATCGAGGGAAGCGCGATCAGCTTCGTGCCGACGGCCGCCTCCGGCTCGAGGACGAGGATCCCGTCGTGGTCGTCGCCGAGACCGAGCTCCTTCTCCGAGCAGATCATGCCGCGCGAGACCTCGCCCCGGATCACCCGCTCGCCGACCTCGAGGCCGCCCGGGAGCCGCGTGCCCGGCACCGCCACGGCGACGCGCTGGCCCACGGCGACGTTCGGGGCGCCGCAGACGATCGGGAGGAGCTCCCCCCGACCCACGTTCACCTTCGTCACACGGAGCGCGTCCGCGTTGCCGTGCTTGCTCGCCTCCACGACCTCGCCGACGAGGAGGTCGCCGAGCCCCTCGCCGACGTGGTGGAGCGCTTCCACCTCGCAGGTGCGCAGCGTGAGGAGCTCGGCGACGCGCTCCGGCGCGAGACCCGAGAGGTCGACGTACTCGGCGAGCCAGGAGAGCGGGATCCTCACGCGAACCCTCGCAGCACGCGCACGTCTCCGGAGAGGAGGTGGCGCACGTCGTCGATGCGGTGGCGCAGGCACACGAGCCGGGAGAGTCCGAGGCCGAAGGCGAATCCCGTGTGCACCTCCGGGTCGAAGCCACCGGCGCGCAGCACGTGCGGATGCACGAGACCGCAGGGCAGGATCTCCACCCAGCCGGAGCGCTTGCAGAAGGCGCAGCCCTTCCCCTCGCACTGGAGACAGCGCGCATCGAGCTCGAAGCCCGGCTCGACGAAGGGGAAGAAGCCGGGCCGCAGCCTCACCTCGATGTACCGGCCGAAGATCCCCCGCAGCAGCGTCCTCATGGAGTGCAGCAGATGGGCGAGCGAGATCCCCTCCCCCACGACGATCCCTTCGAGCTGGTGGAAAGTGGGCGCGTGCGACGCGTCCGGCGTCTCGTTGCGGAAGACACGGCCCGGCGCGACCGCGCGCATGGGCAGAGGGAAGCCCTGCTTCCTCCACCAGCGCATGCCGCGGAGCTGCACCGGCGACGTGTGCGTCCGCAGGCAGAGCCCCGGCGCGGCCGTCCAGAAGGTGTCCTGGCTCTCCCGCGCGGGATGGTCGGCGGGGATGTTCAGGTCGTCGAAGTTGTTCCTCTCGAGCTCCACCTCGGGCCCGTCGAGCACGGCGAAGCCCATGGAGACGAAGAGATCCTCCAGCTCGCGGCGCACGCGCGTCAGCGGATGGAGAGAGCCGACGCGAGGGGCCGGAGCCGGGATCGTCGGATCGAAACCCGGATCGGAGAGAGCCGCCGCGAGGGCCTTCGCCTTCCATCGGCTGCGCGCGGATCCGAGGCTCTCCTCGGCGCGCTTCGTCGCCTCGTTCGCGAGCTTGCCGGCCTCCGCGCGCGCTTCCTTCGGGAGCGATCCGAGGCGCGCGAGGAACGCCTTCAGCGAGCCCGACTTGCCGAGGTAGCGCCGCTCGAGGATCGCGAGCGCCGCGTCGTCGGCGGCATCCTCCAGATCCGTGCCCAGGGCGGCCTCGACGGCCGCGATCTGCTGGCGAAAGTCCGAGAGGTCCATTTCGGGTGCGGCCACGGGGCACGCAGGATGCAGTCGAACGCGATCGTCGGTCTCGACGAAACCGCCGGCCACGGCGGCGGAGAATCGGCCGGTGACGGGAGAGAGGTTGTGAGGAAATCGCCGCCGCTGGCGCGAGGCCGAGCGAGAGCGAGCGAGGCGAGGCGCTACGACGACGCAACTCATTGAGAGTTGCGGAGGAGGAGCAACGAAGTCGCAGCCGCTCGCAGCCGGCCGAAGCCCGGCGCCGATTTCTTCACGACCTCAGAACCTCGTGACGAGCGCCTCCACTCCGGGAGCCGCCGCTC
This sequence comes from uncultured Planctomycetales bacterium, assembly GCA_964545855.1. Classification (GTDB taxonomy): domain Bacteria; phylum Planctomycetota; class UBA1135; order UBA1135; family JACQFD01; genus CAZJHD01. The sequence goes on from CAZJHD010000020.1 coordinate 65,650, forward strand.
CGGTCAGACGGTCGGCGCGAAGGCCTTGGCCTTCTCGAACACTGCGTCGAAGGCCTTCGGGTCGTGCAGCGCCAGCTCGGAGAGCGCCTTGCGATCGAGCGTGATGTTCGCCTTCTTGAGCCCGTTGATGAACCGCGAGTACTTGAGACCGCGGGCCTCGGACGCCGCCGAGAGCCGCGTGATCCAGAGCGCCCGGAAGTTGCGCCTCTTGGCGCGGCGATCGCGGAACGCGTAGTTCCAGGCGTGACGGACGGCTTCCGTCGTCGTGCGCGTGAGGTTCTTGCGAGCGCCCCAGTAGCCCTTCGCGGCCTTGAGGAGACGGCGCTTGCTGCGGAGCTTGGAGACGTTGGAGCGTGCTCGGGTCATGGCAGGTGGATCGTGTCTTCGTTCGCTCGGAGCGTCGGGATCGTCGTTCGGTGTCGGCGCCCGCTCGAAGGGCGCACTCCAGGAGCTCCTTCAGGGAGCCTTCGCGGGGAGAACCGCCGGGATCAGCCCCCGTGGAGCATCTTGCGCGCGTTCGCCGCGATCTTGCCCTCGACGATCACGGAGCGGCGGAGGCTGCGACGGCGCTTGCTCGTCTTGGAGACCTGCATGTGGCCCGTGCCCGCCTGGAATCGCCGGACCTTGCCGGTCTTCGTGAGCGTCATGCGCTTCTTCAGCGACTTCTTGGTCTTGAGCTTGGGCATTCTGGAATCCTGGGCCGGCCTGCGCCGCCGATGCGGGCCGAACAGGGTAGCGAGCGGCCGTGGGGGATCAACTCCCCGCTCGCGGACCCATCGGGGCTCGTCCCCGACGCCGGACCGCTGCCCTCACGCCTGGCTCGGCGCCCTGCAAGGAGCGGGGCCCACCCCTGCGCGAAGCCGAGGTGGGCCCCATCGAGAGCGGCCGACCGATCCGCGGTGGTCGCTCGCGGCGATCAGCAGCCGGTCAGCGTCTGGAGAAGGGCGCGGTCCGCCGCGTCGATCACGCCGTTGCCGTCGATGTCGCCGACCTGGTCGGCCGGGTAGGTGCCGAAAGTGCCCTGATAGAAGAGCGGGTGCGCCACGAAGGTGTCCCACCAGGTCAGGTCGTTGCAGTTGAGGACGCCGTTCCCGTCCATGTCGCCCAGCGCGAAGCCGGTCGTCCGCTTGCGGATCCCGATCTTCTGGTTGGGCGCCAGATTCTGGAGGACGGACATCTTCCCGTCGGCCCAGCGGACGCAGACCCAGTCGACGTTGGTCGCGGAGCCGAGCCCGTAGTGGAGGACGTCGGGCTCCTGCGAGAGGAAGCTGCTCCCGGTGATCACCTCGCGGGTCTGGCGGACACCGTTCGCCTGGATGGTGACGCGCGCTCCGACGACGTTGCGGCTGCCGCCCATCTCGCGGAGCTCGACCTTGAGCCAGCCGCTCGACGACGAGAGCGTGTTCTTGAAGAGTCCCGCCTTCGGGTTGTTCTTGTTCGTGCACGTCATCACGAGGTCGATGTCGCCGTCGTTGTCGTAGTCGAGCTGCGAGAGCCCGCGACCCGAACGCCAGTCGGACTGCCCGAACTTGGTGTAGTCCGGAAGGTCCGCCGTGCGGTCCTGCATGAGGACCGTGATCCCGTCGCCCGCCTTCGCCGGGAAGAGGTTCAGGTGGAACGTGTTCACGTAGTTCGTCCCGGTGAACCCGGAGACGGTCGTGTGGTCGAGGTCTCCGTCGTTGTCGAAGTCGAAGAAGAGGTCGCCCCATCCGAAGACGGAGTTGTTCGTCCCGATGATCTGCTCGACGTTTGCGAAGGAGAGCACGCCCCCGACCGTGTCGTTCCGGTAGTGGCGGTCCTCGTTCAGGATGTTCGTCGCGTGGAGGTCGAGGTCTCCGTCGTTGTCGTAGTCACCGACGCCGAGGCCCATCTCGTGCTTGTCGGAGGTGGGGTTCCCGTTCAGACCCACGGCCGTCCCCACGTCGATGAACGTCCCGTCCTGCTGGTTCAGCATGTAGAGGTCGTGACCGAAGTCCACGTTGATGTGGATGTCCGGCCAGCCGTCCCGGTTGAGATCGAGGAACGTCGGCATCCACATCTCCCAGGGGCACATGGAGGGCGGATTCGGCGCGCACGCGTCTCCCGTGATCGGAGGCGTGACCTCCAGGCCTGCGGGCTTCGTCACGTCGATGAACGTTCGCTTGGCGATCCCAGGGCCCTGCGTCGCGTTCTGCCGGCTGCGGAAGAGCCGCATCTGGTCGGCGTCGTTGGCTCCCGCGAAGTACGTGACGACGATGTCGAGATATCCGTCGCGGTTGTAGTCGCCGATCGCGGCGCCCGCGAGCACGCCCGCTTCGGTCTTCCGAGCCGTCGTCGGGTCGTGCGCGAAGCCCGCCGTCGAGGAGACGTTGGTGAAGTTCCAGTTCGGCGCGCCGTTGTTCTCGAAGATCCGGTAGAGATCCGCGGGCGTCGCCGGCGCTCCGCCGGGGACGTTCGCGTGCGCGGCGACGAACAGATCGAGGTCTCCGTCGTTGTCGTAGTCGAAGAAGAGGCCCTGACAGCCTCGGAAGGTCGGGTTGGCGACGCCCACCAGCGCGGCCACGTCGACGAAGGTCCCGTTGCCTTGGTTCTGGTAGAGCGCGTTCGGGAAGCCCGCGTCGTTCGGGAAGAAGATGTCGGTGTCACCGTCGTTGTCGTAGTCGGCGCACGCGACGCCGCCCATGCCCATCTCGAGCGTCGGCAACGAGGTCTTGAACTCGAAGTTGATCCCGCTGTAGTCGGGCGCGAGCGGGTTCTTCGTGACCTCCACGAAGCTCCCGGGGAGCGGCGCCTGCGCCAGGGCGACCGGCGCGGCGACGAGAGCGGTGACGAGGCCGGCGACGAGGCCGAGGGAAGCTCGTGCGGAACGAGCCGGCTCGGAGGGATGCGAGTCGTGCGAATGCGGCAGGGTGAACATGGCGACAGCGTCGTGGGTCGAAGGGTGTTGAGAACTCGAGACCCTCGAGGCGAGCGTCCACGACACCGGTCGGATCCAGGGGTCGCGGGGGCTCGACGCGAGGAACGGGTGATTCGCGTGATCGACGAACCCGCCTGCGGGCGGGGTGGGAGGGTGGGATCGAGACTCCTCGGTCTTCGCCTCGAGGAAGGCTCGGGCCGAGGGGTGGTTCGACGGAGGGGTGCGGCTCCCCTCCCAGGGGGCGAGGGGCCGACGCCGAGGACAATGAGACCTCCCCTTGCGCGGAGGCGTCAAGCGATTCGGCCCCAGAAAACCATCGGCCGAGCCGGCGGCCCGCAGTTCTCAAGGTGCGCGCGGCGCACGCGGAGCCCATCGAGGCCACGGAGCTCGCCGAAGAATCGGCGCCACGCGACCGCCGGCGTCGAGCGGCTGCGTCCTCGTCGCTCGCTCTCGCTCGGCCTCGGGCCAACGGCGGCGGTCCTTCCACGACTTCTCGGCGGTTCTCCCGGAACCGCCGGAAGGTCACTTCTTCGAGAGCAGGACCGTCATGCGGCGGCCCTCGAGCTTCGCGGGACGCTCGACCTTCGCGATGTCCTCGACCCCCTTCACGACGAGGTTGCAGACACGCTGTCCGAGCTCCTGGTGCGCCATCTCGCGTCCGCGGAAGAGGCAGTTCACCTGCACCTTGTCTCCTCGGAGCAGGAGCTCGCGCGCCTTGTCGATCTTGTAGCCCAGATCGTGCGGATCGATCTTCGGCCGAACGCGCACCTCGTGCAGGGACGACTCGTGGTGCCGATTCCCCGCATGCTTCTTCTTCAGGTCGTACTTGAACTTCCCGTAGTCCATGATGCGGCAGACGGGAGGCCGGCTGTTGGGAGCGACTTCGACCAGGTCGAGCTGCGCCTCGTGGGCGCGCCGGCGGGCGTCTTCGGTGGCGACGACACCGACCTGCTCACCGTTGTGGTCGATGAGGCGAATCTCCTTGATCTTGATCTGATCGTTGACGCGGTAGTGAATCTCGGGCTGGCTGATGGCGGTCGTCCCTTCGAGTGGGACCTGGCTGGAGGACGGGGGAAGGAAAGGAAAAGGAACGACGACGAGGACGATCGATCCGGCGACGGTCGATCCGGCGACGGTCGAAGCCACGCCGCCTGCGGCGTTCGGACCCGACGACTCCCGGGGAATCGCACCCTGGCAGTCGGGGGGCTCGAGGCCACATGGACTCCATCGCCTCGCGAGCGAGCGATGCCTTCCTCCGGATCCGGGACGGGAGCCTTGCCGCGCCGGGAGCCTCCCGTCGCGGTCGCTCCGACGCGGAGCCGGGCGGTCGGGCCACGTTAAGTGAATGGCCGTTCCCGGAACGACAAAAAAGCCCGCCGCGCGGACCGAATCGCAGGGGCGCGCCGGCCCGCCGCGGCGGCCGAAGGGCCGGTCTACGGTCCGCCTGGTTCGCGCTCCGGCTCCTCGGGAACGATGCGCACGTGGGCGTCCGCGAGCTGCTGGTCCGACACGGGCGAAGGCGCTCCCGTCATCGGATCCGCCGCCGTGGAAGTCTTCGGGAACGCGATGGCGTCGCGCAGGGAGTCGAGTCCGAGACCGAGCGCGACGCACCGGTCGACGCCGTAGGCGAACCCTCCGTGGGGAGGCGCGCCGTACTCGAGCGCCTCCAGCAGGAATCCGAACTTCGCCTCGTACTCGGCGCGGCCGAGACCGAGGAACTCGAAGATGCGCTCCTGCACGTCGCGGCGATGGATCCGGATGGAGCCCGATCCGAGCTCCCACCCGTTCATCACGAGGTCGTAGCCGCGGCCTCCGAGCGAGAGCGGGTCGCGGTCGAGCGCGGCCGAGAGCTTCGACAGGTCCATCTCCGACGGCGCCGTGAACGGGTGGTTGGTGGGATCGAGCGAGCCCGTCTTCGTGTTGCGCTCGAAGAGCGGGAAGTCGCGGATCCAGGCGCAGCGGAACGTCCCCGCCTTGCGGAGTCCGAGCCGGTCGCCCAGGTGGTGGCGGAGCGGTCCCATGACGCCGTTCACGGTCGTCGCGTCGCCGGCGCCGAAGAGGAGGAGGTCGCCGGGCCTGCCCGCGAGCGCCTCGCACAACGCCGTCTTCTCGCCGTCGCCGAAGAACTTCGCGATGGAGCCGTCGAGCCCGGCGTCGGTGACGCGGAGCCATGCCACTCCCTTGCCGCCGTGGTCCTGGGCGAACGTCGAGAGCGCGTCGACCTCCTTGCGCGACCAGGAGCCGGCGCCCTCGGCCTTGATTCCCCGCACGATGCCGCCCTGCTCCGCCGCCTCCCGGAAGACGCGGAAGCCGCAGCCGCGGGAGAGCTCCGTCAGATCGACGAGCTCCATGCCGAAGCGGAGGTCGGGCTTGTCGATGCCGTAGCGCGCCATGGCGTCGCGGTAGGCGAGGCGCGGGAACGGCGGCTTCAGGTCGACGCCGAAGGCGGCCGCGTAGCCCGCCGCGATCGAGCCCTCCACGGCGCTCCAGACGTCCTCGGGCTCGACGAAGCTCATCTCGAGATCCACCTGCGTGAACTCGGGCTGCCGGTCGGCGCGCAGGTCCTCGTCGCGCAGGCATCGGGCCAGCTGGAAGTACCGATCGAGCCCCGCGATCATCAGGATCTGCTTGAAGATCTGCGGCGACTGCGGCAGCGCGTAGAAGCGGCCCGCGTGCACTCGCGAAGGAACGAGGTAGTCGCGCGCTCCTTCCGGCGTCGCCTTCGTGAGCATCGGAGTCTCCACCTCGACGAATCCTTGGCTCGCGAGGTGGTTGCGCAGCCCGCGGCAGAAGTCCGCGCGCGCGACGAGCGCCCGCTGGAGCGGCCGCCGCCGCAGGTCGAGGTAGCGGTAACGCAGCCGCAGCTCCGTCGCCGTCTCGGTCTTGTCGACGATCTCGAAAGGAGGCACCTTCGACGCGTTCAGCACGTCCGCGGAGGTCGCCGCCACCTCGATCTCCCCCGTCGGCCGCTCGCGGTTGACCGTGCCCTCGGGCCGCGGCCGCACGGAGCCCGTCACGCGCACGCAGTCCTCGGCGCCGAAGGTGGACGCCACGGCGTGCGCCGGCGAGCCGGGCTCGAACACCACCTGCGTCACGCCGTAGCGATCGCGGAGATCGACGAAGAAGACCCCGCCGTGGTCGCGTCGGCTCACGACCCAGCCACAGAGGGTCGTGGTGGAGCCGGCGTTCGCGGCACGCAGGTCGCCGCAGGTATTCGTGCGCAGGGACATCGCGTCTCTCGATCCGGAGCCTCGGCCCCGGGAAGTGGGGGCGCGATGTTCGGGAGCGCGCGGGACCCGGTCAATCACGCTCGCCGGAGAGTCCGGCGGAGGCGGCCCAGGCCGCACCCTACGGGACGCTGATCGTGCCGCCCTGGGCGACGAGGGTCGCGCTGCCTCCCGAGGACGCGAGCGCGACGACGACGGGCGCGCCGACGATCCGGTCTCCCTCCTGCAGCACGTAGGCGCCCCGGTAGAGCCCGGCTTCGGAACCGTTGCGCACGTCGCCCGTGCGCGGCTGACGTGCCACCTCGGACATGAACACCCTTCGGCGCAGCGTTCCCAGGTCGAAGGAGGCGTGGCATCCCGGCGTCCCGAGCGCGTAGACGTCGATCACGTCCCCGGGCACGAGGGTTCGGTCCCGCGGCGCCGAGACGGCCGCCGCGATGATCGCCGGCGCGGGGGCGGCCGCGGGCGACGAGTCGTCGATGCCGCCGACGAGGGCGCGTCCCATGCGCTCCGACCACTGGATCGCCAGATCGCGATAGGGACCCGACCCCAGGGCCGCGAGCGGCGTCGCGGCGGCGCTCACGTATCCGGTCGGTCCCCCGGAGACGCCCGATGCATCGGAGACTCCGATGCTCGCGCGGTAGAGCTCGCGTCCATCGAGAGTCGACACGAGCCGCACCCCGGCCTCGACCACGGTTCGCGATTCGATGCCGTAGTAGTGGCCCGCCCAGTCGGTGACCTCGCCGAACAGGATCGCGTCGGCGCCGAGGATGCGCCCCAGCTCCTTCGGATCCATGGACGACGCGCGCGGGAGCCACCCGCCGTGGGCGAGCCGCGTGTCGACGGCCTGCGGATCGATGACGTTCAGCGTCGATCCCCGGAGTCGAGCGCAGAGAAGGGCTCGGAGCGTGTCGGCGCCCTTCTCCGGATCGGGGAGTGCCTCGGGCACCGACAGGGTCACGGCGCTCGCGAGCCAGATGACCGGCAGGAACGGATAGAGCAGGAGGCTCGTGCCGCCGGAACGATCCTCGAACCGGAGCACGGCGACGCGCACGGGACGGGCCTCCGTCGGCTCGAATCCCTCGGCGCGCCGCGCCGTGATCCACGAGCTCTTGCATGCGGCCGTGCCGAGGAGACCCAGCAAGAGAAGCAGCTTCGCGGCCCGCGAGAGCGCTCTCATGGGGCGAGCTCCACGACGGCGGAGACGGCCGGCGGCCCGAAGCAGCCCGAGGCCGAGTGGGCCGAGACCGCGTAGACGACCGTGCGGGCCGGATCGGGGACGGTGTCCTCGAGCTCGACCGCACCCCGCGCGACGGCGATCGACTCGGGAGCGCCTTCGGTGATGCGCGCCACGGAGTAGCCCGCGGCACCGGGCGACTCGGACCAGCGGATCCGCAGCCGGCGGCGGGCCACGAGGGACTCGACGACGACCTCGCTGGGCGGATCGAGGCGCGGCGCATCGATCGCGAGACTCTCGGCGGACGAGCGGGGCGCGCTGGCGCGCCCGAATCGGTCGTAGATCGTCACCGTGACCGGTCCGCCCGCGACGCCCATGCCGGCGTCGATTCGCGCGCGCGCGCGGTAGGTCCCGGGCGACGTCTCGGCGAGCGGAAGCTCCATCGCGAGCCCCGCGAGATCCGCGCGCGCGCGGCCTCCCGGTGTTCCGCGCGCCTCGAGGTCGAGCATGTCTCCCGCCACGAGGGCCCGCCGCTCGGCGACGAACCGGACCGACTCCACGGTCGGACGCTCCCCGAGTTCCGTCGCGCTCGGATGCGCCGGAACGGCGTCGGTGAAGTCGAGCGCGATGGCCGCGGCGAGGCGCACGAAGCGGTCCTCGCTCCCGCTCGCGACCGTCTCCGAGAGGGCCTTCAGGACCTGCCCGCTCTGGAGCGCGACGCCGCCCGTCGTCGATCGACCCACTTCCGTCGACCAGAGCGTGGCGCCGCTCGCTCCGTCGAACCAACGGAAGCGACCCGAGAGACCGCGCCGGTAGAAGACTCCCGCCTGCAAGGACGAGTCCTGGAAGTCCTCGCCCACGAGGAGCGCTCCCGCGCCGAGGCGGCGCGCCAGGGACGCGAGCGTCGTGTCGTCGGGTACCCAGCGGGAGTTCCAGGGGGCCAGCCCCGCCGCCGCGAGCTCCGCGTCGACGATCTCGTCGTCGATCCGCACGTAGCCGCGATCCGCGAGGAGCCCCCCCACGAGACGGCGGACGATCGCCCGCCCGCGCGGAGCGAGGTCTCCCTCCAGCGGCAGCACGGCGATGGTCTTGGGAGGCGCCTCCCGGAACGGAGGCACGCTCGGCCGAATCGAGCTGCAAGCGCCCGCGAGGACGAGCAGGAGCGCCGCACGTCCGAGGAGCCCTCTCACGGAGCCACCTCGAGGACGCCGCCCAGGTCCGCCGCGCCGCCGCGGATCTGCACCTCGAACCGTCCCGCGTCGTGGAAGCAGAGCGTCGCGATGCCGCCGGGCTCGATGGCGCGGGACTGGGCGCCGTCCTCGAGGCAGGCGAAGCCGGTGACGGTCACGCACTGCGCGCAGCCGCGGAAGTCGCCGTCGATGCGCACCTGCAGGAATCGGGACGGATCGGGGTTGCGGAAGAAGAGCGTCTCCCCGCGATGGAGCTTCGCGAAGGGCTCCTGATCCATTCGCAGGGACGCGCTCGGCCCGAGACCGCGTGTCGAGCCGTCCAGGAGGACGAAGGCCGACGCGAGGTGCGCGTGCGCGGTATCGGCAGCGCCGCGCGGCGGCTCGGCCATCGGGGTCGCGGAGCATGCCGCGAGCGCGAGGAGCGTGAGGACGAGGAGGTCGTGGATCCTGCGCATGCCGGGCCTTCGATGTGTCGAGGACCGGCAGGTTACGGCGCACCGGCGCCGTCGGACGCCGGCGCCGGCCGGCGTCCCTCAGCGACCCTCGCGGTACTTGCGGCTCAGCTTCTCGCGCATCACGGCGCGCCGGACGGCCGCTTCGGCGCGCGGCAGGTCGATATCGACCTTGGCCGCCTCCCGGAGCCGCTCGCGAGCCTTCTGTTCGCTCGTCTCGGCGCGGGCGAGGTCGATGTCGGAGACCGGCTCGCCGGAGTCCACCACGACGCGCACGAAGTCGTCGCGCACTTCGACGAAGCCGTCGGCGACGAACAGCGCCGTCGTCGCGCCCCCCGTCTCACTGACGAGGAGCTCTCCGGGCTCCACGGCGGCGAGAAGGGGCGCGTGCCCTCGCAGGACGCCGAAGGAGCCCTCCGTCCCGGGGATCCGGACGGAGTCCACCTCTCGGTCGACGACGACCTTCTCGGGCGAGATGACGAGGAGGCGAAGGGCGCCGGCCATGATCAGGCCCGATCCATCTTCTTCGCCTTCTCGATGGCCTGCTCGATGGAGCCGACCAGGTAGAAGGCGTTCTCGGGAAGCGCGTCGTGCTTGCCCTCGAGGATCTCGCGGAAGGAACGCACCGTGTCGTCCTTGCCGACGAACTGCCCCGGGAGGCCCGTGAACTGCTCCGCCACGAAGAAGGGCTGGGAGAGGAACTTCTGAATGCGGCGCGCGCGCGCGACGATTCGCTTGTCCTCGTCGGAGAGCTCCTCCATGCCGAGGATCGCGATGATGTCGCGCAGATCCTGGTAGCGCTGGAGGACGCGCTGCACCTCGCGGGCGATGCGGTAGTGCTCCTCGCCGACCACGTGCGGGTCGAGCATGCGGCTCGCGCTCTTCAGCGGGTGCACCGCCGGGTAGATGCCGAGCTCGGAGATGCCGCGGTCGAGGAGGATCGTCGAGTCGAGGTGCGCGAAGGTGGCGACGGGCGCCGGGTCGGTGAAGTCGTCGGCGGGCACGTAGACGGCCTGCATCGACGTGACCGAGCCCTTGCGGGTCGACGTGATGCGCTCCTGGAGGTCGCCCATCTCGGACGCCATGGTCGGCTGGTAGCCGACGGCGCTCGGCATGCGTCCGAGGAGCGCCGACACCTCGGAGCCCGCCTGGACGAAGCGGAAGATGTTGTCGACGAAGAGGAGCACGTC